>JBBDMZ010000038.1:16977-86456 GCA_040877955.1 Dehalococcoidia bacterium | reverse complement strand
GGCCAATCACCACTTCAGCTTGACGGACGACGAAGGATGTCCTGATGGTCGCGCTCGGACGGCGTCGTGGTGATTCAAAACGCGCCATGGCGGCCGGCACCCAATGGGGAGGATTGCAGGAGACCTCCGTGCCCGCCCTCACCCCCGGCCCCTCTCCCAGAGGGAGAGGGGAGTCCCGGAAGTTGCGGTGGGGACAGCCCTCTAAAATGCGCCGTGGCGGCCGGCGCCCTGGGCGAAGCGCGTTGCGCCTTCGCGAGTCTCGCCGGAGTCGATGACCTCGCGGCCGCGAGTGGTCTCGTTGGCCATCGCCTCGGGGTAGGAGAGGTCCCATTGTTCGTAGGCGGAGAGGCGGTCGCTCCGGAGGCAGCGCTGCGGGAAGGCCGCTAGCTGGCGGGCGAGGTCCTTCGCCGCTTCGAGGGCCGTACCGGGCTCGACGATGCGGTTGGCGAGACCCATGCGGAGCGCCTCCTCACCGCTGACGCCGCGGCCCGTGAGGATGAGGTCCATGGCGTTGCCCTGGCCGATGAGCCGCGGGAGGCGCACTGTGCCTCCATCGATGAGGGGCACGCCCCAGCGGCGGCAGTACACCCCGAAGACGGCATCGCTCGCCGCCACGCGCATGTCGCACCAGGCCGCCAATTCCAGTCCCCCCGCGACCGCGTGACCCTCGACGGCGGCGATGACGGGCTTCGAGAGAAGCATGCGGCTGGGGCCCATCGGGCCATCGCCGTCCATGCGGCGCACGCGGTTTCCGCCACCGGCCGAGACCGCCTTGAGGTCGGCGCCTGCGCAGAAGTAGCCGCCCGCGCCCGTGAGGATGGCGACCGCAAGCGCATCGTCCGCGTCGAAGCGGCGGAAGGCGGCGGCGAGCGCCTCGGCCGTCTCACCGTCGACCGCGTTGCGCACTTCCGGACGGTCGATGGTGACGATGGCGATGGGGCCGTCGGTCTCGAAATGGACGGGCATGCTGGTTCCTCCAGGGCTTCGGGCTCCGACCCGAAGGTTAGAGCGTGAGGGGCAGGGCTTCGAGGCCGCGGAATACGGGGGCGGGCCGCCAGCGAAGCTCGGTCTCGGCGAGGGCGAGGTTGGGGAAGCGGCGGACCATCGTGGAGATGGCGATCTGGCCCTCCAGACGGGCGAGCTCGCCGCCGAGGCAGTAGTGGATGCCGGCGCCGAAGGCGACGTGCGGATTCGGCGCGCGGCTGATATCGACGCCGTCCGGGTCGGTGAACACGTCGGCGTCGCGGTTGGCGGAGGCGAGGAGCATGCGCACCGCCTGGCCGGCCTTGATCGCGCGCCCGTGCAGCTCGAAGTCCTGGGCGGCGACGCGGCCGGTGTACTGCGAGGGGGCATCGTAGCGGAGCATCTCCTCGGTGGCCTCGCGCTCCAGTGGCTCGCGGCGCAACAGCTCGAGCTGGCCGGGGTTGCGAAGGAGGGCAAGGAGGCCGTTACCGATGAGGTTCACGGTCGTCTCGTGCCCGCCGATGAGGAGGATGAGGAGCATCGCCATGAGCTCGCCGTGGGTCAGCCTATCGCCTTCGTCCTCGGCCTGGATGCACGCGGTCACGAGGTCATCCTGGGGGTCGGCCCGGCGGCGGCGGATGAGGTCCTCGAAGTAGCGGACCATCTCCTCGCGGCCCTCGGAGGCGCGAGAAGTGGCGTGCGGGTCCTGCGCGTAACCGGCGGAGAGGGCGACCTTCGTGGACGCCGCCCGGAAGAAGCCGCGCTCCGCCGCCGGCACGCCGAGCATCTCTCCGATGATGGTGATGGGGAGCGGGTAGGCGAAGTCGGCGATGGCGTCGACCTCGCCGTTCGCTGCTGCTACATCGAGGAGCTCGTCGACGATCTCGTGGATGCGCGGCTGCAACTGGCGGACAGCGCGCGGCGTGAACGCCTTGCTCACGAGAGTGCGCAGGCGCGTGTGCTTCGGCGGGTCGGAGCCGAGCATGTTGGCGTTCGGCCCACCGCCCTGGACGGCGGACAGGCGCACATCGTCTCGCAGCAAGCGGCTCACGTCTTCGTGCCTGGCGACGAGCCAGGTGCCGCGGCGCTCGTCGAAGTGCACGGGGTCAGACTCGCGGAGGAGCTGGTAGTAGGGGTAGGGGTCGTCGACGTGGTCGGCGGGGTGGTCGGAGAGGGATGGAGCGGACATCACTTCCTCCTAATCGTACGAATGTACGATTACTGGGACATTATTCTCTCGGCGTTGGGCTGTCAATACCGGTCGTCATGGACCCCTCACCCCCCGGCCCCCTCTCCGCGCGCCCGCTGAGAGGGGGAGTCGCTTGTCGTGACGGCGGGAGTGTTGGTGCTCCCGGGAGCGAGGCCAGTGATGTGTTGTTCGAGGAGGGCGCGGGCGTCCGAGGGGGACATCCAGCGTGGGGTGCCAAGCTGGTGGATGGCGAGGCCGTTGCCGAGGGCGAGCAGGCGATCGGCCTCGGTGCGAGGATCGCCGTGCGGCTGGCATTCTGCGATGAGGGCGGCGAAGAAGTCGCGCTGGCGTTCATAGCGGGCTTCGTGACGCTTGCGCAGCTCGGGCACGCGGGCGGCGGCGGCCATGTACTCGACCCAGAACTGCCACCAGCGGCGGCGGCGGGGCGAGCTGACGACGAAGATGGCGCAGATCCGCCGCAGGCGTTCCGGCGCGCCGCGCGCCTTCATCTCCTCCCAGTCGGGCGGGAGCGCATAGACGTAATCCATGGCGGCGAGGGCGAGCTCCTCGCGGCTGGCGAAGTGGTGGGTGAGCGTACCCGCGCTCACGCCGAGGCGGGCGGCAAGGTCGCGCATGGACCAGCCAGCGTAGCCCTGTTCGCAGACCAGGTCGGCGACCGCCTCCGCCACGGTCTCGCGGGAGAACGCTGGTGAGGTAGGGCGGCCCGCCCGTCGGGCGGAGGTCCCGCTGAGGGCGGGCGAATCAGCCATGACCGAAGACTACACCGCTTCCGCCTCGATGATGAACGCGGACGCGGACGTCGCCGTGACCGAGACGAGCGAAAGGCCGGCGGAGGCGAGCAGCTCCCGCCACTCCTCCGTCGTTCGCTCCTGGCCGCCGGTTGCTACGAGCATGTTGAGGTCTGAGAAGGTGCCGATGGGGTTCCCGCCGGGAGCGCTCACCAGGCGCTCGATGACGAGCACACGCCCGTCGCGCCGCATCACCCCGCGAATGTTGCGGAGGATGGTCAGGGAGTCGTCGTCGGAGCAGTCGTGAATGACGTTCTTGAGGATGTAGGCGTCGGCGCCGGCAGGCACAGGATCCTCGAAGAAGCTCCCCGGCACGGCCTCGCATCGGTCTCGCACTCCTGCACCGGTCAAGACCTGCTCCGCGGCGGAGACGACATGCAGGAGATCGAACACCGTTCCTCTTGGGTGGGCATTTGCGCCGAGGATGCCGGCCAGCAGAGTGCCATTCCCGCCGCCCACATCGACGATGTGATCGAACCGGTTGAAGTCGTAGGCTTCCAGGACCGCCGGAATCACGGGGCCGGACAGGCTGGCCATGGCGCGATTGAAGATGGCGTTGTCTTCGGGCCTTCCTGCCCGGAGATCCCAGATGGAAGCGCCGTGGAGATGGCGGGCGGCGTCTTGCCCCGTCTCGACGCTGTGCGCCAGGTCGCCCCACATCTCACGGTGGAGCGCCGTGCCAATGAACGCGGCCCAACCCTGCAACGAACCCGGAGTGTCGGAGCGCAGCAGTTGCGACAGGTCGTTGGCGGTGAAGCGTTGGTCCTGGCTCTCGTCGAAGATGCCCACCGACGCGAGCGCACGCAGGAGGCGGTAAGTCGGACGAGGAGATGTCCCGGCCCGGGCCGCGACATCGGCGGCGGTGGCTGGCGCATGGGTCACGAAATCAGCAAGGCGAAGCGCCGCGGCGGCAGCGATGGCCTGTGAGACCTGGTAGCCGTTGATCATCTGCAGGAGGGCGAGGCCCGGGGTGGTCGCCAATTGTGTCATTGAAGCCTCCGGCGTGAGCGTATCGATGCTCCGCACCATGTTAAAGGCGTGACGTGGTGGGGGCTCACGTCGTAGGGATGTCACCCCTCGGAGGCGGCGCGGTTGCGGGCCCGTTCACGGAGGAGGTGGATGGCGGCGGGCGCGATCGAGAGGATGAGAATCACTCCGACGAGCGCTGGGAACACCAGGTCCGGGTTGGGGACGGATTCGCCCACGAAGTACCCAAGCAGCACCGTGGAGAATACCCAGAGGCCGGCGCCGAAGACGTTGTAGAAGGCGAACTTCGGGTAGGGCATCTTGGCGGCCCCGGCCACCGTAGGCGCGAAGGTGCGGACGATGGGGAGGAAGCGCGCGAGGACGATGGTCTTGCCGCCGTGCTTCTCGTAGAAGGTCTCCGCCCGTTGCAAGTGGGTGCGCTTGAAGAAGCGCGAGTCGTCTCGCGTGAAGAGTCGCGGGCCCGCGGAACGGCCGATGGCGTAGCCGGTGGCGTCCCCGAGGATGGCGGCCGCGAGCAGGACGGGGATGAGAATCCAGAGCTCGAAGGTGCCCTCGGAGGCGACGAGGCCCGCGGTCACCAGCAGGGTGTCGCCGGGAAGAAAGAACCCGATAAGCAGGCCCGTCTCGGCGAAGACAATGATGAAGAGCCCGATGTAGCCAACGGTCTCGAT
This sequence comes from Dehalococcoidia bacterium, assembly GCA_040877955.1. Lineage (GTDB taxonomy): Bacteria > Chloroflexota > Dehalococcoidia > Tepidiformales > Tepidiformaceae > JBBDMZ01. The sequence goes on along the minus strand of JBBDMZ010000038.1, from coordinate 81,837 downwards.
GAGGTTCTCGAGGTTGATGCCCGGCATGCGGCCTCAAGGGTAGCGGAGGCGCGAGTTAGGCGGGTAACGGCCGGGTTCACTGGCGCCCCTTGCCGTTGGAGCCCCTCGCGTTAGCGAGGGGTGGGTCGAGAGGCGGACGAGGCGACTGGAGCCGCTCGCGTCAGCGAGTGGTGGGAGCGTCGTGGCCTGGAGCCCCTCGCGTCGGCGGGGGGGTGGGAGCGTCGTGGCCTGGAGCCGCTCGCGTCAGCGAGGGGAGCGGGCGGGTCAGAGCAGGCTCGGTCCTTGTCCATCCACGACGTAGTCCCAAGCGTTGTTTACGGCTCCATCGTTCCAGAGCTTCCGTTTGCTCCCGCCCGAAGTCCACACCGTTCGGCCCCGCGGTACTCGCCCCGCTTCCGCCAATCGGCGGGTGGCCCATGCCTTCGCCGTCGACATGACCTGGGCGGGCTCGACCCGGGCGTTGACGAGCAGATGCACGTGATTGGTGCGGACGTTCAAGGCAAGGAGTGCCCAGCCTTTGTGCTTGCAAGCTTCACGGATGGTCTGGTCGACGATGCGCCGTTCGTCGAGGCCGAGTGTGTAGGGCTCATGGCTGAGCTTCGCCACGGCGTTGGCCATGCGTCGCGGATCCTCTGCAAGGTGAGGCGTGCCGGGGAGGTTATGGCGAACATCGACGCTGCCGCGCGGGTCGCCGTGTAGATGGGTACCGTAAGTCGAGAAGGTGATGAGGTAGGCGAGAGGCCCGGGCTCAGTTGTCGGCACGCGGCATTCTAGCGCCTGGCAACGGCCCGCTCGCTAACGCGAGCGGCTCCAAAGGGCGCTCTGCCTCTCCCAAGAGTACCCCTCGCTAACGCGAGGGGCTCCATCGGCGACGAGCCTAAACCGCTTCAATCACCAGGTTCACGACCAACCCGGCCGCCATGAGGGCTCCGAATTGCATGTGGAGCATGGCGGACTTGATGAGCGCGAGGTTGAGCTTGCGCGGGTTCCCGCCGGCGCGGACCACCTGGACGATGGGGATGGCTGCGGGGATGGTGGCGAGGGCGACGAGCGCGGGCCAGGGGAGTGCCCCGGAGACGGCCGCCGCCACGAGCGAGACGTAAGCGCCTGCAAGGAGGAGGTACATCTCGCGGTTCGCCCACTTACGCCCGATGAGCGTGGCGATCGTACGCTTGCCCGTCTGCCGGTCGGAGTCGATGTCGCGCAGGTTGTTGGCGTGGAGGATGGCGGTCACGAGGAAGGCGATGGGCAGGCTGGCGATGAACGGGTCCCACGCCCAGGTCTCGGTCTGCACGAACCAGGCGCCCACGACCATCACCGGCCCCATGAAGAGGAAGACGGTGATCTCGCCAAGCCCGATGTAGGCCAGGTGCACGGGCGCGCCCGTATAGAGGAAACCGGCGAGCACGCTAGCGATGCCGAGCCAGATGAGCTCCCAGCTCGTGAGGGCACAGAGGACGAGGCCGATGGCCGCGCCCGCCGCGAAGCAGACAATGCCCGCGTTCCTCACGGCGTTTGGCTGCACGAGTCCGCGCTGGATGAAGCCCGCCGGCCCGAGCGAGTCCTCGTTGTCCGCGCCCTTGCGGAAGTCGTAATAATCGTTGACCAGGTTCGTACCGGCGTGGATAAGGACGGAGCCGACGAGGGCGAGCAAGGCGGCCCACCAGCGAAACTCATGCTCCGCGGCCAGCAGCGTTCCGACGATGACGGGAATGATCGACGCTGTGAACGAGAACGGCCGGGATGCCTGCCACCAGAGGCGCATGTCCATGGGCCGAAGGTTAACGGCACGCGCCCGAAGGCAAAAGGCGGCGGGGCGGGGCCGCCCTTCTTGAATCAACCCGGCCCCTCCGGGCGGGGAGCCCCGGGCCGCGGGGAGCCGGGCGCACCCGTCGCTAACGCTCCGGGCTCCATGGCAGCCTTTTTGGATTCAGGAGGGGACGGCCACCCCGCCGTGAAGTGGCATGCGCCCCGTCGCTAACGCTCCGGGCTCCATGGCGGCCTTTTTGGATTCAGAGGGAACGGCCACCCCCTCCGCCGGGTGGTTTGGATGGCAGACGACAGAGTGCGGGAACCTGTTGCAAATGCATCTATTATGTCGTGTCTCACTCGTGTATCTACCGTTCAGAACCGGGATTTCCCCTAATCGACCGCACACCAAAGGGTTGCTCCAATCGTGTAATGCGGGGATAGTCGACCCTTCGGCGCGGCGGGGAACCCTGTTGAGGAGCAGGATGCGCTGAATGTCACTGGCTCCCCGCGTCCACTCTTTGGGGACAAGGACGGACGCATCGTTTTGACCGACACACTTCGGGTCGGCCAGTTCGCGATCGTGGATCACGAACCGGTGGACCGGGGCCCTAACGCCGGAGTATTCCACGGCCGGGGCCCCCACGATGACCGGGCAGAGCTCTTCATTGTCGCCGAGGGAACGACTCCCGCTGGGGAGGCGTTCGCGGGGCATGTGATTTCCGCACTGGGTCAGGCCTTCACCTCGCTGGACATGAGCCTGACGGGTGCCCTTCGGCGCCTCTTCCTCGAAGCCGACAACAACGTACGCGACTGGAATGCCCGCAGTGTCGCCCCGCACCGCGTAAGCCTGGGGCTGAGCTGCTTCGGGCGGCGCGGCGCCCAGGCGGTGATCGCGCAGGCCGGCCCCACGGTGGCCTACCACCTCTCGGGAAGGCGGGTAACGGCCTACTCCCCCGGCGAGGAGCACTCTCGCTCCATCGGGACAGCCTCGACGGTCCCACAGCTCTCACGCATCAATCTCTCCCAGGGCGACCGGGTGCTCCTTATCTCCACGGCCGCCCTGCATGACCTGGACGACGAAATCATCGGAGGCATCCTCGCGCTCCCGGAAGACCAGGTGCTGGCAGACCTCTACCACCGCCTCAGCCATCTCCGCCATCTGACGGCCGTGCTGGTGACCACAGCGGGCACGCAAGCGGACGTCGCGCGCCGTCCGGCCGGGTCGGACGATAGCGAAGACGGTCCAGTGATCGATGCGACCCGCCGGAACATCGACATCGACGGCGGCGGGAGCACATACCAACCGCACCTGTTCATCGAGGACGAAGGCGCAGGCGCGATCGTCGAGGCCCGGCGGCACCTGCTCGAGCTGCGGCCCCGGCAGCGCGTCGAACGGAGCCTCCCGGACCTCCCGGCGGCGGCGCCGATGCCGCTGCAGCGCGCTTCGGGCGACGGCGGGCTGGCCGTGCTCGCGGCCCAGAGCCAGGCACGGGCGATGCATTCGCGAGAGCTGCTGAACTCGCTCGCTCCGGCGATCCCGGCGCGTCCGTCATGGGGCATGCCCGGGCCAGCAGCTCCAGGCAGCGCCGTCGCCTTAGCGGAACCCCCGGCTGCGACGGGCGGAGACGGGCGGCGCGACCGCACGCGCAGCTTCTCACGGAGCCTCTTGCGCGAGGAGGTGAAATTGAACCCCTCGCCCGTCACGACGGATGCGCCGCCCTGCGACGAGCTCGCGGAAGATGCACGCGCCCGGGCGGTGTTCACCGTGACAGGGCCCGTAGCCACGACGCTCGCCGGTGAGCCGCCCAGCAACACGAATGGCGGCGGCACGCTCGTGCGCATGCGTGGCGACATGGGTGGCAGGTGGAGGCCGGCGGGCAGCCGCGGGACGCAGGTCGCGGGCGGGCAATTCCCGCCGACCTGGGTCGTCATCATCATCGGCTTGAGCCTGCTCGTGGCACTTGTCGCCATGATGGTCGGACCCAGCGCATTCGGGGCGGACGACGGCGACCGCTATGCGGACCTGGTGGACGGAGCGCAGCAGCAGCTCGCCCAGGCGCGCGCCCTCCCGGACCTGAGGGAACAACGCGAAGCGCTCACCACGGCCCAGGCGATGCTGCTTGAAGCGCAGGAGATCGACGCCGCCGCGCTCGCCCAGACGAACCTGACGGCCGAGGTGGAGGCCGAGATCGCACTCATGGACGACGTTCGCGCCCCACAGGCCGTTGACAAGGTGGCCAGCCTGGAGCAGTTCGGCGAGAAGCCCGTGTCCGTGATGCGGATGGCTGTCGGTACCGGCGAGGCGTACCTCCTCGACAGCAGCGGTGGCCAGGTGATCTCGGTTCGCTTCGAAGACGCAGAGAAGCAGGTCGTCTTCGCGGCCAACAAGGACGCCGACGTGGGCACCCCCATTGCGCTGGCATTCCTGGACGACAGCGGCTTCGCCGGGCCGGCGCTCCTTATAGCGGACAACAAGGGCAGCATCTGGTCGTATGGCGCGAATGGGCTGGAACCGGTCGCGTTCGCGGCGCCGCAGAATCTCGCCATCGCCGACGTCGCGACACACGAGGGCGACCTCTACGTGCTCGATGCGCAGGCGGCCGCGATCTACCGGTTCGCGCCGAGCGCTGCGGGCTTCACGACGGCCCCCACCGTCGTCCTGGAGACCCCCGACCTGGCGGCCGCCCGCAGGCTGATGGTGGACGGCGAAATTGTGACCGCGGACGCAGACGGCACGCTGCGCCGGTTCACCAACCAGGTGTCGCTCGAGCTCTCCCAGGCGGGCATCGACAAGCCGCTGGTGAAGGACGACCTGGCGCAACCGGTGGAGGCGCGGGGCGACCTCGCCGTCCTCGACGCGCCAAACGACCGGATCGTCGTCTTCCGGCGGGACGGCACCTTCGACCGCCAGTTCCAGCACAAGGACTTGCACAGCATGACGGCGCTCGTCATCAAGGACGGAGTCGCGTACGTGTTCGCGGGAGGGTGGCTGCGGCGCGTGGTCTGGTAGTCACGAATCCCTAGTCCCGAGTCCCGAGCAAATTGCGGGCGGCGGCTCGCGTGCGGGATACTCAAGGCCGTCATGGACTCGCCGCCAGCGGTCGAAATGGGAGAAATGGCAAGATTCGAGCCACGACCCGACCGCATGGCCGGGCGGTTCGTACGGCCGCTCCTGCTTGCCGCGGGCGCGGTCCTCGTAGGCATCGGCGCCATCGGGGTGTTCGTGCCACTGTTGCCGACGACGATCTTCCTGATCCTGGCGGCAGCCTGTTTCGGTCGCAGTTCCCCTGGCGCATATCGCTGGCTCACCACCAACCGGGCCTTCGGGCCGATGCTGCGCGACTACAACGAGGGTCGAGGCGCGACTTTGCGCGCGAAGGTGACGTCGATCATGGCCCTCTGGCTGGGACTGGCGCTGGCGGCGTGGCTGGTGGGAAACCCGTGGGTCGGGCTGGCATTGGCGGGGATCGGGTTGGCGGTGACGGTGCACCTCCTCCGGCTGAGGACAGTGCGGAGGCCAGCAGCGTAGCGGAGAGGGTCGGGCGATCGGCCGCAGGTACCCGATTGCTGCTGTAGGATTCGGCGCATGCAATTGTTCCTCGATACGGCCTCCATCGACGAGATCCGGGCGGCGGCGAAGTACGGCGTCATCTCTGGCGTGACCACGAACCCGTCGTTGCTGGCGAGAGAGGGCGGCGTCAGCTATCGCGACCGCATCCGCGAGATTGCGGAGGTCATCGACGGCCCCATCTCAGCGGAGTGCGTGACGCGCACGGCGGACGAGCTGGTGTGCGAGGCGCGGGAGCTGGCGTCCTGGCACCCGAACGTGGTGGTGAAGATCCCGATCGACGAGCAAGGCCTGGAGGCGATCCACCGCTGCAGCAAAGAGGGCATCCGGATCAACGTCACGCTCATCTTCTCGCCCAACCAGGCGTTGCTGGCTGCGCTCGCGGGGGCAGCCTACCTGAGCCCCTTCGTCGGGCGGCTGGACGACGTGAGCACGGATGGAATGGAGCTCGTGCGCCAGTGCGTGGAGATCGTGGACACGCACGGGCTGGAGGCCCGGGTGCTGGCGGCGAGCCTGCGCCACCCGCTGCACGTCACGCAGGCGGCGCTCGCCGGCGCGCACGTGGCCACCATCCCCCCGTCGCTGATCCAGCAGATGTTGAAGCATCCGCTCACGGACCTGGGGATCGACCGGTTCCTGGCGGACGCACGCACTGCGGGGCTCATCGACTGATGGTCTCCCCGCAGCCGTCTGGACGGCGGGTACGTCAGTACTCCGGACGGTAGTCCGGAGCCGAGCGAACGCCGGACTGCCGTCCGGCGTACCGAACGGTCCTCCATGGGTGGCGATCCACCGCCCGCCGCGTCGATTACGCTATTCTGTAAAGAGTTGAGCCTGCGCGGGCGGCCGGCGCGGCTGGAGGTCAAAGATGCCACGACCAACCTGGACGGGATCCGTCAGCTTCGGGCTGGTGACGGTGCCGGTGAAGATGTACACGGCGGCGCGCAGCAAGGACATTCGCTTCAACATGCTCCACAAGGAAGACGGCGGGCGCGTGCGCCAGAAGCGGGTCTGCGAAGAGGACGGCGCGGAGCTGGCGCAGGAGGACATCGTCAAGGGTTACGAGGTGGACAAGGGCGTCTACGTGATGATCGAGCCGGAGGAGCTGGAGGCGCTGGAGCCGACGGTCTCCACGGGCATCGAGATCAAGCAGTTCGTCGATCTCGAGGAGATCGACCCCGTCTACTTCGAGAACTCGTACTACCTGGCGCCGGACAAGGGCGCGGCGAAACCCTACCGGCTGCTCCTCGAAGCGATGCGCGACTCCAACAAGATCGCGATCGCCACCGTGGTCATGCGCCAGAAGCAGTACCTCACGGCGCTCCGGCCGGCAGGCAATGCCATCTCCATGGCGACGCTCTACTACCCGGACGAGGTGGTCTCGCAGGATGAGCTGGACGGCCTGCCCGAAGACGGGCTCAAGTTCGACGAGCGGGAGGTCGCACTGGCGCGTCAGCTGATCGACACCTACGCGTCGGACTTCGATCCAGAAGCGTACAAGGACGAGTACCGCGAGGCCGTGCTCAACCTGATCGAGCAGAAGGCGGCGGGGGAGACCGTGGTCATGCCGGAGCGCGCCGAGGCGCCGGCGAAGGTGGTGGACCTGATGGCGGCACTCGAGGCGAGCATCGCGGCGGCGAAGGGCTCGAAGGCGCCCGCCGGCAAGGCGAAGGATGACGAAGAGGAAGAGAAGCCGGCGCGCCGGCGAAAGTCGGCGTAGGTGATAGCCGCGAACGATTGGGGAGCACGCACGAACCGCTCCCTTCCGGTCGCGGCACTGACTAGCAGACGGGCTCGACGACGGCGGACATGGAGCCGACCGAGGTTTCCATCCACGGATCCGCGCCGTAGGCGTGGATCTGGTCCTGTTTGCGGGTCAGTTCCTCTTTGCCGCCGGTGAGCACAATCGCCTGGCCCTGGGAGTCGACCACGCAGGCGATTGCAAAGGATTTCTCGGGGCCGTAGCCGAAGAGGTCTCCGAGCATGAGCACGACGTACTGGTAAGTATGGTGCTGGTCATCCAGCAGGATGAGGTGGTAGGGAGGTTCGACCTGGGCGTCGGTGTCGACGTCCTCGAGGACTCGGGTGCCCGGGTTAGTGGCGGTATTCATGGGTGGTTGGAGTGCCCCGGCGGGCGATTCATGCAAGCCAACTTGCATTCAGCACATGAGTTTACAATTTCGCCATTGCGGCAGGCGAGCGGCAGTGCTAGTTTCCTGCCGCCGACGGTAAAGCTCGTGAGAGGGCGCACGACTGCCGGGGGCGGAGGCCACTCGTGACCCAGGACCTGGTGGGGAAAATGGTGAAGGGGCCAAGCGGGCGCCATCTGGGGCGAATAAAGCTCGCAACGCCCCAGCGCATGTGCGTCGAGGTTGATGAAAAGCAGATCTGGCTGCCGCGAGACGTCATCTTCTCCGAGGACGCGGAACAGGTGACGGTCATCTTCGAGCCGCCCGCCGTCGGCCGCTATGCGCTCCGCGGCCGGGGCGGAGACCGCACAGGCTAGGGAGGCGCGGGCTGCCAGTCCCGGTGCGGCGCGAACCGCAATTCGTGAAACAATTCACACGGATTTCACGGCTGCACAGGAGGGCGGTGGAAGTGGCGTCGTATACTCGGACAAAGGCAAAGACTTCCGCCAATGCGAACCATCTACCTGGTTACGCGCCATCCCGAGGTGGCGCGCCTCGGGCCCGCCCTCGAACGGAGCGGTTTCTCGGCCCCGGCCGTCTCGCCTGAGCGCCTCGCGGATGACGATGCCCCGGAGGCAGATGCGGTTGTCCTCGACCTGCGCGACATCCCGCCCGCCGCCTTCGAGATACTGTCCCAGGCCTACGGCGAGCGGGGCACCATCACGATGGCGCTGGTGGACGAAGCACAGCTCGAGCGGCTGACCGTCGACCTCTCCGTGGATGACTTCATGGTGCTGCCGGTGACGGTGGCGGAGCTGCAGCGGCGCGTGGAGCGTGCCCTCTGGCGGCGCCACGGAATCGACAGCGAGAACTTCGTGCGCTGCGGCTCGCTCACCATCGACCTTGGGAATTACCGCGTGGCCGTCGACGGGCTGCCGCTGGTGATGACCTTCAAGGAGTACGAGCTGCTCCGCTTCCTCACCATGAACGCGGGGCGGGTGTTCACGCGAGAACAGCTCCTGAACCGCGTATGGGGCTACGACTACTACGGCGGCGCGCGGACGGTGGACGTCCACATCCGGCGCATCCGCTCGAAGATCGAGATCCACGGCCACAGCTTCATCGAGACCGTGCGGAACGTGGGCTACCGGCTGGTGCCGGAGGCGCGCAAGGACGGCGTCGCCGAAGAGTGATCGGCCGAAACGTGCGCCCGATCACTGAATGTTCGCCATGACATGCCGATAGTGTGATTGGTGTGCAATCACAGGGGATTCCCCGCTATGAGGATCCCATGCCCTCCGCCGTTAACTACGGCGAGCGGATCGAGCGGCACCGGAACCGGAACGGGAAGAGAGTTGGAGAAGTCACATGGTCGCCTGTCCACAGTGCACGGCGAAGTTTGCCTCCGCGGCTGAGATCGAAGCGCGGTGGCTCGATGCCCACCTGGCGCGCTTTCACGACCGCACCCGCGCGACGAGCACGTCGTTCGCCGCCTCATTGACCGAAAGGCACGCGGCGTAGAGGCCGCAGCATCGCGTCCGCCTGGCCAGGCGGCGTGCCCGCCGTACGGCTCCTCGTGATGCTAAGGGTTGTGGCCGTCAGTAACCGAGAAACGCCTGGTCTGCCCAGCCAGTGCGGCCATCTGGCAACTCGATGGGGGCCCACGTGACTCCTTCGGCGGAAACAGGAGGGCCGTCGCGTCCCTTGCGGGCGAGCACGCCATCGGGAATGCAGGCGAGCGCGGCCGCCGTCTGGCTTGCACCGGAACGCAGTGCTATGCACCCGTCCGGTGCGTTGACTCGGACAAACGGAAAGTTCGCGATGACACCTGCGAGGAATGGGTGCTGGTTGCCGGAGAGCGGTTCGCTCAACTCCGGAATGGGATGCACCGTAGCCGTGTCGAGCCTGACGAGCGCCGCCTCGTAGGCGGGGCGACGCGGGTCTGTGTTGGGGCATCCGAGGAGCAGGCACGGCTCGTCTTCATAGAGCACGCCGGCATACGCCAGGTTGCGGGAGATGACGCCGGAGGGCTGAAAGGCGGTATTACTGACCCACTGGACGCCTTCCTCCAGCACCAAGGTTCCGGAGGCGTCCGCCTCGAACCGTCCGAACGCGGTGCCCGCGGCAGTTTGCCACCGCACCCAGGCGTAATCCGCAGCGTCGAGCTCGACCAGGAACGGCTCGCTCGCATCAGCAGGCAGGGCGATGTCAAGTGGGGTCCCGCGCTCGTCAAAGAGCTTCTGGCCGTTGTGACTGCGCCAGAACAAGTGCCCGTTCGGGGTGATGAACGGGAATGCGTCCAGAGCTGTAGTTGGCGCGACGAGATCCTGGCCTGAGCCGAGATACCAGTGACGATAGGCGCCGCCGCCCAGGAACGTACGGACTACGACCTCGTCAGCGTGGAAGCCGACCAGCGTCGACCCGAGGGGCAGACTTCCGGCCGAAACCCACGTGACGCCACCGTCCGTAGAATGCAGGAGCACGTTTTCGGACTCAGGGTCCACCCCCTCCTGTCCGCACGAGCCGGGCTCCGACGTGCAGACTGCAACAAGGAACTCACCTCTTCCTACCGCTGCCGCGAGGGAGTAGAAGGCGCCTGCCGGGTACCCGCTCGATCCGGGGAGCAACTCCTCCCGATATAAGCGGCCGCTGAGTGTGTACACACGCCAGAGGTTCAGCTCGCCGCCGCAGGCGTAGCAGGTGACCCCGAAGTAGGCGACGGTGTCATACCCGACAAGTCCTCGCATTCCGGTTGTCAGTTCCCGAACTGCAGCTGGAGCCACAGTTCCGGCGGCGGTCGGCGCGCTAGTAGTACTTATCGCGGTCGTAGCAGTCAAGGTTGGCTCCGTGTCGCTTGCGGCGGGGTCGTCATGGCCGCCGTTGAGAGCGAGCGCGAGCGCGACCGCTGCCATGCCGACAACCGCGACGCCCACGAGGCCCGCCGCCACCCATTTGCCCGCGCCCGCGCCGGCCACGGAGCGGAGCAGGCGGGCGAAGCGCGGCGCGATGCCGTTGTGGCGGCGCCAGTATTCGGCCGCCTCTTCGCGGGTATCGACGTTGAGCTTGGAGAGGATCTCGCGCATATGCCACTTGGCGCCGTCGAGGGAGACGCCAAGGCTGTCCGCGATCTCTTGGTTGCTGTGACTGCGGGCGATGAGGTCGAGCACCTCGCGCTGGCGTGGGGTCCACTCGAAGCGCTGGTCCAGCAGGGCCTCGATGCGTCGCTCGCGGGGGACGATCTCCACAGGGGAAGGATAGAAGCGTGGCGGTCTGACTGTCCCTACACCGGGTAAAGGCCGCGGTGCTGGGTTGGCTGCTGCAACCCCTACTCTCGGCGGCGATACCGCCCCTGGTGCCAACATCCGGCTCGCTTCGCGGGAGCTGTTGACGCGCGACCCGTCGACACGGAGGTCGACGGCTACCGGGCTTCGCCCGCTGGGGATCCGGTGCGGAGGTGGCCTACCCGACACCCGTCTATTGGAACTGGGAGAGGAAGTCGCGCCATCCACCCGCGCCGGACTCCGGGGCCTCCTCCTCGGAGGCGCGCTGGCGGTATTCCTCGACCATGGTCTGGGCGTCAAGGAAGTAGATTTGCTCGTGGGAGACAATCTCCTCGACTCGCTCGTCCCAGCCGACCTTCAGGTAGAAGTGGGTCTGGTCCTCGAACTTTGAAACGCCTGCGGTGAAGAAGCCATTGTCCCTCATGTATTTCAGGTAGCGGGGCACCTGGTCCCGGAGCGCGAGCTGGCGCGAGGCGACGTGCATCTCCTCGTGGCGCCTGGTTTGGGGCTCGTAGTGGAAGCGCAGAAATTCGCGCGACTGGCTGAATGCCATGATGTCGCCGCCGTGCTCGGTCCAGAGCTTCTCGATGATAGGCCCGAACTGGCGGACAAACTCACCATAGGAAACGTACGGCGTGTAGATGGTGACGATGTACTCGGGGCGGATGGAGCCGACGCGGATCTCACCGGTTTCAGCATCTACCGCATATTCGATGGTGACCCTGGACTCTGTGGCCCCGAGTCCGTCGGGCGCTGTCTTCTTTTGCTCCTTGTAGGTGACCTTGCGCTGCTTCAGGGTGGGCTTGCCCTCGACGGACGCCACCTCCACAAGGTCGATTCGGGAGTCGGTGATGTCTGCGCCGCCCGACTCCGGTCCGTCCGGGCCGCGAAGGGCCGCCTCGATGCGGCGCTGGACAGCGCGGTTGCCGACTATGCGTTGAAGTTGGAGGATGCCGGGACCCTGTCGCTGGTGGGTGGCGCGATTAGCGCGGGAGCCCGATGCCGGCACGGCTGTGGTCCCCGGGCTCGCTCGTCGCTGTGCTCGCTCGTGCGTCATGGCCTCTCCCGGGCAACGTCGTCTCCCGGGCCGACCGGCGTATAGACGTCAGGCGGGACTATACCAAATGGGGCCGGGCTGGCTGCTGCCAGCCTCTGGGAGTGTCGCGGCGGCCCTGCGGCCGATGAGGCGCGCGTTGGGGACGGTCTTCGCCCTGCCGGAGCATTAAGGTTCGAGCCGTCGACACGGAGGTCGACGGCTACCGGCATGCGGCAGCCGGGCTGGCGGCGGCCAGTCCCTACGAGTGGCGCGACGCGACGAGGTTGCGGGCCTTGCCGCCGGGCGCGGCCACGAGCATCTGGATGAGGGTTTCGGTGACGTTGGGCTCGAGGCCCTCGGTGTGGCCCTTGTCGAGGCGCACGACATCGGCGATGACGCGGCCGTCGCGGGCGTTCGGGTAGACGTACACCTGGGCCGCGCCGGGCCGCGGGAGGAGGCCCCAACCCGGCGTGGACTTGCCCTCACGCGTCGTGTCATAGATCTGGCCGGGCTGTTCGTCGACGACGTCGGGGAGGCGGACGCGCGGCCCGGCCGCATATTTGTCCGCCCAGGGAGAAGTCTCCGGTAGCGAGACCATCTCGTGCTCCCCGCTGGCGAAGATGAAGGAGATGTCGCAGTCTGGCGTAGTCGCCCGGCCGGGCCGCGGGGCTTCCTCGCCCGGGGTTGCGGGCAGGACCGGGCGGGATCCGGGGAAGAAGGACGGGGGGATCTCGATCGGGCCGATGCGACCGCCGGAGAGGCTCAGACAGCCGTCCACGCGGTCCTTGAAGTAGTCGTCGCGGAGGAGCCGGTTGGAGGTCATCCCGCCCTGGGAGTGCCCAACGAGCCAGAAGGAGCGGATGCGCTCCGCGCCGTACTTCTCGAAGACGTAGTCGACGATGTTGCGGAGGTGGTCGTCGTCCGCCTCGGCGACCCAGCGGCGCATGGGCTCCTTCGTTGCGCACGAGGGCGTTGCGACAACGAGCCGGTAGCGCTCCTTGAAGTCCACGGCGGGGAAGTAAAGGCGCTGCCAGCCACCGACGGAGCCGCCGCCGTGAAGGTTCAGGAGGAACACGAGCTCCTCGCCGGGCTGAAGGTCGTCCGGGTCGTCGAGGTAGAACTTGCGTCCGGTCTTGTCGTCCACCGCGGTGATGCTGGCCATGCGTTGTCCTCCGTTCGTGGGGCGTATCTTGAGGGTGCAGTTGGTGTTTGCGCCAGCAGGGGAACGGTAGTGGCGCTCCGCAGGGGACTGGTAGGCTCGGACGAGCCGTACGCTCCCTTCCGGTCGCGGCTGTGATGAGGTGGCTCAGCGGAGGCCGGGGCCGCTCCGGCCACCGGCAACGGCTCGAGCCAGGGGAAACCCGACCATCTTGCCTTCGCGTTTCCCGCCCCGCTTCGCCTGTTCGGACCATTGCTCCCACCATGGGGCGATGCTCAAGTACGCACTCGTCCCGCTCGCCGGACTGTTCGCCGGGGTAGGCCTGCTCTTCACCACCTGGGATGCTGCCGGGCAGCAGCTCCAGCATCGCCGCGTCGTGCCGATGATCGCGCGCGACCAGCCCTCGAGGCCGGTGCCGCCTCCGCCCGGGCCGGGCTACTGCGGCTCCTCCGACGCGGCCGTGCCCTATCCGCCGAACGCCGTCTTCGGGAAGCTCACGATTGGCGGCGCACTCGCTCCCGCGGAGACGCTCGTGACCCTCACGTTCGACGGCAAGCCCGGCCCTTCCGCCTACACACTCGAGGCGGGCGGGTACAAGGTGAATTACGCCGCGGGCGGGCAGGGCCACACGCCGCCGTGCATCAACGAAGTGGGCACCGAGCTGGGGCTGCTCGTGAACGGCGTGCACGTCCCCTTCGGCGCGCTCGTGGGCCCGGAGACGGGGGTCGCGTTCCGGCGCGATATCGCGATTCCGTGAGCGCCGAGGAGGGCGATCTTCGCCCTCACCCCCGGCCCCTCTCCCAGAGGGAGAGGGGAGAGGGGCCGGACCCTATGCGACCGGCGTTGGTGCCTGCTTCTGGAAGTCGGCGGGACGCTTGGTGAGGAAGGCCTCGATCGCTTCCTTGTGCTCCCAGGAGGCGTAGGCGGCGGCGAGCGAGGCGCCCTCCGCGCGCTGGACTTCCGCCGTGTCGTTCGCGTTCGTGTTGCCGATGACGAGCTGACGGATCTTGGTCATGGCGAAGGCGGACTGGCCGGAGAGCTGCTCGCCCAGCTCGATCGCGCGGTCCACCAGGCTCTCCGCGGGCACGACCTCGGAGACGAGGCCGGCCTCCTTGGCCTCGGCGGCGGGGATCAGGCGGCCCGTGAGGCACCACTCGATGGCACGCGCCTGGCCGACCATCTGCGGCAGCAGCGCGGAGCTCGCCAGCTCGGGCACGAGGCCCATCTTCACGAAGAACATGCCGATGCGCGCCTGTTCGCTGGCGATGCGGATGTCCATGGGCAGGATCTGGGTGATGCCGATGCCCACGGCGGCGCCGTTGATGGCCGCGATCGTCGGCTTGGGGAGGTTGCGCAGGAACGCTACCCAGTTGCCCGCGCCGGCTTCCTGGGCCGTGTTGTCCTGGCGGCCGGAGTCGCGGTTGTCGACGTTCGTCTTGAAGACGGCGTCGATGTCGGCGCCCGCGCAGAAGGCACGGCCGGCGCCGGTGACGACGATCGCGCCGGTGGCATTGTCGGCGGCAGCTTCGCGCATGGCGCGGCCGAGCTCCGCCATCATCTGCGGCGTCCAGGCGTTGAGCTTCTCGGGCCGGTTGAGGGTGAGAAGGGCGACACGCCCTCGCTGTTCGACGGTGATCTGTTCGTAGCTCATGAGTCGAGTCCTCCGGGAGGTGATTGAACATTCGATTGGCCAGCGAAGGATAGCGGCGCTGGGCTGGGCGCGGCAAAGGCCGAGGTGAGGAGGGCTCTTGACGGCAGTGATATCGTTGCGTCGCATACGATCCATCCACCACAGAAGGTGTCACATGGCCTGGACGCTCCAGGGACGAGCTATCGAGCACTGCAATTGCAATTCGGTGTGCCCGTGCTTCACGTCACTACTCACACGGCCCGGTGACAACGAACGCTGCATCGGCTTCATCGCCGTCAATATCGAGTCCGGGACCGGTGACGCGGAGGACCTGGCCGGGAAGACCGCGGTGCTGATCCAGGACGCCCCGGGCATGATGGCCGAGGGCGGGTGGAAGGTTGGAGTAGTGGTCGATGAATCGGCCACCGAGGACCAGGCCCGGCGACTGGCCGGCATCGTGACCGGCGATCTGGGCGGGCCGATGGCTGGCTTTGGGCCGCTCATGGGCGAACGGCTGGGGATCGAGCGGGCGCCGATCCAGTTCGTGAGCGAGAACGGCAAGCACAGCTTGCGCGCCGGAAAGCTGGTCGAGTCGGCGTTTGAGGATCTGGTGAACCCAGGCATGGACAAGCCGCTGCAACTGGTGAACTCGGGCACGCCCTTTGGCCCGCCAGTTACTATCTCGCCGCCGATCAGCTCGAAGATCACAGCCTTCGGGATTGAGATCGACAACTCCGGCAAGCACGGCACGACTTCGCGCATTAACTGGAACAGCAACTAGCCACCAATGACCACCGCCGCCCGGCGACCGCGACCGCTGCTGATCCGTGTCACGCCACAGATGGTGGTGCTGTTCTTGCTCGCGGCGGGCGCGGCGGCGTGGACGCTCGTGCGCGCGGACGGCATGTGGGACATGCCGGGGACCATGGGCTGGGAGTACCCGACATTCGTGGGCATGTGGGCGTTGATGATGGCCGCCATGATGCTGCCCTCTGTCGCCCCATTCGCGAGCACCTACGCCCGGACAGTCCAAAAGAACCGGCTTCCGCGGCTTGGATCGTTCGCCGCCGGCTATCTCGTCGTCTGGTCGCTGATCGGGATCCCGGCCTACGGGCTCGCGCGCCTGGCGGATGAGTACGCGGGCGAGGATGGCGCGAAGTTCCTGGCGGTGGCGGTGTTCGCGGCGGCCGGGATCTACCAGCTCACGCCTATCAAGTACCGGTGCCTCGCGCACTGCCGCACCCCCATGGGCCACCTCCTCCACTACGCGTCGTTTCGGGGGCCGTTCCGAGACTTGCGGGCGGGGTTCGAGCACGGGTGGGTGTGCGCCGCGTGTTGCTGGGGGCTGATGGCCATCCTCATCGCCCTGGGCGTGATGAACGTCCCCGCGATGATCGCGCTGGCCGCCGTCATCGCCATCGAGAAGGTCTGGCGCTGGGGGGTTCATTTCTCCCGGGCGGTCGGTGTGGCCGCACTCGCCGCGGCGCTCGCCGTCATCTGGGAGCCGGGCCTCGCTCCGGGCCTGACCAACGAGCCGCACGATCACGGTGGGTCCACGCAGGACTCGATGTCGATGGACGGCGAGTCGATGGAAGGCGAGTCGATGGCAGGCGATTCCATGGAGGGCGACGCAGCGCCGGACACGGACATGGAGATGCCCGGCTACGACTAGCTGGCCGTGTATCGAAAGACGGCATTACCTTAACTCGACGTAACAACCAGCGAGCGCGACCATCGTCTCCCACCAACCGCGGGAGACTCACATGCTGCTCACAACCCGGCGGTTCTCCGCTGCCGCGCTCGTCGCACTTACCCTGCTCGGCGTCGCCGTCACCACAGGCACCGCGCGAGCCGATACCGGCTACGTGATCGGCAGCACTGGCTACGACGTGTCGTATCCCCAGTGTGGCGGCTCTTTGCCGGCGTCGCCCGGGTTCGGGATCGTGGGCGTGAACAACGGCAAGTCGTTCACGGCGAACCCCTGCTTCGCGGAGCAGATGGAGTGGGCCGAGGGTGCCGCCCAGGAGCCGGCGGTCTATGTGAACACGAACGGCGCGCCCAAGAAGTACCGTCACGCTTCCTGCGCGCGACGGGACGTAGATTGCAACAACTACCAGTACGGGCGGGCCGCCGCGACGTACTCCCTCTCACTTGTCGACGGCGTCGCTCCCGAAGTCTCGCGCTACTGGCTCGATGTGGAGACCATGAACTCCTGGTCGCGGGACAGGGGAGCGAATGCGGAGGTGCTGCGCGGCTTCATCGACGTGCTCGAAGGCGCCGGCAAGACGGTCGGCATCTACTCGACCAGCTACCAGTACGGGCGTATTGCGGGCAACTATGCTCCGGGCCTCGACAACTGGGTGCCAGTGCCGGAGGCCCGCCACGAGACGGCGCCCGAGTACTGCGAGACTACGCCGAGCTTCGGCGGTGGCGAGGTCGTGATGCTCCAGCTCTGGTACGAGTTCGACGAAAACTACGTCTGCTAATTCGCCTGGAGCAGCGCCAGCAGGTCGAGTTCCGCCGCGGAGCCGGCGCGGCAGGCGAGCTGGTGCGCGACGGCCGCCTCCATCCCCGGGTGCACCTGCGTATGCCCCGCGGTCAGGACCATGCGGCCGTAGTCGCAGATGACGGAGCGGCGATAGTCCTCGACCAGGTGCTCGAAGCTGTATCCGACGACGCCGGCCTCGTGGAGGCGATCGAGGTAGAGGCGCAAGTAGTCACCCTCCTGCTGTGTTCGTCGGTCGGGCGGCACGCTCGTGCCGATGAGGAAGCTGACGTCCCGGACGGGGGCGGTACGCTGCGGAAGCCCCCAATCAATGAGCACCACACCGGGGGATGCCGCCTCGCTGCCGAGAAGCACGTTCCGGAGCGAGAGGTCGTGGTGGACGAGCGTCTTCGGGGCCTGGTCGAGGGGTTCGAGGGCCGAGCGGAAACGCGTGGGAAGCAATTCGAAGACGGCCCGCTCCTCCGCGTCGAGCCGCCCGGCGAACCGTTCCAGAAACAGCGGCACACCGCGCTCGAGCTGCGCCTCGACGCGTGCGATGAAGTCCGGGAGCGTGCGCAGGAACGCATGGCGCTCCAGTTCCGGGCTGCCCCACCACGCGGCGTGCACGCGCGCGATCTCGGTCAGAATCGCCCGCATCTGCTCCGTCGTGGCGAAGGCCTCGTCGCTGCGGGCCGCGTGCGCCGGGAAGTCCTCGAGCACGAGCATCCACTGGCCGGTGTCGGCGTCCGCGTCGGACCAGAGGCAGGCAGGGACCGCGACGTCCATGCGGGGCGCGAGCTCGCGGTAGAAGCGCACCTCGCGGTCGAAGCCAGGCGCTGGCGTGGCGCCCGGAAGCGCCAGCTTCACGATCACCGAAGGCGGGCCGGGGTGGCCTTCGCACGTGAGCCGCGCACGGTGGACGAGGCTGCTGAGTCCGCCGAGCCGGTCGAGCGCGACAGAGATGACCTGACGGCCGAGCGCGGCGGAGAACCACTCGGGCGACAGGTCGGCCGTCGTGGCGGGGATGGGTGGGCGTGGGAGGTCGCCGCTCGTCATGGCGGAGAGCATCGTACACGGGCACCGCTCGGGGGTCGTTGGCAGACGCGCTCAAGGCTGCGCCATCGAGACCCCGCGCTAAACGCGCGGGGCTCCATGGCAGTGCGGCGCTTGGGGACGATTACCCCTCGCTAACGCGAGGGGCTCAACAAGGACTCAGTAGTGGATCGCGCGGCCGACTCCGCCGCCGGCGGCGATCGAGTCGCCAGTGATCGCGACGGAAAGCGGCGAGGCGAGGAAGGCGACGACGTTGGCGATGTCCTGGGCATCAATCACGCGGCGGACGGCGTTCTGGGAGCTGAGGCGCTCGCGGGCAGCCTCCTCGCTGCCGGCCTGTCGGCCGAAGGTCTCGGCCACGCCCTCGGTCCACGTGAGCCCGGGGTGCACGCAGGTGACGTTGATGCCGAACTGCCCGAGCTCGTCCGCCAGGTTCTTGGTGAGCGCGGAGACAGCCACATTGCGGATGCTGCCGATGGGGTTGCCGGTCTGACGGGCAGCCAGGCCGCTGATGTTGATGATGCGGCCCCACCCACGCTCCTTCATCGACGGAACGACGGCGCGGGCGCAGCGGGCGTAGCCGAGCACCTTCGTGTTCATCTCCTCGAGGAAGCCATCGTCGGGGAGGTTCTCGATCCCGGGCTTCGGGGGCGCGCCGCCGGGGCGGGCGGCGTTGTTCACGAGGATGTCGATGCCCCCGAACTCCTCGATTACTCGCGCGACGGCGGCATTCACGGCTTCGGTGTCGCCGGTGTCCGCGGTGACGGGCAGGATGGGGCTCGAGCCGGCGGCGGCGAGCTCGTGCGCGGCGGCGAAAAGTGGCTCCTCGTTGCGCGCGAGAATGGCGACCTGGACGCCCTCCGCGGCGAGGGCGCGGGCGATGGCCTTGCCGATGCCCCGGCTCCCTCCGGTGACGAGCGCTGTCTTGCCTGCGAGCTGGAGATCCATACACACCGCCAAGGCGCCAAGAGCGCCAAGAATGAAGAAGGTTAGACGCATCGCAGAGATACCGCCAAGGGCGCCAGGGAACGCGGACACCTGCGATAGCGGCCACCGGCTCCGTACCGAAGCCGGTAGTCCGATCCGCCCGCTGGGACAGCAGCCGAGCGAGGGGCGTCCGTGTAAGACCTCGCGCCATCGACGGTCTCACCTCCAGACGCCGGCCAGGGGTCGGCAGCACGGAGGAGAGACCCCATGAACACCCGAAGACTCATCCACATCGCCTTGCTCAGCATCACGGCGCTCGCCGGGATGTCGACCCTCGCCCTTGCGTCGCCCGCCGATGCGCAGACCGGGCCCAACGGCGGCCCCACACGCGACAAAGCGTGCGAGGACTACAACCGCGAGCTCCTCGACGCGCCGTATGTCTTCCAGTACGGCGCCTCGTCGTCGGACCTGCAGAAGCAATTCTACGGCGACGGCAACGTGGCCAACGACGGCAGCTACAACGACGCCGGCTACAACCCGGTCCACGTCAGCGGCTACATGGACAACGGCACGGTGAAATACGCCACGAAGTGGGCGAAGGTCGCGAGCCCCGCCTGGAGCTCAAAGTTCGGGATCACCGGCGACCAGTTCCATGACCGATACCTCGCCCTCAAGGGCACCCACCGCCTCGTCAGCGCGAGCGGCTACAACACGCCCGCGGGCGTGCGTTACGCCGACATCTGGCTGAAGAACACCACAGGTGCGGGCTGGGCCGTCACGCGCGACGTGCTCGCGGGCAACATCGATGCGAAGAAGGCCGAGATGCAGGGCAAGGGTTACGCCCCCGTCCGCATCGAGGGATACGACCTGCCTCAACACGGCCGCGCCTTCATCGTGGTCTGGATGAAGATGGACTGCCGCTGGGAGATGCACGAAGACCTCAGCAGCGCCCAGTACCAGGCCGAGTTCAACGCGAACATCGGCAACGTGCGCCTCGTCCACGTGGATTCGTACCTCGCCGGTTCGAAGAGCCTGTACGCGGGCATCTGGTGGGAGCAGTCCGGCCCCGCGCTCCGTGCCACCCACGGCCAGCACTGGTACAAGTTCCAGCGCAGCTTCAACAACAACGCCTGCGACGGTTACGTGCTGGACAACTTCTACGCCATGGAAGGCTCGGACGGCTGGAACACGTTCGGCGGCGTCTGGAGCTACAAGGGCACGCCCAGCGTCAACGAGACTTCGTCACTCTCGGCGCGGATGAACTACCACATCAACTGCACCGAGGGCCGCGGCGGCGCCGTCCTCATCAACGCCACCACGGGCGAGACCGTGGGCGCCCACGCGGACCAGGTGTTCGGCAGCGCCAGTGCTATCAAGGCGACCATCCTCTACGCCCTCATGCTCAAGGTCGACGCCGAGGACCTCGACATGGACACCGAGACCATCGATGGTGTCAGCCTGACGACGCTCGCCACGACGATGATGGTGAACAGCAACAACGCCAACACGAACATCCTCATCGACTACGTCGGCATGGCCGCCGTCAACGACGCAATCGACGACCTCGGGCTGACGGTCACCACGCTCAACCGCTACATGACCGGCCACGCGACCTGGTGGGCTTCGTTCAAGGCGGGGAACGACAACTTCACCACCCCGCGCGAGCTTGCCACCTTCTACCGCAAGGTCTGGGAGAACGACGGGCTCCTGAGCGACGACTCGTACGACACGTTCTGGAACATCGCCGACCAGGTCGGCCTGAACGCGAATAACCTGGCGGGTGGGCTGGGCACGCAGTACTACGGCAAGCCCGGCGCGAAGACGTATACGGGCGTGCCCGGTGACTTCGCCCACAGGCCACAGCTCGGGACGCATCGCATCAGCTCGGAGGCCGGCGTGATGGAGTTCAGCAACGGCAACCTCGTCTTCTACGCCACGCTCCTCGACGAGCGCGAGGTCGGCACGGACGCGGACGCGATCCAGTGCATCGGCTGGGAGGCGGCGAAAGAGTGGAGCGGGCAGGCCGTCCCGGACGCGGCCGTCTGCGCCTACCCCTAGCTCCGGACGCGCAGGGGAAGCGGGAAGCGCCCTTCCACGGTGGGAGGGCGCTTCTCTGTGCGCTATGGCAAGGAGGGCGCGACAGCGCCATCGAGGTCCGACGGCATCGCCCCCAGGCGTGAACAGTCCTCGATAGTGTCGAGGGCGTGAACGGCACTCCGTCGAAAGGATGAGCGGCGGACGCGCCCAAGTGACGATGCCCGGGCGGGTGCGCTGCGCGATATTGAAGGTGTAAGCGCCGGGACTCCCCACCCCCACCCCCCACAACCCGGCGCATGGAGGCATCACTGCCTCCGACTCCTCCAGGACTGCGCCGGCCTCACCCCTCAGTGGCCGGCGCAGTTTCTTTTGTGTCGCCACCCCGCACCCCGCCCCGTGCCACCGGCCTACCGGCCGGGGTACCGAGCGATCGGGCTCACGTGGAGCCCCTCGCGTTAGCGAGGGGATGGGCGAAGCGCGGGGGGAAGCACGATGGAGCCCCGGGCGTTAGCCCGGGGAACGCGCGCTCGCTAACGCGGGGGGCTCAAAGGTATCGCCCTGTTCCAAAAACCACCCCTCGCTAACGCGAGGGGCTCCGTGGCGATCCCGTGAGATCATCGCCCGCCGCTTGCTCCGGCTTCGACGGCCACGGCCGCGGTTGGAGGGCGCCGGCCGATCATGCTGTACGCGAGGGCGCTCGCGATCGTGACCCCACAGACGATGAGGCCCATGGCCATCAGCGCCCAGCGCTCGCCCGCGGCGTCGGCGAGCAAGCCGAAGGGCAGCCCGGCGAGGCCGTTCAGGCCCCAGGCGAGCATCGTCAGCGACATGACGCGGCCGAAGTAGGCGGGGTCGGACTCCTGCATGACGAGGGCATTGTTGAGGAGCTGGAAGGCGCTCGACCCCGCGCCCACGAGCAGCATCGCCCCCAGCGCCTGGACCATGTTCCCCGAGACCGCCGTGAGCATGAGCGACACGCCGAGCAACAGCCCGCCAATCTGCATGATGCGCCACGCGTGGCGGGAGCCGGAGATGCCCGCGACGGCGAGCGTCACGATAAGCCCGGAGACGGCGCTCACGCCCAGGAACAGGCCCATGTCGTCCGAGTCGCGGCCGAGCTCGTTCTCGAGGAAGCCGGGGAGGATGACCTGGTAGGAGAACCCTCCGATCACCACCCCGATGAATGACAGCGACAGGAGCAGGAGTCGCGGGCGGTCCTTCACGTGGGTCACGCCGAGCTTGAGGTCCCCGAGCATCGTGGGGCCGGTGCCCTTCTCGCGGCTCTTTGTCCGGGGGAGCTGGGCGAGTGTCGCCACCACGATCGCGAACAGGCCGGCCATGAAGAGGTAGGCCCCGCCCGTACCCGAGAACGGCAGGGCGATGAGCCCTGCGGCGATGAAGGGGCCGCCGATGCGCGTCGCCGTCATCCCGAGCTGCTGCAGGGCAATCGCGTTGGGCAGTTCCTCCGTCGCCACGAGCTCGCCAATCCAGGCCTGGCGGGCGGGCGCGATGAAGGAGAACACCGTGCCCAGCACGAACGTCGAGGCCACGAGGAGCCAGATGGTGATCTGGTCCGTGACGATGAGGAGGCCGACGGCGAGGAAGTTGATGCCGATGACGCACTGGCCGATGAGCAGCAGCTTGCGCTTGGAGACACGGTCCGCGATGACGCCGCCGAAGGGCGACACGAAGATCGTGGCGACACCCATGCCCAGCGCCACCAGGCCCACCGCCCCGTTCTTGCCCGTGAGGTCAAAGGCCACCACCGATTGGACGATGGAGGACATCATGAAGGCGAGGAAGGAGATGGTGGTGCCGATCCAGAGGATGCGGTAGTTGGGGTTCCGCAGGGCGCGGAAGGTGTTGTTGGCCCACGCGGAAAACATCCGTCTCAGCGTAACCGGTTCGTGCCGCATTCACGATTACGGCACGCGGGAATCGAACTCGCGGACAGTCCGGGCAGCGGGCTAACGGCCGGTGCTGACGCGACCAGGAAGTCGCTGGACAAGCGCGGGACGGATCGCGTCTGATCCACGCTGTGGCGAACAGCGGGATTGTCCTCGTCGGGCCGCCGGGGAGCGGCAAGACGTCGATCGGCCTGGCGTTGGGCGTTCGCGGCTACTGGTTCGAGGACCGGGAGGCAGCCCTGGTCACCCAGTACGGCTCGATCGAGGAGTTTCGGCGGCAGAAGACCGAGGCGGTGGCGCGCCTCCACGCCGGCTTCCTCGAGGCGATGCGGGCGGAGCCGCGTCCCTGGGTCTACGAATCGACCGCCCTTACGGAGCGGGACTTCGTCGCCCGCCTCCGGGAGGCGTTCGGCGGGTTCGCCGTCCGGCTCGAAGTCCCGGTGGAGACCACCGCCGGGCGCATCGCCAACCGGGAGCCAGGAGGCAACCTCACCAACGACCAGAGCCTCACACGGGTCCAGTGGCAGGCTTTCACAGACGCCTACGAGGGCATGAGCTTCGACCTGAGCGTAGCAACAGAGGGACGGACGCCGAAGGAAGTGGCGGCGGTGGTTGATGGCGCCTTCAGGTCTCGCAAGGCCGCGCCTACCCAGGCAGCGCCTCGCGTAATGCGTCTTCAAGGGCCTCGGCCCTGACTGGTGCCCTGGCTACCTCGTGCTCACCCACCGCGATCACCGGGATCGCGAAGACATAGCGCTGCAGAAGGGCGTCGTCAGATTCGATATCGACCTCGGCGATTTCGAAGCCGAGGCGCGGGCGGAGCCTCTGAAGGACGGCCAGCGCCTCGTCGCACAGGTGGCACCCCGCCCGACCGTAGAGCGTAACTACCGGCGGAGGCACACCAGCCCCTAGCCCCCAGCCTCTAGCCCCTTGGCTGCGGTCTGTCCGGCGGGGTCATCGCCCTCAGGCTCGGGCGGCGGAAGGTCGCCCCAGACGCGCTCGGCGTACTCCGGGGTGATCGGGCCTGGCCAGCGGTAGAGCACGGCGGCGAGCGCGATGCCTGCGCCCACAATGATCCCACTCACGATCTGCGGCACGGGCACGTCGTAGAACACCTGCTCATCTGTCCTCGTGTAGGAGAAGAAGAAGCGCATGACGCCGTACATTACAAGGTAGGCGCAGAACACCCAGCCGGGCACCCGCGCGTACTTCCGCACGACGAAGATGAGCAGCAGGCAGATAACGAGGTCGCCGATCATCTCGTAGCCGCCCGCCGTGGGGTGCACGGCCTTGCCGAGCTCCCCGAGCGTGTCGGGATGGGTGTATTTCACGGCCCAGGGGAGGCCGGACTCGTCGGCGTGGTGCTCGCCGTTGATGAGGTCGCCGATGCGGCCAATGCCCTGCCCGAGGATGAGCCCCGGCGCGGCCGCGTCGAGGCCGATACCCACGGGCCACTTGTGGAAGAGCGCGTACAGCACCCCTCCAATCACGCCGCCCAGGAGACCGCCGTAGAGCGTGATGCCGCCCTCGGTGATACCCGTGATGATCTCCGCCGGGTCATCCGAGAACACGTCCCAGTGCTCGGCGACGTAGAAGAGGCGGGCGCCGACAATCGCGCAGGGCACGCCGACGAGTGCAATCTCCTGGCCGATCTCGCTGGGGATGCCGTCCTTCTTGGCCAGCCAGACGGAGAGCGAAACGCCCGCGATGATGCCGACGGCGGTGAAGAACCCGTGCCAGGTGAGCGTGAAGGGGCCGAGTTCGCCCATCACGGGATCGATGTTGATGTTGATAGCGAGGAACGGGAGCAGGGCGGCTAGCATTCGAGGCTAGGGTACAGGCGATGCCCGGCACGGGGTAGCGGATCCGGGCAACCCCCGGGAAAGCCCGGTGATAGGAAACACCTACCCGGCGAGGCGCATGCGCAGCGCTGGGTCAGCCTCGAGGAGTCCCCGGCCACGCTCAGCGATGTCGGAGATCGTCCCGCGGTTGCGGCCGAGCACGGCGCCAATCTGCGCGAGGCTCTTGCCGCGTTCCTGCATGACGGCGGCTGCCACCGCGCGCGCCGCCGTGACCGCGGGCTTGCGTGAACGGGCGGTGAGGTCGTCGAAGCAGAGCTGGAAGTGGCGGGCGACATTCTCCAGCAGCTCTCGCTCCGCGAACACCCCCGTTGATGCCTCCCGGGCGGCGTTCGACACGAGCGACAGGTCCAGCTCGGCCATCGTGAGGGCGTTGCTTCGCGCGAGCTGGATGGCGGTGCGGGCGGCCCCTTCGAGTACGCGTACGGAGGGGGCATCCAGGCCAACGATGCGGTCGATGGCCCATGCGGGGAGCGCGCTGTTGCTGTCGCGTGCGAGCAACTCGACGTAGGCGCGCCGCTCCGCCGCATCGAAAGCTGTGATGCGAGCTGTGACGGCGCCCTGCAGGCGGGACGACAGCCGCTCGGGCAGGTCGAGGTCGCGGGGGTGTTCCTCGCTCGCTCCCACCACCACGCCGCCCGTGTTCGCTACCGCGTCGATCGTGTGCACGAACTCCTTCTGAGTCGCCTTCTTGCCGGCCAGGTCCTGCAGGTCGTCGACGACGAGAAGTTGGACCCTCCGCACGGCATCGTGGAAGTCCTCGATGGAGTGCTTGAAGAGCGAGCGGGTGAAGCCCGAGGTGAACTCCTCGGCACTCAGGCAGGCCACGCTCCAGCCGGCGTCAGAAGCGCGCGTCGCGAGGGCGTGGAGGAGATGGGTCTTGCCCAGCCCAGGCCGTCCGTAGAGCACGATCGAGCTCGTGGGAAGCGATCCTCCCTCGATCACGTCGATGCAGCACTGGCGGGCCACCCGGTTCCCAGCGGCCGGGAGGTGGCGGTCGAAGGTGAAGCGGCGGTTCACATTGCCGACGAGCGGCCCGGCGGTGTCGCCGGGCGCGCTGTCGGCCCTGGCGGGGTGCTCGTCCGCCGAGGCTGTGGCCGAAGCCGAGCCCTTCGGGACGAAAAGCACGCGAAGTTCCTCATCAAACACCTTGAAGGCGGCGCGTTCGATGAGCGTGCGGAGGCGGCCATTCACCTCCTCGACGTTGCCGCGGTTCCCCTCGGCCACCAGAGTGTCGCCCTCCAGGCGGAGGGCGCGAGTACCGTCGAGGAAGGTCGCGTAATTCGCTGGAGCGAGGTCGAACTGGAGCTTGCCCAGGATCGCCTGCCATGCGCGCGCGAGGTCACGGGGTTCTGTCATGCAGCTGCCAGACATGCGCGAGCATGCTCCTTTCTCAAAGTGGGAGATGGCACGGGTGTAAGCCGGGGCCGGGTAACGACGCCTCTTCCTGGGGGGCTGGCGGCCGGGGCACTGGCCGTCTGCTGGGGTGGCGTGGGGGGAACACTAGTCGCCGGAGGGCTGCTGTTCAACGCCTTTATGTGAAAGTCCGGCAAGTCCGGATCGAAGTTTCACAGGGCAGAAAATGATTATGTGCCTGCGCAAATTCGGAGGCTATCCGAGCCCTTCGTGCAAGACCTCAGAGTCAAGGATCTTGCATTCGAGTGTGAGGATCTTGCGATTGTATTGCGGCCGTTCCCCGTTTGCTTCCGGGCCGGCAGCGTGGTCAAGCCGACGGTCTTCAGGGCTGGCCGGACCACTGCTTGAGCAGCGTGTCGTACTTCTCCAGGCGTTCCGCGAGCGTCTGACGCATCTCGGCCATCTTTCCCATCTTGTTGTCGATGAGGGCTAGCTGGGCCTCCGTCACTTCGCGGGCCTTGAGGATCCGGGCGGCCTTCTCGGCCGCGTCCGCGTCGCTCCGCCACTCGGCCCTGACCTGGAGCCGCACATCGTCCGCCTCGATCATCTCCTTGATCTCGGCGAGCGAGAAACCGAGGAGGTCCCGCATCTCCTTGATCCGCTCGATCCGCTCCACGTCGTCGCCCGAGTAGAGGCGGAAGCCGCCGTCCATCCGCGAGGGTGGTTTGAGCAGCCCCTTCTCCTCGTAATACCGCAGGGTCCGCTGGGTCAGCCCCGTGCGGTCGGCCGCTTCGCCGATCTGGAGATAACTGATGGTGGCCCCGGCCTCGAGAGTCATGGTCACACTTTAGTCTAGAGACGTTAACGCGAACGTCAATGTTTCAGTGCTGCTTGTTGTCGGCACCGATATGCCCCACGGAGCATTTCGCGGTAAGATGGCCGCATGGCTCTCACTGACGCGCTCGGCAGACCGCTGCGCGATCTCCGTATCTCCGTGACGGACCGCTGCAACTTTCGATGCACGTATTGCATGCCCAAAGAGGTGTTCGGGACGGACTTCCAGTTCCTCCAGCGCGATGACCTGCTCACGTTCGAGGAGATCGCGCGCCTCACACGCATCTTCGTCGCGCACGGCGTGGAAAAGATTCGGCTGACCGGCGGCGAGCCCCTCGTGCGGCGTGGCCTGCCCTCGCTGGTGGCGCTCCTCGCCGAGGTGCCGGGCCTGAAGGACCTCACGCTCACCACGAACGGCTCGCTCCTTCGCAACCAGGCGCAAGCGCTACGCGACGCGGGGCTCCAGCGGCTCACCGTCAGCCTGGACGCGCTCGACGACGCCACGTTCCGCCGCATGAACGATGTCGAGTTCCCCGTGCAAGCGGTGCTCGACGGGATCGACGCGGCCGCGGAGGCGGGCCTCGCGCCTATCAAGGTCAACGCGGTCGTGCAGAAGGGCGTGAACGACGACGGCATCGTCGACCTGGCGGCCCACTTCAAGGGCACGGGCCAGATTGTGCGATTCATCGAGTTCATGGACGTGGGCACCACCAACGGCTGGCGCATGGACGAGGTGGTCAGCGCGAGGGAGATCGTGGAGCGCATCAATGCCGTCTTCCCGATCGAGCCCGCTGAGGCGAATTACACGGGCGAGGTTGCCCAGCGCTGGCGCTACCTCGACGGGAGCGGCGAAGTGGGGGTCATCGCATCGATCACCCAACCGTTCTGCGGCGACTGCACGCGCGCCCGGCTCTCGCCGGAGGGCAGCCTCTACACATGCCTCTTCTCCAACCGCGGCCACGACTTCCGCGCCCTCCTCCGCTCCGGTGCGACGGACGCGGATATCAGCGACTTCCTCGGCAGCGTCTGGCGCGTCCGCGACGACCGCTACTCCGAGATCCGCACCTCCGAGACGAGCACCCGCCCCAAGGTGGAGATGTCCCACATCGGCGGCTAGCCCGGCTGATATACTGCCCCCGTGACCACGACACGAGAGCTGGCCCAGGAGCGTCTGCGCGTCCAAGAAGCCGCGGAGCGGCTCGGCGTGAGCAGGAGTAGCGTTTACCGCTACGTGCGCGAGGGTCGTTTGACCGCGTCACGGGATGAGCAGGGGCTCGTCTTCACGGGGCTGGACGTCGAGATCCTCGAAGGCTACCGCTCCTTCGGTCGGAGAGGTCCTCGACTTTACGGTGACAAAGAGCTCACAGAGTTCCTTGCTGAAGATCAGGTCGAGCTGCCGTCCGAACTCCGGCATCTGCTGACCGCGTGACCATCGGCCGCGACACGGTCGTGCTGTTCGATGCATCCTGCCTTGTCGCGGCTGGCGGCTCCTCGCGCGGTGGCTCAGCTTTCGTTCTGCGACTCTGTGCGCGGGGCTATCTACGTGGCGCCGTGTCCCGGCCTATCCTCGCGGAGGCGGAGCGCAACACGCGCGAGAAAATGGGAGATCTCGCGGCCGTGCAGCTTGAGCGATTGCTGCTGGCTGCCGACCTCACGCGGATTCTCGTCCCGGTGTGGAATGTCGCTAGCGGTGTCAATGAGAAGGATCGACACGTCGTGGCCGCAGCCGTTGCAGGACGTGCGGATGTCATTCTCACTCTGGATCGCCCGTTGGCGTCCGAAGTGAACCTCTCGGCACTAGCGACCGTGGCCATGACCCCAGGCGACTTCATCCGGCAGGAGTTGCCGACGCATCCCGATTTCCCGTTCGCGCACCACTAGCGCGCTGCGGCCACCTGCGCTACCGCCTGCCGGTACCGCGCACGCACAAACGCCGCGCCCTCCCCGGTGTCGTCCACCCACACATCGAGAGTCGCCGTGCGGGGACCATCCAGCCAGACGTAGATTTCGCGGCGAGTGGTCTCGCTCCCCTCGTCGTATGGGTAGCCGACCAGCGTAGCCCAGGCGAGGCCATCGGCTGCCGCCACTGATGGTTCGATCGAGTCGCTCTGGGAGAGGTCTTCCATCGCCTCGAAGCAATCTGAGTTGCGGAGTTGTCCCATCGCCGCTTCCTGCGAGATGAGGCTCTGGCCTGCCTCGGCTTCGTCGTCGAAGAAGGCGACCGAGAGCGTCGATGTGCGATTGGTGCCGTCGGGCATCGTCTCGGTGTGCGTGTCCTGCGTGTACCGGACGCCCTCGCCGTATCCCCAGAGGCCGAGCCGTTCGTAGAGTTCGTAGCACCGCTCGAACTCGTCGGCATCCCACGGGCCGGCGCCGTACGGGTCGGAGAAGGCATCGCGCAGACTTTCGGCGCCTGAGACGCGGACGTAGAAGATGGCGCCGATGGCGAGCACCACGACCCCGAGGAGGGCGGCTGCGACTCGGAACTCGTTCCGCTCCATGTCTTCGCATTCGACCGTCCACGGCACCGTCTGAAGTTCGGTTCACCGAGCCGTCACGGGAGCGTGCCCGCGATTGCCGCGGCCTCGGCGAGAGAGAGGTCGGTCTCCATGCGGTAGTTCATGCCCGTGGCGGAGTGCCAGACGAGGGTGTTCCGGTCGACCGTGCGCTCCGACCCTGCGACCACGGTCCCGTCGGGGCCGACGAAACGCATGATGTGGCCGCCACCGGCGATCCACCAGGCGGGCTGCTGGTTCACTGATGTCTCCTGGAGGACGGTCGCGCCCTTCTGGAAGAAGGGGATGCCCTTATCGAACGTCCCGCCGTCCAGTGCCACCTGCCAGAGGTCGAAGCGCTCGTATTGCAGCACGGCGACCAGCAACCCGTCGTAGTCGATGACGTAGGTAGCCTGCAGGTTGCCTGCATCCGCGGGACGTGCGGGCTCGAACCCGACCTCGGTGGCGAGGTCCGACGCCGCAACGGGCGTGGCGTACTGCTCGATGGCAACGGGGGAAGGGAAGGGGGTTGCGGTCGCGTCCGGAGCCGGTGTCGGCAGGATGGCGATCTGCTCGCCCTTCACGCGCAGCCCGAGGAACTCTGCCACCGCTTCCCGCGCCCCAGACGACGCCGACAGCGCGACCACGAACGCCACGACGACCACCGCGAACCCCACGCCCAGCGGGCGGGCCCACTGCGTGGCCGGTCTCGCCCTGCCGGGAACGGCGCGTGCCCGTGCTCCTGCTGCAAGCCGCAACCGCACCGCTGCCGAGATGTCGGGAGTCGGCGGGTAGTCGATGGTCATGGCTGCACGCACGAGCAGTTCCTCCGTCCAGTCGGTGGGTGGGTGCATCTCAGCCACGGCGCACCTCCCCGGCGGTGTGGATGCGGCGCAGCCCCGGGTAGCCGCGTTCGATCACGTGGCGCAGACGGGCCGATGCCCGGCTCAGGCGTGACTTCACGGTCCCGGGCGCGTGGCCGATGGCGAGCGCGATCTCCCGCTCTGGCAACTCGAGGAAGTAGCGCAGGTAGAGCACCACGCGGTCCTCCTCTCGCAACTCGTTGATGGCCTGCCAGAGCAGGGCGCGCTCCTCGTCTTCCTCCGCCTCCCGCTCGGGCAGTGGCGGCAGCTCAACGCGAAAGCGCCCGACCCGTTCGAGCAGGCCCCGCCGGCGGCTGCGGGAGCGCACCTCGTTCAGCGCCAGGTTCGTGACGATGCGCAAGACCCACGGGCGGAAGGGTTCGCCCTCCCGGAAGCTGCCCAGCGCCTGGTATGCCCGCACGAATCCCTCCTGGGTCACGTCCTCCGCGGTGCCCGGGTCGCGCACCACCAGGAATGCCGCACGGAATGCGACCTCCTGGTAGCGTGCGACGAGCGCACAGAAAGCGTCCTGGTCGCCCCCGCGAGCGGCCGCGATCGCCTCCGCATCGGTCGTCGTGGCTTCCACGCGATAGTTGTACACCGCCCGTCCCATCCCGGTTCCAAAATGAAGCGGGAAGCGTAAGCGACCGGTCCGCACACACCAAAGACGCTCCGCCTCGCTCCCCGTACAATGCGCCCACTCACCCCGAAGCGAGGACTCACTATGGCTCAGATTACTCACCGCACGGTCCAGACGAACGGCATCAACATGCACATCGCCGAGGCAGGCTCCGGGCCGCTCGTTGTCATGTGCCACGGCTGGCCCGAGTCCTGGTATTCCTGGCGCCACCAGCTCACGGCGCTCGCCGACGCCGGCTACCACGCCGTCGCCCCCGACCAGCGCGGCTACGGCACCACCACTGCTCCCGAAGGCATCGACCAGTACACCCAGTTCCATCTCGTGGGCGATATCGTCGGGCTGCTCGATGCCCTCGGCGAGGAGACGGCCGTTGTGGCCGGCCACGACTGGGGTGCGCCCGTCGCCTGGAACTGTGCCCTTCTCCGCCCGGACCGCTTCACCGGCGTGATCGCGCTGAGCGTCCCGTACCTGCCCCGCCAGGGCAGCGCCGTTGGCGCCCCTGGCGCGGACATGGGCTGGGCCGGCGCCACGCGCCCTACCGACCTGATGCGCCAGAACTTCGGCGACCGTTTCTTCTACCAGCTCCACTTCCAGACACCCGGTGTCGCCGAGCACGAGTTCCAGAACGATGTGCGCCGAACGATGAAGCTCATCCTCTACGGGGCCGGCGGCGAGGGAGTCTTCGCGCGCGTCTCAACGGCGGGCGCAGCGGCGGCGGAGCTACCACCCGCAACCGCCTTCATGCTGCAGGGCATGAACGACCCCGAGACGCTCCCCGCCTGGCTCAGCGATGAGGACATCGACTTCTACGCCAACGAATTCAGGCAAGCCGGCTTCCGGGGTGGCATCAACTGGTATCGCAACATCGACCGCAACTGGGAGCTCATGGGCGCGTACGCCGGCGCGAAGATCACCCAGCCAGCGCTCTTCATGACGGGCGACCTGGACGTGGTCTACCTCTCCATGGCCCGGGCCGCCGTCGACAACCTCGAGGCCTCGGTGCCGAACCTGCGGACGAAGATCATTCTCCCCGGCGTGGGCCACTGGACGCAGCAGGAGCGCCCCGCCGAGGTGAACGCTGCCATGATCGAATTCCTCGAAAGCGTGACGAAGGGCGCAGCGCTGGCAGCCGTATAGAACCGCCGGGCCATTAGGGACCGGCGCGGAGACTCGGCGAAGGCGTTCGGGGATCGCGGCCTTAAGGCTGGTCCCGACGATCCCGCGCGGCGTCCATCTCGCCTTCCATTCGGGCGCGCGTGGACGCCTCCTGCTCTTCGTCAACCATCGGCGGCGCCGACTTGCTCGACTCCTTGCCCGGGTGCTTTGCGAGCCATTCTTCGTGCGTCTCTTCACGCCCCAAGAGTTTCTTGAGCCAACCCATCTTGAGCCCTCCGGAGGCGGAGACCGCCTGTCTGCCAGTAAGCGTACTCCCTCGGGGAAAAGGTCGTGTCAGCAGCGACGGCGGTGCATGAGCCTCATCGCCCGAGGCGCCGCCGGTCGAACCGGGCGGCGACCAGAACAAGCCCAGAGCTGACGGCCAGCACTCCTGGCCAGCCGAGCGCGCCCCGCAGCGACTGATCCGGCTCAGGACGGGGAGGCGGCATCTTCGCCAGCCCGCTGCCCGCGTCGGGTGCCGTGGGCACGTCGACTCGGACGATCGGGACCTGAGCGAACGGAGATTGCGCGAGTTGTTCCGGCGTCCAGTCCACCTGGTGCGCCTGTAAGAGGAGGTACACCTGCCCGGCTGAAGGCACGAAGTCGGGATCGAGCCTCACGACGATGCTGAACGCGCCCTGGGAGTCAGCGACGGCCGTCCCGACGACATAGTCGTTCGGGCAGAGGCTCTCGCCGCCACATGCACTGCCGTCGTGGATATTCACGGTCGCGCCCGGGGTGAACCGGCCGCCCACCACCTCGTACGTATGCGGGAAGCCCAGGACCGGTTTTGCGAAGAGCGATGGGCCGCCCGGCCCCTGGATTGTTGGCGGGCTCTCATGGCACGCGATCGAGGGCGGGCCAGCGAGATCTCCTGCTACCGCCCGGACCATGTAGCAGCCGGGAGCGAAGCCGAACGGGATGAACGGGCGGACCTCTGCGAATTGATACGAGCCTTCCGCCGCGACCGATGTGGGCACCGTCGCCCGCAACGCGAACTCGTCGAAGTCCGATGCCTCACTGTTCTCCGACCACAGCACCTCGAACGAGCCCTCGAAGTCCCCGGGCACGAGCCACGAAAGCTGGACCTCGACTACTCGCTGCTCGGGCGGGATGAACGAACCGTCGGGGTTCACGATTCGCGTCCCCCCGGTGCGTTGAAAGTTCTCGAGCGCGGGTGTCGATGGGCTTGTCGTTGGAGTGGGCGCGGGCGTCGTCGTCGGTTCCTGGGCGAGGGCGCTGCTCGTGAGCAGGCCGATGAATGGAATGGCCAGGATGAGCCAGCGCATGGGGCACGTCTCCGCTTCGAGATGCGACACCACCGGGCGCAAGGGGCGTCACCGGCACTCTAGCCACCGCCGCGCTCGCCCGCACTACCCTATGCGCGAAATTCTCA
Organism: Dehalococcoidia bacterium; assembly: GCA_040877955.1. Lineage (GTDB taxonomy): Bacteria > Chloroflexota > Dehalococcoidia > Tepidiformales > Tepidiformaceae > JBBDMZ01. The sequence goes on along the minus strand of JBBDMZ010000038.1, from coordinate 48,275 downwards.
GGCGAGATGGCACCTCTCCTGCTTCGGGGCGTCCACGCGGGAATGTCATGTGTCCCATAGCCTAGGGACACGATCGCGAGGCGGGCGTACCTTCTCCGCATGAGGGATACGGCATCGGCCACGGAGCGGGACATCAACTGGACCGAGCGCCAGCGCCAGGTGCTCGACCTGCTCGCGCGCGGCAAGACCAACCCGGAGATCGCGGAGGCGCTCGACGTTTCGCTGGCGGGCGCGAAGTGGCACGTGAGCGAGGTGATCTCCAAGCTCGGCGTGACCTCCCGGGAGGAGGCCGCTGCCTGGTGGCAGCAGCAGCGGAGCAGGCGCCGGCAGGTCACGAGGACGCTGCGTGGGCTGGTCGCGATGCCCCTCGCGCGCATCGCTGGCGCCACGGCGGGAGTCGCGGCGGTCGGCGCCGGCATCGCCTTCGTGGCTCTCCCGCTGGCAGCCTCAGACGGGGATGAGCCCCAGGCGCAGGACGTCCAGGCGACCCCTGTACCAAGGCTATCGGTCTATTCGGACGACGAGGTGGACTGGCTCGCGAAGAGCCACGCCCACGACCTGGTCCTGACGCCCTACTCGGTTACCACCGACAATGGCAGGCATCTGACGGCAGTGGACTTCGTGGTCCTCGAGCGCGTGTTCCAACCGGGCGCCCTATCCGTGGAGTCGAACATTATCGGCGAGACCCGTGCCCTTGAACGCCCCATGGACGTGTGGACGGTCAGGCTCGCGCTGCGTCCACCAGAGCATGCGGGCAAGTACAGCGAGTCGCGGGCGCTGGTCACCTTCGAGGACGGCACGGGCATCTTGCTGGGCGGTGGCGACGTTGGCGCCTTGCCCTTCGAAGGCAAGGCCGTGGAGGCGGCGCGCGTGGTGGTGAATGGGGCCGAATTCAGGACGTACGTCGGTTTCGAAGAGATTCATTCCTCCCCCCTCAGAGCATTGACCGGTCCCCTCGCCTGTATATACGACTTCGATGTGCGGATGCCGAACTGGTTCGGTGGAGGCTGTGATTCCGCGACCGACGGTCCACGGTTCTCAGGTGCCCTTCATGCCGGGACCAGCCATCGGCAAGGTTACGCACACGCCAAAGGGTTCGTTACGGATGAGGTGGCGAGGATCCGCCTGGTGACCGAAGACGGACGCGAGGTGTTCGTGGAACCAGCGGGAAGGGCCACCATCGACGGACGCCCCTTCCCCTGGCGCGGCTTCATGGTTGCGGCGCCTGGTCCCGAATGGTTCGTGACGGTCGAGGCACTTGATGCAGCGGGGAATGTCATTGGCGCAGTGGATACGTCGAACCACCCCGGACGGTTCGCCCAGAATCCGCGAGGAGTCGGCCCGCACCTGCAGAGCTCCCGAAGCCGCTACCATCGATCCATGACCTTGCGTCAGCCCGTCGCTCTCGATGCTGAGCACCTGCCCGCCCTCGTCCCCATCCCCGGCGGTGAGTTCGTGATGGGGAAGGACGGCAGCCGCAAGGACGAGGGGCCTGCGCACCGCGTGGTCGTCGCGCCCTTCCGGGCGGCGGTCTCGCCGGTGACGAACGCGCAGTGGATGGCGTACGTGGCCGCGGCGGACCAGGAGCCGCCGCCGTTCATCCAGGACGAGCGCCACGGCTCGCCGGAGCTCCCGGTGGTGGGCATCAACTGGTTCGAGGCGGTGGCCTACTGCGAGTGGCTCGCCGCCCGGACGGGCGTCCCCTTCCGCCTGCCGACCGAGGCGGAGCGCGAGTTCGCGGCACTCGGCGGGCTGCCAGGCGGCGACTGGCCCTGGGAGGGCGACCGCCATCCCATCGCCGATTGGATCGACGCCCTCGACGGCCCCCATGCGCCGCGCGAGGAGTGTGCCAACGGCTACGGCCTCCGCTGCATGGCCGAGAACGTGCACGAGTGGTGCTCCGACTGGTACGACGCCGCCTACTACGCCGCGTCGCCGATGGAGTCGCCGCGCGGGCCGGCCGAGGCCAAGCGCCGCGCCAGTCGCGGTGGTAGCTGGCGCCATCGCGAGAAGGTCACGCGGATCAATGCCCGCTCCAGCATCCCGCCCGAGTTCCACTACGCCGACTACGGCTTCCGCGTCTACGCGGACGCTTAGCTCTGCGCGACGGTGGCTGTTCGGCCGCGTGCCGGTGTCTTTCGGGGACGGCGGGGCATTGCGGGGTGGCTGGGCTTCACCGCCACCCGGACCAGCTTGCCCTTGTCGTCCCTCAACTTGATGTCCAACTCAGCGCCAACCGCGCCGAGGATGCGGGACACGGTCTCCCAGGTCGGCTGCACCTGCGCCGACTCCAGTCGTGCGATCTCGGGTTGCGTCATGTGCGCCCTGGCCGCGAGTTGCCGTTGCGAAATGCCCAGCCGGGTACGGATCTCGATGAACTTGCTGGCGAGCTCGTACGCCGGGCGCCTCGCCTCATAGGCCGCGCGCGTGGCGGGGTCCTTGAGCAATTCCGCCTTGAGCTTGTCCCAATCATCCATTCGGCCTCCTGCCTTTCCGTGAGGCTCTGGCGAGCCATCTGGTCCGCCGCGTCCGAGCGAGTTCGAAGTCGCGTTTTGGCGTGGATCGCGTCTTCTTGGAGAACCCGTGGAGCAAGCCGAACGTGCGCCCCTTCCAGTGAAAGTACACCACCCGGTAGATACCGCTGGCGTCTCTCACCCGCAACTCCCATAGCCCATCGCCGAGGTGCCGAACGAACGGCATGGTGAGCGCGGTGCCGTGCTGCTTCAGCAAGTCGATTGCGAGGGCGACCTCCGCACGGGCACTAAGCTCGAGCGACCGGATCCACTCGTCGACCGGCTTGCCACCAGCATCCGTCGTAAACGTTCGGACCAGCCACTTCGGCACCACCGGGAGTATAGCACGGATGCTATCGACCCAGCGTCGGGTGGAGCGCAGTCTCAGCGCGCGCGTCAGCGAGCATGCGATGTCGCCCCCGCCACGAACGTTAAGCAGCCGCCGTTATGTCTCTACTAGACTAGGGACACCCGCCCGCGAATGCGGCAACATGCGGCTGTGGAACGGACGCGGGCAGCCCCACCCCAGCTAACGGACCGCCAGCGCGAGGTCCTGCGCCTGATCGCGCGCGGGCACACGAACACGGAGATCGCCGAGCAACTCGGCATCTCCCTCGCGGGCGCAAAGTGGCACGTGAGCGAGCTCCTCGGCAAGTTCGGCGTCGAAGCCCGAGAGGAACTCGCGGACGCCTGGGAGCAGGAGCATGGCATCCGCGCGGGGCTCCGGCGCTGGGCGGGAGCGCTGGCGCTCTCGCCCTGGTCCAAAGTCTCGGCGGCGACCGTGGCGGGCGGCGTGGCCCTCGGCGCCACGGCGCTGCTGATCGCGGCGGCCGGCTCAAGTAACCCCGCGGCAGAGGAACTCGTGCTCGTGACGCCGACCGCCACGCCGACACCCACGCCAACCCCGACGCCGACTCCAATCCCGGAGCCGACCATCCCCGACCCGGACCCGCTGCTCGCCGTCGTGTCCGTGTACGACCGCGCGGCCGACGAGGTGGTCGCGTGCGCCGCGGAGCAAGGCGTGGAGATCACGAAGACCCCCGGCGACAGACTCCTGAAGCCCTCCTTCACCTTCTCGGCGCCCACGATCGCCGAGGGCGAGGTCAAGCGAGGGGTGATGGAGGGCTGCAAGGCCATCCACCTCGCGGGCGCGGAGGCGGAGTGGAACGCCGCGCTCCTCGCCCATCGGGAGGCGCGAGAGATCGAAGGATCTCGCCGGTTCGCTGCCTGCATGCGCAACAACGGAATCGCGGTCAGCGGAGACCGGGCGACCCGCGAGGAGCATCGCCGGTGGGCGATGGCGCCGCCCGAACCGGGGCAGTCTCACGAAGAGGACCGGGCCGAGGCCGAGTCGTGGCGTGTCTGTGACGAGCGCATCCGGGCGGAGATTGGCCACTACTAGTTGCCCATCCCCATCAGCACCGCCGACTTCAGCCCTTCGCGGCCCAGGCGGGCGGCGTAGGCATCGGCAGCATCCTGCAGCCTGTAGCGGTTGGTGACGACGCGGTCGAGAGTGGGGATGGTGGGGATGAGACGCGCGGCGCGGGAGTAGAGGTGGAAGGGCGCGTTCTGGGTGCCCAGCACGCGGATCTCGTCGTAGTGCAGCTTGTTGAGGTCGAGCTCGTGGCTGGAGCCCGGCGGGAAGCCCGCGAAGAGGTTGATGCTGCCGAGCTTGCGTGTGATCGCGAGCGCGGTCGGGAGCGCGGGCGCCAGCCCCACGGCCATCGCGACCGCCGGGAAGCCTTCGCCGGCCGTCAGGTCGCGGGCGGCGTCCGGCGCCTCCTCAGGGGTGACGGCCGTGGCGCCAAGCTCGCGCGCGACGGCGCGGCGGGTGTCATCCGGCTCGACCACGAGGATCTCGCCCGCTCCTGAAGCCCGCGCGGCGAGGATGTGGAGCAGCCCCATCGGCCCGCCACCGACGATGGCGAAGGGGTCCCCGGGCCGCGTTTGCAGCGCCTCGATCGAGCTCACTACGCAGGCGAACGGCTCGAGCAGGGCACGGATGTGGGGCGCGGTGGCCGGGTCCATCGGCAGGAGCTGGCCCATCGCTACCATGGGCGCCGGGATGCGTACGTATTCGGCGATGCCACCATCGAGGTCGTAGCCGAGCGTGCGACGCGATGGACACCGGTTGCGGAAGCCGTCGCGGCAGAACGAGCAGCGCCCGCAGCAGAGGATGGGACACACGGAGACGACCTCACCGATGGTGGCATCCCCTCCCGGCCCCACGTCCATGACCTCGCCCGCCATCTCGTGGCCGGGGATCACGCCCGGAGCCGCTTTCTTCTCGCCGAGGTAGACGCGCACGTCGCTGTTGCAGAGGCCGGTCGCGTGCAGCCGGAGGATGACCTCGCCCGGCCCCGCGACGGGGTCGGGCACATCGGATACGGCCACGCGGCCCGGTTCGTGGAATCGCAACGCCTTCATGGCCCGATTAGGCACGAGCGGCGGCCATGTCGCAAGCGGGCGACGCCGAAAGGCGTCCTCCCCCGCGAAGGACGCCCCTCGTTCCCCTGCCTCCCACGTCTGGGAGCCTGTCCGATCAGTAGGTCTTCAGCACCAGCTCGGCGAGCTGCCGCTGGGCCGGGGTCACCTCATCGGGGTGGCCGCCGCCGCTGTCCGTCCGGACGGCGACGACGAACCAGCCGTCGCCGGCGAGGAGGTTGAGCTGGCCCGTGGAGGGCACGTAGAACGCCCTGACGCCAAGGCCCTCAACCTTCTGTGCCTCGGGATACGACTCGAGGCCAAGGTCGAAGACCTTCGCGGCGTCGATCTCGGTGGATTTGCGCAGAAAGACGCTGGCCATGGCCCTCGATCGAGTGGCGGTCGCCATCCAGGTGCACTGGTTGATGGTCACGTCGCCCTGGCTGTCGCCCGTGCCTTCCTGGCCCGCTTGCACGGCCTCGCCGAGGACGTTGGCGACGTCGGCGTCCGTCACGAGCTCGCAGGTGTGGTGGTTTCCGCTGTTGCCCACGAACTTCGGCTCCTCCTGCTTCGATTCGGCGGCCGGCTGCTGTTCGCTGGACTGCGCCTGACGGCTGTCGCCGGCGTCGCCGTTCGATGCCGGCGTCGGCTTCGGGTCGCTGCTGCCTCCACCACAGGCGGCGAGGAGGGTGAGGGCGCCGGCCAGTCCGGCAAGGAGAAGGGTCTTCTTGAGCATGTGGTCTGGGGCTCCTTCGATGCGATGCTTGTTCCTCGAACATCGTTGTCGAGGAAGCGCGTGCACCGCGTCCGGAGGACTACCCACGTCTCGCGACAGGCGGGGCGCTGTGTGAAGCCGGTCATACGGAGTTCCACCCACGTCGAAGGCGCGAAGGGCGAGTGGGAGGAGGGCATGAGGGACACGCGTCAGACCTTCGTGCTTAGTGCTCAGCGCTCAGTGCCCAGTGCTCGACTACGGTTCGATCGTGGCGGTGAGCCGGCAGGACTCGAGCTTTTCGCGGTAGTGCTCGGCGGCTTCCTTCGGGCAGGCGATGACCTCGGCCTGGCCGTGCTCGTGCGCCGTGAACATGATCTCCACCGCCTGCTCGATCGTCAGCGACGCGACGCAGCGGATCAGGGAAGCGACCACATGGTCCATGGAGTTGTGGTCATCGTTGTGCAGGATCACGCGCCACGGCGGCAGCAGCCGCGTGAGCGCGTCCGTGTCCAGGTCGATGCGCGGCGCGACTGGAGCCTCAGGCATTTGTCGATGCTATCCCCAGGTAGTCCAGCACTCCAAGCTGCTCAGTCCGCCTTTACGACTCCAGCCAGTTCACGTCACCGTGGAGGTCGGGGTCGTGCTCCTTGGAGGCGAACTCCGCGAACTCGCGCTTGCTGAGGCCGATGGTCGTTCGTGCCCCGTGGCCGGGGTAGATGGTTGTCGCCTCCGGCAGGGCGTAGAGCTCCCGCTCGATCGATTCGATTTCCTGCTTGAGCGCATCCGAGTTCGCCGAGCGGCCCGGGCCGCCGGGGAAGAGTGTGTCGCCCACGAACGCGTGCAACCCGTGCACATAGGTCGTGCTGCCGGGAGTGTGGCCCGGTACGCTGAGGACCTTGAAGACGATCTCCCCCACGCGCACCTCATCGCCGTGCTGGACGGGGTGGTCGAGCTGCCCTTCCTTCAGCCACGGTTCGCGCGGGTCGGCGTAGAGCACCGATCCGTAACGCTCCTTGAGCTTGTCGATGCTGGCCGTATGGTCGCCGTGGGAGTGGGTGAGCAGGATCTTGGAGGGACGCACCTTCGCGTGCTCAGCGGCCGCGATGCTCTGCTCGACCTCGTCCGGCGCGTCGATGAACGCCGCCTCGTTGGTGTTGGTGTCGACGACGACGTAGATGTTGTTGCCGAATCCCGCTGGGCCGGCAATAACGACGGAAAGGTTCTCATCCGATACGCGTTCCATGGCGCTGCCTCCGGGCTGCGTAGCTTACTCCCTTTGAGGGCGCGGGGAGCGCTTCTGCGAGGACTCAATCAGAGCCCCAAGCGTAGCGAGCGGGTGCGAGCTCGAGAGGTCCACATAGAGCCCGGAGCGTAAGCGACGGCTGCATCAACGCGCGGCCATCAGCTCGTACACCGCCTCGCTGACTTCGGCGATTGCGTCCCAATCGCGGTCCGTGGCGCTGAGGACGGCGATGATATAAGTGCCGGTCGCCGCCTCCACGTAAGCGACGTCGTGTGTGATGTCTTCCCAGGTGCCGGTCTTGTTGCCCGACTGCACGTCACCGGGCAGGCCGCGCGGGATGCCGCTGCGCACGGTCTGCCGCGAGAGCATGCCCAGCAGCAATTCGTGGGAGGCGGGATCCAGCCCCTCACCGGCCACGATCGCATCCATGATGCGCGCCATGTCGCGGGCCGTCGTCGGCAGCTCTTTCGTGTTGACGGAGGTGGCTTCGATGCCCAGGTCGCGCAGTGTCTGATCGACGTTGTGGCTGCCGAAGAGGTGCAGGAGCGCGACGGCCGTGCTGTTGTCCGAGACCGTGACCATCGCCTCCAGGGCGTTACGAAGGGTGAGGTTCCCGTCCTCGTCGCGCTCCTGGTATTCGAGGGTGCCCAGGTCCTGCTCCAGGTCCTCCTCGGAGATCTCGAGGTAGTCGTCGAGCGTGATCTCGCCGCGGGAGAGGCGCAGTCCGGCCTCGTAGAGGATCGCCAGCTTGAAGAGGCTGGCAGCGTAGAACTCGCGCTCGCCGTCGACGAGAGCCGCGCGGCCATCCGAGGGGCGGACCACCACCACGCTGAAGTCGTCCTTGCGATCGTCGCCAAGCACGTCCTCGATCGCCTCGCGGAGCTCCTTGTCCTCGACCAGTGTGACGGAACGGCCGAAGGGCTGGACGGGCGCGACGGTGGCCGTGGGTCGTCGGGGGGTTGGCCGCTTTGTGGGTGCGGCCGTCGGCGTGTCCGCGGGTGAAATGGTTGCGGTGGCTCTAGCGGCGGGCGCCTCGGTGCTCACGGGGGCAACTGATTCGGCCGGGTCGGGGTCACGGTTGAGGACGACGGCGAGCACGACCGCGCTCAACGTCGCGGCGCAGAGTGCGAGCAAGAACGCGGCTTTCCAGCCGGCATCCTGTGGAGTGCGGTGAGCAGCGCGAGGCTGCATGCTGTCTCCGCTCCCGGGGGCGCCACCAGGAGCCATGCTACGAGGCGCCCCAGCCCGTGTCATCAACGAGTACGATCTCCGCGGGCTGAGCGATCTGCCCGAGTGAGTAGCACAATGCAACCGACACCTGCGAGAATGGCAGCATGACCGAACCACGCTCCGAGCTCCGTACCCCCGAAGAAGCGAACGCCGCCGGCATTGGGCGGCTGCCCGGCCTCATCGGACTGATCATCACAGAGGCGGAGCACGGCCGCGTCCGCTCCAGGCTCGATATCCGCCCGGACCACCTCGCCCCCAACGGGTTCCTCCACGCGGCGACAGTGGTCGCGCTCGCCGACACGTCGTGTGGATACGGGGCACTGCGAGCACGCCCCGAGGGCTCGACGGGGTTCACGACCATCGAGATCAAGGCCAACTACCTCGGCACCGTCCGCGACGGCGCGATCGCCTGCGACGCCCGCCTGGTCCACGGAGGCCGCATGACCCAGGTGTGGGACGCGGAGGTGGTGGACGAGGCAAGTGGGAAAGCCATCGCGCTCTTCCGCTGCACGCAGATGATGCTCTGGCCCAGGGAGTAGGCCCGCGCCGAACCGGATGTGAGTGTTAGCCCGCCGACCACACCGCCGGCTCGGAGGGCGCGATGCTGACCACGTACCGACGCGACGCGCCCCACCCGGATCGAAGGAGTTAGGTCATGTCTTCCCGGGCAATGTCCTCGGCCCACGGCCGCGAAACCGTGAGCGGACTATCGATGGGCTCCGCGCTCTTCGCGGGCGTGCTCATGATCATGGTGGGCATCTTCCACGTGGTCGCCGGCCTCGCAGCGGTCATCGAAGATGAGTTCTTCGTTGTCGGAAGCCAGTACGCGTTCGAGATCGACACGACCACCTGGGGTTGGATCCACATGGCCGCCGGCGCCATCGTCGCGCTCGCGGGCTTCGCCGTGCTCTCAGGCCATCTCTGGGCACGGATCTTCGCCATCGTCATCGCACTCGCGAGTGCGGTCACGAACTTCTTCTACATCCCGTACTACCCGTTCTGGTCGATCCTCATGATCGCCATCGACGTGGCCATCATCTGGGGCCTCGCCACATACGGCCGCGGCGATACAGTGGAAGCCGAGCGCACCTAACCTTCCAATCTTGCACCCTCCCCCGTATCATCCCGCGAAACTTGACGTGCGCGGGAGGGTGCAATGGCCGGAGCGCTGGAGGGTGTGCGCATCCTCGATTGCACGCAGATCATCGCCGGGCCGCTCGCGGGCCAGCTCCTCTCTGAGATGGGCGCGGACGTGGTCAAGGTCGAGCCGCTGGAGGGCGAGCCCTGGCGCCTGCAGGCGGAGATCATCCCCAAGGAGAGCCGCGGCTACATCAACATGAACCGCGGGAAGCGTTGCATCGCCCTCGACTTCAAGAACCCCGACTCGGCCGTCGTCCGGGATGCCCTCATCCAGTGGTGCGACGTCCTGCTCACGAACTACCGCCCGGGCGTGGCTGAGGCGCTGGGCATCGATTACGAGTCCGCCCGCAAGCTCAAGCCGGACCTCATCTACTGCGAGAACACCGCCTTCGGCAAGGCTGGTCCCGACGCGGACCGGCGTGGATACGACATCGTTGCGCAGGCGATGAGCGGGCTGGCGCTCTCGAACGGCCAGGTGGCGAACGGGCTGCCGACGATCATCGCCTTCGCCCCGGCCGATGTGGTAACGGGCGTGGCGATGGCCTGGGCGATCAGCGCCGCGCTCTTCCACCGCGAGCGTACGGGCGAGGGGCAGGCGATCAACACGAGCCTCCTGCTCTCGTCCCTCTTCCTCCAGGCCGGGGCGAAGCAGATCAACGCGATGGACGAGGAGCCGCGACACCGCCGCCTCCAGATGCTCGCGGATGCGCGCGGCCGTGGCGCGGGCATCGAAGAGGTATTCGCCGAGCGGAAGGCGCTCACCCCCGAGCTTCTCGGCAACATCTACTACCGCATCTACCGCACGGCGGACGGCTACCTCGCTGTGGGCTGCCTGGGCCCAGGCCCGCGTGCGCGTTTTCGCAGGGCGCTGGGCGTCGTCGACGCCCGCTACGAGCCGGGCTTCGAATCCAACCCAGATAACATCCGCGCCGAGGGGATGCGGCTGACGGAGGCCTGCGAAGCCGCATTTCTCGGCCGCAGCACCGCGGCGTGGATCTCGCACCTGGACGCGAACGACGTCGCTGCCGGGCCAGTCCGGTTCGTCGATGAGTTGATCGAGGACCCGCAGGTGAATGCGAACAACTACCTGGTCGAGTACGAGCACACGCTCCTTGGGCCGATGCGGTCGAACGCACCCATCGTGCAGATGAGCGGCACCCCCACCCGCATTCAGCGCGCCTCTCCCGCCCTCGGCGAACACACTGATGACATCCTCCGCGAGGTGGGCTTCGACGACGAGCAGGTGCAGGGGCTGCGCGCGGGCGGCGTCATCGGCTGAGTGGACCGCGGTGAATGCTACAATTCGAACGTGACGCTCAGGATCGATATCAGCGAAGTCGGTGACCGCATCGAAGAGGCGCTCGCCTCCGCCGCCGCGGGGGAGGAGGTCGTGCTCGAACGCGACGGCACGGCGGTGGCGAAGATAGAAACGCGGCGCGCGTCTCAGCCGGGAGGCCTCCGCGAGGGCTTTGCCGAGCGCGAACGCTCAGGCCCGCGCGGCCCTGAGGCGCTCGCGGAGTGGGAGGAGTTCGAGCGCGACCTCAACTTCGCAAAGGCGATGCTCAACAGACCAGTCGAGACCGGGGATCCGTTCGCCCGCGACTTTGCCTATCTTCGCGAGGAGCGGGATTCGGAGCAGTACCGCTGACCATCGTGGTCGATACCTCAGTGGTGATCGATCTGGAGCACCGCCGCGTGGCAGGTGAAGACGATATAACGTTCGGCATTTCGAAGAGGTCCGCGGTCTCAGGCTCAGCCCGCCGCCGCGCGAGTGACGCACGCCTCCCGAGCCTCGATCCCCTCGGCCGAATCATCCCGCGAGCTGCGATGAGACCCCGGGGCGCTCAGGGGCCGCAGGTGGCCGCGCGAGGATGAAGAAGATCGACCCGGCGGCCGCGATGCCCGCGAGGATGTCGAACCCAAGGCGGTAGTTGCCCGTTTGGTCGTAGAGCAGGCCGGCGATGACCGGGCCGGAGATCGTGCCCACGATGATGACCAAATTCGAGATGCCGAGGATCTTCCCGAATGAAGCGCGGCCGAAGTAGTCCGCCCGAATGGCGGCCATCTGTGGCCCGCGCCAGCCCCACGCGAGCCCGTGGAGCAAGACGAATGCGAGCACCATCCACACGTTCATCGCGTGCGAAAGGATGAGCAGCCCGCCCGCGTGCATGGCCATGCAGCACACCAGCAGCGCACGTTTGTTCACCCGGTCACCGAGCACTCCACCGCTGATTGTCCCGATCAGGAGCAGCCCCGTCAGAAGGAAGACCACGGTCGAAGCCTGCCCGAGCGAGTAACCCTGGCTCTCGATGAGGTGCGAAATCAGGTGAACGCCGACAGCTGAGACTACGAACAGTGCCGATGCGTGGCCCAGCGAGATCCACCAGAACGAGGGCGTGCGCAGCGCTTCACCGAGCGTGAAGTCGATGCGCACCGTTTCTAGCCTGGGCGGGAGAAGGGAGCGGTCCTCTTCGCCCGCGCTGGCCTCTTCGCGTGCGTCGCCATCCGGGCGGAGGCCCATCCCCTCCGGGCGCCCGTGCAAAACCCGTGTGAGCGGCAGTCCCACCAGCAGCACGATCACCCCTGAGAGAAAGGCCGTCTGGCGCCAGCCAATGCCTTCGAGCACGAGCGCGGTGAGAGGCACGAGCATCCCGCCCGCCGCGAACCCCGTCGTCGTCAGAGCGATCGCCGTCGAACGCTTGCGCTCGAACCACTGCACGGTCGTGTAGGTGACGGTGAGCCACCCCGCGAGGCTGGCGCCCGTGGACATCACGAGAAACGCGAGATAGAAGGTGAGCAGCGAGCTCACCTGGCTGAAGAGCATGAAGCCGGAGGCGAAGATGATGACACCGATGGCTGCGATTCGGCGCGGGCCGAAGCGATCGAGGAGCCAGCCCTGGAAAGGACTCGTGAGGCCGCTCTCCGCCTCCCGCATCGACGATGCCGCCGCCAGCGCCGTCTTGCTCCAGCCGAAGTCATCGCGCAACAGGACGACGTAGGCCCCGTAGGCCTGTCCGAGAAGGGCGCTCTGGATGAGCTGGAGCCCGCCGCCGGCCATCACGATCCACCACCCGTAGAACACGCCCGACAGCCGCCGTGGCCGGACGGCGGATGTGACTGTGCGGGCCTCTGCCATCACGGAATCATAGCTGCGCGGCTGCTACGAACAGCGCGGTCGGAGCACGCCTCCAGTCGAAACTGGCGTCCTCCCGGAGAGGGTGGAACCCGTTCGTTCCCGGCCTGTCACCCGGGGAACCACCCGTTCACCGGGCGCTGTGTGAAGATGCGCTCGACGGCCCCTCGGGATGAGAATGTGAAGCTGCGCGAGCCCTGTTCACCCTGTTTCCAGTCCGCCACTGAGGCTCCACGCAAGGACGGCCCAGCGCCCTTTCCCCGGGACCTCGCCCATCCGTCTGGTGAGAGTAAGACGATGCGACACCTGCGATTGCTCCCGCCGCCCGAAGAGGCCTCCGTCGACGATCCGCTCCAACATGCGCCAGAGCTTTCCGAGCGCATGCGCAACGCGCGCAGCGGCGGCAGCATCGAAGCGGCGCTGCATATCTGGGGCACGCGCGTGCGGGCCTCGCGCGGGGCAGACGTCGCCTGGTGCACGACGCGACCACCCTGGCGCGGCCTGGGCCGGCTCGACAACTGGGCCTCGCCGGTCTGGCTGCCCACCGCCGAGGAGGAGCGCAAGAAGCCCGTCGCTCCCCTCCGCCTCTCCTCACTCTTCGACCGCGCCGCGTAACGTCGCAGGGACAGCGACGGGGACGGAGCCGCGCGCGTAAGCAAGCGGTCAGGCAGCTCCCACCATGAGTCGCGGACGACCAAGTGATCGCGCCGACGAGCTACTACAGTCCCCGGACCTTGTCCGCCACGTCGGATGCCAGGAACTCCGGCACGTCGTCCGAGTCGAAGTCGAAGTGCTGAAGCTCCACCTCCTGAAGTCCCATCTCGCCCAGCTTCCCCAGCCGATCGACGATCTGGTCTACGCCGCCCACGAGCATGCCGCGAGCCTTCGCCCCCTCGCGGTACTCGGTGGCGGTCGCCCCGGCGGGCGCTCCCAGCACGCGCATCATCCGCGCGGCGACGGCATCCAGGTCTTGCTCGGTCCGGCCCAGGATCGCGAACATCATCATCGAGCGCCGAATAGTGGCGGGGTCGCGTCCCTCGGTCTCGCAGTGTCGCTCCAGCGCGGCCACCTTCGGGCCGTAGGCCTCGGGCGCGAGCCCGACGCAGTTCCACTCGGCGGCATACCTCGCCACCAGCTTGAGCGTCCGCTTCTCACCAGCGCCGCCGATGAGGATGGGCGGACCGCCCTGCCGCGCGGGCTTCGGCTGGCAGTTCACGTTCTCCAACGGGTAGTGCTTGCCCTCGAAGCTCGCCGGCCCTTCGCCCCACAGCGCTCGCACGACGTGGATAGCCTCCTCGAGCCGGTCCATGCGCTCCTTCACCGCCGGGAATGCGATGCCATAGGCGCGGTGCTCGGCCTCGTTCCAGCCAGCCCCCATACCCATCACGAAGCGTCCCCCGGAGAGCGCGTCGACCTGCGCGGCCATCCGCCCCACATCCACGGGCGACCTGAACGTCACGGGCGAAACCAATGGGCCGAAGCGGATGCGCTCCGTCTCCCGCGCGGCCATGACGAACGACAGGTACGCCTCCAGGGAGTCCTGCTGGTTCGCCTGCGCGATGAAGGTAGTGGTCCGACCGGAACACCGTCGGGAACCCCAGCCGCTCCGCGAGCTTGAGGATGTGCAGCCACCGCTCCCACGTGAGCCCGTTCTGACCTTCGACCATCAATCCGATATCCATGGGGCGCATCGTACGCCTCGCCGCCGCGCTTCTCTCTCCTCAGTCCCGCACACATAATCGTGAACGCATGCCCGACTCCTCCCCCGTCCCTATTCCCCCGGTCGCGATCGACCTGGGCTGCGGCGGCCGCAAACACGCCGGCGCCATTGGCCTCGACATCGCCCGCGTCGACGGAGTCGACATCCTCGCGGACGTCACGCGCACGCTTCCCTTCCGCGACTCCTCCGTCGACACCGTCTACGGGTCGCACCTGGTGGAGCACCTCGACGACCTGATGAGCTTCATGGGGGAGGTCCACCGCGTCTGCAAGCCGGACGGGCTCGTGTACTTCCGCTTTCCCCATGGCACCACGCCGTACGTCATCTGGAAGGACCCGACGCACCGGCGCGGGGTCATGCTCGACACGTTCGATTACTTCGACCCGAGCACCTTCGATGGCCGTACCTTCGGTTACTACCACCCTGCCAAGTTCCGCATCGTGCGTCAGCGCCTCACCTTCAACATGAACGCCGACACGTGGATGCCCGGCCGCGCCCGCCGCGTCGCCGGCCGCGTCCTCGATGCCCTCGCGAACCGCAATGAACGCGCCCAGTACTTCTGCGAGCGCTTCTGGGGCCCCTGGGCCGGCATAGAGGAAGCGCACATCTGGCTCCGCGCCATCAAATAAAGGACCAACCGGGTAGCTGCGGCCGCTCCTGGGCGCGGGCAGAATCCCGACCCTGCGGATGTCATCAGGCGAGCCAAGGGAGCGAGCCGGGGCAGCGCCGCGCGCGACGGCATTGACGAGGGGACAGCACTCTCGCAACGGTTGGGTACGCCGTACTCCGCCCGACGACATGAAGTCGGCCTGGAAGACGCCAGGTGTCCTGGGAGCAGGGCGCTCTTAACAAAGTTGCGATGTGGTTACCGTCCTGCCTCGTTACTCGCGAGTAACTGATTCGGATGGCACTTGCTGGCTTGCACTTCGTAGGCTGGATGCAACCCTTGAATGCGGATCGCCTATGGACATCTCCCAGTTCTACGACACCACCATCACCGATTGTGACAACGGCCTCGCCGTGCGCGTCATCGTCATCCCCCACAGGAGCATGGCGCCGTACGTCAAGGGCGACCTCGTGCAGTGGGCTTCGCTCCTCGGGCTGACGTCGGTCGCGCTGCTCGAATCCGAGCAGGAGATGATCTCTGTCCTCGCATCGACATTGAGCCCGGGCAACGGCGAAGCACATCGGCTCGCGAGGCTGGTGGTGATGGAGCCACGCATCCCATTCTCCAACGGCAACCTGCGGCTCCTCTCGCTGGCGCAGATCGCGCGGGACGCGAACGTGCCTTTGCCCTCCGTGGTGTCCCTCGTCTCTTCGCCTGAATCGCGGCTGCTCCTTTTTGCCGTGCCCGAGGGAGTGGCGATCTGCGGGGGCGCGAGCGGCATGGCCGGCGCACTCGGAGCCGGCCTCTCCTCCCGCATCCGCGAGGTCATGGGCCTCGATGGCCGCAAGTTCCGGTCCACCGGGCCTGCGGCGCGAAACTAAGAACTGTGCTGGCGCGCCTGGCTCCGGCTCGCCTCGATGTGGGCTTGCTCGATCATCTCCCTTGCCTGGCGCAGCTCCCGGTCGAGCCGCCGTGACGTCGCCGTGAGCCGTCCCGCGACATCGCCCTCGCCTTCGTCCGCGTCGTATTCCAGTGTGAACGTGAACCACGTCGCGTCGCCTTCCAGTGGCGCGAACGTCAGCACAGCCGCCCGCTCGGGCCCCTGGGAGCAACGCCAGGCCAGGACGCGGTCCTCCACCCGCTCAACCACGCGCACCTCGACTGGGACCGTGTCTCCGTTGTCGCGCTTATCCCAGGTCATGGTGTCGCTGGCGACGGCCACGCGCGCGACATCCTCCATGAACGTGGGGTAACGCTCGAAGTTGGACCAGAAGTCGAAAGAGACGGATATCGGGGCTTCGATGAGCAGTGATCGCTGGATGCTCGCCATTCCACCTCCCGGGAAGCCGCCGCCGAGAAGGTAAGCTGCCATCCCTTGCAAAGTCATAAACGGATCGACGCGTCCACGGGCACTCGGTTCGGGCGACTGACAATCGTCTTAGGCGCGATGCCGCAATCGGTATGCCCCGACCGCGCCGCGCGCGCCCGCCTCGATAGGGCCGAAGCCTGCTCGCTGTGGCACTGTGAGCCAAAGTCCGGGGCAGCCGGTGGTTAACAGCGTGGCGGTCGCGTTCCTCCCTACTCCCGCATCAAGGCCGCAATTCCTATCGCCACTGCCCGCCACCTTGCCTGTAACCTGCCGGGCATTGGCGGTACCCTAGGCGCTGGTGCAAGACCTCTCGATCTACCTGTTCTGGACCGGCCTGCTGCTCGCGGGGATAGCGACCGCCTGCTATGGCGCCTACGCGGCCTCCGCGGGCATGGCCTTCCGCCGCTTCGCCGCCGATACGGGCGCGGGCACGGTGACGCTCTCCGTGCCCCGCGGCGGCACGAACCCCGGCATCGGCCGCATGGCGACCACCTTCGGCTGGCTGAGCGCAGCCGCCCTCGCCGGGGCGATCCTCGCCCGCTGGGCAGCCGTCGAACGCACGCCGCTCTCGAACATGTACGAGTTCACCGTCGCGTTCGCGTTCGGGATCGTGACGGCCTACCTCATCTTCGAGCTTGCGACGGGGCTCCGCAGGATGGGAGTGGTGGCGCTGCCTATCGTCGTGATCATGCTCGGTATCGCCAGCCTCTTCCCCTCGAAGGTTGTGCCCCTCATCCCCGCCCTCCAGAACGGCCCCCTCCTCACGGTCCACGTGAGCTGCATGATGGCCTCCTATGCCGTCCTCACGGTCGCGTTCTCGGGCGCGGCGGTGTACCTCGCCCAGGGTGGCGAAGGCGGGCGCCGCTTCGCCTCGCTCCCATCGGCGGACGCCGCCGGCGACCTCGCCCACAAGGCAGTGATGGTGGGGTTCCCGATGCTCGCCCTCGGCATCGCCCTAGGCGCCTGGTGGGCGAACGATGCCTGGGGCCGTTACTGGGGCTGGGACCCCAAGGAGACGAGCGCGCTGGTGACCTGGCTTTCGATAGCTGCCTACTTTCACGCCCGCGCGGGCACCGGCTCGGTCGCGGGCGCGCCGGGCATCCGCCGCGTGGTCCCCGAGCGCATCCGCCGTGGCTGGCGCCCCGACCCGATGTGGTGGCTCATTCTCATGTACGCGCTGGTGCTCTTCACCTACTTCGCGGTCAACCTTTGGGTCACCGGCCTTCACAGCTACGCGGGCGTATAACGCGCAGTCCCGAGTCCCGAGTCCCGAGTCTTTAGCCGGTGCTCATATGGCGGCCTAACACTGCCGGTAGGCGCAGCGTGTAATTCTGGCTGCGTCCACCTCGCTGCCACTATCTCGCCACCTGCGACCGGCATTTATCCCGTAACTACACCCGTCGTTTCCCCGTACTGCCACCAAACAACACAAAAAGGAACGACAGGTGACGAACAAGATCGCTGCAATCTTCCGTCCATCACGACGGCGCCAGGCAGAGCGGGGCCAGGCGCTCGTCCTCTTCGCGGCCGGCCTCGCCGGCTTCCTCGGCCTCGTCGGTATGGCCATCGATGTCGGTCAGCTTGTGCAGGCCCGCACCGACGCCCAGAAGGTCGCCGACGCGGCCGCCTTCGCCGGCGCCCAGGACCTCACCAATGTCGGCCTCGCGACCAACTCGGCTGAGGACTACGTCACGCTCAACGGCTCCGAAGTGGGAGACGCCACCGTGACCATCAGCCAGACGAACAGCGCGAACGACACGATCGAAGTGAAGGTCGACCGCAAGGTGAGCTTCACCTTCCTCCGAGCCATCGGGCTCGAAGGCACAACCGTCTCCGCGAAGGCGAAGGTGCGCATCGCCGCCTACTCGGGCGGGGGCGGCCTGCTGCCCTGGGGCTTCGTCGCCAGTAACAACAGCAATTCTGAACTGCTGCAGAACAGCTGCTACATCGGGAACGACGCCAACGGCGTGCCCAAGTTCCAACAGAACATGGACTGCACGGTGAAGTTCGGCGCCGGCTCCAACGAGGGGGGCGATTTCGGTGCCCTGGCTCTCGATGGGAACGGCGCGAACATCTACGGCGACTCCATCGCTAACGGCTCAAGCAACAAGTGGGGCGTCGGCGACAAGGTCGAGCCGCAAACCGGGAACATGCAAGGAAAGACCGGACAAGGGCTTGCGGTCCGGCTTGCCAAGGCGGCTCCGGGCACGTGCACGGGCAACAGCCGCTCCGATGTGCTGATGACCATGCCTGACGGCACCGTCGCCATCAGGGCCGGTTGCGAGAGCTCACCCAGGATCGGCATCGTGCCTGTCGTGGACCAGATCGACGGAGCGGGTCAATCCTTGTCGACGATTCTCGGCTTCGCCTTCGTCTTCATCAAGGGCGAGAGCGGCAACGGTGGTGACACCAAGGTCGATGTGGAGTTCGTGACCTTCGTGACCGAAATCCCGGACTCTGTGTACAACGGCACGGATCCCAACGGCACCCGCATCGTCAAGCTCATCGAGTGACTCCCCGTTTCCTCCAGGGCGCGCGTTCGGGGCGCGCAACTCTCTCCAGTCCAGCCGGCCGGGAATGCAGCTCCCGGCCGGCTGGTCGTTTTGGGGCCGTGGTGGCGCTGCCAGGCTCGCATACTTTCGTCTCGTAGAGCGGCCCTGTGTGCGTCTTCGGGACACGCAATAGCCGGCCTCGTGCACCGGCGGCTACGGGAACATCGACTTCAAGATCGTGGCCTGGGTGGCTCTGAAGATCACGAGCGTCGGCAACCCCAGCGAGGACTGGACGGGGACCGTTGTCCAGTATCACGCCACCCCCGCGGGCGCCACAGGCGGTAATCACACCCCGCCCTCCGACTTCCCCGTGCTCGGCACTGCGACACTCACGGAGTGACCGATAGGCCGAGCTGCGCTTCCGTCGCAGCCCGGCCGCGTAACACAAGTGTTCGTTGACGCTCCCCACCCCCGCCCGTAGCATCAATGGAGCGACTGCTACCGTTGGGAGGCTATGCCGAAATTCATTTTCGTTACTGGTGGTGTGGTCAGCTCGGTTGGTAAGGGAATCACCACCGCGAGTCTCGGCAGAATCCTCAAATCCCGCGGCATCTCTGTCTCCATCCAGAAACTCGATCCGTATCTGAACGTCGATCCGGGGACCATGTCGCCGTATCAGCACGGCGAGGTCTTCGTGACCAGCGACGGCGCCGAGACGGACCTCGACCTCGGCCACTACGAGCGCTTCATCGACCAGGACCTCTCCCGCAACGCATCCGTCACAAGCGGCCAGGTCTACGTCTCCGTGCTCGAGCGTGAACGGCGCGGCGACTACCTGGGCGGCACCATCCAGCAGGTCCCGCACCTCACCAACGAGATCAAGGCGCGTATTCGTGGCGCCGCCGAGGCTTCCGACTGCCAGGTGCTCATCTGCGAGGTGGGTGGCACCGTCGGCGACATCGAGGGTGAGAGCTTCATCGAGGCCATCCGCCAGATTCGCCACGAAGAGCCGCGGGACACCTGCCTGAGCGTGCACGTGACCTTCCTCCCCTGGGTCGGCGCGACCGGCGAGTTGAAGACGAAACCCACGCAGCACTCCGTCCGCGAGTTGCGCAGCAAGGGCATCCAGCCCGACGTCATCGTCGCCCGCAGCGACCACCCCGTGCCCCGTGGCATCCGCGACAAGCTCGCCCTTTTCTGCGACGTCGAGCCCCAGGCGGTGATCCCGCTCGAGACGGTCACGTCGATCTACGAAGTCCCCATCTTCCTCGAAGACCGGGGCATGGCCGACTACGTGATCGACCGGCTCGGCCTGCAAGGGACGCGCGACTTGCACGAGTGGCGGGCGATGGTCGATCGCCTCAAGCACCCCGCGGGCGCCGTCGAGGTGGCCGTCGTCGGCAAGTACGTCGAGCTCAAGGACGCCTACCTCTCGATGAAGGAAGCCCTCGCGCATGGCGGCATCGCCAACAACGTGGAGGTGGACATCCGCTGGCTCCATGCGGAGGACCTCGAGTCCCGCGCCGCCGCGGACATGCTCGCGGGCGTACACGGCATCATCGTCCCCGGCGGCTTCGGGGAACGTGGCTGGGAGGGCAAGGTCCGTGCCGCGGAGTGGGCCCGCGTCAACAAGGTCCCATACATCGGCCTCTGCCTCGGCATGCAGGTGATGGTCACAGAGTTCGCACGCAACGTCGCGGGCCTCGACGGCGCCAACTCCACGGAGATGGACCCCGAGACCGCGCACCCCGTCATCAGCCTGCTCGAGGAGCAGCTTGGCGTGGTGAACAAGGGCGGGACCATGCGCCTCGGCGCGTACCCCTGCCGCCTCGGCCCCGGCTCCCTCGCGGAGGAAGCGTACGGCACGGAGATGGTGAGCGAGCGGCACCGCCATCGGCTCGAGTTCAACAACGCCTACCGCGATCTGCTCGAGTCGCACGGACTCCGCGTCAGCGGCACGTCGCCGGACGGCTCACTGGTTGAGATCTCCGAGATCGCGGGGCACCCGTTCATGCTCGGCACCCAGTTCCACCCGGAGCTGCAAAGCCGCCCCAACCGGCCGCATCCGCTCTTCCGGCGCTTCGTGTCAGCCGCTGTCGCGCACGCTGCTGGCCGCACCGCCGAACCCGCTATCCCGCTCGCCCTCTAGTCAAGGAGTCGCGGCCCTCCGTGGCCGCTGCGCGTGCTACCCTTTCGTCCGCACCAGCGCGGCCGCCGCCAGCCCCGTCGCCGCCATCACGCAAGCGGATTGACCCGCGAACCACAGCCCGAAGGTGTGATGCCCGCTCACGGGACACGAGAGTACCAGGCCCGTCGCGAACAGCGACACTCCCAACGCCGCCCCCATGCCCCATCGCCGCAGGCTCATCGCCCCCATCACCGCTGCCAGCAACCCCACCATCAGCACGTTCGCGATAACCGCCTCCATCACAGCCGCTGAGCCCGTTGCCTCGGTCGCGGGCGCGGGCTGCAACAATGACCCCGCCACGATGAGCGTGACCACCGCCGCGGGAACCCCCACCGCCCATTGCACGGGTATGACTGCTGAAAGGGCCTCCCGGTTGATGCCGAGCGCCCGCCACGCTGCTGCAACCGGGCGCCCGACGTTCGGCCGCTCCGCAGGCCACTCGGTGCCGCCTCCGGGGAGGACCGCATCGGGGTTCATTCGTGCCAGTGCCATCACATCACCTCCGCGCCAACCATGGTGCCACACGCGGGGCGGGCCGTGGTATGGGTGGTGACCGGTCGCTAACGGCCACCGCGCGTGACCCTCGCTAACGCGTCGGGCTCCTCATGAGGGCGCGAAACGAAGAGCCCGAAGCGTAAGCGAGGGTGAGCGTGCCAGGCCAACCCCATGGAGCCCCGAGCGTTAGCGTGGGGTTCGTTTGTCCCCGGCACGACCCGCATCCGCCGCCCCAAAACCCCCGGCGGAGCCCATCCCATCGCAATCCCGCGTATACTCCCGCCCCACAACCCCTCTCGGAGTACCCTCATGGAATACCGCAACCTCGGCCGCTCCGGCCTGCAGGTCAGCGTCGTTGGTCTCGGCTGCAACAACTTTGGCCGACGCTGCGACCTCGAAGCCACGAAGGCCGTCGTCGACCGCGCCATCGACCTCGGCATCAACCTCTTCGATACAGCGAACGTCTACGGCCCAGGAGGCCTCTCTGAGGAATACCTCGGGCAGGCGCTCGGCGCGCGGCGGCAGGATGTCGTCGTTGCCACCAAGTTCGGCGGGCAGATGGGCGAAGGCCCCATGCGCTCGGGCGGCTCGCGCAAGCACATCGTCGACGCCTGTGAGGCGAGCCTCCGCCGCCTCGGCACCGACTACATCGATCTCTACCAGGTTCACTTCCCCGACACTACGACTCCGATTGAGGAAAGCATGCGCGCTCTCGACGACCTCGTGCAGTCCGGCAAGGTGCGCTACATCGGCCACTCGAACTTCAGCGGCTGGCAGACCGCCGAGTGCCACTACATCGCGCAGCAGGCCAACCTCGCGCCCTTCATCTCGGCCCAGAACCAGTACAGCCTGCTCGACCGCGCCGTCGAGAAGGAGCTCGCGCCCGCCTGCCAGAAGTTCGGGCTCGGCATACTTCCCTACTTCCCGCTCGCGAGCGGCTTCCTGACCGGCAAGTACCGCCGTGGCGAGGACCTCCCGGAAGGCGCCCGCCTCTCCAACCCCGCCATGCAGGGCATGGCCGGCCGCATCATGAACGACCGCAACTGGGACAAGCTCGAGAAGCTCGACGACTTCGCGCAGTCTCATGAAAAGTCCATGGTCGACCTCGCCGTTGGGTGGCTCGCCTCGAAGCCATATGTCGGCAGCGTCATCGCCGGCGCGACGAAGCCCGAGCAGGTCGACTCGAACGTCGCAGCTGGCGACTGGAAGCTCACCCCCGAGGAGATGGCCGCCGTCGACGCCATCGCGAGCTAAGCGACGCCGTCAGAGCCCCGACCGCAAGGGAGGGGTGCGATGGTGCGATCCGCGTGACGATCTAGCTACACGTGGTGTCGAACTTGCTGCAGGGCTCGTCCTCGAGCCTCGGGTCTCCCCGCTCCAGGCACCGCCCCGAGGGTATGCATGCCTCGTCGCTCACCTGCGGCAGCTGATCGCGCTCCACGTCCTCGAACGTCTCCGGGCCGTAGCTAACGAGCACTCGGTCCAGGTCGCCAATCTCCGTGATCGCCACCCCATCGACCCGCACTCCGTCCACCATGAACTTGAATGTGTTCCCATTCTCCTCGCGGAACTCGTCGCCGTTGGGGAGCTTCAGATTCAGCGGCTGGCCAGCCTGGCCGGCAATCGTCGTCTTGTCGGTCAGTTCGAACCCGATCGACCGCAGGAACTCGTCCCACGTCGTCAGGCTACGGTGCACGTGTACGACGTTGATGCGCGGCGCGTGGATGTGGACGTTGGCGTTGACGAGCTCGTCCTCGGTCGAGAAGAACTCGTCCTGGTTAAAGTCGTACTGCTCGCCTTCGATGAAGAGCGCGAAGTCCGCATGCCAGTGGACCGGAACCCGGGCCTGGCAGTCTGGCCCCGGATCGCAGGTGACGACGTTGACGTCCTGCTTCTCGTCGGCGATCCACTTCCACCCCACAAGCACGCCTGCGACGAGCATAGCAACGCTCAGGATCGCACCCGCGGGGAGCAGCGCCTTCGGCGATAGCCAGCCGCGGCCGCTTGCGTCCATCTAGTTGGAGGGCGTAGCCGAAGCTGTGGCGGACGGGCTCGTCGTGGCAGCCGGCGACGTCGTGGTCGTGGTCGCGGTTGTCGTCGTCGCGGCCATCGCTTGCTCGATGATCGTCCGCCATCCCTCGATCGTTGGCGAGCCAGAGCCCGCCGGCGACCCGTTCACGATGAACCCCGGCGTCGAATTCACCCCGAAACCCTGCGCCTCCCGCTGCTGCGCGGAGACCTCCGTGAGCGTCTCCGGGTCCGCATAGCAGGCGTCGAAGGCGGTGCGGTCAAGCCCGAGCTCGCCCGCGTAGCCCTTCAGCTTGTCCTCGCTAAAGCGTCCGACGTCGACCTGCTCGTTGGTGGACTGACCGGCGGCCGCCTGCACCGTGAACAGCTTGTTGTGGTAGGGCCAGAACTCGTTTTGGTCGGCCGCGCAGGTGAGGGCCATCGCCGCGAACGTAGATTCGTTGCCCAGCAGCGGCAGGTGCTTATACGTGATCTGCACTTTGCCGGTCTTCACAAACTCCTCGATGAGGTCCGGTTCCACGTTCGCCGTGTAGCGCAGGCAGAAGGGGCACTGCGTGTCTTCGTATTCCGTGATTTTCACGGGCGCGTCGTCGCTGCCGATCGTGTTGCCGTCCATCATGTCAAGTGGCAGCGCCGCGCCGGCCTCTTCCAGGTTCTGCACCAGTTGGTCGTCTTCGCCCTCGGAGCCGAAGAACTGCGTGAACGCGACGGCGGCGATCACGAGCACGACGGCCACGGCGCCGAGGGCCACGAGGAAGCCCGTGCTGAAGATGCTCGAACCGCCTCCGCCGCCGGACGATGGGCGTGAGCTGCGGCCGGGAGTACCGCTCTGGCGAGAACGCTGGCTGGTGCGGGTCGTGCGCGACTGCTCGCGGCGGGCCTGGCGATTGGACATAGGAGGGGGCGTACCTGTTTTCCAGTTGCCGGCGCCCTTCCGCGGAAGGCTCGTCCGGTTCCCACCGATGGTAGCATCGCCCCGCGAAAGGGACACGAAACGAGGTACACGAGCGGTTAGGGGTAGCCGATCCGAGTCCCGACCGCCAGGGAGGGCACAATCGCTCCCCGCGAACACGCGTCGCGACTCGCTCCCTCCTCATCACCCCACCACGAACACGAGCCCCAATCCAGCCGGGATCACGATCCACACGAGCGTCGTCAGCACGACCGCGATCGTCGCATACAACACGGCGTCGTCCTCCGGCGGATTCCCGGCACGCCCGACCGTCTGCCACAACGCCGCCAGTGGCGCCGCCATGATCAGCTGCGAACGCCTCCGTGCCACCGCCGCCCCGTTCAGCAGGAGCCAGCCGCTCGCGACCAGCAGCAAGAACATCACCACCAGCGCCGTGATCAGGATCGGCCGCCCCGTCCACTCGACGGCTCCCGCATAGCCGGTCACGGATGCGAACACCGGGATGAGCGCTCCCGCGCCAAGGAGCGCCGGCGCTCCCAGCCCGCCTCCCTTATAGATGAGCGCGAGGCGGTCCATCTCCACGCGCCGCCCCGCGAGGAGCGTGCGTTGCAGCGTCCCGCGCCCACATTGCACCTCGCGGCGGGCATAGAGCGACCGTAGCCGTTCCACGATCGACTGCGCGTATGACTTCACGATGAACTCGGCCACGAACTCTGTCGCGAATTTCGCCACGGGCCGCAGCGGGCCTAACCAGGGTGGCACGGGAGGGTCGCGGAAGCCGTCCCTATCCAGGACTTCGAGCGCGTGCATGGCGAGCTGGTGTGCCTCGAGGAACCGCTCCGGCTCCGCAAGAGGCGCGCGATCGGCGAGCTCGGCGGCGATGCGGGTCTCGACTTCTTGCTGGCCCCCGAGACGTGCGAGCGCCCGCTCCGCCGCCTCGTTCGCGCTCCCACGCAGCAGGCTCACCGTGCGGTCGAGTTGATCCGTGATCTGATCGACGACGAGCTCGTCCGGCCGCCGTTCGGGCCCATCCTGCCGCTCGATCTGCTGCGTCATGCGCGCGATTGTACGCGCCCGCGGGGCTGGCGCAGCCAGCCCCTACTATCCGAATGAGTGCGCACCGGATAGTACGGTCGGCGCTATCACCCCACGCTCAAATACAACCGCTGGTGCGCGATATAGTCCCGCACCGCGTCCGGCACCAGGTACCGTACCGACTTCCCCGCCGCCAGCCGCTCCCGGATCATCGTCGACGACACATCGATCCCCGGCATCCGCACTGCCACAACCCCCGGACCCTCGGGAACCTCCTGATCCACCCTCGCTGCGACCGCGAGGGTCGCCAGCTCCGAGATCCGCTCCGGCGACTTCCAGTTCGGCAGGTCCGCCAGGGCATCCGCCCCGATGATGAGGATGACCTCGTCGTGGCCCTCGGAGTGGAGCGCCTCCAGCGTGTCGACCGTGTAGGTGGGCCCCGGGCGGTGAACCTCCCGAGCGTCCACGACGAAGTGCGCGTTTGGCCCCGTCGCCAGCTCGGTCATCGCCAGCCGGTGATCCGCCGCGGTGACGGGTGAGGCAGCCTTGCGCCAGGGTTGCCCGGCGGGCACGAACAGCACGCGTCCCCCGAACTGCTGCCAGGCGCACTCCGCCAGCACGAGGTGGCCGAGGTGCGGCGGATCGAACGTCCCCCCGAGGAGGATGAGCGGCTCTCGCGGCATTCCGTATCGTCCTCGCGTCAGTCGTCGCCCGGCGGCAGGCGCTCGGGATCGTTGCCGCCCTCCTGCGCCTTCCGGATCTCTTCCATGATGCGCTGGGCCATCTCGTCGATCTGTTCCTGGGTGATGCCCATGCGCTGCATCATGTCCAGCACCAGGCGCTTCACCTCTTCCTGGTCCTGGCGGATGAGCGCCTCCGCCATCTCAAGCTGCGTCTCCACCGCCATGAATCCTTCGCGGCGCTCGCTCTCGTTCTCGGTCGCGAGGATTGTCGACATCAGCCTCGTGAAGAGCGTCGTCGTGCGGGCGATGCGGATGCGGTCCTCGTGATGTGGGGGAAACGTGCCCGTGACAGCAACTTCTAACCCATTTCTCTTATCCGAGGCCACGTACTGCTCTGCCATGGGCTTGCCAGCGTACCGTATACTGCGCTAGCGCACTGAGAGAAGGTGGGGAAGCACCTCCTCTGGCGGCAGTCGCATGTCGATGTTTCCCATGGGGACGGTTTGCCCGCTTCCGAAAGTGGCAGACCTGGGAGGTCGACCTTTTTGCAGGAGCCTTGGCCTTTGGCCGCGCCTGCCGCAGATGTCGAAGTCCGTGAAGGAACGGTGCTCGACGTCCTGGCGCAGCGTGCCGCCGAGGGCGACACCGCCGCCTTCGAGCAGATCTACAATCTCCTCGCAGACGAGCTCTACTCCTACATCTGCGGCCAATGCCACAACGAGACCGTGGCCGAAGACATCCTCGCCAACGTATTCCTCAAGGCCTGGCGCTCGGCCCGCCGCTACCACGCGGGCTCGGACCGTTTCCGGCGCTGGATTTTCGCGATCGCCCGCAACGAAGTGCGGGACCACTGGCGCACCTCCCAGCGCACCCTCCCCTTCCTCGACATCGACATCACCGATGAGAGCGAGCCGCTCGGCTCTAGCCGGGATCCGGAGGAGGCTCGCCGTGAAGTCGCACGCGCGATGGCGATTCTCACAGAGGAGCAGCGCCAGGTGGTGGTCCTGCGGTACTTCAGCAACAAGTCGCATGAGGAAATAGCGGGGATCATGGGCAAACGAGAGGGCGCTGTCCGGGCGCTCTTGCTTCGCGCACTGCGGCGCATGCGCAAGGCGATGGCCGAGACCCCTGAGGCCGCGCCCTCGAGCGCCGGCTAGCGCCGGATCAGTCCCCGCCGGTCCGCTTCCACGATCACCTGCACTACGTTTGTCGCGGCGCCTTTGCGGATGCTGTCCGTGAGCGTCCACAGCGCCAACCCGCCCGGGTTGGAGGAGTCGCTTCGGATGCGCCCCACGAGCACGTCGTCCGTCCCCACCACGTCGGCGGGCGTCGGGTAGATCTCGTGCGCGGGGTCGTCCATCACCGTCACACCGGGTGCGGCTGCGATAAGGTCACGCGCCTCTGCCGGGTCGATGGGCCGCTCGAACTCCGCCCAGACAGACATCGCGTGCCCAAAGAAAGTGGGAATGCGCACGCAGGTGGCGCTGACGGCGATATCGGGCGCGTGCAGGATTTTGCGCGTCTCGTTCGCCATCTTGATTTCTTCTTTGGTGTACCCGTCCTCGGCGAACAGGTCGATCTGGGGCACGGCGTTGAAGGCGATCTCGCGCTTCTGCGTCCCCGAGAGCTCGTGCCGGCCGTCGAGGGCTGCACGGGTCTCGGAGGCCAGCCCGTCCACTGCCGCGCCGCCCCCGCCCGCGACCGCCTGGTACGTGCTCACGATGATGCGCCGCAGCGGGTTCACCTGGTGGATAGGGCTGAGCGCGAGCACCATCGGCGTCGTCGTGCAGTTCGGCTGGCTCACAATGCCCCGGTGCCACTCCAGGTCCGCCCCGTTGATCTCGGGGACAACAAGCGGCACCTCGGGGTCCATGCGGAAGGCGCTCGAGTCGTCGATGACGAAGCTGCCGTTGCGGGCCGCGATCGGCGCAAACTGCTTCGATGCTTCCCCCGACGCCGATAGGAAGACCACGTGGTCGTCCGAGGTGAACGAGCCCTCGCCCGTCTCCTCGATAATCACCGTCGTCCCGCGGAACGTGACCTGGCGGCCCGCCGACCGCGCCGTCGCGAGAAGCCGCAGCCGCCCGACGGGGATGCCGCGCTCATCGAGGATCTTGAGGAACTCGCGGCCGACGATGCCGCTGCCACCGACGACCGTGATGTTGTACGCGTCCATGAACTCTCCGGACCTGCTGTCTCGTTATGGTAGCGGACGGGCGGGTTAGACGTCCGGCGTCTTCCGTCGTCCCTTCCGTGTCCTTTGCGCTGGTTCCGTCGATAATCCGAAGGATGCTCGACAATGTCCGTCGTTTTCGACGTTCCGCACGCGTGGCCCGCACGGGGGCCGGGATCTACCTGGGCTACAAGCGCACCCAGCGACGGACGCGCAAGATGTCGCCTGAAGAGTCCGCCGCCGCCTGGGCGAAGCAACACGAGAACGTGGCCGAGAAGCTCTACCGCACCGCCATCGACCTCAAGGGCATCTACGTGAAGTATGGCCAGTTCGTCGGTACCCGCGCCGACCTCTTCCCCGCGCCCTACATCCGCTCGCTCTCGCGACTACAGGACCGGGTACCTCCGCACCCGGTCTCCGAGGTGGTCCGCACCATCGAGCGCGGCCTTGGCCGGCCCGTGGACGAGCTCTTCTCGCGCTTCGACGAGTCGCCCATCGCTACCGCCTCGCTCGCGCAAGTACACCGCGCCGCCCTCCCCGACGGCCGCGAGGTGGCCGTGAAGGTGCAGCACCCGGAAGTCGCCGCGCTCGTCCGCCTCGACCTGAAGAACATGCGCACCCTCGTGGGCATCGTCGCTCGCCGCGAGCCCGACTTCGACTACCGCGCGATCACGGACGAGATCGGCAAGCAAGTCCCCCTCGAGCTGGACTTTGAACGGGAGGCCGAGCTCACCCACCGCATCGCCCAGAACCTGCGCGACCTGCCCAACCTCGTCTTCCCGGACGTGGTTGAGGGATACGTCTCGAAGAAGGTGCTGACCACCGGGTTCATCGAGGGCATCCCGCTGAACCAGCCGGAGCGCATCGCCGAGGCGAACCCCGACCGCGAGCAGCTCACCCGTACGATCGCGGGCGCCTACGGCCACCAGATCATGGTCGACGGCGTCTTCCAGGCCGACCCGCACCCCGGTAATCTCTTCCTCCTCCCCGATGGCCGAGCCGCGATCCTCGACTTCGGGCTCACGAAGGAGCTGCCGGACAGCTCGCGCCGCGGATTCGCGCGCCTCGTTGTCTCCTCCGCCTCCCGGGACGGGGAAGGCATCATGCAGGCGTTCCGGGAGCTCGGCGTGAGGACGAAGTCGGACGACCCCGCAGAGATCTTCCCGCTCATCGGCCTGTTCTTCGATCCGCGCCCCATCGACGGCGCTCAACGCGGCGAGCTCGGCCAGCGGCGGGAGGTCATCCGCCGCAACCCCATCGAAGCGATTCCCGGCGACCTCGTCCTCCTCGGACGCGTCGTCGGCCTGCTGCGAGGCGTGTGTGCCCAGCTCGGCACGCCCCTCAGCCCCATGGAGATGCTCCGTCCCTACGCCGAAAGGGCGCTGGCCGAACCGACGAGCGACGTCTCGGCAGCGGGATGACATCGAGTCCGAGCGCGAGCATCAGCGAGCGTGCGAGGGTGGCGCCACCCGGCTGTTCGGGACTCCCGGCTCCGAGGATGATCAGCCACCCGCCCACCGCCCACCCTTCACATCCTCCCCGCGCTTCCCTACCATTACGGACATCTGGAAGCAGGAGGCGTCACCATGGGCGACAAAAGCCCCAAGAACAACCAGAAGAGCCAGAAGCAGAAGACGATGAAGGCCCAGAACACCCCCAAGCCCACGACGGGCCCGGTCAAGAAGTAGGCCTTCGGGCAATTCGCCTTCTGGCGATCCAACCCATGAGGCCCATCCTTCCTCGGAAGGACGGGCCTTTGACTGTCCCGCGAGGCGCCCCCGTGTACCGCGAGCTCAAACCCGAAGACCACCGCCGCATGCTCCAGGTCGGCGACGACGAGATCCCCGACGTACTCCTCCTCATCGGCCTGTTCAACGTGCACGAGGGCGCCGAGCGCTGGGGCGGCTACGCCGGCGCCACCCAGTACTACAACGGCATCCCCCACTACCGCGGCCAGTTCGGCGACCTGAGGGTCGCGGTTGCGGCGGCATTCGGCGGGCCGATGGCCGCGCTCCACGTCCACGCCTGGTGCGCGGCGGGTGTGCCGCTTGTCGTACAGCTCGGCTACTACGGCGCGCTCCAGGGCGGCACCAACCTCGGGGACGTCGTGGTGCCCCGCCACGCCGAGCGCCAGGAGGGCGTGAGCGACTGGTACCTCCCCAAGGGCATCCTCGCCGATGCCAGCGACGACGTGGCCGACGCGATCGCGGGTTGCCTCTACGAGCGCGGCATGGTGGTAAACAGGCACGCGATCTACTCCACCCCCGCGATCCTCGCGGAGTCGCGCGAGGTGATCGCGGACTGGAGCCGCCACGGCTATCACGGCGTGGACATGGAGACCGCGGCCACTTTCTCCGTGGCGAAGTCACTGGGGGCGAAGCGGGCGGCCGCACTCATCCGCCTCGACGACCTCATCACCGAGGAGCACAGCCTCGCGGACCCCATGCGCAAGGAGTGGCGCGCCTTCGTCCGCGAACGCGAGCGCGAGGTGGTATTGGCGGTGCTGGAGGCTGTGGTGGGATTGCGCCGGACGTAGCGGGAGGGGGTTCCGGCCTGCCGGCCGGAGTACCGATCGCGAGCGGGAGGAACATGCTGGAGGCCGTAGGCGGCGCTCGTGTCGTGATGGTTTTGTAATGCGGCGGTTGGCATCCCGGCATATTGAGGGAGTAGGGTCGTGCCAGCGGTGGTTTTTCCCACTGCTGGAGGTGCCAAATGGGATGGCTCAAGAGACTGTTCGGCCGGGGCGACTCGACCGAGGACCTCAATCCCAATCCAAACGTCGAGACCCCACACGTGACTCCGATCATCGGGTCGGAGGAAGAGGAACGCGAGAATCGCGTCCGCATGGAAGCGGAACTGGAGGCGCAGCGCAAGGCGCTGCCGCACGACTAGTTTCCTCCTGGCCGGGCGTCCACCCCACCCGGCCACGCAGCCCCTCGGAAGTCGCGGTAGTCCGCCGGCACGAGCGAGGCGGAGCGTGCGGTGAAGACCGCCCCGAGCTAACGCTCAGGGCTCCACCTGGGTCGGCAGTTGCGCCAGGGTACCCCTCGCTAACGCGGAGGGGCTCCGCTTGCGCTGCAACCATGTGGGGCCGTACAACGCGGAGACAGCCATCTCCCGAGGAGTCTCGATGCCCCACAAGAACGTCAACGGCGCCAACCTCTTCTATGAGGAGTCCGGCTCGGGCCACCCCGTGC
>JBBDMZ010000038.1:0-16967 GCA_040877955.1 Dehalococcoidia bacterium | reverse complement strand
CTTCCACCACGGCTACACGGGCTCGCACCACGGCTGGGACGGGGTCATCCCCATCGTCGCGGCCGCCGGCTACCGCTGCATCGCCATGGACTGCCGCGGCGCCTGCGATAGCGAACACACGGCGGACGGCTACTCCATCGCGCAGTACGCGCAGGACGCCCTGGGCATGGCCGACGCGCTCGGGCTCGACCGCTTCACCTATATCGGCCACAGCATGGGCGGTGTCATCGGCATGCAGCTCGCGCTGACCGCGCAGGAGCGCCTCAACCGGCTGGTGCTCGTCGCCCCCGCCCCGGCGGACGGGGTGAACGCCGCACTGGCGGGCACCATGCACGAGATCGCCAGTGACCGGCGCGCCCGTGGCGCCAAGGACGAGATCCTCGAGGAGCGCCTGCTGCTGACCGCCCGCGAGCGGCCCATCGAGGATATGCTCGCCGAGGTCGACCGCAACCTGGGCGTGAGCGACGGCCACTTCAGCGACTCCTGGCGCGAGCTGGTCGACTTCCGCGTGGGCGACCGCCTGGGCGAGATCACGGTGCCCACGTTGATGATGGTGGGCGCCGCCGACGGCCTCCTCGAGGCGAACCTGAAGGACTTCCAGCGCCTCCCGAACGCCACCCTTCATGTTTTCAGCCGCGTGAGCCACGGCCTCCCCTACGAAATCCCCGAGGAGTTCGCCGCAGTGCTGCTGGACTTCCTCGCGCATGGGGTGGTCACGGCGAGGAGCTTGCAGGCGAAACTGCGTGAGAAGGCGGGCGTGCGGTAGTCGAAAGGCGAAGGTCCAAGGGCGAACGTGACCGTTTGGGCGATGATGATGATGATGCGCGCGTAAAAACACACAAGGAGCGCATTCGAGCGCATCGGAGCGCATCACTGTTCGATGCGCTCGGAGCCGCGTCGGGGTTGGTGTCGCGGCGTGGGTCAGGAGCCGAGCGTGCAGTTGGGCGCACATGCGGAGATGCTGGCACGGGCGGGCGGGAGGTCGAAGGGGCGGGTGTCATGGGTTGGCGATGGGCTGCATCGACTCGACCGCCTGGGCGAAGCTGGCCGGGAGCATGATTCCCGCGTCGAGGTAGTTGGCGCGCCGTTCGTACGCCCGCATTACCCTGGATCCATCGTGAAGGGTGAGCTCCAGGACGGAAACGCCGTAGCCGTTCGACTGCGGCTCCGCAACCTCGGCAGCAAGGATGCCATCCACGAGAAGCGCGATCACGTCCGGATCCCCTGTTTGCCACGCGACCGGTTGCCCGTTCTCGTAGCTTCGAAGGACGACGGTTTCAACGCGCCCCTCGATGTCGAACAGGTCGGCGCCGGTGGCGGCAGACTCGGTGGAGGTGCGTTCGAACAGCCTGAGCACCCCGCCGACATCCGCCCCAATGCGGAAGGCCGGGTCGTAGCTCCCAACCTGGCGCAACTCGGTGCCCTTCACCAGCCCGACGGAGGCTCCTTCCACGAACCGGAAACAGGCGTTGCCACGCGGGTTCGGCGTCAGAAGGACCTCACCGACGACCGGGCCGAGGTCGCCCGAGTCGAGGGAGCCCACATTCGGGTTCGCCTCGTATGTCCGGTCGTTGAGGCGGACGAACGATGTCATCGTGAGCGCGCCGCCAATGACACCGAAGCGGATCCTGGCTTCCTCGCTGCAGCCGGGCTCCGTCGGCGTCGCCCCGGCGGCCTCTGCGGCGGCGTCTTCTGGCGTCTGTCCGCCAGGTGGTGGGTCCGTTCCTCCGTCTTGCGAATCATCCGTTCCAAGGGCGAACAGCACGACGATGACGCCGATGCCCGCCAGGGCAGCCAGTCCCGCTCCGCGAGCGAGGGTGGACGACGCGAAACCGAGGCCGCCCACGCGCGAAAGCCAGCGGCCTCTCCACCCGTTCCGGCGCCGCCAGTACTCGGCCGCCTCTTCGCGCGAGTCGACGTTGAGCTTGGAGAGGATCTCGCGCATGTGCCACTTGGCGCCGTCGAGGGAGATGCCGAGGGTGTCGGCGACCTCCTGGTTGGTCTTGCCGCGGGCGATGAGGTCGAGCACCTCGCGCTGCCGCGGCGTCCAGGCGATCTCCGCGTCGGGCGTGCCGGAGCGCTCGGAGGTCGTGTCCACGGTGGGAGGGTACGGGGTCGTGGAGGCGGTGTCCCTACACTCTGGTAAAGGCCGATGGCATCAGACGGGGCGATCGATCTCCAGGCCGGCCATGTCGCCTTGCTCGCGCCAGTCCTCCAGCAGCCGGTTGAAGGCGTTGATGCCCGGGAGGTAGACGCCGGTCGCGGCGGTCCGGGGCGCGCCCTCGTTGTTGTAGTACCCCGGCGTGCACGACTCGGCGAATGCCGCGCCCAGCACCGTGAAGCTGTTGATGACCTCCACCCACTTCTCCTGGGCATCCTCGGTCGGCTCCACCGTGGTGCCGCCGCGGCGCTGCGTCTCGCGGATGATGTAGGAGATGTGCCGGGCCTGCTCGTCGAACATCTGCGTCATGTTCACGCTGAGCGCGTTCTGTGAGACGCCGATGTAGAACCAGTTCGGGAAGCCCCGGGTCGAAAAGCCGTGGAGCGTCTTGAACCCGCCGGCCCAGTAGTCGAACAGTGACTGGCCGTCCCGGCCGTTGATCTCGAGGCCGAGGCGCCGCTTGAACTGCGTCGTGATCTCGAACCCCGTGGCGTAGATGATGCAGTCGACCTCGTACTCCTCGCCGTTCGCGACCACGCCGCTCGCCGTGATCCGCTCGACTCCTTTCTCTCCGCTTACGTCCACGAGCGTGACGTTCTCCTGGTTGAAGCAGGGCAGGTACTCGTCGTTGAACGTGGGCCGCTTGCAGAACTGCCGGTAGTACGGCTTGAGCGCCTCCGCCGTCTCGACATCCTCGACCGTGACGTCCACGCGCTCGCGGATCTGGTTCATCTTCTTGAAGTCAGCGAGCTCGATTAGCTCGCCCATTTGCTGCGGGGTCATGGGCTCGTCCGTCTTCGGGGCGCGCATCACGTGCTTGAAGATGTCGGTCCAGGCGTCGTCCACGAGGTCCACCTCGAAGTCCTGGCCCGCCAGGATGCCGCCGAAGTTGTCCCGCCGCTGGCGCTGCCAGCCCGGCTGGAGCGAGGTCCACCACTCGGGGTCGGTCGGCTTGTTGCCGCGCAGGTCCACCGATGACGGCGTGCGCTGGAAGACGTAGAGCTGCTTCGCGTACTGCGCCACCCGGGGCACCGCCTGGATTGCCGTGGCGCCCGTGCCGATGATGGCGATGCTCTTGTCGCGCAGCCCGGTCATGCCACCTTCGCTGTTGCCGCCGGTGTAGTCGTAGTCCCAACGGCTGGTGTGGAAGGAGTGCCCCTGGAAGTCGTCGATGCCCGGGATGCCAGGCAGCTTCGCCCGGCTCGCCGTCCCGAGGGCCATGATGACGAAACGCGCCCGGATGTCGTCGTCCCGGTCCGTGCTGATGCGCCAGCGCCTGGTTGCCTCATCCCAGTCGATCGACCGCACGCGCGTCTGGAAGTAGGTCCTTTCGTAGAGGCCGTAGTGCTGGCCGATGCGCTGGGAGTGTTCGAAAATCTCGCCGGCGAAGGAGTACTTCTCCTTCGGCATGTAATTCAACTCTTCGAGCAGCGGCAGGTAGCAGTACGACTCGATGTCGCACTGCGCCCCGGGGTAGCGGTTCCAGTACCACGTGCCGCCGAAGTCACCACCCGCCTCGATGATGCGGAAGTCCTCGATGCCCTGTTCCTTCAGGCGCGCGCTCGCGAGGAGCCCGCTGAACCCGCCGCCCACGATCGCCACGTCGATGTCCTCGACAACAGGCTCGCGCGTGAGACCGGCCTCCACGTAGGGGTCGTCCTCCGCATAACGGGCCCACTTGCCCGCGATCTCGATGTACTGGTCCGGGCCGTCCTCGCGCAGGCGCTTGTCGCGCTCTTCGCGGTACTTCTCGCGCAGTGCGTTGGGGTCGAACTCGAGGCGGTCGGTGAGGCTCACTCTTTGCTCCTCCAGGCGGGCTGAGTTCCAGGTGACGGGATTATAGTTAGCCCGGCGCTAAAGGTCACCGAGAAGGCGGGAAGGTATTAGCTGACCGCGGCGAGAAAGGCGAGGACGCGTTGCTTGAGGAGGGCGGCCGCTTCGGGGTCGAAGTCGCTGAGGCTGCTGTCGGCGAAGAGGTGACGGTCGCCGGGATAGAGGAAGAGCTCGCAGTTTTCGACCCCGGCGACGAGCTCGCGGGCGGCCGGGAGGTCCTCCACGGCCCACTCGTCCTCCTCCATCATGTGGATCTGGACGGGCACGCCCTTCGGCCAGGGCGTCTCGAACTCCGCCGGCGGGAGGGCGGCGCTCATCAGCAGCGCGCCCTTGGCCCCGGCGCGCGTCTGCGCGAGCTTCTGGGCCGGCATCACGCCCAGCGAGAACCCCGCGTAGACGAGGCCCGCGGGCAGGCCCGCGGCGGCCTCCACCCCACGATCGAGGATGTTCTCGAACCCGACCTGTTTCGCATTTGCCACCCCCTCGTTGAGGTCAGCGAACGTTTTCCCGTCGTAGAGGTCGGGGGCATGGACGACGTGGCCGGCGGCGCGCAAGTCGTCGGTGAACGCGAGGAACCCGGCGGTCTGGCCCTGTGCATGGTGAAAGAGGAGCACTTCGGTCATAGACTCACTGTACGCACGGGGGGCTGGCTGCCGCCAGCCCCTACGAGTGTCGGGCGCGGCAGGGTTGGCTGCTGCCAACCCCTACTCTCGGGCGCCGGCCTGCGGCCCGCGTGTCGCGCTGCGCAGGGGCATTATTGTCGGACCCGTCCACCCGGAGGTCGACGGCTACCCGTGTT
This sequence comes from Dehalococcoidia bacterium, assembly GCA_040877955.1. Lineage (GTDB taxonomy): Bacteria > Chloroflexota > Dehalococcoidia > Tepidiformales > Tepidiformaceae > JBBDMZ01. The sequence goes on along the minus strand of JBBDMZ010000038.1, from coordinate 12,174 downwards.
CGCAGGCGTCCTCGTGCTTCGCAGACGGCGGAACGTCGAGGGCGGGGTTGGCGTCGAAGAAGCCGACGGGGAGGAGCTTGAAGCCCGCGTAGTAGGTCGGCATGACGGGCCAGTCCTCCGGGCGAGGAACGTGATTGTGGCCGAGCGTGTACCAGACCACGATGTCCGTGTTCTCGACGGAGCGGTCGGCGGCCGTCCAGCGCGGGAGCCCGTCGCCGCCGGCATGCTGGTTCGGGTACTGCCCGGCGGCATGCATCTCGCGGCGATCGTACGGCGTCACCCAGAGGTGGTTGGTAGTGAAGCCGGCCCGCTTAATCAGGCTCGAGCCGGGGAGGTTGAAGGGCATGCAGTTCTCCATCGGCATGAGCTTGTAAGAGACGGCCTGGCCCATGCGATTCGTCGAGTTGGGGTTGACGATGCGCCAGTAGCGCGCGGTCTCCGGGTTCACGCGGCGCTGGGCTTCGGACTCGCGGGCGAGCAGCGTGGACTTCGCGAAGAAGGCGTTGCCGAACGGATTGTCCGGGCCTGGCGGGTCGGCTTCCGTGTTCACCTCGTAGACCGAGTTGTTGTCGCCGTCCAGCGCCACGTCGAGGCGGATGCTGAAGAAGTGCTGGTGAATGGGCGCGTAGACGCCCGGGGAGACGACCGTGCCGTACTTGCGTGTCTCGCCTTCGGGCAAGGCGCCGACTGAGAGGATCCCGGTGAGCTTGATCTCGTACTCGATCGAGCCGTCCTGGTAGAAGTACCAGAAGAAGCCGTACTCGTAGTTGCCAACGGTGGCGATGGAGGAGAGCACGAGCCGCCGCGATCGGCGGACCTCGGTGCCGGTGTCGCGGTCCACGTGCTTCCAGAGGATGCCGTAGTCCTCTTCGTGCAGGCAGATAGCGTTCTTGATGGTATAGGGCTCACCGTCGGGGCCGGCGAGGGTGCCGTCGAAGTAGCGGATCTCGCCGAGGCAATCGCAGCCGAGCTCGAGCGAGTTGGTGCACATGCCGAGGCCGTACTCCCCGGCGTCGAAGGCGTTCTTGCGGTTGTGCATCGGCCCAGGGTCGCCGTAGGGGACGACCATCTCGGAGAGGGAGGCGCGGTTGAGGATGCTCCGCAGGCGGTCTCCGTCCTGGTACGCGACCGAGTGGAGGACGAGGCCCTCGCGGTGCGTGAAGCCGAAGCGGATGCGCCACTTCTGCCAGCTGATTGCGTGGCCCTCGACCGTGAAGCTCGGGCCCTCCGGCTGATGGATGTCGAGGGGTTTGATGTCGGTGCGCTGGTTTGGGACGAGGCTGGCGGCGTAGTTCGCATCCTCCCGGGGCAGAGGCACGAGGCCGTGGTCCTCGACGCGGACGACTTCGCGCCGGTTGAAGTCGTAGACGGCGATCACGCCCTCGATGGGCCGGGCATAGGGGTTGTCACGAGGCTCGCGGCGCACCCATGAGAGCGCGCGGGTGAGGCGGCGCGTGCTGTCCTCCTCGAAGCCGAAGTTTCCGTTCGGCCAGGCGTCGATTAGGACGAGGGACATGTCGGTGACGCCGCGCTTCGCGAGCGCGGCGATGTAGTCCGGGTGCTGCTTGATGGTCCCGGTGGCTTCGAGGAACTCGGGGATGGTCATGCCCGGTTGCACGCCCGGGATTTCGTCCCAGGAGACGAGGGCGCCGCTCGTGAGCGAGGCCACTGCCTCGAAGACGGCCCCCGTCTCGCGGTCGAGAATGGTGAGGAAGGCCTCGCGGCCGGGCAGGCCGCCGGCCATGGCGCGCACGGTGGCGTGGTCCGGTTCGTGGAGGGCCGTGGAGCAGATGATTGCGTGGGCGCCCAGCTTGCCGGCGTCGCGCACAATACGGGCGGCGGCCCGGTACTCGTCTTCGGTGAGGGGCTCCAGATGGTGGAGCGTGGTCTCGGGGCGGTCGACCAGGGCGGTCATCGGAATCCTCCGTGCGCGGGTGGGCGTGGCCATGCTAGCCCTCGCGGGGGCGCGCCGGAAGGTGGGGGCGATCAGCGGTGCCGCAGGGTTGGCTGCTGCCAACCCCTACGAGTCGGCGGTGCCGCAGGGTTGGCTGCTGCCAACCCCTACTCTCGGTGGCGGCGGCCTGCGGCCGGGCGTGTGTCGCGCTGCGCAGGGACGTTATTGTCGGACCCGTCGACACGGAGATCGACGGCTACCGCTTCGCGAGCTTGGTGAGGGCTTTTTCGAGGCGGTCGAAGCCTGCGGTCATGCAGGACATGAGGGCCTGGGCGTCGGCGCTCGGCATCGCCGCCGTGGCCGTCGCGCCGTTCGTCGCGATGGCGCCGTTGGTGGGCGCGCCGGCGCCGCCGGCGCGGACCTTCGCGTAGGCGTCGCGGAGGAGGGTGCCGGAGTCGCGCTCCTCGGCGATGTACCAGACCATCAGCTTCTCTGTCAGCGGGTCGAAGATGCCGTCCGCGATCTGGCGGTCGATGTCGCCGAAGGGGTCCTGCTCCTCACGCTCGGCGCCGACCTTCTCGAGGTCGCTCACCTTCGGGTTCGCGACCTTCGCGAGGCGCTCGGCGGCGCCGGGGTCGGGCTTCTGGAGGAGGTCGAAGCCGAGCTCCTGGATGCGGCGGCAGAAGACGTCGCCGTGGCTGGTCTCGCGGGCGGCGACAAGGCGCAGGCAACACGCCAGATCCTCGTCGCTGGTGGCGTTCGCCCAGGCCTCCAGGTACACGCCCGCGCCCGCCTCCGCGAGCGAGATGGCGTTGAGCAGTCCGAGATACGAGGGCTTCGCCGTCGTTGAGGGATTGGTCTTGGTGGCGGTGTCCATGGTGGGTGCTCCTGTCGCGAGCGGCCTCTGCGGGCCGCGGTGGGACATGGTGGCGATTCGGGAGGGAGGCCGTCAAGCGGGCGTTCGATAGGTTCGTCGTCAATCCCTGTGTGGCGGCGCCTTCCCACCGACTGAGACCAACAGCCGGTCCTCGTAGGCCGTCGGGATGATGTGAGTCCCGTAGGCGCTGACCCGCTCGCGCCACTGCTCCGTGCCATCGCTCGTGTTCAGTGCCACGACCGACGTCCCGGTCGTGAGGAACAGTGAGTGCTGGTTCGCCGCCAGAGCCACGGCGTGCGACGGCACCGAAGTTGGAGCCGACCACCGGATCTTGCCCGTCGCCGGGTCGATCGACGAAACCTCGCGCTCGCCGGTGAACAGAAACAGCGAATCGCCATTGGACGCCGGGTGCTCCGACGTCGGCAGCGGGCCCGAGCCCTTCCATTCGATGCGCCAGAGCTCGCGCGCCGTCGTGGGATCCAGGGCCACGACCGTGGTGTATTCATCGGGGTGCCGGAGCTCCGTCGCCGTCACCACCAGCATGTCGTGTAGGTACGCAAGCGACTGAGGAAACGACTGGAACGGAGCTGACCACAGGAGTTGGCCGGTCGCCGCATCGAGCGCCCGCAGCTCATCCGTCCATCCGGTCGCGAAAACCGTAGTCTCAGAGGCGGCGGTCCACACGCTGGTCTTCGGGCGCCCGAGATCGACCGACCACACTTCCCGGCCATCAGCCACTCGCAAAGCGACGAGGCGGTAGGTGAGGTCGTTCGGATTGCCGGCTTCGGCCACCAGGAGGTCACCCGCCCGCTCGATCACGAATCCGAATCGCCGACCCTCTGGGATACGCCAGCGCTCCGCTCCGGTGGCAGCGTCGAGCGCGACCCACGCCCCGTCTCCCTCGTTCGTCCCCGCGACCACAGTGTCCTCGAAGACCTCCGGTCGTTCGTAGCGGAAGCCGTTCACCGTGATGGGGAAGCGCCACCGCTCCTGCCCGGAAGCCGGGTCGAGCGCCAGGACCTCCTGTTCCGTCCCGATGATGGCCACCTCCGCGGAACCGCCAACAGCCCCGATCTGGGTGCTGGACGTGACGTGACGCCAGTTCTCAGCGCCTGTGCGGGGATCCAGCGCGAGGACCCTGGCTGTGGAGATGTCCGGCCCGGCGTCGTCACCTCTGCTTTCCTGATTCGACGGGTCGTCCTGGGTGCAAGCGTTGAACACCAGCACGATCCCCAAGACTGCCGCCAGCCGTATCATGCCCCGACTATAGCCGGTAGAAGGCCGCGCGCCGGGTCAAGCGCTGCGTCACGCGCCCGGTGGTCGCCCGTTAACGCCGACGACGCACTCCTCCGGTATCCTCAGCCACACCATGACTGCTCTCACCACACGCGATCTCGACGGCATCCACAACTTCCGCGCGCTGGCGCCATACCCGCTCAAGGGCGGGGGGACGATACGGCCCGGCATGGTTTACCGCTCGGGCGCGCTTGAGCTGATGACGGACGCGGACTGCGCCTACCTCAGCGGCGAGGCGCGCATCGCGCTCGTGCTCGACCTGCGCCACCCGGACGAGTGGGGCGCGGTGCCCATCGACCACGCGCTGCGGGAGCGGGTGGCGCCGCTCTCGCTGTTCCCGGAGACGCACTCCGTCGAGGGGTTGATCGCGGAGCTGAACGGGCTCTACGGCACGGGTCCGTCCCCGGAGCGCTACCTGCACTACCTGCAGGTAGGTGGGTCGAGGTTCGCGCAGGCGTTCGACACGCTCTCGCGGGCCGAGTCGTACCCGGTGCTCGTGCACTGCACCGCAGGCAAGGACCGCACGGGCGTCCTCCTCGGGCTTCTCATGGACCTCCTCGGCGCCGAGGACGAGGACATCGCGAAGGAGTATGGCCTCAGCGACGACGCCATCCCCCGCCTCATCGCCTACCTGGAGGCGACGGGCCGCGTCCTCGAAGGCACCCGCGAGGAGATCGTCGCCCGCCTCTCGACCCCACCCGAGCGCATGGCCGGCTTCATCGCGTTGATGCGGGAGCGGTATGGGGGTGCGGACGCGTACCTGCGCGGCCAGGGCGTCTCGGCGGCGGCGTTGGCGCGCGTCCGGGAGATATTGGTGGAGCGCTGAGTGTAACTCGCTGTCCTCGTCAGTCGGGGTAGAGCTCCATCCACGTAACGAGCAGGCTTCCATCGGGCCGCTCGAATCCGATGGCGTCGATGCCCCATCCCGCTTTAGCGGCCCCGGGCTCGGCCCCCGACGCAACCGGGATGCCGCCAATGCTGGCATACGTCAACAGGCGTGGCTCGACTACCGCGAGCCAACTCTTGCCGTCGGCGTCGGCGAACACCAGCCCTATGTTCGTACCGTCTTGTGTGGCCGGTTCGAGCAGCCGTGCCCTGACCCTCCTGAGGTTGAACCACGCTGACTCAACGACGAATGTTGAATTCCCGGCACCGCCGCTCCATCGGCCGGAGCCGTCGAACGTGCTTCCGACGGGCGGCACGTATCCGACCGTGATTTCTCCAGCCCACACTTCGGACGCCGTAGTAATCTCCACCTCGAAGCTGCCGAGATCGCGCGTCGACACCACAAGTGACGTTGCCGAGGCTGCCTCCACCACCGTTCCGCCGACAATGATCGCGTCGGCATCCTGGCCGGAGGGCGGGTTCACGAACGCTGGTGAGTTGGCCGCTGCGCCGACGCCGTCGGCGGATGGCGCGCCGCCATCCGATCCCGCCCCAGCGATCAGGATCGCGGCGCTCCCGGCCACCGCGAGTACCGCTCCTCCGCCGACCGCCCAGCGGACGATCCCGCCGGCCGTGACGCTCCGGAACAATCGCGCGAACCGTGGGGCGACGCCATTGTAGCGCCGCCAGTACTCCGCGGCTTCTTCGCGGGTGTCGACGTTGAGCTTCGAGAGGATCTCGCGCATGTGCCACTTGGCGCCGTCCAGCGAGACGCTCAGTTCGTCCGCGATTTTCTGGTTGCTCTTGCCGCGCGTGATGAGGTCGAGCACCTGGCGCTGGCGTGGCGTCCAGCCGTAGTCCGTCGCGAGCATCTCGCGCAGTGGCATTCGCTCGGAAGTCGTGTCCACGAGGAGAGCGTACGAGACCCGGCGGGTGGCGTACCTACACCTGGGTAAAGGTGAGTCATTCGCGGTAGACGGGCGCGCAGAGGGCGCGGACATCCTCGCGGCCCTTCTCGGCGGGCGAGCGCAGTTCGGCGCGGAGATAGTGGTCGAAGCGGATGTCCATGGGGACGGCGAGCGCGCCGCTCGGGCCTTCGAGCTCGGTGCGCCAGCGCTCCTCTCCGTCGGCCACGAGCGCGAGGGTGCAGCCGGCGGCGCGGGCGAAGGCCACCTCGAACCCGTCGTCCTCCCTCTCGTTGATCGTGAGGAATGGGCCTTCGGGGCCATCCGAGATGCTGGTGCGCCCGCCCGTGATCGCTTCGAGGATGCCTGCTTCGCTGAAGGAGGCGGCATGCACCCAGGTGGTGGGAGTGCCCGGGCCGTGCGGGTGGGTCGCGGTCGGCGGGATGCCGTGTGCGTCACTGCCGCCGACGGGCACGATGCGCTTGCCCGCGGCGAGCTGCTCGTCCCAGGCGCTGACCGACTCCCAGTTGTACCAGCGCCACGCCGCCTGCCAGACCTCGCGGATGCCGAAGCCCTCGGTGCCGAACCGCCAGGGCGGCCCGACCTTCTTGGGGTGGTTGATGGAGATGGGCGCGCGCCGTTCTTCCACCCAGCGCAGCAGACGGTGTACCTCCTCGTCTGTGGTGAAGCGAAAGTCGACCCATTCGCGCAGGCCCCAGACGTTGCAGTGGCCCCAGTACATCGTGACCTCTTCGCCCGGCAGCAGGAGGAGGGGCCACTCGCGGCTGTCGATCTCGGCGTGGTGGGTGATGGTGTTGTGGTCGGTGATGGCCATGAAGTCGAGGCCGAGGCGCTCCGCCTCCGCGGCCATCTCCGGGATGGTGTTGTTGCCGTCGGAGTGGACGGTGTGAGTGTGGAGGTCGCCGCGGAACCAGCGGAGGGTGTCGCCGCCCTGGCGGGGGTCGCCCGAGAGGGCGGAGGGGCGGGCGGGCGGAGGGGCAATGGGCGCGGGTGCCGCGGTCGCAGCCCTCGACTCAACTTCGGCGGTCACGAACCACTGGACGCCGGGCTCGGGCACCTCGTAGGCGCCGAGGATGACGGACCATTCGCCGGCCGGCAGCGGTCCGGGGAGATAGCTGGGAGTCGCGGAGTCGCGGGCGATGAAGAACGTGCGGCGGGCGCTCCCGCTCCAACCGCGGAAGCCACCGGTGAACGGCTCGACCCCGCGCACGTCGAAGATGCCGATGTCGATGGTGCCGGCGTCCTCCGCGCCGGGCGCGTGCCAGTGGTAGGAGACATCGATCCGTGTGCAGCCCGACGGGATTTCGATGGGGACGTAGAGGTAGGGGTGCGCGGCCGCCTGCGCGGGGGTGATGTAGCCGGAGAAGTGGGCGGCCGTGCGCATAGGTACAGTCTACGAGGTGGACATCCCGCCCTCCTCCAGGCGGCCGTCGCTCGCCGCGGGCGTGCGACGCGGGCCACTGCCGCCTAAGATGGCGGCTCACAACCGCGCCGAGGTGCCGCATGAAGTTCGGAGTCGCTTTCTTCCCAACCGATTACGCCATGGAGATTCGAGAGCTGGCACGCGTGTGCGAGGACCTCGGGTTCGAGTCGCTGTTCCTGCCCGAGCACACGCACATCCCGACCAGCCGGCGCACGGCGTGGCCGGGCGGGGCGGAACTGCCGCTCGAGTATTCGCACACACTGGACCCCTTCGTGGCGGGCGCTGCCGCGCTGGCGGTCACGAGCCGGCTGAAAGTGGGCACGGGCATCTGCCTGGTGATCGAGCGAGACCCCATCACCCTCGCAAAGGAAGTGGCGAGCCTCGACCACATGAGCGGAGGACGTTTCCTCTTCGGCATCGGCGGCGGCTGGAACCTGGAGGAGATGGAGAACCACGGCACGAAGCCGTCACTCCGCTGGAAGATCCTGCGCGAGCGCATCCTCGCGATGAAGGAGATCTGGACGAAGGACGAGGCGGAGTATCACGGACAGTTCGTGGACTTCGACCCGATCTGGAGCTGGCCAAAGCCGGTGCAGAAACCGCACCCGCCGATCATGGTGGGCGGGGACGGACCCCGCACACTGGAGCGTGTGGTTGAGTACGGGGACGAGTGGATGCCGATTCCGGGGCGAAACTCGGCGCCGCTCGAAGGCCGCATCGAGGAGTTGCAGGCGATGGCTCGCGCGGCGGGACGGGGACGGATACCCGTGTCACTCTTCGGGATCCCGGGCGACCCGGCGGTGATTGAGGGCTACGAGAAGATGGGGATCGATCGGGGATGTTTCCGGCTGCCGTCGGTGGGCGCGGATGAGGCGATTCCGCGGCTCAAGCGGTGGGCGGAGGCGATGGGCGCGGTAGCGCGGTAGCGCTGCGCAGGAACCGTGTCCCCACCGGGGGATCGGATGCTCGCTGATGCTCGCGCTGGGACGGGGGCTTGGGCTATGCCTTCCAATCGCCGGACTTGCCGCCGCGCTTTTCGAGGAGACGGACGCCTTCGATGCGCATGCCGCGGTCCACGGCCTTCGCCATGTCGTAGACGGTTAGGGCGGCGACACTCACGGCGGTGAGCGCCTCCATCTCGACCCCCGTTTTTCCGGTGCTGCGGACGGTAGCCTCGATGCGCAGGCGCCCCTCGCCGGAGGCGGCAAGGTCGACAACGACGCCGGTGATAGCGAGCGGGTGGCACATGGGGATGAGGTCGCTGGTGCGCTTGGCGGCCATGATGCCGGCGATCCGGGCGGCGGCGATGACGTCGCCCTTGGCGAGCGCGCCGCCCATGACGAGCGTGAGGGTAGAGGCCTGCATGACGACGTAGCCCTCGGCCACAGCTTCCCGATCGGTGTCGTCCTTCTCGGTGACGTCGACCATGCGGGCCTCGCCGCGTTCGTTGACGTGGGAGAGGCCCGTACTGGACGCAGGCGCAGCGGGCCTGTCGGCCCTCCCCGGGCCGCGGACGGGCTCGGGGTTCCAGGAGCCCTCGGGCATCTTCTCGGAAGTGACGGCCTTCGCCTTGGCGGCCGGCGGGGGCTGAGTCGCCGGTGCGCTGACAGACTTCTCCGGGGCGGCTGCCTTCGTAGTGACTGCGGCGTCGCTTTTAGGGGCGGCGGGCGGCGTGGGGGCTGGCTCGGGAGCCCTGGGCGCGGTCACCGCGGTAGGCGGGGCCTCGGCAACCTGGGCCTTCGTCCCAGCGGCGGGCTCGGCGCCTGCGTCCGGGTCGGTGGCGGCGAGCGCATTGAAGGCTTCGAGGACGGGGTCGCTCGCGGCAGCTGCGTCGTCCGCCGGAGCGAGGGTCTTGTCGGCATCCTTGGCGCCCGGCGCCCAGGCCTTGCGCACCGCCCAATCTCGGAAGAGACCGCGTTCGCGGTCGCTCAGGTCACTCATGTTCGCGCCGCCACATAAAAGATTCGTAGCCCCAGACTGCGAGGTACGCGGTGGCGCCTGCGGCGAGCCCGCCGGGGACGCCCATCCACGGGGTTATCCACGTATCAGACGCAATGATGCCAGCTCCCGTTGCGGGCAGGAACGCCAGGAAGGCCGATCGTCTCCGTTCGGCCTCGAATCGTTCACGCACTGGATGCTTTCGAGCCACCATGCCCGGGCAGTATAGGCGAAACATAACCGCCCGGGCATCGGCTCCAACCACTAAAGACGGTCGTGCGTCTGCTCCTCGGTGGTAGTGGTCCGGCGCACGGGTGTGGCCGGTGCCTCGTACTCGTCCACCACAGTGCGTCGCTGGACGGGCGCGTCGTCCACGTAGGTCGTCGGCCGGCGACGGCGGGTCAAGACCGTGTTGCTGTCGGCGAATGGTGCGAACGAGCTCCAGAAGAGCAGCGAAAGCAGGGCGCCGATGATGCCGACGATCATGATGATCCAACCGATGGCGGCGAGGTCGAGCTCGGCGACGTTGTCCTGCACGGCGAACGCGAGGATGGCGCCGGCAGCAATGAGGATGATGCTGAATGAAAGGCTCATGGGTTCCTCCTGGGCGAGAGCGTCCGACCCCACGCTACGTGCGGTGGTGGACCGGCGGCGCGCATCGCCACTCGACCGCAAGGCGGGCGCGTGCCGGTGCGAGCGGGCTGCCACACTCTCCGGGCTTCGGAGGTTCAGCCAGTGTCGGTGCGGGCCTCAATGGTCGCGTCGTATTCGGCGCGGGACTCCGGGTCGCGCAGCGTGCGCCAGGCGGCGTCGAGGTCGCGCTGGTACTGCTTCCCCTGGAGGGGCGTGCGCGAGAGTTCCGTCACCCTCTCGGCGATGTCTTCGACCGGCGCGCGCTTGCCCACGCCCAGGAATGCGTACCAATCGGGCGGGGCGTCGCGGTCGCCATCGATGACGCGCCAGCGAGCGCGGTCATAAGCTTGCCGGGAGCGCCGGTTGGTGAGCGTTTCGGAGGCGTCGCGCCAGAAGAGCGACTGCTTCGTGTAGTCCTCGTCGCTGAAGTGCTGGGCGCGGATCCATTCGCGCTTCCAGCGTAGGGCGGCGATGAGCTCCGAGGGATCGGCGCCCGGCTCGGTGCCAATGAACTCGTACCAGTCGCGCGGGTCGGGCGGAGCGGCGGTGTAGGGCCGCGGCTCGCGGGCCGAGACGGCGGTGCGGGACACGCCGCTGCGATCGAACTCGGCGCGGCGCTCCGGATCGATAAGGACATCGCGGGCACGGTTCACGAGGGACATGCGCTCGTGGGCGCGGTCCTCGCGGTTGACGTCGGGATGGAGGATGCGAGCCAGCCTGCGGTGCGCACTCTTGACTTCCGGCGCCCCGGCGTCGCGAGCCACTCCGAGGATCGCGTACCAGTCCTGGTGCTCTTCGTTCATGCGCACTCAATAGTAGTAGCGCGGGCTGAGGTGTGCGGGGTGCGAAATTGCCATAAGGGGCCGCTTGTCACGGCCACGCCGGACCTATACTTCGGCGGTCATGGATGGCTTTTTCGGACTTGGACTGTTCTTCGCTGTCATTAGCGGCATCACGGTCGTGGTGCCCGCTGTGTTCATCCTCTCAATCGCGTTCGTCTACGTGCGCCAGCAACGCGGGCAGCCGGTGGATATCACAACCGGGGTGAGCGCATACGCGGTCATCCTCATCGGGCTGGGTGCGCTGCTCGTCACCTTTGGGGTGGCCCAGATGCTGACCGCGATCATGGCCGAGATCGACGGCGACTACACGTACGGCGTGGCCGACTTTGGCTTCAACGACTTCCCCGGCGCCGAAGACTTCGAAGACGAGGACGTGAGCGACCGGCAGGAGCGGGACGTGGCGACAGGTATGGCGCTGTTCGTGGCGGGCGCGCTGGCGGTGGCGGGGCACGTCTGGTTGCGCGGCTGGCTCTCCGGCCACGCGCGCTTCGACCGGGGTGTGGAGGGCGCCTGGGACACGCTGTTTGCGCTGCTCATCGGTCTGACAGCAATCTTCTTCGTCGCGGCGATGCTCACGGACACGTTCGGGCGCGCGATCGCGGACAATGACACGTCGGCCACCGGCCGCACGATCGCGCAGATGATCGCCGTGCTCGGGCTTTGGGCCGTCTACGCTTACCGGGCGCTCGGCCACACCGGGCTGCTCGTATCGAACCGGGAGGGCGGACCGCACGGCGGCAAGGAGATCTAGTCGCCCCCTCGATGAGGCAAATCAGCGATCCGTTCGGATTGACTGATGACAATCGCGTCCGAGGCCGTATGATTCTCCGAATTGGGTTGGCGCGCGTTCGAACAAGAGCGCACGCCGACCTCGTTCGAGAAAGCGAAGGACGCGAGCATGACGAGCCCAGCATTAGCCCCCCGAGAGAGCGGTCGCCTGGAACGGCGCAAGGCGCGAACACGTGCGTCGATACTGTCGGCCGCAAGTCAACTGTTCCTGAAGCATGGATATGAGGACACCTCCATCCAGCAGATCGCCGAGCTTGCGGATACCGGCGTGGGGACGCTCTACGGGTACTTCGCGTCGAAAGACGAGGTATTGCGTGAGGTCCTCCGCGAGCAGTCCGTGAACGCGGTGCAAAACTACCGTGCGGCGGTGGAGCGCGGGACGCCGTCGATGGAGAAGGTGATCCTTGGACTCGCCGAGTACCGGCGGTACATCAAGGACAATCTCAAGCTGATCACGGCGGCGTTCTACGTGAGCACCCGCGATGGGCGCGTGCTCGAGGATTCGAACGATTGGCTGTTGCGCACGTACACGCAGATGATCGAAGAAGGGATTGAGCGGGGCGACTTCAAGAAGCTGCCGGCCGAAGCGGCGGCCCGCTGGCTGCTGAACGTGCACGCCAATGCCGTGCTCGGGCTCGGCATCTGGCGCGGGGCGCTTGGCGACCCGACGA
>JBBDMZ010000037.1:0-19481 GCA_040877955.1 Dehalococcoidia bacterium | reverse complement strand
GCGTGGTCGGTCATTCGACGTTGCGGATGTCGTTGGTGCCGGTGTTCATACGGGTCATGAGGTCGAGGGCGGAGGTGGAGACGAGGAGGTCCATGAAAAGGGTACGTTCGAGGGCAAGGCCGTCTTCGAGCGGGGTGCTGACCGCGGAGCGGGCGAGCTTCTTGATGTGGGCGACGGCGAGGGGAGGCTTGGAGGCGATTTCGGCGGCGATGGCGAGGGCGCGCTCGACGCACCGGCCAGCTGGAGCGACCTCGGTGACGATGCCGAGGGCGAGTGCCTCGGCGGGGGAGACGGTGCGGCCACGGAGCATCATCTCGAGGGCGCGGGCGGTGCCGATGAGGCGGGGAAGGCGCTGGGTGCCGCCGGCGCCAGGGAGGATGCCGACGTTGATTTCGGGGAGGCCGAGGGAGTAGTCACCCTCCTCGGCGACGCGGATGTCGCAGCAGAGGGTGAGCTCGAAGCCGCCGCCCATGGCGCTGCCGTTGATGGCGGCGATGACGGCCTTGGGCAGGGTGCCGATGCGATCGAAGAGGGCGTCGATGTCGCGGGGAGGGAGTGGGTTCGCGGGGTCGACGGTGACGGAGCGCTCGCGGAGGGTGCGGGAGAGGCCTTCGAGCTCGCCGACGGAGTAATGGCGGATGAAGTAGCCGGGAACGCCGCCCGCGAGGACGATCGCGGCGACCGATTCGTCACCTTCGAGGTCGGTGAAGGCGGCGGAGAGCTCGGGCACGGTGTCGCGATCCATGAGGGCATCAGGCGGGTTGGAGATCGTGACCAGGGCCACGCGGCCGCGATGTTCCACCGTCACCTGGGGCATGTGTTACTCCTCCCCGTCGTCGTCTTCTTCTTCCTCGTGATGAGCCCCGGCGGCAGCGACGGAGGGGACGAGGGCCATCTCAGCGCCGTCGCGGCGAGACTTGCGGGCGGGCACGGCACGGAGGCGATCGGAGAGCGCGTTGATTTCCGCGATGGACGAGCCGGCGGCGAGCAGGACGCAGGCGACGCCAGAGTCACGGAGAACGCGCAGTTCGGCGACAGGGGCGTCCGAGGCGACGGTGACGAGGAGCGGCGTGGATGCGAAGGAGGCGAGGCGGACCAGTTGGAGCTGGTCGGCGAGAGACATGGCGCCCTTGCCATGTTCGACGAGGAGCGCCTCGAGGCCGAGGTTCGCGAGGGCGCGAAGGGTGGTGTCGTCCATGGCGCTTTCGGCAACGAGCACCTGGCCCATGCGCTCGGTGTCGACGGCGGTGGCGGCGGTGCCGTCGAGGGAGCCTACGGCGAAGTCGCAGCCTGCTTCAGCGAGGGCAGAGCTTGTGGCGTCATCCAGCTCGTCGAGCCAGACACCGAGGGCAGTGTCGTTGTTGCCGCCGGAGGCAGCCTTGGCCTCGGTAACGGCGGCAGCGCCACTGGCGGCGCGGATGATGGCGATGTCGGCGCCGGCCTCGAGGGCGGCCTTCGCACCTGCGCCTTTTTCTGCGAGGACGCCCAGAAGCACGGCGCGGGGCTCGCCACGGGAGCGGGCGCCGAAACCGATGCCACGGGCGGGCTCGCGACGCTGGATGCGGGAAATGGCCTTCTGCAGTCGACTCAAACTCAAACCTCCGAGCGGGAGTGGTGTGGTTGGCGACCGATGGCGCCGCCCTTGACGACGGCGGCGATGCGGCTGTCATCAGCGAGAGCCGCAAGGTTGGTGAGTGGATCATCCTCGAATATTGCAAAGTCTGCGAGGAGGCCGTCGGCGATGCGGCCGGCGTCGACTTTGAGGAGGTCGGCGGCCCAGGCGGTGGCGGCCATGATGGCGGCGCCGTTGGAGAGGCCGTGCTCGGCCAGGCGAAGGATCTCCTGGGCGTTCTCACCGGGACGGCTGAGGGGAGTGCCCTGGTCGGTGCCCATGGCGAGATTCACGCCCGCGCGGGTGGCGGCGCGGAAGCTCGCGATGTGGTCTTCGAGGACCTGCTGGCCCTTGTCGACCATGTACGGGGGGATGCCGGCGGAGGCGCCGTGGGCGATGTGGAACGGGGCCGTGAGGGTGGCGACCATGTAGGTGCCGCGCTCGAGCATGAGGCCAACGGCCTCTTCATCCAGCCAGACGCCGTGCTCGATGGAGTCGACGCCGGCGCGGACGGCGTTCTTGATGCCGTCGACGGCCTGGGCGTGAGCGCCGACGACGCGGAAGGCCTTGTGCGCTTCCTCGACGCCCGCGGCGAGCTCCGCTTCAGTGTAGGAAGGGGAGCGAGGGTCGACGCCGGGCGTCATGACGCCACCGCTGGCGAAGAGCTTGATGGCTTTGGCCCCGGCGCGAAGCTGTTCGCGGACGGCGCGGCGGACATCGTCGGGGCCGTCGGCCTCCCGGGCGATCCAGCCATGGCCGTGGCCGCCGGTCATGGTTACCCCGAGGCCGACGGCGAGCATGCGGGGGCCGGGGATGAGCCCGGAGTCGATGGCGTTGGAGAGGTGGATGTTGAGGCGGTCGGCGGCGCCCATGTCGCGGACGGTGGTGAAGCCGGCGTTGAGGGTGCGGCGGGCGTGCTCGGCGGCGCGCCAGGAGCGGGCGGGGAGGGGCAGGTTGCGCTGGGTCTCAGCTTCGGCGGGGCCGCCCTCGAAGGTGAGGTGGACGTGGCAGTCGATGAGGCCGGGAAGGACGTAGCGGCCGGTGCAGTCGAGCTCGTGGGCTCCGGAGGCGTCGAGGCCGGGGGCGACGCGAGCGATGTGGCCGTCGATGCAGAGCACATCGAGGCCGTGGCGAAAGGTCCGGGAGGTGGAATCGAACACGTGGCCGCCGCGGAGGATGAGTGGGTGGCTGGTGTTCGAGGTCACGATCGGATTGTGGCGGTGGTTGGGGCTGGGGGCCAGTCTCCTCACCCCCCGGCCCCCTCTCCACTGGCGTGGAGAGGGGGAGAGCGCGTTTGCAGTTCTACTCGGTGTTCGTTGCTGGGCCAGCCGCCCTCACCCCTGCCCCTCTCCCCAGGGGGAGAGGGGAGTTGTGACCTCGGACGGGTTGTCAGTTGAGCACCAACCGCTTGCTTGCGCGCGCGGCACCGATCGACGCGGCTAGCAGTGGAACCAGGGGCGGGAGGTGCAGGAGATGATGCCGATGGCGACGCCGTTATAGGGGCCGCGGTTGACGAGGATGGTATCGGTGGTTGTGATGGGGACGTCGCCGAAGGAGGCGTCGGCGAAGGCGCGAGTGAGGTACTCGACGGGGCCGCGGACGGACGCGGAGGTTGTGGCGGAGTTGCGGAAGACGGGGGTGAGGCCGTGGGAGAGGTCAAAGGGGGCGGGGGTGGCGCGCAGGCCTTCGGCCTGGCCGCCGCGGGAACCGGGCCAGAGGCGGGCGGGGTGATCGGGGCAGTCCTCGGCGACGACGACTGACGAGGGCTCGGAGATGATGTTGCCGATGATGTTCCCGAAGACGCGCTCGCGGAGCACGATCTCGGCGTAGCCGGAGGGGCGGGCGCTGGCGAGGACCGCCCGTGCCCCGGAGATATCGGCCGGGGTGGCGCGGGCGATGGAGTAGCTGCCGCGCCAGATGTACCCGGGATCGGACCCGGTGCTGGCGAGAATCGTGGCCTCGGCACGAAGCGTGGAGAGGTCCTCGGTGACTTCGAGGTCCGGAAGGGAGGATGGGTAGTCGGATCGGGCGGCAAAGCCGGGCGCAACTGCGTAGATGTAGTGTTCGCCCTGCTCGTCGAGGTCGGGTTGACGCGAGAGACGAGGGACGACGGTGATTCCGGGAATGAGCGGGGAGCGCACATCGAGGATGGGGATGTAGCAGGAGTCGGCCACGCGGAGGAGGTGTTGGTCGCCGTTGAACACCAGGGCGTCGGGATACGGCTCCCCGTCCGCGTCCGTGCGCTCCCAGAGCCAGCCCTCGTCCTTGAGGGAGACGAAGCGGTAGCCGCCGACTCCGCCGGGGTCGAAGCGAACGACGAGGGCGTCGGAGGCGACGAGGCTGTCGCGAGCGCGCACAAGGTCGGGGTGGTCTTCGCGCGGCCAGAACAGCAGCCAGCCAGCGAGAGCGGCGAGCACGACTCCGAGGAGGACGGCATGGAGGCGCATGGGAGTCAGATTGTCGATTTCCGATTGTCGATTGTCGATGTCGATTGGTTGACCTTGCCGCGAGGACCGAGGCAGAACGGCGCCCGATACCTTACGTGTGCGTCAGGGGTGTGTAGAATTCACGGCACGACCATCGAGGTGATATGACATGCGATTCTCCGATACTGCTGAGCTGGCTGATTGGCGGAAGACGGTCCAGGCGTTCGTGGACGAGAACTGGAAAGCGGCGGCGCCGGCGGCGGACGACGATGAAGGCCCGGAACTCGGCATGCGCGGGACCAACCCGGAACAGGAGAAGCGCGTCTCGAACTGGCTGGACAAGCTGGGGGCGAATGGCTGGCTGGCACCGGCGTGGCCGAAGAAGTATGGCGGCGCTGACATGAGCGTGATCGAGCAGTTCGTGCTCAACCAGGAGTTGCACGAGGTCGGCGCCCCCACGAGCCGCCAGATGCTGAACCTGGTGGGGCCGACGATCATGCTGCACGGCACGGAGGAACAGAAGGCAGAGCACCTGCCGCCGATGCTGCGCGGCGAGGTGGCGTGGTGCCAGGGGTTCAGTGAGCCCGGGAGCGGCTCGGACCTTGCGAGCCTGCAAACGCGGGCGGTGCGGGATGGGGACGACTACGTCGTGAACGGGCAGAAGATCTGGACCTCCGGGGCGCACCGGGCGGACTGGATCTTCATGCTGACGCGGACGGACCCGGACGCACCCAAGCACCGGGGCATCAGCTACCTGCTCGTGGACATGAAGTCACCGGGGATCACGGTGCGGCCGCTGATCAACATGGCTGAGGGGCACGTGTTCAACGAGGTGTTCTTCGAGGACGTGCGGGTGCCGGCGCGGAATCGCATCGGCGAGGAGAACCGCGGCTGGTACGTGGGCACGACGACGCTGGACTTCGAGCGCTCGAACATCGCGCGTGCGGTTGGTGCGCGGAAGTCGGTGGAGCGCCTGGGCAAGTACGTGCGGCAGCGTGAGAAGAGCGGCAACCCTGTGCCGCAGTCGTACCGGATGGAGGTGGTGGAGCGCGCGGTGGAGACCTCGATCTGCGAGTTGCTGTCATTCGTGGTGATCTCGGTGCAGGCCAAGGGCGGGGTGCCGAACATGGAAGCGAGCATGTGCAAGATGTACGGCTCGGAGCTCTCACAGCGGTTGGCGTGGACGGAGATGCACGTGAGCGGGCTGAAGGGGCAGCTGCGCAAGCCCGTGGGACTTGAGGGCGAGAACGGCATCCGCGCGGCGATGAACTACATGAGCACGGTGCCGGCGACGATTGCAGCGGGGACGAGCGAGATCCAGCGGAACATCATCGCGACGCGTGGGCTAGGGCTGCCGCGGGGGTAACCTCACCTCACCCCCCGGCCCCCTCTCCACTGGCGTGGAGAGGGGGTGATCGTTCGCGCTGCGCGGGACGATTGCCGTTAGGGCGCGAACCGCTTGCTTGCGCGCGCGGCACCGATTCGCGCGCGTAGGATGGGGGCATGGCGGGGACTGTGATTGTTACCGGTGGGACGGGTGGATTGGGAGTGGCGGTTACGGGTGCGTTCCTGGATGCGGGTTGGCGGGTGGTGGTGCCGTGGGTGGTGGAGGCAGAGGTGGAGCGGGTGGAGGCGCGGCCACGGCTGCACGTGATGCGGGCGGACCTCTTTGAGTTGGAGTCGGTGCGGAGGGTGGTGGAGCGGGCGGGCGAGGATGGTGAGGCGCCGCTGAGGGCGGTTGTGAACCTGGTGGGCGGGTACAGCGAGCCGGGGAAGGTGCACGAGGCGAGCATTGATGACTTCGAGGCGCAACTGCGGCTGAACCTGCGGCCGACGTACCTGATGTGCCATGCCGCCATCCCAGGGCTGCTCGCGAACGGTGGCGGTGCGATCGTGTGCGCGGGGTCGCGGGCGGCGGAACGGCCCTTCGCGGGGGTATCAGGCTACGTGACGGCGAAGGCGGGCGTGGTGGGGTTCGTGCGGGCACTGGACGTGGAGTACCGGCAGGAGGGCATCCGCGCGAACGCGGTGATGCCGAGCATCATCGACACGCCCGCGAACCGGGCGGCGCAGCCCACGGCGGACTACAGCAAGTGGGTGCAGCCGGAGGAGATCGCGCGGGTGATCCTGTTCCTGTGCTCGGAGGAGTCGAGCGCGATCAGTGGGGCGGCGGTGCCGGTGTACGGGCGGGCTTAGGGTTCAGGAGCGCTGAACGGCCTGAACCGTCGCAATATCCCCAGAGAGCATCGAGTCCAAGGCCAGCCGCAAGTCAGGTAGGACGCGGCTGTGGATCACTCCCGAGGCGTCAGCCGCGAGGGGAACGTATTCGCCGTTACGGAGCTCGAACCAAACGATCCGCTCTTCAAGCACCTGCCAGACGATATATTCCTGCACACCGTTTCGGCGATAGGCTCGCAGCTTGTCGTGCATGTCGTAGGCTCGGCTGGAAGCCGCAATTTCGATGACAAGCTCGGGGGCGCCCGCGACGTAACCCCCTGCGGTCTGGCGGGAGGAACCGCCCTCGATATATCGAACCATGATGTCGGGCTGGGGTTCGTTATCGTTGTCCAGCTCCATCGTTGTTTCCGGGACGAACTCAACTTCGGGATGCGCTTCGCAATAAACCGAAAGCCAACGCGTCATGAGACCGTGCGGGCGGCCATGTTGATCGATGCGTACGGGCGAGGGCAAGTACACGACTCCTTCGATGAGCTCAGCCTTCCGGATCTCGGGATGTTCGAGATATCGGCGGTGAAACTCAGCGCGAGTCATGCGGTCACCGGGCTCAAGCGGTTCGACCCTTGGAACGGGACTGGCCATGGTCAGAATTGTAGCATCCGGCGCGCCGCCGCTGATGGCTGGGAGGATGGTGAGCTCGGAGGTGGCGGAGAGGGGCTCGTGGAGGGGGAATGAGCCGGCTTCGCCGTCGATCGCGACGGCGAGCTCGGGGCGGAGGTGGCCGTTTTCGACGACGCGGTCGTAGAGGCCGGGGCAGCGGAGGTCGAGCGCGCGGAGGACGTCACCGAGGGTAGCGCCTTCGACTTCGAGGCGTGACGCGCCGGCGCAGAGGGGCCGGAGGAGGGCGGGGATGATGGCGGTGGGCATCTGGGGATTCACGATTCAGGATTCGCGATTCACGATTCAAACGCGAACGAAGCGCCCTCACCCCCGGCCCCTCTCCCAGAGGGAGAGGGGTGGTGGGTGGGGCGGGCGATTTCGTGGTGATTGTTCCAACCGCTCCCTTCCGGTCGCGGCGCGGATGGCTACTCCAGGTTGTGGAGGGTTTCGAGGACGCGGCGGGGGGACATGGGGAGGGCGGTGAAGCGGTGGCCCGTGGCGTCGTTGATGGCGTTGGCGATGGCGGCCAGCGGGGGAACGATCGGCACCTCGCCGACGCCGCGGACGCCGTAGGGGTGGCCGGGATTCGGCACCTCTACGATGACGGTGTCGATCATGGGGACGTCGAGGGTGGTCGGCATGCGGTAGTCGAGGAAGCTGGAGTTGTGGAGGCGGCCGTCGTCGCCGTAGTAGTACTCCTCGTTGAGGGCCCAGCCGATGCCCTGCACGACGCCGCCCTGGATCTGCCCTTCGACGTAGGCGGGATGGATGGCGGTACCGACGTCCTGGACGGCGGTGTAGCGCAGGATTTCGACCTTGCCCGTGTCGGGGTCGACCTCGACGTCGACGATGTGGGTGGCGAAGGCGCCACCCGCCCCCCGAGCGACGAGCGAGCTCTTGCCCACGATGGGGCCGCCGGTGCGGGTCTGCTGCTTGGCCATCTCCTTGAAGGTGAGGGTCTTGGTGGAGTCGGTGCGGCAGTGAAGCTCGCCGTCCTCGTAGGAAACGTCCTCGATGGGGCAGCTCCAGAGCTTCGAAGCGCGCTCGATCATCTGCTGCTTCACGTCGAGGCCGGCGTTGTGAGCGGCGAGGCCGGTGGCGAACGTGGTGCGGCTGCCGCCGGTGACGTCGGTGTGGCCGATGGAATCGGTGTCGACGACGGCGGGGCGAACGTCCTCGTAGGGGATCTGGAGCGTCTCGGCGAGCTGCATGGCGAGGGACGCACGGGTGCCGCCGATATCAGTGTTGCCCTCAATGAGGTTGACCGTGCCGTCGGGGTTCACGGCGACAACCGCGCTCGACTGCATGCCGCCGTTGAACCAATAGCCGGAGGCCACGCCGCGGCCGCGGTTGGGGCCTTCGATGGGCGAGCGGTAATGGGGGTGGTTGATGGCGGAGTCCAGGCACTCTTCGTGGCCGATGCGGGGGAAGGGTGCGCCATTGACGAGGCGCGTGCCTTCGCGCGAGGTGTTGGTGCGGCGGAACTCGAGCGGATCGAGCTTGAGGTTCCTCGCCAGCTCGTCGACCACCTGCTCGACGGCGAAGGCGGCGGCGGGGGCGCCAGGCGCGCGGTAGGCGGAGACCTTGGGCTTGTTGACGACGACGTCGTAGGCATCGATGGCGAAGTTCTCGATGTTGTAGGGAGCGAGGGCGGTCATGGAGCCGGCGCCGACGGGCGAGCCCGGGTAGGCGCCCGCCTCGTAGGCCATCATGCAGTCCGCGGCGATGATGCGGCCGTCGTTCGTGGCGCCCATCTTGAGCTTGATGTAGGTGCCGCTCGTAGGCCCGGTGGCCTCGAAGACCTCGGTGCGCTGCATGGTGAGCTTGACGGGGCGGCCACTCCTCTTCGAAAGGAGGGCCGCGACCGGGTCGAGGTAGATGGGGATCTTGCCGCCGAAGCCGCCGCCGATCTCCATGGGGATGACGCGGATCTTCGAGATGGGCTGCTTGAGGACCTCAGAGACCTGGGCGCGCACGGCGAAGGTGCCCTGCGTGCTCGTCCAGACGGTGATCGTGCCGTCGGCGTTCCAGCTGGCGGTCGACGTCTGGGGCTCGATGTAGCCCTGGTGAACCATCTGCGTGGTGAACTCGCGCTCGACGACGGTATCGGCCTGGGCAAAGGCGGCCTCGAGGTCGCCGGTCTCGAAGCGGTTGTAGGAGGCAATGTTGCTGGGCCTGTCGCCGTTCTTGCCCATCGACTTCGTGACGCGCGTCTCGCTGAGGAGGGGGGCGTCGTCGCGCATGGCATCGCGGACGTCGAGCACGGGCGGGAGGGGCTCGTACTGGACCTTGATCTTCGCGAGCGCCTCTTCGGCGATGTGGTTGTTCTTCGCGGCGACGGCGGCGACGGCGTGGCCCATGTAGAGCGCCTTGTCGGAGGCGAGGATGTTGTCGCTCAGCTCCTTGAGGTTGACGGCGCCTTCCCCCAGGTCCTGGACGATGTCGTCGGCGACGGGGAAGTCCTTCGCGGTGAGGACGGCGTAGACGCCATCGACCTTCTCAGCTTCGGATGTGTCGATTGAGATAATGCGGGCGTGAGCGTGAGGGCTCCGCAGGACGCCACCATAGATCAGGCCGGGGAGCCGGATATCGGCGCCATATTGCGCTTTGCCGGTGACCTTCTCGACGCCATCCGGACGGATGGGCCGGGTGCCGATGACCTTGTATGGAGCGCGGTCGGTCGTCGTCATGCTTTCACCTCCTGCATGCGGTCCTCAGCCTTGAGGACAGCGCGGACGATCTTGTCGTAGCCGGTGCACCGGCAGAGATTGCCGGCGAGCCAGTGGCGGATCCGGCCTTCGTCGGCATCGGGCTCCCGTTCGAGGAGTGCCCTGGACGCGATGATGAACCCCGGGGTGCAGATGCCGCACTGGAGCGCGGCCTCTTCGAGGAAGGTCTGTTGGAGCGGATGAAGCTGATCGCCCTGGGCGACTCCCTCGATCGTGGTGAGGGTGGCGCCCTCGGTTTCGACGGCGAGGACGCAACATGAGTTCACGATGCGGCCGTTGAGCACGACGTTGCAGGCTCCGCAGTTGCCGTTGTTGCATCCCTCCTTCGTGCCCGTGAGGCCGAGCTCTTCGCGGAGCACTTCGAGGAGGGACTGGCGGGGCTCGCAGAGGAAATCGACGCTCTCACCATTGAGGGTGGTCTGGATGTAGGTACGGGCCATTAGCGATTCTCCCGGGCGCGAGTGAGCGCGCCGTGGAGGGCGCGGACGGTGAGGACGGAGGCGAGCTTGCGCCGCTGGGCGATGGAGCCACGCATGTCGGTGATGGGCGTGGCGACCTGGGAGGCGAGCTCGCCGGCGGCCTGGATGGAGGTATCGGTGGCGGGCTTGCCGGCCAGGGAGTCGGCCGCGGCGGTGGCGGCGATGACGGTGGGACCGACGGCGCCAAGGGCGATGCGGGCGGACTCGATCGTGTCGCCGCCGTCGGAGAGGACGAGGCGCGCGCCCGCGGAGACGACGGCGATATCCATCTCGTTGCGGGGGATGAAGCGGAGGTAGAAGGCGCCGGAGCGTGCCGGCTGGGCCGGGATGCGCACCTGGAGCAGGATCTCGTTGGCGGCGAGGGTGCTCCGGCCGGGCCCCGTGAAGAACTCCTCCACGGGGATTTCGCGGGTGCCGGACTTCGAGCCGATGAGGAGCCGCGCGCCAAGTGCGATGAGCGCGGGTGTTGAGTCGGCAGCGGGACTGGCGTTGCAGAGGTTGCCGCCGAGGCTTGCGCGCGACTGTATCTGGATGCCGCCGATGAGGGCGGCGGCATCGATCAGGCCGGGCAGGCGGCTGGCGACTTCCGGGTTCTCGTAGATCTCGGCGAGGGGCGCGGCCGCCCCGATCTCGAGGGTGCCGTCGGAGGCGAAGCCATGAGCCACGAGCTCGGGGATGTGCTTCAGGTCGATAAGCTGGTCGCAGTGCTTGCGGCCTTCCCGAAGCTGGACGATGACGTCAGTCCCGCCGGCGAGGAAGAGGGTCGACTTGCCGTTGCCAAGGTGGCTGTAGGCCTCATCCAGGGAGCGGGGCGCGAGGTAATCGAATGCTTGCATGCACCTACCTTCGAGGTCGCAGATCACCCGCACGGACCGTGAGAATCCGGGCAGGGGGCGTAGAGACGATCATAAAGGGATGGGGGGGCGTTGTCGTGTCGAGGGGATAGGGGACAGGCGAACCGGGGCCCTGGTCGAGTTTTGCACACGGTGGCACGGAAGTGCCGGTTCGCACGATCGCGCCCCTCACCCCCGACCCCTCCTCCCGCTGCGGCGGGAGAGGGGAGTCCAATTTGCTGCCGCGCTCGTTTCGGGGTGGCGAGTCCGCCTGGTGCGGGTCAGCCGCCGTCGTCGTCGTCGTCGTCAGGCTGCTGATCGGGGGGTGATTGGCCCTGGGACTCGGTGGGCTGAGGAGGAGGTTGCGTGGGCTGGGGGGCTGGTTGCGTGGGCTGAGGAGGAGGAGCGGTGGGCTGAGGCGCGGGGGTGTTCACGGGCTGCGGGGCCTGCGTGGGCGCCGCGGGTGGCGGTATGACCTGGCCGGCGGCGGTTGCGACGCCCCGCGAGCGGGCGAGAGCGGCTGCGAGCTGCGGGGCGAGCTCGGGCAGCGGCATCCAGCCCTTGCCCTGGCAGTCGCCCGTGTACTCGATGTCGGTGCGCATCCAGGTGTCCACCATCTGCCGACAGCCACCGCGGGCTCCACGCTCTGTGGTGGCGGACTGGAGCTTGCCGAAGACGACGTTGGCGGGGCGGTTGGCGTCGAACCCGCTGAGGTCTAGTTGCACACCGGCGTCTCGCAAGTTGGCATGGTACTGGCCCATCCAGTTCTTGAAGAGGCGCACGGTGGTGTTCGCAGCGGCGAAGCTGCGGTCGTTCACGAGGGAGTTGTCCGCATTGCCGACCCAGAGGGCGGTGGCCGCGTAGCGCGAATAGCCGTTCATCCAGGTTTCGAGGGTATCGTTGGAGCTGGTGAAGCCCTGCTGGGTGCCGGTCTTGATGCCGGTGGGGACCTTCACGCCGTCCATGAAGACGTCGAGCGAGAGGTCGTTGTTGGTGCGGCCACACTGCCAGATGATGAAGCGCGCTGTGCAGTCGGACATGATGCTGTGGAGCATCCAGACGCTCCCGGCATCGACCACCTGCTGCCGCTGAAGGTCGTCGCCGTGGGTGTAGATCACGTCGCCGTTGATGTCGCGCACTTCGAGGACGGTGACCGGGTCGAGGTCGCGGGAATCGGGGAGGCGGATGTTACCGCGGACGAAGTCGAGCTTCTGGCGCATAGCGGCGTCGTACTCGTCTCCTTCCGCATCGACAAGGGAGAGGAGCTCGGACTTTTCGACCGTCTTCGCGAACGCAGGGACACCGACCATGCCGCCCATGTTGGCGATCGTGGCGTTCATGTAGGCCATGTCGACGACGCGGATGTTGGCGCCGCCGGTGGCGATGGCAGGGCCGTAGGTGACCGCTTCGTGGTCGTAGAAGGTCGGGTCGAAGTTCTGGTCCAGCGTGGTGATGCCCATGCGCTTGGCGTAGGCGATGACGTTATCGATGCCGGCCTCTGACGCGGCGCGGAAGGCGCCGACGTTCTGTGAGCCGCCCAGGGCGGCGCGAGCCGTGATCAGCCCCTCGCCACCGCCACCCGGGCGGGGGTTCACGATGCGCACAGGCTCACTGCCGCGGGCGACGTAGGGATAGCCGAGGACGAGAGGGCTCGTGTCGAAGATCGAGCTCATCGGGGTCTTCTGGAGGACGTCGAACCAGGTGAGATAAACGAGCGGCTTGAAGGACGAGCCCGGCTGGTTGATCTCGTTCGCCTGGTCGATGTTGCCCGCGACTCGCGGATCAGACACCCAGGTGGGATCGATATTGGGGGCATAGACGATGATCTGGCCGGTGCCGGGATCGATCGTGACGATGGAGGCGTTGTTGCAGCGGCAGCCCGCGTTCTGTCCTGCCACGAGGAACGTGTTCATCATGGCCGTGGCCTGCTGCGTCTGGGCGTAATCAAGCGTTGAGGTGACCTTGTAGCCGGCGCTGCGGACGCTTTCCGTGCAGTCGGCTGCGCCGTCTATGCGGGGAAGAATGCCGGCTTCGCACATGCGGGCGAGGCGAGGCTCGATCTGGTTGTCGATCCAGGCAGAGGCGACGAGGGAGTTGGCGCCGGGGTATACGAGAACGGGCTCGAGCTTGGCGGCATCGGCTTCCTCGGTGGTGGCGCGCCCGTGCGCGACCATGAGGTCGAGGACGTGCTCCTGGCGCACCTTGGCAGCGCCAGCGACCGTGGTTCGCCCGAGCTCATCGCCAAGGCATGCGCCGGACTCATCGCGGACGCAGTTGAGGCGCGGGTGGTACTCGGTGGGAGCGGAGGGGATGCCGGCGAGCACCGCGGCCTCGGCGAGGGTGAGCTCAGCGGCGGACTTGCGGAAGTAGCCGCGAGAGGCAGACTCGACGCCCACATAGCGGTCAGCGTATGAGATCTGGTTGAGGTACCAGCCGAGGATCTGTTCCTTGGTGTAGTCGCGTTCGAGCTCCATGGCGAACGCGATCTCCTTCATCTTGCGATCGAGGGTGCGGGGGGCGACGCAGGAGCGAACACCGTCGGCGACGACGCACTGGTCGCTGAGATAGACGTTCTTGACCAGCTGCTGCGTGAGGGTGGAGCCGCCCGTCCCGGAGCCGATGCCGCCACCGACGTAGTTCTCGTAGGCGGCGCGCACGAGGGACTTGGGCTCAACGCCGGGGTTCGACCAGAAGCCGTTGTCCTCGGTGGAGATGGTGGCTTCGATCATCCAGGTGGAGATGTGGCCCAGGGGGATGGGCGTCAAGAGCTGGCTATTGGGATTGGAAAGGGGGCCGAGGAGAACGCCTTCCTCGGGACCGCCGCGGTCGTAAACGAGGGTGAGGCCGACGGAGCGCTGGGCGATGCGCTCCTCGATGGGGGTGTACTGGGAGGCGTAGTGGGCGTAGACGCCGTAAACCGTGCCGGCGCCGATGGCGGCGAGCAGTGAGATGAAGGCGAGAAGGGCCAGGGAGGCGGTAATCCACCATGGCATCGATTCCGGGGAAGGCGAGACGCGCTCACGCAAGAGCCGTCGTTTCACCGCTGCGTTCATGCAATCGAGGCTATCCGCGAACCGCTTGGCTTCTCATCGAGCGTGGGGAGGTTGACTAACAACTGGCTCGCAATCGACGAATCGGTAAGCTACCGGGCAATGCCGACGCTCGTGATCGGACACGCGGCCGCGGCCGGGGAAGCGCCGGCGAACACGCTGGCGGGGGTGCGCGCGTGCCTCGACGCGGGTGCTGACGGCATGGAGCTCGATGTGCAGCTGTGCGCGGACGGTGTGCCGGTGCTGATGCACGACGAGACGGTGAACCGGACGACGAACCTGAAGGGGAAGGTCCGGGAGTTGTCGCTGGCGGCGCTGCAGGCCGCGGACGCGGGCGAGGGGGAGCCGGTGCCCACGCTGGAGCAGGTGCTGGAGCTGGTGGCGGGACGGCTGACGGTGATGTGCGAGCTGAAGGCGACGCCGGGGGATACGGAGCACGACCAACGGTGCGTGGACGCGGTGCTCGAGGTGCTGGAGCGGCGCGATGCGAGGACGTGGGCGGCGGTTCACTCGTTCCAGCCGGAGATGGTGGAGCGGGCGCGGGAGACGGAGCCGCGAGTGTCGGCGGCGATCATCTCGGGGGCGGTGAAGGGGGAGGCGCTGCAGCGGCTGCTGGGGGGCACGCTAAAGCGGAATGCACAGGCGATCTCGGTGGAGCACTCGTGCGTAGACCGGGAGCTGGTGGTGGCGGCGAAGCGGCGTCAGTTGACGGTGTGGACGTGGACGGCGGACAAGGAGCGTGACTGGGCGCGGGTTGTGGAGGCTGGGGTGGATGGGATCATCACGAACGTGCCGCATGCGCTGCGGGCGTGGCTGGGGCGGTAGGTGGTGGGTGGGCTGGCTGCTGCCAGCCCCTACGAGTGCTGTGCGCGGAGGGCTGGCTGCTGCCAGCCCCTACTCTCGGTCGCAACGCTCTCGGGGAGGGAGCGAGGGTCGCTGACGCTTCCTCTGATGGCGGTGCGGGGGGTTGGGGAGGGGCGAAGGATTATTGGCACGCCCCGTCGACACGGAGGTCGACCGCTACCGCTTCGCGTGGTGGGATGATCGGTCGCTTACGCTTCCCGCTTCATTTTGGCCCGGTGTAGACGAGTTCGAAGAGGACGTGGTCGGGGGATTCGAACATGACCTGATAGTAGGTGTCGGACTCGCTGTTGGCGAACTCGGGGCGGTGGCGGGGGGTTTCGAAGAGGGCGGCGACGTCTTTGTCCTTGAGGTAGTTGGCGGTGGCGTCGACGTCGGCCTGGGAGGGTGCGGTGATGCCGATGTGGTTGACGCCGGGGCCGTCGTAGTCGTTGGCGGCCTTGTTCGTTTCGGGGACGAACCAAAGGCTGGCGCCGTTCTTGCCGCCTGTGCCAAGCATGCCTTCGGCTTCGTAGAGGGCGTTCCAGCCGAGAAAGGCGAAGAGGTCGCGGTAGAAGGGGAGGTTGTCGGGGCGGATGTTGACCTGGAGGTGGGCGAGGGAGGTTTCCATGGGTGTCTCCGGTGGGGATGAGGCGCGAGAGTAGAACATTTGTTTCGGGGTGGCAAGGTTCCGGAGAGAGAACGCGGGTGTCGGCGGGTGGTAACGGGCGAGTGGGAGGGCTGGCAGCAGCCAGCCCCTACGAGTGCTGTGGTGAGGCTGGCCCTCGCCGCCCGCAGGCGGGAGCTGGTCGTGTCCGTGGGCAGTGACGGTAGCCAGCGAGGAACGTCGCCGGTGTCGAAAGCGGCAGCGAGGCTCTGATGCGGGGGGACCGCTCGCTCACGCGAGCGGCTCCAAGGGCCGATGAGGATCAGGCCAAGGCGCACCCCTCGCTAACGCGAGGGGCTCCAGGGGGCCGATAGGGCAAGACGCCTCCTCGCGGTGTGGTAACGAGGGAGCTCGGCGACTAACGTCCCCGGTACCGAACCAAGGACGGCCGCGGCGAAAAGGGCGACGGGTGGTTCGCTGGGCTGGAGCCCGCCCTCACCCCCGGGTAGGGATTCTGCTCTCCCGCGGCGGCGGGAGAGGGGAGCCAACCGCGTGATGAGCACGAGTTGTAGTCAGCCCGAGGCCGCAGGGGGCCTCGACTACCAACGACTACCAGCTGCCGCCGCCGCCACCGCCGCCACCACCGCCGGAACCGCCGCCGCCGGAGAACCCGGAGCCGCCGGAGCCGGAGCTCGAGGGGGAGCTGGCGAGTGTGGAGGAGACGGAGCTGGAGAACCCGTGGAGGCCGCTGCTGAAGGCGGCGACCTGGAAGGCGCCGGTGCCGGAGTACCAGCCCGCGGTGCTGGCCGCCGCTTCGTTCTCGAGGCCCTTGAACGCGTTCGCCCACTTGTCCACGCAGCCGAAGACGATGGCGTAGGGGAGGTATTTTGCGAAGGAGTTGAGGATATTCTGCTGCTCGTTGAAGTCCTGGATGCGCTTCTCGGCGGTGGCGACGTAGAGGCGGAAGCCGAGCACGCGGCGTAGGGCTTCGCTGCCGGTGGGGGTGCGACGGGACATGCCCTGGGAGAGGACGAGCATGACGAGACCGGCGAGGATGACGCCCACGCCGAGGAGGCCGCGGCCCCAGAAGTAGCCGCTGGCGACGGAGATAAGGGCGCCGAGGGCCATGATGCCGAAGCCTCCGGCGAGCCAGGCGCCCTTGGCGGTGCCGGGGCGGATGGGGAACCAGCTCTGCGCCATCCCGTCGTCGTAGAGGTGCTTCTTCACGTTCTCGAGCTTGGTGTAGAACTTGTCCTTGAGGTCGGACATTTCAACCTCGTCGTTGCCGCTGAAGAGGCCGTTGAGGAGCGTCTGCTCGTACTTCAGGAGGCCGTCGTCGGCGTCCTTGAGCTTCGTGAGCTTCCAGTCCTTGCTGCCGAACCAGCCGGACTTGGGAATCTCGGTGATGTGGAGGTAGCCGCGGACGGCGAGGTCGATGATGCTGGCGGTGACGTCGAGGGTGTCGGCACGCTCGTCGAGGATGAGGCCCATCTGGGCGGGCCGGAGGTCATTGGGCGGGAGGAACTCGACCACGACGTTGTCGTCGTCGAAGAGCGGCCTGGTCTCCGAAGCAGGGTCGTCGGTGAGGTAGTAGATGCTGGAGTAGCGGCGGTCGCGGCCGTGGCGCCACCAGAGGCTGATGACGCCCGCGATGCCGGCGAGGCCGAGGATGCCGGCGCCGCCGAACTCGAGGGCATCGAGCGCGAAGTAGTCGTCGATGCTGGGCCGATCCTTGAGGATGGGCGGGGGGACGTCGACGATGCCCTTCGGCCAGCCGGCGACGATGGTGACCTCTTCGCCGGGGAACATCTCGCGAGTGGCGGAGTATGCGGCGCGGTTGCCGTCGGAGGCGGAGCGGCAGAGGGCGCTGGAAGAGGCGCCTTCGTAGCAGGTGATGCGCAGGTCGGCCCCGTCGGGGAGCTCGACGGTGATGCTTACGGCCTCCATCACGACGGGCCAGAGATTGCCGGTGGCGTCCCAGTAAAGCTCGTCGTGGTCGTCGTAGGCGTCGAGCGCGCCTTCGAGGGTGTAGTGGATGCGGTATTCCTGCTGCCCGGATATGAAGACGTCGGCGTCGCCGATGCGGATACGGGTGGCTTCGACGCCGGAGCCCTCGGCGTCCTCCACCTTGAACGTGTGGGGGTTCCCGGAGAAGTCGGTGACGGCGATGACGTCGTAGCGGTAGACGCGGTCGTGGCTGGTGGGGCACTCATGGAGGGGTTGCTGGTCGCCCTGGATGGCGGCGCCGCAGGGGATGCGATCGAAGAGGTCGCGGAAGATGCCGCGCTTCTGGAGCTCGAAGAAGTCGACGGCGATGTCTTCGGTGACGTCGATGACGCCATCGTCTCGGACGCGATAGGCGGCGTTGAAGGAGAGGATGGACCAGCCTTCGCTGGTGCGGGAGGCGTTTTCGCGGGGTGTGCCGATGTCGATGCCGGCGGCAGGCTCGGAGGGTGGTTCGGGGGTGGGGAAGTCACGGACGGCGTCGGCGGTGCCCTGTGCGTCCTGGAAGGTTTGGACGATCTCGGGGGCGTCGCGGACGAGGGCGAGGCACGAGCCGCCGCCGAGGGCAAGGAGGAAGACGAGCACGATGGCGACCGCGATGAGCTGCCTCACGGGGCGGATTGTAGAGGCCGGGTGCGTTGTGTTCGCGGATGGGGCTGCACGCGGAACGGTTCGTCGAGGGGCGGAGGCGGCAGGCACCGACTCGAAGGCAGGTCTGCCTCGACTGTGATCCACAGGTTCGGTGCTCCTGTGATAGGTTCCATTCATGAAGAACATCACGGTGTCCGTGCCGGATGAGGTCTATCGCCGCGCGAGGGTCCGCGCGGCCGAGCAGGGCAAGTCGGTCAGCGCGCTCGTGGCCGAGTTCCTGGGCGGGCTCTCCGACCGGGAATCCGAGTTCGCCCGCCTGGAGGCGCTCCAGAACGAGCTGTTTGCTGGGATCACCGGATTCAGCGCCAGCGACCGGCTAAGTCGGGACGAGATCCACGACCGTGCGGTTCGTTGACACCAACGTTCTCCTGTATGCCGTTTCGGGAGAACCGGCGGAGGACCGGAAGCGCGAGGTCGCAAGATTCATCCTGGGACAGCGCGATCTCGCCTTCTCCGCCCAGGTGCTTCAAGAGTTTTATGTCCAATCAACCCGGCCCGGCCGGAGTCGGCCGCTGACGCATCAGGAAGCTACCGACTACGTCCTGGTCTTCGCGCGCTTCACCGTCCAGCCGATTACGGTCGCCCTGGTTTCCGCTGCGAAGGCGACTGGCCGGCGGTTCGGCGTGTCGTACTGGGACGCGGCAATCATTGAGGGGGCGCGGCTGATGGACTGCGCCGAGGTGCTGTCGGAAGACCTGCAGCACGGCCAGGACTCCGACGGAGTGGTTGTGGTCGACCCCTTCCGGTAGTCGCCTCCGCTTGCGAGTGGGCCGACGACGAAACAGGCCTCCCAAGGGAGGCCTGTTTCGTGATTGTTGGTAGCGGGGGAGGGATTCGAACCCCCGGCCTTCGGGTTATGAGCCCGACGAGCTACCACTGCTCCACCCCGCGGTGAGCCGGTGCGAAATCGCAACCGGTGCCGGTGCGAAATCGCAACCGGTGCCGGTGCGAAGCCGCAACCGGTGCCGGCGCGAAGGTCGCCCCGGACCGGTGTGCGAAGGGGAATCGCCTCGAAGAGGCGCACACCTTGAGCAACTGAAGAGCGAGAGACTGCAGAACAAGAACAACGCATTGATGGCGGGCCTTCAATGTAGGTCAAGCCCTCGACCATTAGTACGCCTCAGCTGAACGCATTGCTGCGCTTACACCCGGCGCCTATCAAACAGGTAGTCTTCCTGTGGTCTTACCCGGTTACCCGGTGGGAAGTCTCATCTTGAGGTCGGCTTCGCACTTAGATGCTTTCAGCGCTTATCCGTTCCGGACATGGCTACCGGGCGATGCTCCTGGCGGAACAACCCACACACCAGCGGTCCGTTCACCCCGGTCCTCTCGTACTAGGGGCAACGCCTCTCAAACTTCCTACGCCCACGGCGGATAGAGACCGAACTGTCTCACGACGTTCTGAACCCAGC
>JBBDMZ010000036.1:0-19613 GCA_040877955.1 Dehalococcoidia bacterium | reverse complement strand
TACCGCAGCGCCACCGTCGCACCCTCGTCGAAGTATTCGTCCACGATTACCTCCGCCCGAACTGGCGCTCGATGGCCTCGACGCCGACGTGTACGAGCGTGGGCCGCCCGTGCGGGCACGTGCGCGGGCTGGCGGTGCGTTCGAGGTCGGTGACAAGCTGCCGCATCTGCTCCAGCGCGAGCGCCTGCCCGGCGCGCACGCTGGCGTGGCAGGCGACCGTCGCGGCGGCCCGCGAGAACGGGTCTGCCAGCCGCCGGTCCGTGCCGAGCTGGTCAAGGAAGCGTTGGAGGGCGGCGACGATATCGGTGTCACCCATGCCAGCGGGCACCGCGCGCACGAGGTATGCCAACTCCCCGAATGCCTCCAGTTCGAGGCCGAGTGACGCGAGGTGCTCGCGGTGCTCCTCGAGGGCGGCGGCCCGGGGAACGTCGAGCTCCAACAACACAGGCTCGAGCAAGGGCTGGCTTGCGGGCGCGGCAGCGGCTTCGCGCGCCACGAGGATGCGGTCGTATGCGACGCGCTCATGCGCGGCGTGCTGGTCGATCAGGTACATGCCGTCCGGCCCTTCGGCGACCACGTATGTCGCCGCCATCTGCCCGACGACCCGCAGGAGCGGCAGCACCTCGCGCTGCGTCGGAGCCGGGCCGTCCGCGCCCGGTGGCGTGGCCGATGTGCCCGGGCGCCAGTCCATGCGCGCCTGCGTTGGTTGTGGTGCGCGCAGCGCCTGCACCGGGTCGAGGCGGGCACGGAGCGAGACTTCCCCCGCGGCCACGGGAGAGGCACCGGCCTCGTCGGCGGCTGGGGCCGCCGCCGGGGGGAACCACCGCACAGGACCACTCGCTTCGAGCGCCCGCGTGACGGCGTGTCGCACCACTCGCCCGACCGCGCGCTCGTCGCGGAAGCGGACCTCCGCCTTGGCGGGGTGCACGTTGACGTCCACATCGTCGTCGTTCACTCCGATCGCGATTGCCGCGATCGGATGACGCCCCACCGGGAGCTGCGACTGGTAGGCGTCCACGATCGAGAAAATGAGGGGGCGGCTCTGAACCCAGCGCCCGTTCACGAACACCGAGATGGCGGCGCGATTGCCCCGGTGCAACGACGAAGGACCTGCCAGCCCGCTGATGCGGAGGCCGTCCTCCTCGTGCAGGACATCCAGCATCTGGGCGGCGTTGTCCGCGCCATAGACGGCGGCGAAGGCGTGGCGAAGCTGGCCGTCCCCGCTCGTCGTGAGCACGCGGCGAGCGTGGCTCCCGAACTGGAAGGAGATCTCCGGGTAGGCGAGGGCGTAGTGCGTAATGAGCGTGGTAATGGCGCGCGCTTCGGACGCGATCGAGCCGAGGAACTTGCGCCGCGCGGGCAATCGCCCGAACAGCTCACGTACGGAGAAGCTCGTCCCTTCCGGCGCTGGCCGGGCCGACCGCCGGACCACCCGCGCCTCCACGAGTGTCGCCTGGACCGCCACCGGCTCGCCGGCGGCGCGCGTGAGAAGGTCCACGTCTGCCGCGGCCGCGATCGACGGCAGCGCCTCCCCTCGGAACCCGAGTGTGTGAACGTGCCCGAGGTCCGAGAGGCCGGCGATCTTGCTGGTGGCATGGCGTTCGAAGGCGAGCTCGACCTGCTCTGGCGAGATACCGCGGCCGTTGTCGGTGACCCGGATGAGGGCGATTCCGCCGTCCTCGATCTCAACCGTAATGCGCGTTGCGCCCGCATCGATGGCGTTGTCGAGCAGCTCGCGCACGATCGAGACCGGCCGCTCGATCACCTCGCCCGCGGCGATGCGGGAGGAGACCTCCGGCGGGAGCACGCGGATGGAAGGCGGGCTGCTGGCGGGAGCCACGGTCACGGCTGCGCGCCTGACTTCGGCCGCTCCTTCGCGAGCGCGCGCAGCTCGTAGAGCTTCTGGATCGCTTCGATCGGGGTCATGCCGTCGGGGTCGACGGCTGCTACCGCCTGCTCCAGCGGCGATGGCCCCTCGAGAAACGACGCCTGCAGGACGGCGGGCGCATGCCCGTTCGCAGGCACAGCACCGTTCGCTGCGGCGCCTCGCCCGGCCTCCAGCTCCGTGAGGAGATGCTCGGCTCGCGAGACGACGGCCGCGGGCAATCCCGCCAACCGCGCCACGTGGATGCCGTACGAGCGATCGCTCGGGCCGGGCACGATGCGGTGCTCGAACACGACCTCGCTCCCCTCCTCCCGCACCGCCACGTGCGCGTTCTGCACCCGCGGGAGGACATCGGCTAACGCCGTGAGCTCGTGGTAGTGCGTCGCGAAGAGCGTGCGTGCCCCCACCTCCTTGCGATTGTGCAGGAACTCCACGACCGCGCGCGCAATCGCCATGCCGTCGAAGGTACTCGTTCCGCGGCCCACCTCATCAAGGATGACGAGCGACTGCGGCGTGGCCTGGTGGAGGATTTGCGCGGTCTCGACCATCTCGACCATGAAGGTGGACTGCCCGGCTGCGAGGTCGTCCTGGGCGCCGATGCGCGTGAACAGGCGGTCGAACAGCGGCAGCTCCGCCTCCGCCGCGGGCACGAATGATCCCGCCTGTGCCATGAGGGCGATGAGCGCGACCTGCCGGAGGTACGTGCTCTTGCCGCTCATGTTCGGTCCCGTGAGCAGCATCACCTGGCAGTCGCCATCGAGCAGGCAGTCGTTGGGCACGAACCGTCCCGGCCCGAGAGCAGCCTCGACGACCGGGTGACGCGCCCCGACGAGCCGCACCCGTTCGCCTCCATTGAACGTGGGACGCACGTAGCCCCGCTCGCTCGCCACCCGCCCGAGCCCGAGCACGAGGTCGATCGTCGCGAGACCATCCGCCACCGCCTGCAGCTCGACGAGGTGGGCGGCGAGCGACTCCAGGAGCTGCCCGAAGGCCTGCTTTTCCAGCTCGACCAGCCGGTCTCGCGCCCCCACGAGGCGTGACTCGTGCTCCTTCAGCTCCTCGGTCACGTAGCGCTCGGCGCCGACGAGGGTCTGGCGCCGTTGGTAGTGCTCCGGGACCGCGCCGACGTTCGAAGCGGAGACCTCGATGTAGTAGCCGAACACGCGGTTGTGGCCGACCTTGAGCGATCGGATGCCGGTGCGCTCCCGTTCGAGACGTTCGAGGCCGAGGAGGAAGCCGCGCGCGTCCCGCGTGAGTCCGCGGAGGGAGTCGATTTCCGGCCCGAAGCCAGCGCGGATGACCCCGCCCTCGTCGAAGGTGGGCGGTGGGTCGTCGTCGAGGGCGGCATCCAGCGTGAGGAGCGACTCCGCGGCCGACGCCACGCCCCCGAGTGCATTCCCGAGCAGGGCCGGCAGCTCGCCCGCGCGCTTGAGAATCGCGCCGAGGTCGAGGGTCGCGCGCAATCCCAGCCGGAGCGCGTGCAGATCCCGCGGGCCGGCGGTGCGACGCCCGACAGCGCCGACGAGGCGGCTGACGTCGCCGATGCCCCGGAGGACTGCCTCGCACTGCTCGCTGTCCAGCGGGTGCGCCACCGCCCAGGCGACGGCGTCGTGCCGCGTAGCGAGGCGCTCGGCATCCCGCAAGGGGTGGCTCAGCCATTCGTGCAGGAGACGGCGCCCCATGCTGGAGGCGCAGCCGTCGAGCACTTGCTGCAGCGAGGACGTCACGCCCGGCCGCGGAAAAACGTCCAGGTTCCTCAACGTGCGCTGGTCGAGCGCGAGCACCCCGGCAGCGGCATCATGCCGGATGCGCTGCAGGGCGCCGAGGGCGGCAGGGTAGGTCTCGCGCAGGTAGCCCAGGATGTGGGCGAGCGCGGCGGCCTCGGTCGCACCGTCCACGAGGTTCGCGCGCGCGCCATCGCCGTACTGCCGGGCGAGCTCCGCGTCCGCGGCCATCTCGCTGAACATGGGCCGCTGCACGACCTGGGCATTCACCGTCGCCGGCAGGTCAGCCGGGTCCTCCACCAGCACCTCCGCGGGCGCCGAGCGCAGGAGCTCGGCGAGCGCCTCCTCGCCGCGGGCAAGCCGAACCTCGCCCGTCGTGATGTCCGCGAGGGCGAGGGCGGCATCGTCGCGGCGCACCATGAACGCGGCCAGGTAATTGGGCGCTGACGCATCGAGCGACGCCGCCGCCGTGACCGTGCCTGCGGTGACCACGCGCACGACGTCGCGCGGGACGAGCCCCTTCACCTCGGCCGGGTCGGCCATCTGCTCGCAGACAGCGACCCGGTATCCGCGCGCGACCAGCTTCGCGACGTGGCCGTCGATGCTGTGGTAGGGCACCCCCGCCAGCGGCACGCGCAGGTCCTTGCCCATGGGCTTGGAGGTCAGGGTGATCTGGAGCTCGCCCGCGACCAGCTTCGCATCGTCGTCGAAGGTCTCGTAGAAGTCGCCGAGCCGGAAAAAGAGGATGGTGTCGGGGTAGCGCTGCTTAAGCTCGAGGTATTGCCGGCGGATGGGGGTCGACACGCAGCGCGCTCCGGACGGCGGGATGGGCCATTGTAGCGAGATCCGAACGGATGTGCGCAGTGCGAGTTGCGAGGACTGAGGACTGAGGACTGACGCAGGTAGTTGAACCCGCGCTCGCTGTAGGGGTACAAGGAGCCATGCGCATTCTCGTCACCGGAGCGACCGGGTTCGTGGGGTGCCACGCCGCGGCGGCGCTCGTCCGCGCGGGCCACGACCTGCGGCTGCTCGTCCGCTCTCCCGAGAAGGTGGCGGCGACCTTCGCTCCGCTTGGCGTGGAGCCGCCCACGGATGTCGCCCGCGGCGACATCACCGACCCCATCTCTATCTCCACGGCTGCGGCCGGATGCGATGCCGTCCTGCACGCGGCCTCGATCTTCAGCTTCGACCGGCGCCAGCGGGAATCGCTCCGCGAGACGAACCTGGCGGGCACAAAGAACGTCATAGAAGCCGCCCTCGCGGCCGGGATGGACCCAATCGTGCACGTGTCGAGCTATGGCGCCCTCCTCCCGGTCGAGCCCTCGGGGCGGCTGCATCCGGACGCGGTGCCGGGGAGCGGCGTCGGCCCGTACACCGCCAGCAAGGCCGACCAGGAGCGCCTGGCGCGCCAATACCAGGCCGAGGGGCTGCCGGTGGTCACAGTCATGCCCGGGAGCGTCTGGGGACCCGGCGACCCCTACTTCGGGGAGTCGGACAAGCTCGCGACCTCAATCCTCAAGGGCCAGTCGCGCGCCCTGCCCGCGCGGAAGGCCTTCCCCATTGTCGACGTACGAGACCTCGGAGAGGCGACGGCGCGCGTCTTCGAACGAGGTCTCGGCCCACGACGCTACCTGCTGGGAGGCGAACTCGTGTCGCCCGCGGCTGTGGCCGACCTCCTCGGGCAGGTGACGGGACGCCGCTGCCGCTATCTCACCATCACGCCCACCATGGGCCGGCAGGGCGGGGTCGCCTTCGAGTTGCTGCAGCGGGTTTCGCCGTGGCGATTGCCCTTGACGCGCGAATCGACGCTCATCGGGACACAGCCGATCACCGTCGTGGACGATTCGCGCGCCGCACTGGAGCTCGGCTTCCAGCGCCGCCCACTCACCGAGACATTCGCCGACACCGTGCGCTGGCTCGCCGAGACGGGCCGGATCTCGCCGAGGCGCGCGGGGAAGCTTGCTCCGATACCGGCGGCTGTCGATTAGCTCAGGGCCGGGCGCCGAGTGTGCCAGTCGGTCGCCTGCTCGTAGGCCTGCGCAACCTTGAACACGCTCCACTCGTCGAACGGGCGGCCGACAATCGACATCCCGATGGGCAGCCCACCAGCCGAGAAGCCGCAGGGAAGGGAGAGCGCGGGCGTCCCCGCCATGTTGAAGCGCGCGGTCATGCTCGCCATGGCGATCGAGACCGGCAGCGACACCCCGTCCACGTCGACCACCGCGCCGTCGTCGCCGATCAGGGGCGCGGGAGCCATCGTCGTGGGGGTGACGAGCACGGTCACGCCGCGGAGCGCCTCGCGCACAGCCGCGCGGTACTCGTACATGAGCCGCTGGGCCGCGACATACGCGGTGCCGCTGATGGGGTTCTGGAGGGTGTTTCGCAGCTCCGGGCTGAACGCGTGAGGGTTCGACTCCAGCCGCGGTGCGTGATATTCGATCGCCTCCGTGCGCACCATGTCGAAGACCGTGCCCATGAGGTTGCCGCCGTAGCCAGCGAGGTCCACGTCGCGGACTTCGGCGCCGAGCTCCTGGAGGGTGACGAGCGCCGCCTCGACGGCCGAGCGGACGTCCGGGTCGAGGGTCTGGAAGAAGAACTCGCGCGGCACGCCGACGGTTACGCCGTCCAGGTCCCCGTCCTCGAAGGCGGTCGAGTAGTCGACCTTGCCGACGCGCACGCTGTTGGGATCGCGGGGGTCATAGCCCTCGATCGCCTCGAGCATGATGGCGGCGTCGCGGACGGTCTTCGTGAGCGGCCCGGCGTGGTCGAGCTGCCAGGACATCATCATCACGCCCGCCTTGCTCACGCGGCCGTAGGTGGGCTTGAGCCCGACGACGCCGCAAAGAGCGGCGGGGATGCGGATGCTGCCGCCCGTGTCCGTGCCCATGGTGGCGGTGGCGAGGTCGGCGATGGTCGCCGCGCCGCTGCCTCCACTGGAGCCGCCGGGGATGCGGTCCGTGTCCCAAGGATTGCGCGTGGGGCCGTACCAATGATTGTTCGTCGTCGTGCCGTAGGCGAGCTCGTGGGTGTTCAGCTTGCCGAGCAGCACGCTCCCGGCCTCCCGCAACTTGCGCGCGACCGTGCAGTCCGCTGCCGGCACGTTGTCTTCGTACGCCTTACAGCCACCGGAAGTGC
Source organism: Dehalococcoidia bacterium (assembly GCA_040877955.1). Classification (GTDB taxonomy): domain Bacteria; phylum Chloroflexota; class Dehalococcoidia; order Tepidiformales; family Tepidiformaceae; genus JBBDMZ01. The sequence goes on along the minus strand of JBBDMZ010000036.1, from coordinate 12,869 downwards.
GGATGCCGGCGGTCTCGTAGAGGTCCTTGAGGGCGATTGGCACGCCATGCAGTGGCCCCTTGTACTCACCACGCGCGAGCTCGTCGGTGGCGCGCTGCGCATCTTCGCGCGCACGGTCCGGCGTGGGCAGCACGTACGCGTTCACGACGGGGTTGAGGCGCTCGATGCGGCTGATGTAGGCGTCGGTCAGCTCGACGGGCGAGATGTCGCGGGAGCGAATGCGCTCGGCGGTCTCGGCGAGCGTCATGGATGTGAGCTCGAGCGTCTGCATGGGACACCTCCGGGCGGGGATTGTGGATGGTCGATTGCCGCTTGTCGATGGAGGGAGGTTGGGAGACTGGCTCGATGAAAGGAATGGAGGCGCCTGGGACAGGATTCGGCGCGGGCGGCCGCGAGCGGCGCTACGCTGGCTCGCTCCTTTTCCGGGGGCGGGTGGTCGCCTAGAGGCCCGCGGCCAGTGACGGCCGCAGCTACCGGCATGGCACGCTGGTCGCGTGCCATGCCTATTGACGTTACGTCCCGTTGCCGACAGATTTAGGGAGATGGATTCGCGCTTCACCGCTACGTTCACTTTCGCTGCCGCCGCCGCTGCTGCGGCTGCGCATGCGCGCGGGTAACGAAGGCGGTCGCGACAACCATCGCGTCGAGACATTCTGGGGCCGCCTCCGAGGCGGCCTTTTCGTGGAAGGGCTGCCCGGCGGGGACAGGAGCATTGCCATGAGGGACGACGCGTCCTCGGAGTCGCCGTCGCCGGATGACCCTTCTCGTTTTGTGTCGCGGAGGCTGCGCGCCGTGCCCGCCAGCGGCATCCGCAAGTTCTTCGACCTGCTGAGCACGATCGAAGACGTCATCTCCTTGGGCGTGGGCGAGCCGGACTACGTCACGCCCGAGCCCATTCGGCGCGCGGCCGTGGAGTCGATCAACCGCGGCGATACGCACTACACCTCGAACTACGGCCTGCCGGAGCTGCGCGAGAAGCTAAGCGACCACCTGTTCGCGCTCTACGGCGTGCGCTACGACCCGAAGACCGAGATTATCATCACGTCAGGCTCCTCCGAAGCGCTAGACATCGCCTTCCGCGCCATCCTCGACCCCGGCGATGAAGTGCTCTGTCCCGACCCCAGCTACGTGGCCTATGCCCCGACCACGATCATGGCTGGCGGCTGCTTCCGGCCCGTGCCCACCTACGCCGAGAACGACTTCCGCCTCCTCCCCGGCGACCTCGAGGAGGCGATCACGCCGCGCACGAAGGCGCTCATCCTCGGGTACCCCTCGAACCCCACGGGGGCCGTCATGGGGCGGGAGGACCTGCTGGCGGTGGGCGAGGTCGCCCGCGCCCACGACCTGCCCGTCATCTCCGACGAGATCTACGACCGGCTGACCTACGACGGGTCGCACACGTGTGTGGCGGCGCTGCCGGGGATGCGGGAGCGGACGCTGCTCCTCGGCGGATTCAGCAAGGCGTACGCGATGACGGGGTGGCGGCTGGGCTGGGTGTGCGCGCCCGAGCCGCTGGCCGAGGCGGTGATGAAGGTGCACCAGTACGTGATGATGTCCGCCCCCACAGCGGCGCAGTACGCGGGCATCGCCGCCATCGAGCACGGGGAGCCGTTCGTTGAGGAGATGGTGGCCGAGTACGACCGGCGGCGGCGGTTGATTGTCGATGGCTTCCGCGCCATCGGGCTGGATACGTTCGAGCCGCGCGGCGCCTTCTACGCCTTCCCGTCGATCCAGGCCACGGGCCTCGACTCCACTACCTTCAGCGAGCGACTCCTCGAAGAGGAACGTGTCGCCGTGGTGCCGGGCAACGCCTTCGGTCCCGGCGGCGAGGGCCACGTCCGCGCCTGCTACGCCAGCTCCTACGAGCAGATCGAGCGCGCCCTGGAGCGCATCGGACGTTTCGTCCAGCGGCAACGGTAGGCTGGCGGCTCCTCAGCGCGGTGCAGGGCTCTCACCCAGGATGACTACATCGAGTCCCTGGAACTGACGGAACGCCCGGTCTGCGGTTACTAGCCGGTAGCCACCCGCGATAGCGAATGCGGCGAGGTAGGCGTCCATCCACAGTTTTGGCGAGGCGGACGGCCGTCCCGCGAATCGCCGCCAGGCGGCGTCGAGGCCCTGACCCTCGTCCAACCGAACTGAGATCCGATCATCGCGCAGAAAGGCGGCTAAGACAGCCCAGGCTTCGTCGTTAGTCAGCGGGTCACGCCCGTGCGGCGCCATCACTGCTGAGGTGGTGAGCAGTCGCAAGAGTGCTTGCTGCGTCGCGCGGCAGAAGAGAACGCCCTCGGCCGGTTCAACAGAACCCAGCCAACGACGGGCAACCTCGTGATGAACGTGTCGCTCGACCGCGAGAGCTACCCACACGTTCGCGTCGGCGAGGTACTCACTCACGCCCGAGGGCCCAATCGACCTCTTGCTGAAGGAGGATGTCGGCCACGCGCTCGGGGGTCATCTCTTCACCGGGTGCGGCTGGGTGGCCGCCGCGGATGAGGGGGAGTTTGACGCGATGGCCCTTGCGGGGCGCGGCGTCGCGTTCCATGCCGCGGCGGAGGAGGTCAGCGACGACGTCCTTGAGCTTGCGGTCCTCGCGGGCGGCCTTCACTTTGATGCTGCGCATGAGCTCGTCGGGGAGATCGAGGGTCGTCTTCATGCAGGCAGAATACCAGAAAACCAGCAAAGCAGCTTTCTTACAGACGGTCGGCTGGAGGGGGAGCGTGTAACCGCTTCACATCTCCGACTCTGCGACTATTTCGGAGTCGAACCGGCGGTACACAGCTGCAACGTCCTCGTCTCGCAGCTCGGGCTCGTGGAGCGCGGCGATCAGCTCTGCGATCTGAGTGCTCATGGCGATGAGATACCGTGCATCGCCGGGCCCGGCGATGCTGAAGGTGTGAGCGACCCCCGCGGGGACGAACACGGTCGTTCCGGCGATGGCCTCGGTGCTGCGGTCGGCGAACCGGAACCTGAGCACTCCCTCAAGGACGTGCCATGCCTCGTCACCCCTATGGTGAACGTGAAGCGGGATCCCTGGGCCACGCCCGGGTGCGCCTCCCCACTCATGCAACTCGAAGGAGCCGCCGGCGCCAGCGATGGGTTCGCCCGGACCTGCAATGATCGCTGGGCTCACCGTGGGTTCGCCTGACATCCGGCGGAGCGTACTCCTCAGCCAGTGGCAGCAACAGTGGACCCGGAAGAAAGACTACTTGCGCGGGAAGCGGCCGCCGCCCTTGGCGCCGGACCAGGAGGGCGCGCTCGCCTCCCAGGTGTTCTGGAACTCGCGCTCGGCGCCGCAGGCGCAGACCCCGGCGGAGGTGGCTCCGCCCTGGTCGCCGATACGCCAGCGGTGGACGTGGTCCGTTGACTGTTCGTTGCTCGACTCAACGCGGTTGGTCATGTCACATCCCCCCATTTGGACTATACCCGGCATCGGGGGACACCGGGTGATTGCGTTCGTTCTACCTGCCGGCGCCCACTCCACGCGGGCTCGACTGGTTGCCGCCACCCCAGCGACGGCCGCGATCGCCACCGTTGAAGCGGCGTCCCCGGCCCGCGGACTGGCCCGGGCGCTCGCCGGACTCGAAACGGACGACCGGCTGCCGCACGGGTGCGTGCTCTTCGAGCGGCGGCTCCCACGCGAGCAGGTCGCGCAGGCGGACGTCGTCGGGCTTCATGGGGACGATCGCCTCGCGCACGCCGGCGTCGCGGCGGAGGACGCGCGCGTCCTGCTGCTGGCTGTCCTGCACGAGCGTGACCACCAGCCCGGAAGCGCCTGCACGGGCCGTGCGCCCGGAGCGGTGGAGGTAGGTCTTGGCGTCCTCGGGAAGGTCGAAGTGGACGACCGTCTCGACGTTGTCGACATGGATGCCCCGGGCAGCAATGTTCGTCGCCACCAGCACCGGGGAGCGGCCGTCGGAGAATGCCTTGAGGGCGCGTTCGCGGCGCGGCTGGCTCACGCCACCATGCAGCACGCCTGCGGCCACGCCTTCGCGGTCCAGCAGGCGCGCGAGCCGGTCAGCGCCTCGCTGGGTGCGCGTGAAGAGGAGCGTGCGGCCCGGCCCGGAGGCGAGGTTGGCCGCCAGTTGCACCTTCTCCGCGTCGGCGACCCCAATGAAGCGGTGCTGCATCGTCACTTCTTCGTCTGGATCGATGGCGACCTCGTGGTACACGGGGTCGTGTTGGTAGCGCTTGATCAGCCGGTCCACGTCGCCGGACAGGGTGGCCGAGAAGAGCATCGTCTGATGCTTGCCTTCGATGCGGTCGAGGATGCGCTCGACCTGCGGCAGGAAGCCGAAGTCGGCCATCTGGTCGGCCTCATCGACGACAACGATGCCGGCCTTCGCCACGCTGAGCTCGCCGCGCTCGAGGAGGTCGTTCAGGCGGCCGGGCGTGGCGACAAGGATGTCAACGCCGGAGCGCAGCTCCGACGTCTGCCGGTACATCGAGGCGCCACCGAAGATGGCGGCGACGCGCAGCCCGCGCAGGTTCGCGAAGGGACGCAGGTTCGTGGCGATCTGGTTCGCCAGCTCGCGGGTGGGGGCGAGGATGATGGCGTGCGGGGCGCGAGGGCCGCATCGCGGCGTCAGCTCCACCGTCGGCAGGCCGAAGGCGAGCGTCTTGCCCGAGCCCGTGCGGGCCTTGCCACAGATGTCGCGTCCCGCGAGGGCATCGGGAATGGTGAGCGCCTGGATGGGGAAGGGCTCCGTGATGCCCTGCTTCGAGAGCACCGCGGCGATGTCGCCGGAGAGCCCGAGCTCGGAGAAGGCGTTCGAGACGCTCGGCGCTGGAGCTTTGCGAGCGACCGGAATCGCCGGTGCGGGTGCGTGCACGCGCGCGTGCACCGCGGGGCGAACGTGCCGCGGGGCGCGTTCATCTTCCTGGCGAATGAGTCGGGCGGGCGCCGAATCGGCGGCCGGGACGGTGCGGGAGACGCGGGGCGCCTCCTCGTTCTTGTGTTTGTTCAGGGTAAGCAGAAAGAAAATCTCCGTTGTGTTTGCTGAGCGAAAGTGAGGTCTATGTGGGAGAACCTCAATCAGCGTTCGCAACGAAGCCTGAGGATGACCCTGGCACACCAACAGCGTGCGCTCTGGCCCCAGCGTAACACAGACCCCGGCTAAGCGCCGGGAAGGACCTGTTATGACGCCTCAGCGGCCGATGAGCGTCGCCGCAACGACGCGGTCGCGCGGTGAAGGTGCGCGAATCCCTCTCGATAGGACGTCAGGAGGCCGGTGCTGTGGTAGGGCACGTCGACGCCCTTGCAGAACGCCTCGACGATCGGCTGCGCGTCCCGCAGACGGTTGCGCGGCATCGTCGGGAAGAGGTGGTGCTCGATCTGGTAGTTCAGGCCGCCATACCAGAAGTCCGTGACCGGGTGGCCAGCCACGTCGCGCGCGGTCAGCACCTGCTCGCGGAAGAAATCCAGCCGCGTGTCGGAGGTAATGACGGGCATGCCCTTGTGATTCGTGGCGAAGACGGAGCTGTTATAGAGCCCGAAAACGCCCTGATGCACGAGGAAGAACACGAGCGCCATGGGCCAACTTCCGATAGCGAACAGAATGGCCGCGTATCCGATGAAGTGGACCGCCATGAAGGCGCCCTGGCGCAGTGGCCGCTTCGCGTTCCCCGCGAGCAGGTGCGTCACGCTCGTGACGCGCATGTTCAATGCCTGCAAGGGGAAGAAGAACACGAACACAAACGCTTGCACGGCCATCAAGGGCCGGAAGACCTTGTGCCGCGTCAGCACCTGCTCAGGCGTGAACGCGATCATCGGGAACTGGATGTCCGGGTCCTCGTCGACGTGGTTGGGGTTGGCGTGGTGCTGGTTGTGCTTGGTGTTCCACCACGAGTGGCTGATGCCGAGGAGCACGTTCCCGAAGAAGTAGCGCCCGATCGTGTTCGTACGCCGGCCGCGGTAGGCCTGGCGGTGCCCCACGTCATGGCCAAGCAGCGCGATCTGCGTCGATGCGAACCCCATGAAGGCGGCCGCGACGATGATGAGGAGAGGGTGGGAGACGGTAACCGCCATCGCGATGGCCGCCGCCAGCGTGGTCAGCGCCACCACCGTCTTGAACACGTAGTACCAGGTCTGTGATTCGAGGAGCCCTTCCGCTTTCACGAGCCGCTTCAGCCTCACGTAGTCGTTCGCGGTGATGGGGGTTGGGGCGGTTGGTGCAGTTGCGGTTGCTGTTGTCATTCGTCTCCGGATCGTGGCCGCTGGCCTCTCTGGTGAACCGGCGGCACGCTCAAGCTATCACAGCGCACCGTTAGGATCGGTCAGGGTTTCCCCCGGGCGCTCGCGCTGCCTGTTCAACGTCCTGTCACTTTCTCCACTAAGGGTTCCCCCGGCTGTCTCTCTCTATCTGGCCCGCGATGCGCGAGATGTTGGGTAACAGGATTTCCGATGCGAATCGAGCCCATCTCAGCCGCAACCCCGACTGGTCCAGCGCGGGCGCCTGCCACTGTGCCTCCACGGGCGCCGCTCGCGCCGTCGCGGACCGACCTCATCGTGCTCTCGGCGGCCGCCTACCGGGCACTCATCTCCGCGCCGCGAAGCGCCGCGGACCTGGCGGGGACGTTCAGCGTGAACGTCGCGAACGCCAGCGGCCAGATTTCCGTTGCGCCCGGGACCATGGATGGAGTGGTCACTGTCAGCATCGACCTGTTTCATGTGCCCGTCTGGCCGGACCCGCCCGGACCGATCCGCCAGCTCCACCTGACCGCCCAGCTCCGCGGTTCGTGGGTGGCGCGTGTGGCGACGGACGATGCGCCCCGCTCCGACCAGGCGCAGCAGGTGGCGGCTGCCGTCACGCAGCTCGCGCAGCTCCCGGGACAGAAGACAGTGGCGGTCGAGGCGGTCAAGTAATTGTCGAGTCCTCACGCCCGAGCCTCGCGTTCCAACCTCCCAATCTCCCAACCTCGCCGTTGTTCGCTTCCCGCGAAAGACCGTGCTAGAATCCCGCCCGCATACCCGTTGGCGGGGTAGACGTGCGTCTCCCCGCGCCATCTGAGGGCCCCAAGACAATTCGAAAGGGACTGCACGCCGCATGGATCTCGGCCTTTCCGAAGAACAAGAACTATTGAAGAACTCCGCCCGCGAATTCCTCGAAAAGGAATGCCCGGAAGAGCACGTCCGCGCCATGGAAGAGGACGAAAAGGGCTACAGCCCGCAGCTCTGGAAGAAAATGGCCGACCTTGGCTGGCAGGGCCTCATGATCCCCGAGGACCAGGGTGGCGCAGGCTTCTCCTTCCTCGACCTCTCCGTGCTCGTGGAGGAGTTCGGCCGCGCGCTCGTGCCCGGCCCCTTCATCCCGAACGCCGTCTGCACGGCCGAGCTCATCCTCGCCGGCAGCGACGCCCAGAAGGTCGCCCATCTGCCCAAGCTCGCGGACGGCAGCCACATCCACACGTACGCCATCACCGAGCCCTCCGGCCGCTGGGACCGCGAAGGCATCGAGATGAAGGCCTCCGCCGGTGGCGACGGCTTCGTGCTCAACGGCACAAAGCTGTTCGTTCCCGACGCCCACATCGCCGACTACCTGCACGTCGTCGCATGGAAGCCCGACGGCCGCCTGAGCACGTTCATCGTGCCCCGCGACCAGTCCGGCATCGAAGTCACCGTCCTCAAGACCATCGCCAGCGACAAGCAGGCCGAAGTCGTGTTCAAGGACGTGAAGGTGGCCCCCGGCGACGTCATCGACATGGACGACGCTACCGCCAGCCGCCTGCGCAACATGGCGACCGTGCTCGAGTGCGCATACCTCGTCGGCCTCGCCCAGCGGGACTTCGAGATCTCCGTGAACTACGCCAAAGAGCGCGTCCAGTTCGGCCGGCCCATCGGCTCGTTCCAGGCCATCCAGCACAAGGCCGCCGACATGGTCACGGACGTCGATGGCATGCGCTTCATCATGTACAAGGCCGCCTGGGCCACGTCCGAAGGTGAGGACTCCGCCGACATGGATGTCGCCATGGCGAAGGCCTGGTGCAGCGACGCCAGCCGCCGGGTGGTGGCCCATGGCCAGCAGATCCACGGTGGTATCGGCTTCACCAAGGACTACATCATTCAGCTCTTCTTCCGCCGCCAGAAGCGGGCGGAGCTTTTCTGGGGCGACGGCGACTTCCACCGGGAGCGCGTCGCGGAAATGCTGGAGATCTAAACACCTCCGTCAGTAACTACACTGAGAGCCGGGTTGACCCGGCTCTCAGCATGTTCAGCCTGATCACGAAGGAGAACCCTCGACTTGAAGACTTCCACCTGGCTTCGCTGGCTCCTCGCGGTGATGGCCATCGCGGCCCTCGCACTCTTCGCCGCCTGCGGCGATGACGACGACGATGACCCCAACGACAGCGGCGACGACAGCAGCAACAACGACGACCGAGACGATGACGACAACAGCGGCGGCGGCGGCAGCGACGAGGAAGAGTATGTCGCCGACCTCTGCGGCGCCATCGGCGACTTCGGCGATGCGCTGACCCAGATCATCAGCGACCCGGAGAACCAGGACGCGAGCGAAGACGACGCTCTCGACCTGTTCGAGGAGCCGTTCGAGGCGCTCCTGAACACACTCCAGGATGCCGACCCACCGGGCGACGTCAACGAGTTCCACGACGCCCTCGTGGAGAACCTCGAAGACACTCTCGACAAGATCAGGGACGGGGACACCGAAGCGCTCGAGGAAGTCGGAGCGGTAGAGCTTCCAACTCCCTCGGCGGAGGTCGAGGCAAAGTACGCGGCAATCGCGGAAAACAACCCCGAGTGTGCTGCCGCGAACCTGTTCGGCGAGTAGCGGCGGAGGGGAAATATGCGTTACGTCATCTACGGCGCCGGTGCGATCGGGGGCGTCATCGGGGGGCGCCTCGCCCAGCACGGGCGGGACGTCGTGCTGATCGCGCGCGGCGGCCACCTGGCCGCCATCCAACGCGCTGGGCTCGTGCTCGAGTCCCCTGTGGAGCGCGTCACCCTCCCGATCCCCGCGGTCGGCTCTCCGGCTGAGGTGGACTGGCGCGAGGGCGACGCCGTCGTCCTCGCGATGAAGACCCAGGACACCGAAGCCGCGCTCAACCAGCTCGCTCTGGTGGCGCCCGCTTCCACGCCGATCGTCTGCGCCCAGAACGGTGTGGAGAACGAGCGGCTCGTCCTGCGCCGCTTCGCGAACGTCTATGCCCAGGCCGTGATGCTGCCCGCCACGCACCTGGAGCCGGGCGTTGTGCAGGCAAACTCCGGCTCCGCCATCACCGGCGTGCTCGACACCGGCCGCTATCCCGCCGGCAGCGACCCCTTCGCGGAGCGATTCACAGCCGACCTCGAGGCCTCCGGCTTCAGTTCGAAGCCGGACCCGGCGGTGATGCGCAAGAAGTACGCGAAGCTGCTCATGAACCTCGGCAACGCCTACCAGGCCGCCTGCGCGGACCAGGCTGACCGCGAGGTGACCACGGAGGCTCGCGCCGAAGCCGTGGCCTGCTACCAGGCCGCGGGCATCGACTTCGCCAGCGAGGAGGAGGACCGCGCGCGCCGCGGCGACCTCATCCGCGTCATGCCCATCGCCGGCCAGCGGCGCTCCGGCGGGTCATCGTGGCAGAGTCTCGCGCGCGGCCATCGCACCATCGAAGCCGACTACCTGAACGGCGAGATCGTGATGCTGGGCGCGCTGCACGGCGTTCCGACGCCCGTAAACCGTGTGCTGCAACGGGTCGCGAACCGCCTGGCGGCGGCAGGTGCCGCGCCCGGGGCGATGACGCTCGCGGAGCTGAAGGCGGAGATCGACGCGGAACGCCGTGGGGCTCCCGCGGCAGCGCGGTAGGCGCCACGCGGACCGGCGGGCGCTTCGCGGAGACTACTCGCGCGGCAGCCGCACGAGCCCTTCTTGCACGACGGATAGGATGCGCGTCCCGTCCGGGCGGTGCATCGCCCCATAAATGAGCGCGCGTGCCGCGTGAGCGACGGGGCTCTCGCTCGTGAAGAGCAGCCAGTCGTCGAAACGTGGCGGGTGGTGGAACCAGAGAGAGTGGTCGAGGCTCGCCGAGGAGCCCATGAACTCCCGCCTTGGTGGGCCTGTGCGGGGCCGGCGTGGATGGCGCGCAGTGCCCAGCAGCCCGCTGTCGCTGGCATAGGCGATCATGGCCGCGTGGTAGAGCTCGTCCTCCGGGAGCGTGCCCTTGAGGCGCACCCAGACCCGTCGCCGGGGCGTCTGGCCCTCCGGTGGCTCGCCGACCGGGTCGCAGGAGAGCATTTCGAGCGGGTTGCGCTCACGCCAGCGGCCCATCTCGCGCCGCATCTCCTCCGGGATGTCGCCAGCCACCTCGTGGCCCCAATCCCAGGGCTTCAGTCCCTCAGGCCCGGGCGCGTCCGGCATCGGCTCCTGGTGGTCCAGCCCCGGCTCGGGCCGGCTGAAGCTGCACGACGCAACGAAGATCGCCTCCCCCGCCTGGTAGGCGACGACGTCCCGGGTCACGAATGTCCGCCCATCACGCACGCGGTAGACGACGAAGCGGATGGGTGCGCCGTGCTTGCCGCCGCGCAGGAAGTAGGAGTGGAGGGAGTGCATGTTCAGCCCCTCCTCCACCGTGCGGTAGACGGCAGCGACAGACTGCGCCGCGACCATTCCTCCGAACAGTCTGCCTTCGCCCGGTCCCGGGTCGCCAAGGAAGAGGTCGCGGTCGAGTTGTTCGAGGTCGAGAAGATGGAGGAGGTTATCGAGGTGTGGCTGGCTGGATTCGGCGTGCATTCGTCCGATTGTAACTATGACTGGTGTTTTCCGGCGTCTGGCCACGGGCCGTGCTATCTTCAGCCGGGCCTGGTGGTGGCGCCGGGCACCGTTTTGGGGAGGACTTCGTGACACTCTTGGGGAAGAGGATCGCCCTCATGCTTGGGGCGGCGGTGATCGCGCCGGCGGCCTTCGCCTGTGGCGGCGGCGGAGATACAGGGCCGGACGACGAGTACGTGACCGCGTTCTGCAACACCCAGCGCGAGTTCTCGGATTCGCTGGACGCGGCCATCCGCGGCTCGTCCACCACCACCAATTTCGACGCCATCGCCGAGCCCTTCGAAACGCTCGCCGACGACTTCGACGACCTCAAGCCCCCGGACGACCTGGAAGACTGGCACAACGACGCGGCGGAGAAAGTGTCGGAAACAGCCGACCGCGTGAAGGACGAGCGAAACCTGGAAGCCGTCACCAGCCTCGAGCGCGATCCGCTGTCGGGCATGCCGGAGGAGCCGCGCGAGCGCCTGCGCGCCATCGCCAACGACGACCCTGCCTGCGAGGGCCTGAGCGTCTTCGAGGGCTGATCCCGAGAGTTAGTGGCTGTGGCCGCCGGGACCGTGGGAGTGGCCGTGACCACCACCCATCATGTCCTCCATGCCACCACCGAAGTCGTCGCCGCCATCGCCGCCGTCGTCCCAGGGCGCGGGGCCATCGCCGAACGACGACTCCGCGATGCCGACGACCGCGAAGTTGCCGATGATCTTTTTCGCCTGCTTGCCGCAGGATGCACAGGGCACGACCTGGAGGACGTCCGACATAGGCATGCGGCGCTCCGTGCGCGCACCGCAGGCGGGGCAGAGGTATTCGTAGAGAGCCATGGCGAGATCGTGGCGGGTCGCGGCGCGAGGGTCAACGGGCGTCCCGCCTGCCGGCCGGCGGATCCTCACCCGGCCCGTCTCCCAAAGGGAAGGGGGCACGGCCGCGGGCGAATGTTCACTCCGGGGGGCGGAGCTGATAGATGGCCGTGTGGCGGACGCGCTGCACGGGCCGGTCACCGTTCGCGACGGTGAGCACATCGAGCACGACGAAGCGGTGGCCCTTGCGTTCGAACACCTCGAGCACCTTCCCCCTCGTGGAGAGGGCGTCGCCGTAGCGGACCAGCCCGTGGTGCTGGGTCTCCGACTCGACGTGGATCCAAGGCCCCATCAGCACGGAACGGTGCAGCACATCGTTGGCGAAGCGGATGAGGTAGCCAGGGTGGGCGATCGCTTCCGGGCCACGATAGACAGGGTGGTCGTCCTCGACCTCGGAGAGGAAGCGCTCGGCGACCTCCGGGGTGAAGTCCGCGTAGGCCGTGCCGAGTACCGTGCCCGCTGCGAGCGACTCCTCGTCCGCGGGCGGACGGGCATCGGCCGCTGGCGTTGGGCGTTCGGGGAAGTCCGCAACGTCGGGAGGGCTGGCCACATCACGCGGGAGGGCGGCCGACCCGGGAGCACAGAGCTCCCCCTGCTCGTTCATGGCGGCCAGCTCGAGCGATCCGTCGGCGGTCGCAGTCCCCACCACGTCAACCATCTCGCCGTGGTAGATCGGCTTGAGAAACCGCGCGCTCATCGTCCCGCGCTCCATCCAGTGGACGCCGAATGCGTCGAGTGCGGGACGGGTCATGTAGGCGTAGTCAGTGACGCCGGGGACGAGCCCGCCTCGGAAGCCGAACTGCTTCGCGACGCTGTCCTCGTGGATCTTGTTCTCGGAGTGCGTGGCGCCGTTGTACGCCAGCACCCGGTGCGCGAGCTTCTGCCCTGCCGCGAGCGTGGAGCGGTCGGTCTGTGTCATCTCACACCTCGTGTTCGACTTCGTAGGGGGTCGACTCGCGCGCAGCCTCGCGGAAGCGGTCGAACATGGAGTCGTAACGCCGCACGTTGGCGGCGCGATGGACGCCCTGGTGCTCGCAGGCAGAGCCCACGGAGCAGCTCGCGCAGCAGAACTCCCGCCCGGCCATGATGTGCGGCTTGCCCGCGTAGACGGCGTAGCAGCGGCTGCAACGCCGTGCCGATTCGTCGGTCATCTCCACCCTCTCCCGTTGTGTGCGGCCATAGTAAGGCCAAAGGCGACTAGGCACTCGGCACTCGGCACTCGGCACTCGGCACTCGGCACTCGGCACTCGGCACT
>JBBDMZ010000035.1:1423-88708 GCA_040877955.1 Dehalococcoidia bacterium | reverse complement strand
TCTCGCAGCGGACGGTGAAGCATTCGAGGCAGTAGGGCGCGCGCACCTTGGGGTAGGCGGCGAGGAGGGGCTCGTAGCCCTTGCGGCGATTGGCATGGCCACCCGCCGCGAGCGCGCCGAGGGAGGTGCCGTGGTAGGAGAGGTCGGTACCGATCACCTTCCAGCGCTCCGGGCGGCCGGAGGCGAGGTGGTGGTGGCGGGCGAGGCGGATGGCGGCTTCGACAGACTCGGAGCCGCCGCTGACGAAGAGGCACTGGCTCAGCCCCTCGGGCAGCCAGTGCGACTGGAGGCGCTCGACGAGGCGGGCGCGGTGGGGCGTGGCGAAGAGCGGGACGACGTAGCTGCACTCCTCGATCGCCTGCGCCGCCACCTCCGCGACTTCGCGGCGGCCGTGGCCGATGTTGGCGACGATGGCGCCGCCCGCCGCGTCGAGGATGCGGCGCCCGTCGGGAGTGATGAGGTAGGCGCCCTCCGCGCGCTCGACGGCGAAAGGCAGGCTCTTGTGGGGCACGAACTGGGAGCGGCGCAGGGCGTCTTCGTCCATGCGGAGGATTCTACCGCCGGACGCGGCGCTTCGCGGGCTTGCCGATGGTGGGGAGAGTGAAGACGAAGGTGGTGCCGCGGCCGAGCTCGCTCGTGGCCCAGATCTCGCCGCCGTGGGCGCGGACGATCTCGCGCGAGATGGCGAGGCCGAGGCCGTAGCCCTTGGTGCCACGCGCACCGTTGGCCGGGGCGGCGCCGTTCTGCCTGGCGCGGTAGAAGCGTTCGAACAGGTGGGGGACGTCCTCCTGGGGGATGCCGACGCCCGAGTCGCTGACCGTGATCTGGACGACGCCGGGCTGGAGGTCGCGGGAAGCGACGCGCACGACGCCACCCTCGGCCGTGTGGCGGAAGGCGTTGTCGAGCAGGTTGTTCAGGACTTGCTCGAGGCGGTCGAAGTCGCCTTGGACGTGGGGGTCGCCATGGGGGCGCATTTCGAGGACGACCCCTGTGTCCTCTGAGCGGAGGGCGAAGACCTCGCGCACGTGTTCCAGCAACTCGTTGAGGCTGAGGTCCTCCTGGCGCATGTGCACCTGGCCGCTCTCAATACGCGAGAGGTCGAGCAGCTCCTCGACGAGACGGAGGACGCGGTTCGACTCGGTGTTGATGATCTTGGCGGAACGCTCGATGCCGGGGGCGTCATCGATCGTGCCGTCGAGGACCGCCTCGCTGAACCCCCGAATGGAGGTGAGTGGTGTCTTTAGCTCGTGCGAGATGTTGGCGAGGAAGTCGCGCAGGGTCTGCTGGGAGCGCTGCACCTCTTCGGTCATGCGGTTGAAGTTGGATGCCAGGTCGCGCACTTCGCGGGGCCCGGTGGCAGGGACGCGCTGGCGGTAGTTGCCGCGGGAGACATTGCGGGCGGCGCGGGCGATGTTGCGGAGGGGGGCGCCCACGCTCTGCGCGAGCAGGAAGCCGAGGACAAGCGCAGCCGCGACGCCGATGAGCCCCGAGAAGAGAAGGCGGGGGACGAGGTCCCCGAAGACTTCGCCGAGGCTGGCGGCGGGCTTGGCGACGACGATCGCGCTGGCCTCGGTGCCGGGGAGCTGCTCGAGCACCCGCTCGGAGAGCGGCGTGACCACGCAGAGGAGGTCGGGTTGGCCGACGAGCTCCAGCTCGCACTTCGCGGGCTCAATGCCACCGGACGGGTTCACGGCGGCTGCGTCGGCGCCCGTGACACGGGCAGAGTCGAGGTTGACGCCGGTGGGAGCGGCGTACCCGGGCAACACTTGACCGTTGCGGTCCACGAGGGCGACCGAGGTCTCCTGGTTGCGCTCGCCGGAGAGGACGTTGCGAAGAGTGCTGAGCAGGGCTTCGGAGTCGCCCACGCCGGGTGGCTCGGCGCCGGCCCGCGGATCGTCCTGGGTGGCGGCGAGGGCGTTAACGAGGAGGCTGACGTCCTCGAGGTTGCCGTAGGTGATGTCGTTGCGGTAGCCCCCGAGGAGGAGGAAGAGGCTGAGGGCGGCCAGACCCAGCGTCACGCCGATGATGACGATGTAGCTCAAGAACAGGCGGAACTGAAGACTCCCCATCGCGTGCCCGCCCCTCCCCGGCGGGACCTGCTATGCGGGCGTGTCGAGTAGCTTGTAGCCCACCCCGCGCAGGGTCTCTATCTGCACTCCCGCACCATTCAATTTCGACCGCAGGTGCTGTACGTGCACATCAACCGTACGTGTCTCGCCGGCATAGTCGTAGCCCCAGACGCTTTCGAGGAGCTGGTCCCGCGTAAGGGCGATGCCGGGGTTCTCCGCAAAAGCAACGAGCAGATCGAACTCCTTGGTGCGGAGATGAAGCATCTCCTCACCGATTCGCGCTTCCCGGCGGGCCTTGTCCACGAAGAGGTTGCCAACGGCGATTGTGTTCTTCGGCCGGTTCCCGGAATCGTAGCGGCGGAGGATGGCCTTCACGCGGGCGACGAGCTCGCGCGGGTTGAAGGGCTTGGTCATGTAGTCGTCGGCGCCCAGCTCGAGCCCGACAATCTTATCGACGTCTTCGGAGCGGGCGGTGAGCATGAGGACGGGGACATCGCTATCGCGGCGGAGCTCACGGCAGACCTCGAAGCCGTCCATACCGGGCATCATCACATCGAGGAGGACGAGATTGGGCTGCACGTGTTGAAAGCGCTGGATCGCTTCGCGGCCATCCGCTGCGAAGTCGACGACGAACCCTTCCTTCTCGAGGTAAAGCGCTGCCAGTTCGCGGATGTTTTGTTCGTCGTCGACGAGGAGAATCCTGGTAACCATCTGCCTCGGGGGCGGCCTTCGGGGAAACGCCCGATCTGCAGTATGCGCCGAGGGCCCCGGGCCTGCCACTCACTTTCGCGAGTCGGGGTAGGCTGACCACGAGGCCCTCAGGCTTCCCGAGGGGTGTCTCGGCGCGCGGGGCCGTTATCCGCGCGTCGTGAGATGTACTCTGCGGTGCTCACGTAACCGGGCAATATCAGCTATGCAAACTGCACGTAAAACATTCCCCCGTGGAGGAGGCATCGGGTGGCTACGACGTTAAACGCACGTTAAAGCGGCCCTAACGGCCCGTTAAACCTCCGGACCTACGTTCGCCCTGAATCCACAACATTCGGAAGGAACAGGGCACGACGGAATGGAAATTCTCCAAAAGAGATCGCGAGGTTTGGGGCTGATCGTCGCTTTCGTTTTGGTCGCTCTCGTCGCAGCTGCTTGCGGCGGCGACGACGATGACACCGGCAGCGGTGGCGGCGGGATCGACTATGGCAGCCTGAGCGGGGAAATCGCAGTGGACGGCTCGTCGACAGTCTTCCCCATCAGTGCGGCCATGGCCGAGGAGTTCGCCCGGGTCGCGGACACTCGCGTAAACGTGGGCCTCTCCGGTACGGGCGGCGGCTTCGAGAAGTTCTGCCGCGGTGAGACGCAGATCAGCGATGCATCCCGCCCCATCAAGCAGGACGAGATCGACGCGTGCGCGGAAAGCGGCATCACGGATATCGTCGAGCTCCAGGTCGCCATCGACGCGCTGACCGTGGTCGTGAACGAAGACAACGACTGGGCCACGTGCATGAGCGTCGAACAGCTCACGAACGCCTTCAAGACCGGCGGTGCGAGGACATGGTCCGAGATCGACCCGAGCTGGCCCGACGAGCAGATCATCTTCAACTACCCGGGCGCGGACAGCGGTACCTTCGACTACTTCGTGGAGGTGCTCGAAGGTGAGGAGGAAGGCGCCACCCACCGCTCCGACGGCACGTCGTCGGAGGACGACAACGTCCTTGTGCGAGCGGTGGAAGGCAACGAGCAGGGCGTCGCGTACTTCGGCTTCGCCTACTACCAGCAGGCGGGCCAGAACCTGAGGGCCGTTGCGATAGACGGCGGCGAGGGGTGCGTGGAACCGACGTTCGAGAACGCGCTCGACGGGTCCTACCAGCCGCTCAGCCGGCCACTCTTCATCTACACCCGCGAGAGTTTCCTCGAGGAGCGGCCCGAGGTCCTCGGCTTCGTGAACTTCTACTTCGAAAACCTCGACGAGATCGTGGAAGAAGTGGGCTATATCACCTTGCCGGACGACCTTCGGGACGAACAGGAGGCGAAGTACGCCAGCTTCCTGCCCCAGTAAGGCTGCACGGCTCGGAGGAGAAGGCCGGCAGAGGAGGGCCCCCGCGGGCCTCTCCTGTCGTGCCGTTAATCGAGCGTTAACCGTTCCCGCCTACTGTCTCTGTCGCGCCCAGGCCGCGATAGGAGCAGAACCAGCAGCGCATGGGAAGAAGGTCGACGACCGCACCCGGTCAGGCGCTCATCCTCGTCGCGGCAGTGCTGGCGGTGACAGCGGTAGCCTGCGGCGACCGCCACGAGCCGGGCGAGAACATCTCCAACAGCGGCATCGACTACGGCGCACTGGGTGGCGACATCGACATCGATGGCTCTTCCACGGTCTTCCCTATCACGCAGGCGATGGCGGAGGAGTTTTCTTACGTCGCGAATACTCACGTCAATGTCGGCCTCTCCGGCACCGGTGGAGGCTTCGAGAAGTTCTGCCGGGGCGACACCGATATGAGCAATGCATCGCGCCCCATCAAGGAGAACGAGGTCCAGGCGTGTGCGGAGAACGGCATCGATGACATCGTCGAGTTCCAGGTGGCGATCGACGCCCTCACGGTCGTGGTCAACGACCAGAACGACTGGGCTACGTGTATGACGGTCGAACAGCTCACGAACGCCTTCAGGCGCGATGGCGCGACGCGCTGGAGCGAACTGGACCCCACCTGGCCCGACGCCGAGATCATCGCCTACTACCCGGGCGCCGATTCGGGCACGTTCGACTATTTCGTCGAGGTGCTGGAAGGCGAGCGGGAAGGCTCAACCCACCGCTCCGATGGCACGTCATCCGAGGACGACAACGTGCTTGCCCGTGGCGTGGAGGGCGACAAGAACGCCGTCGGTTACTTCGGCTTCGCGTACTTCCAGGAGTCTGGCGACCGGGTCAAGCCGGTCGCGATCGACGGCGGCGAAGGGTGCGTCGAGCCCACCTTCCAGAGCGCGCTGGAAGGGGCGTACAAACCACTGAGCCGGCCCCTCTTCCTGTATACGCGGCAGAGCTACATCGCCTCACGCCCAGAGATCCTTGGTTTCCTCGACTTCTACTACGCGGAGCTGGACGCAATCGTCGAGGAGGTCGGGTACGTGACCCTGCCCGCGGACCTCAAGCAGGAGCAGGAGGCGAAGTTTGCGCAACACCTGCCGCGCTAGCCGGCACACGATGAGACAGGGAGGCGCCTGCCGTGGCAGTGCAACCACCCACTCCTGACGAACTGCGGCAGGCGCTGCGCAAGCGCAACTTCAAGCACCCCGGCGAGAAGGTCGTCATGGTGTTCCTCGGCAGTTGTGCCGCCGTTTCACTGGCAACCACCGCGGCGATCATTTTCACCCTTGCCGAAGAGACCTATTACTTCTTCAAGGAGGTGCCGGTCCAGGACTTCCTCTTCTCTGGCGACGAGTGGCAGGCGCTCCAGGAGCCGCGCACATTCGGTGTGTGGGAGCTGGTGGCCGGGACGCTGAATGTCGTTCTCTGGTCGATGGTCGTGGCGCTCCCGTTCGGGCTGGCTGCCGCGATCTACCTGAGCGAGTACGCCCGGCCGGGCGTCCGCAAGATTCTGAAGCCGGCGCTCGAGGTGCTGGCGGGCGTACCGACGGTCGTCTACGCCTTCTTCGCCCTCACCTTCATTAGCGCGGAGATCGTGCAGCCGCTCTTCGGCACGCAGATATTCAATGCGCTCTCGGCCAGCCTGATCATGGCGGTGATGATCCTGCCCACCATCGCGTCGGTCTCGGAGGATGCGATGGCGAACGTACCCCGCGAGCTACGCGAGGGCGCATACGGACTGGGCGCCACAAGGCTCGAGGTTGCCCTCAGGGTGGTGGTCCCGGCGGCTCTCCCGGGCATCGCCGCGGCGGTGCTGCTGGCTATCGCGCGGGTCGTCGGCGAAACCATGATCGTGGCCGTTGCGGCTGGCTCCACGCCGAGCCTCACCCTCAATCCACTTGAGACCATCCAAACGATGACCGGCTTCATGCTGCAGGCCGGGACGGGCGACGCAGCGCGGGGGACGACGGACTACACCTCGCTCTTCGCGGTTGGCACCGCGCTCTTCCTCATCACGTTCGCCCTCAACGTGGCGGCGAGCTTCATCGTGAACCGCTTCCGTGAGGCGTACGACTGATGGCCACCGCTGAGCACGCACCTCTTGGGAGACCCACGTCGCTTCGGGCGACGGGGCGCGTTGCCCTCCGGCAGGCGATGTCGCGAAGCGCCGCGTGGCTCCTCCTGGCGGCCACGCTCAGCGGGCTCCTCGTCCTGGCGTACCTCGCGTACGACGTCATCCAGCTCGGCGGGAGCCGGGTCTTCCACAACTTCCCGGACTTCTTCACGACCTACCCGTCGCGGTTCGAGCTCCGGGCCGGCATCCGGTCACCCATCCTCGGCACCCTCTGGGTGCTCGGGCTCACGATTGTGATGACGATACCCATCGCGGTCGGCACTGCCATCTGGCTGGAGGAGTTCGCGCCCCGGAACCGGCTGACGAGCGCCCTCCGGCTGAACATCAGCAACCTCGCGGGCGTGCCATCCATCATCTACGGGATCCTTGGGCTGGCCGTCTTCGCGCGCGCCTTCGGGCTGGGGGGCACCGTCCTGACGGGCGCACTCACTCTCTCGCTGATGATCCTGCCGATGACCGTCATCGCAGCCGCGGAGGCTATTCGCCAGGTCCCTCCGAGCATCCGCGACGCATCCCTCGCGCTCGGCGCCACCAAGTGGCAGACGGTCTGGAGTCACGTCCTCCCGGGGGCCATCCCGGGGATCATGACGGGCATCATCCTCGCCGTCTCGCGCGCGGCTGGGGAGACAGCGGCGCTGATCATGATCGGCGCGTACGCATTCGTGGCCTTCGACCCGGCCAGCGTGAACGACGCATTCACCGTCCTCCCCATCCAGATCTACGAGTGGACTCTGCGCCCTGGCGAGACCTTCAAGGGGGAGGCCGCGGCCGCCATCATCGTGGCCATGGTCTTCATCCTCTCCCTCAATCTCATGGCGGTGCTCATTCGTGAGCGCTTCAGGCAGCGGTAGGAGGTATCATGGTGAACATCGACTTGCGGCCGTTTCAAACAGCGAATCGCAGCCCCGCGGGCGACACGTTCGAGGCCGAACACTGGCCCGCGAGGCCCGAGAACGTCACGCGACCGGTCGAACCGACGGCCATCGCGGTCGATAACCTGAGCCTCTGGTACGGGACCAAGCAGGCGCTCACAACGGTGAGCCTGGAGATCCCGATCAATAAGGTCACCGCGCTCATCGGGCCGTCGGGCTGCGGAAAGAGCACACTGCTGCGCAGCATCAACCGTATGAACGACCTCATCGCGGGCGTGCGCACGACGGGGACGGTGCGGTACCACGGGCTGGACATCTATGCGAAGGAGGTCGACCCCGTCGAGGTTCGGCGGCGGATTGGGATGGTCTTCCAAAAGCCGAACCCGTTCCCGAAGTCGATCTACGACAACGTCGCCTTCGGGGCGCGGGTGAACGGCTACCGGGGCGACATGGGCAAGCTGGTGGAGGACTGCCTGCGGCGAGCGGCGCTATGGGAAGAGGTGAAAGACGACCTGGGGAAGTCGGGGCTGGCGCTCTCCGGCGGCCAGCAGCAGCGGCTCTGCATCGCGCGCGCGATGGCGAACCAGCCGGACGTGATCCTGATGGACGAGCCGTGCTCAGCGTTGGACCCGATCGCCACGCTAAAAATCGAAGACCTGATGCGAGAGTTGGTGCAGGACTACACGATTATCATCGTGACCCACAACATGCAGCAGGCGGCTCGCGTCTCCGATTACACGGCATTCATGCTGACAGACGCGACAACGACGGGCCAACTGATAGAATACGGGCGCACCGAAGAGATGTTCACCAATCCGCGCGACCGACGCACGGAGGATTACATCAGCGGGCGCTTCGGCTAGAGGATCGAAGGCCGCCATGTCACGAGAACTTTTCCACAAAGAGCTCGCGGAGCTGCAGGACCAGGTGCTGGTGCTGGGCTCAATGGCGGAAAAGGCGATCCTGGATTCGATGGAGTCGCTGCGCAACGGGGATGCACGCTGGTCGCAGACGATCATCGAGCACGATCTCGAGATTAACCGCAAACGGTTCGAGATCGAAGAGCGGACGATCTTCGTGATCGCCTCGCAGCAGCCCATGGCGACGGACCTGCGGGCGCTGATCAGCATCCTCTACATCGTGACGGACCTGGAACGCATTGCAGACCATGCGGAGGGCATCGCGCGGATTAACATCTTGCTTGGGGACGAGCCCCTGCCCCGGAAGCTGGGCTACATCCCGGCGATGGCGGACCGCGCCGTGGCAATGTTGCGCGATACGCTGAAGGCGTACATCGACCACGATGTGGAGCTCGCGCGACGCGTGTGCGATGCGGACGACGAGGTCGACCGGCTCCAGGACGGCGTCCACGAGGACAACATCCGTGCGATGATCGACGACCCGAGCACCATCCAGCGCAACACGTACATGCTGTGGACGTCTCACAACCTGGAGCGCATCGCGGATCGCTGCACAAACATCGCGGAGCGCGCGATCTTCCTCGTCACGGGAAGGATGGAAGAGATCAATGTGAGCAAGTACTAGTTCCGAATCAGAGATTGCGATCTGAGCGGCTATTCGCCTTCGAAGCGGGTGATGGCGCCGGCGCTAACGACGAATCGGCCGGTGGCCTTGGTCATGACTTCGCGGACGCGATCGGGCTCAGCGGTGGTGATGATCGTCTGCTGGAAGCTGTCGAGGAATTCGAGCACGCCCCGGCGGCGGCGGGCGTCAAGCTCGGAGAGCACGTCGTCGAGCAGGAGGATGGGGTCGTCGCCGAGTGCGCGGCGCAGGTAGCTCGCCTCGGCGATGCGGAGGGAGAGCGCGGCGGTGCGCTGCTGGGCGCGCGACGCGAACGAATCCGCGGGGAGGCCATCGATCTCGACGGTTACGTCGTCCCGGTGAGGCCCGATGAGGGTGGCACCGGCGCCAATCTCCCGGCCGCGGAGATTCGAGAGGGCCTTGAGCATGCGCGCGGTCCACTCCGTCTCATCGATCGGGGCATCGTGCTCGTCCAGGCCTCCGAGGGCGGGACGGTAGGTGATCTGGAGGCTCTCGAGGCCGTCGCTCAGGCGTTCCATCTGGAACTGGGCCTGGGGCACAACGTGACCGAGTGCATCGGCGCGGGCCTGGAAGATCATGCCGCCGGCGTGGGCGAGCTCCTGGTCCCAGAAGTTCAGCTCGCCCGAGGAGGCCTCGCGCGCCTGGATGCGCTTGAGCAGGCTGTTGCGCTGCTGGAGGACGCGGGCGTAGCGCTGCATCGCCCGGAGATAGCCGCGGTCCACCTGCGAGATCATCATGTCCAGGTACCGGCGGCGGAGGAGCGGAGGCCCGGCGACGACTTCGATGTCGAGCGTGGTGAAGAGCACGGCAGCGAGTTGGCCCACCGCCTCCGAGGCGCGCTTGGAGACGCCGTTCACGCGCACGCGCTTGCCTGCGCGGTGGGCGGGGTCGGTGGTGCGCCCGACGATGGCGACTTCGAGCTGGAGGTTTCCGGCCGATCGCTCGACCTCGCAGCTCAGGCGAGCAACGGGGAACTCCGACGAGAGGATGTCGCGGCGCACGAGGTCGGCGTCGGAGCTTGCGCGGCTGGAGCGAAGTGTGGAGAGGAGGTAGATGGCCTCGAGGAGGTTGCTCTTGCCCTGGGCGTTCTCGCCGACAAAGAGGTTTATCCCCTTTTCGAGCTTGAGCTGAACGCGGGCATAGTTCCGGTAGTTAGCGAGATGGAGGCCGAAGATGTACACGTCGTGGCTTCACTATACGGGATTTCGTTAGGGCGAGGCTTAGGAATTTCCGAATTTGCGATTCTTTTCTTCGGCTTCACCGCTGAGGAAAGCGCCAAGGCGCCAAAGACCGCCGAGACAGCCAGGATTCATTGAAGAGGGAGCCGGTCTTCAGGCGGGGTCGCGAGATCCCGCCGAGCTCGCCAAGGACGAGACGGGCAGGCCTGGGGGGGAGAAATGTTTACGCGCCTATGCGCTCGCCTTGTCCCGGGAGCGCAGTCGTCACTATAATTCGTCGTTGGGTATAGGCGGGTGAGCACATGAAAGTCCAGGTACTGCAAGAGAACCTCCAGCGCGGGCTCGCGATCGTCGGCCGGGCCGTGGCGGCACGGAACACGCTGCCGATTATCTCGAACGTGCTGTTCCAGACGGACGGCGGCCGGTTGAAGCTGGTGGCGACGGACCTCGACATCACGATCTGCGCGTGGATCGGCTCGAAGATCGACGAGGAGGGGGCGACAACAATCCCGTCGCGCCTGATCAGCGACTTCGTGGCGTCATTGCCGCCGGGCACGGTGAACCTGGAGATCCCCGAGCGGGGCCGGCAGGTGAAGCTGGAGTGCGCTCGCAATGAGTCCACGATCAACACGATGGATGCGGAGGACTTCCCTCGCACGCAGGCGATCACGGGGGGCGCGTCCATCGAGCTGGACCCCAAGGCGCTCAAGCGGGCGATCGACCGGGTGGAGTTCGCGGCCGCGAGCGACGACTCGCGCCCGGTCCTCACGGGCATCCACGTCAAATCGGACGGCACGCGCCTGACATTCGCGTCAGCGGACGGCTTCCGGCTGGCGGTAGCGGACATCACGCTCGCCAACGGACCGGCGGAGAACGTGGAGATCATCATCCCGGCGCGGGCGCTGCGGGAGCTTGCGCGCCTTGTCGGGGAGGCGAACGAGCCCGTGGAGATGCGTATCAACTCGCAACGGACGCAGGTGATGTTCGCGATGACGGACGTGGAGCTGGTTGCCCAGCTCATCCAGGGCACGTTCCCGAACTACAGCCAGCTCATCCCGGGGGAGTACAACACGCGCTGCATCGTGGACGTGGACGAGTTCAAGCGTGAGGCGCGAATCGCGGCGATCTTCGCGCGCGACGGCAGCGGCATCATCCGCCTGCAGATGCAGCCCTCGAACGGGATGCCCGGCCAGCTCAAAGTCAGCGCCCGCGCGGACGAGATCGGCGACAACGAAGGCACGATGGACGCCGAGATCGAGGGCGACGCCGGCAAGATCGCGTTCAACAGCCGCTACCTGCAGGACGTGCTGAACGCCCTGAACGGGAAGGTCGCACTGGAGATGACGAGCCCCTCGAGCCAGGGCGTCTTCCGCCCCCTCGAAGAACCCCGCGACTACGTCCACGTCGTCATGCCCATGTTCGTTCAATGGTAGTCGCGTAGCGAA
The DNA here is from genome assembly GCA_040877955.1 of Dehalococcoidia bacterium. GTDB lineage: Bacteria > Chloroflexota > Dehalococcoidia > Tepidiformales > Tepidiformaceae > JBBDMZ01. Next base: position 77,370 of record JBBDMZ010000035.1, on the reverse strand, counting down.
GGCGGTACACCCAATGCGACCTCTTCGGTATTCGATCAACGTCACGCTGGACGGGTGCTGCGACCACGAGGCGGGGATCCCGGCGGACGAAGAGTTGCATCGCCACCATGCCGAGAACCTCACGCGGGCCGATGCACTCCTCTTCGGCCGCGTGACCTACGAGATGATGGAACAGGCGTGGCGGCTGCCGGCGACGGGCGTGAAGCCTGACTGGATGGATGACTGGATGGAACCCTTCGCCCGGACAATCGACGCCGCAAAGAAGTACGTGGTGTCGAGCACGCTGGGCCGGGTTGATTGGAATGCGGAGCTCCTGAGCGGTGACCTGGGCACGGCGGTTCAGCGGCTCAAGGCCGAGCCGGGTAAGGGACTGTTCGTGGGAGGCGTGAAGCTCCCGCTGGCACTGGCCGAGTTGGGGTTGATCGACGAGTACGAATTTGTGGTGCACCCCAGGATCGCGGGCCACGGGCCAACGTTGTTCGCGGGGCTGACGAGGTATATCGACTTGAAGCTCGTGAGCCGCGTGGAGTTAGGTTCGGGGGCGGTAGCGATGCGGTATGAGCCGAGAACGTAGCCGTCGGGCCTGTTGCCGCCGCGTGAGGTCGGCCCGCGACTCTCCGTCCGCGAGTGATGCGATGAAGCCCCCGCCGGTACCCGACGATCCAGGACGAATCGAAAGTGCGGACTCTCCGCTTAAGGTTCCCCTGGGGGTCCTGACTCTCCTGCTCTCATCAACAGCTCAGCCAGTGTGTTGATCATCGCGTGCGGAGTCATATGATATGGGGACGATAACGTTAGCGGATGCCCAGCACGCGAGGTAAGGGTCGATGTTTAGCACGCCGTCAGCCATCAACCGAGAACGTCAGGAGTCAGAGCGGCCGCCCGCCGGCGAGGGTGGACGAACTATTCTGCGTTCCTACCTGCTCATGCGGGCGGTGGTGGGGCTCCTGGGCGTCTTACTCACACCTCTCCTGTTCCTTGGGGAATACTGGATCGATGCGAGCCTGGCGACGCGAGGCTCACTGAGCGCTTACTACCACACCGGTATGCGCGACATCTTCGTGGGGATCCTGGTCACGGTCGGGATCTCGCTCGTGGCCTACAAGTTCTTCGACTGGCGGCTCGAGAACCTCTTTACGGGCATCGCCGGCGTGGCTGTCATCGTCGTCGCATTGTTCCCGACCACGCTCCCCAACGACGGCAGCGCTCCAATCACGCCGCTGCAGGATCGGCTCGGAGAAGGCGAGGTGGCCGCAGTTCACTACATCGCCGCGTTCACCTTCCTCGGGTTGCTGGCGATCGTCTCGTGGTTCTTCGGCGCCAGGGAAGGAGAACGGAAGGGCAGGCCGCAGATGCTTTCGGAGAGCCTGCCTCATCCGGGACCCGATAAGCGCAAGTGGTTCCATTACTGGTGCGCGCTGGCGGTCACCGGCGCCGTCGTCTACCTGTTCGTGACCCGGTTTATCGTGGACTTTTCCGAGGATTATGACTTGCTGGTCGGGGAGATAGTCGCGCTGACCGCCTTCGGGTTGTCATGGATCTATAAGGGCCTCGAGCTGGACTTGCTCTTTGGGCCGCGAGCCATGGCGCAAGCGCAGCCCAGTCCAGCGCCCCAACCGCCGGCGCCCCAACCCCCGTCGCCCGCGCCGAGCCCGTGAGGGGGAACACCGGGCCGCGGGATCGGTCGCTACTTGCGGCCGAAGATCTTGCCGAGGATGCCGCCGAGCCCTGACGACTGCTTTTGTGCGCCACCCGACGACGCCGGGGCGCTGCCGCCTCCGGAGAGTCCCCCGATGAGGTCACCGAGGCCACCGGGCAGGTTCAAGCCGCCGCCTCCCCCTGCGAGCACCTGGGTGAGCGAGCTGAGGTCCAGGGACCCGGACGACTTCTGCTTGCCCAGGTAGCCCATGATCAGAGGGGCGAGCATCTTCATGAGGTCAGCTCCTTGCGCGCCGCTCAGGCCCGCGAGGGACGAGACCTGGGACTCGACCGCTGGCTCCTTCTCCCCGAACACGTGGCCCAGGATCTTGTCGCCCTTCCGCTCCTCGTAGGAGTCGAAGTAGCTGTCGTCGTTCAGAACGGAGCCGTCGTGGTCGCGTTCGAGAGCCCCGGACAGCGCCGCGGCCCCCTCCGGCTTCTGAGCGTTGCTGGCCAGTCCGGCGAGAATAGCGGGGACCGCGGCGGACACCGCGGAGCTCGCCTGCCCCGGGGGGAGGCCGAGCTTGCCGGCGATCTGGTCGACCGCGCCGCGGCTATCGAGCTCGTTCATGAGCGAGTCAACAAGAGATGCCATACCAGTCTCCTTGACCACCAGCGCTGCCGGGGGCCGACACAGTATCACATCGGACGCGCGACATGCCGTGATTGACGAAGGGCCGCCGTCACGGGCCAGGGCTAGGACGCCTTCTCTGCCCGCTGCACGGCGCCCACACGGCCCGGCGTCGGGCCGGCAGCCTTCAGCGACTCGTGGGTGGGCGCATCCGGGACGTGGGACGGGCGGTCCTTCGCGTTGAGCTTGCGCAGGGCGGGGACGATCTCGACGCCGAGGATCTCGATCTGTTCGAGGACGGTCTTGAGTGGGAGTCCGGCATGGTCGGTGAGGAAGAGCTGTCGCTGATAGTGGCCCACATGCTCGCGCATGGAGGCGTATCGCTCGATGACCTGCTGCGGGCTGCCGACGGTGAGGGGAGTTTTGGCTGTGAACTCCTCCAGCGAGGGGCCGTGGCCGTAGACGGGAGCGTTGTCGAAGTAAGGCCGGAATTCGCGGACAGCGTCCTGCGAGTTAGGGCGGACGAAGGCCTGGCCGCCGAGCCCGACGATCGCCTGGTCGGCCTGGCCGTGGCCGTAATGCTCGAAGCGTTCGCGGTAGAGGTTCACCATCTGCTTCGTGTGCTCGACCGGCCAGAAGATGTTGTTGTGGAAGAAGCCGTTCCCGTAATAGGCGGCCTGCTCGGCGATCTCGGGGCTGCGGATGGAGGCGTGCCAGATGAACGGCGGCACGCCGTCGAGTGGGCGCGGCGCCGAGGTGAAAGCCTCCAGCGGCGTGCGGAACTTGCCCTCCCAGGTGATCTCCTCCTCGCGCCAGAGGCGATGGAGCAGGTCGTAGTTCTCGATCGCAAGGGCGATGCCCTGGCGGATGTCCTTGCCGAACCAGGGGTACACGGGGGCGGTGTTGCCCCGTCCAAGCATGATGTCCACGCGCCCTCCGGCGAGGTGCTGAAGCATCGCGTAGTCTTCGGCGATCTTCACGGGGTCGTTGGTGGTGATGAGCGTGGTGGCCGTGGAGAGGATGATGCGTTGCGTGCGAGCGGCGATGTAGCCGAGCATCGTGGTCGGGGATGAGGGGACGAAGGGCGGGTTGTGGTGCTCGCCAGTCGCGAACACATCGAGACCCACCTCCTCGGTTTTGAGCGCGATGGCTACCATCGCCTGGATTCGCTCAGCCTCCGTAGGGGCCTGGCCGGTGGTTGGGTCGGGCGTCACGTCGCCCACTGAGAACACGCCGAACTGCATGCATATGCCTCCGAGGTCTATTGTGGCAGGTTCCCTGGGAGGGCTCTCGGGGCGGAGACATGCGGCCGTGCGGCCGGTCCGGGGGACGGCCGGTTGCGTTGCTCGAACTTCGGGTATCCTTGCGCCACCGAAAGGCGGTGATGGTCTGGACTTCGGAATCCTTCGTGTGAGCACGCCAGACGGCCAACTGCGTGAGTATCCGCTGGACGTGGCGCAGGTGTTCATCGGCCGCGCGGAGGGCAACCGCGTGGTGATCGACCACGTGTCGGTTTCGCGCCGCCATGCGCGTCTCGACTTCCTCAACGGCCAGGCCCTGCTGGAGGACCTGCAGTCGGCTACGGGCACGTATGTCGCGGGACAGCGCCTGAACACAGGGGCACCTCGGGCGATCGCGGTGGGCGAGGCGCTCCGGTTTGGGGACTGCCAGGCGACCTTCATGCCCGCGGCAGTGGCAGCGCCACCAGAGGACGGTAGCCCGGTGACTGCGGGGGGCGGCGGGCGGCCTGGCCCGCGCGTGGAGCAGGCGATCGCCGTTTCGATTGCGTCACCGGGCGCGCCCGTGGCCCCGGGCTCAGCGGCCACGGCGACGGTGACGGTGCAAAACCGGAGCAACGTGGCAGACACGGTCCAGGTGGCCATTCAAGGGCTCCCCGAGACATGGGTCAGGGTTACGAGGCCATCGGTGCAGTTGATGCCGGATGCGCGCGAAGAGGTGGTGGTAATCATCCAGCCACCGCGCGAGCCATCGTCCTTTGCTGGCCCGCACGAGTTCGCCGCGGCGGCGACGTCGTTGCAGCACAACGTGGAGGTGCGGGCGCTCGGGCGGCTCACGGTCCTGCCGTTCGGCGACCTCTCCCTCGAGGTGCGGCCGGCGCAGGCACGGAAGTCGTTCACAGCGATCGTGGAAAACCAGTCGAACAGCCCCGCGCGCGTGGATCTGCGAGCGACGGACCCGGGCGATGAGGTGGCGGTCACGTTCCAGCCGGCCCAGGTCGACCTGCAGCCGAATGAGAGCGCGACGGTGCAGATGGACGCGCGGCTGCGGAAGGCGGGGTTCTTTGGCAAGGAGTCCCGCCACGCATTCGAAACGGAGGCGAAGGCCGACGCGCGTGTGTCCGTGGCGAATGCGGAGCTGCGTTACCGGCCCCCATGGCTGCTGTGGCGCTGGGTGGTGCTCGGGGTCGTGCTGGTGGCGCTGGCCGGGGGCGGGTGGTTCGCATACTCCGCGTTCGCGGGCGGCGACGACAGCGACCCCGCCGGCCCGGATGAGACGCCGGGAGTGGAGGAAACAGAGACGGGCGAGACGCCGGGGACGCCTGATACCCCACCTCCGCAGACGACGACGGCGGCGACGCCCGGGCTGCAGGTGGGCTCCACGGCGGTGGTCACGAACTCACCGGAGGGAGACTGCCTGCTCGTGCGGCCGTTCCACACGCGTCAATCGTCGGACCCGCGGAGCCAGCCGATCGCGCGCATCTGCGACGGCACGCGCGTGACGATCACGGGCGCGCGCGTGGAGGACGAGGGCTACTACTGGTACCAGATCCGGACCGACGCGGCTGTAGAGGGGTGGTCAGCGGAGGGCCTGGCGAGTGGCGGGCCGCGGTTCCTGACCGCGGCCCAGTAGGGTCAACGCGAGGCGGTAGTGATCTCGAGGTCGCAGGCAGCCCAGGCGGGCTTCTCGAGGTCGATGATGGATTCGACGAGGGCGCGGTCGACCTGCTGGCCCCGGGCCATCGTGAGGCGGACACCGAAGCGGAACGCGCGCGACGGATCGGCCGTGAGCTCGGCGAGCGTCGGCTCCGTGATGTCGGGCGTGGCGCCGGTCGCGAGGCGGAGGACCGTGCTCAGGCCCCGGCGCGTGCCCCGCCAGCGATAGAGGTCGGTGGCGCCGCGCACGAGGTCGCGCTGACGATCTTCGGGCCAGCGCGGATCGAGGACGATGCCGAGCCACGAAGCCAGCCAGCGCAGCGTCTCCGGAGGGGCAAGGTCGGGGTCGAGGTAGTGGTGGATGCCGCCGACCATCCGTTCCATCGGGCCGAGGATGGACTCGAAGATGAGGAGGAACCGCGCGAGGAAGTCGTTGTCGTGGTAAATGCCGGGCAGGTACTCGAGGTAGCTGCTGCGGTCGGTAACGGCCGGCAGCGCCCACACGGAGTCGCGCGGGATGGGCTCGCTCGACGCGCCATTCCCGGGTATCCGGATGTCGCTGCCGTCGGCCGTGGGAGTGGTCATCAGCGGTTCCCGCGCGCGATCGTCACCGTGTGCTCGAAGGGGAGCAGCAGGACATCGTCGGCGATGGTGATGCGCGCGCCGGCGGCGCGGGCCTGGTTGGTCTGGAGGTCGATCTGGTGGAGGGTGACATCCTCCGCGAAGCGCACTCCGGGGACGGACTGGACGACGCTCTGGACTTCAGAGAGATAGAGGTCGCGGCCGAACGGCCATCCGGTGCCTTCGGCGCCGCCCACGAGCGGATCGAGGTAGTCCGCCAGGCGCTCCGCGACGCGCTGGCGCACGGCCTCGGAGTCGAGGTTGGGCTCGATGATGATGGTGGCTTCGACGCGGACACCGAGGTAGGCCGCGCCGTCCACGACGAGCTGGGTGCCGAGCATGCGCCGGTCCTCGAGGTAGTCGCGCACCTCGGCGATGAGCTCGGGCGGCGGCTGAAATGCGTCCACGGTGCGCGGGTGGTCGCGCGGGAGGAGGGGGACGATGAGCAGCTCCACGGTGCCGGGCGGGGCCGAGCTTCCGCGCCCGTCCGTGCGCGCCTGGATGCAGCGGGCGCGGGCGACGAGGCGTGAGGCCTGGTAAGTCAGGAACTCGTAGTCGAGGGGGGTGACGGCCCGGTCCTGCGAGCGGAGCGCCTGCGGGGCGCGGAACTTCGCCGCCTGGAGGGACTCCGGATCCAGGCCACCCACAGCCGCGCCGAAGTTCGTGACGCGAGCGACGTAGGGAATCGAGGACTTGAGCACGGTGAGGGTGTTCGCACCGACGTTGCCGGAGACCCCGCCACCGTACCGGTAGCGCGAGAAGCGAACGGCCTGGCCCGGGAGCATCGAGGCCCCATAGGGCCGCTCGGTGCCGTCGGGCTGGCGGATGGTCGGCCCGAGACCGATCGTCCCGGAGACGCCATCGAGGGTGTAGTGGCGATCCTGGGCCGTGGAGAAGCGGAAGGATTCGACCTCATCCCAGCGCTGCCAGTTACCGTCGCCGTCCTGCACTTCGAGGAAGTGGTCATCGAGGCGGGGAAGGAGCGGAGTGTTCTGGAGCTGAAAGGACTCACCCGGCCGGCCAAGGGCGCGGTCGAAGATCTCGCCGATGACGAGGGTGGAGTGCATGGCTTCAGCGCGGCCGCCGATAGCCGCAAAGGTCACCGAGCGGATCTGCGGGGAAGCGGAGTAGGTGGGCTGGTGGGGGCGAGGTTGCACCACGCGCAGGCGCACCCAGTGGAGGGAGGCCTGTGAGAGGACACGCGCCTCCATGCCCGATGGCAGGTGGATGACGACCGCGCCGACCTGGTTCAGGCCGCCGGTGCCATCACTCTCGACGGTGCAGCGCTGCCAGCCCAGCGTGGGCCCGCACCACGCTTCCCATGCGAGCGGCGGGTCGCGTGGGTCGACACCGATGCCTTCGACGATGCAGTCGATCGTGAGGGAGAGGACGTGAGCGTCCACGTCTTCGGCGAAGCCAAAATAGAGCGCCTGCCCCGGGAGAGGAACCCCCTGGAACGCGTCCGCATAGTCGCCCTCGCCGTTCACGCGGGAGATGTAGTCGACGTAGTTGGTGTCGTCGGGCGAGAACAGGCATTCCCTCAGGGTGGGCGGGTGGATGGTGAGGTTGGCGTTGGTCATGAAGGAGATGGCAGGACGGTCGCCTGTGCGGACGGTCGCGACCTCGGTGTCGCGGCCGATGACCACGGGGCCGGGTTGGGGCGCGGAGAGCCAGAAGGTGAGGTCCGTCCGGGCGGGCACGGCGTCTTTGAGGGAGATGCCGAGGAGGTCCATGAAGCGGAGGTAGTTCTTCTCGGGAACGCGGTTGATCCGGTAGAGGAGCAGGTCCGCGAGCCACGCAAAGAGCTCGATGATGGTGACACCGGGGTCCGAGACGTTATGGTCGGTCCACTCCGGACAGTAGCGGGGGATGAGGCGCTTGGCCTCGTTCACGATGTCCTGGAAGCGTCGGTCGTCGAGTTGCGGATCCGGAAGTGGCATGGGCTCTCCTCCACCGGCCGCCGGGCCGCGAGCGCGTAGCATACAGTGCCCGGATGAGAGCCGCCGCCCGTTCCGGCATCAGTCGTCGTGGATCAGATAGAACGGGTAGACGAGCGTGCGCTCGTCCTTCGTGGCGCGGACCGAGTAGCGGATGCTGACCCATAGGCGAGCGGCCACGCCGTCGGAGGCATCCGCCTCCACGGAGACTTCGTCTACGTCGATGCGGGGCTCCCACCAACCCAGGGCCTCCTCGACGTAGTGGCGGGCGAGGCCGATGGTCTCGCCGGTAGTGGGGGCGAAGACGAGCTCGTGGATGCGGCACCCGAAGTCCGGGCGCATCACACGTTCGCCCGGGGCGGTGCCGAGGATGATGCGGATGGCCTGCTCGAGGTCGTCATGGCCCGACGTCAGGCCAATGCCGCCGCTCCCGGAGACCCCCACAGGGAAGCCCCATCCGCGCCCGACCAGTGCATCGTCTGCCATGCTCGATCCCTTCTACCCGATGAGGACTGTGCCCACGGCGACGACCGAGCCGACGGGGAGATCGACGGGGTCGTTGCAGGTGCGGGCGGTGTCGCCGGCCCGGGCGGCCGGCTTGCCGTTGATGAGGACGGTGGGGCTACCCGTGATGATCTCTCCCTGGTTCATGGGCGGCTTCTGGAAGGGGCCGCCCTGGGGCAGGTGAGGCGGGGTGTTGACGGCCTGGCTACCCACGGTGGCCGCGGGCATGCCCATGATGAGCACGTCCGTGCTCAGATTGAGTTGAAGGATCCCGTTGAATGGGCTGGGCAGGGGCGTGGGCACGGGCGCGCCGGCGGCAGCCGGGATGAGATAGATGTGCGTGTCCACACCGACGACCGTGTCCCCTTGCTTGGCGGCGGGCTGTCCCATCAGTTGATCTTCACGATTCCGCCCGTAATCGTCTGCGTGCCAGAGGCGGCGCTTTCGATCTGGGCACCCTTTATGGAGACGCTCTGCTGGCCCTCGATCTCCACTTGCGGTGCGGATAGGGAGATCTTCAGGCCGCCCTTGATCTCGACCTCCATTTTCGCGTCCACGGTGATCTTGTTGGCGGCGGTGTCGATCGTGACCTTGTTGCCGTTGCTCTTGTCGATGATTTCGATCTTCTCCTGGCCGCTGGTGTCGTCGAGCTGGATGACGTGGCCGGCGCGTGTCTTGAAGATGCGCTTCACGACGCCATTTTTCACCGCCTCGCTGGCCGACAGGGGCGGCTTGTCGACGCCGTTCCAGAGCGAGCCCAGCACGTAGGGCCGGTTGAAGTCGCCGTGCTCGAATCCGACGAGGACTTCGTCATTGACCTCCGGAAGGATGAAGAGGCCGCGGCCGTCCCCGGCCATGGGGGACGCAATGCGTGCCCAGGTGCTCACCGCATCTTCGGCGAGCCAGGGGAAGCGGACCTTCACACGCGCCATGTCTTTGGGGTCCTTGTTTTCGGTGACGATGCCGATGGTGAGCCCGCGGGCGACGCCCCGAGCCTGCTCCTCGATCCGGGTGGCGCCATCGAGCAACAGGTCGGCGGTGGTGTCGGGGCCATGACCGCCGACGGTGAAGGTGGTGCGATACGGCCCGTTGGCTTCGAAGGTGTGGCGCGCGCTGGTGACGAAGTAGTCGCCGCCAAACCGCTCGCCGACACCCTGGACCTTCACGACGCTGCCGGCGCGGATCCTGGCTTCGCCGGTGGCCTCGCCCTCGGCATGCACGTCGCTGCTCCAGAGGTTGGAGAGGCGGGCAATAGCGAGCTCCTCGCTCTCCGCCTGGGACGCGATCGGTTCGTCGGCGACCCCGGTGTCGGACGGTCCGAAGGCCTGGTTCGCGAACTCGTTCCCCATGCGTCCGAAGTCGAGCTTGGCCGTGCGGTAGTCCGCGGCCTTCGCTGTGCCGGTGATCTCACGCTTGGCAACGGGATCCCAACCGCGGACATCCAGCTTCGTCACCTGGGCGGAAGAGGTCAGGCGGGGCCGGAAGTCCAGGAGCGTGGAGCGGTAGTCGAGCACTACCGGCGGGAGCGCAACGTTCGCCGGCTTGCGGAACAGCAGCTTGCGCGCTTCGACCTGGAAGACCCGGCCCAGCGCGCGTGCGCGGCGAGCGAGAAACTCGTAGTCGGTGAGGTTCTCCTGGTACAGGTGCTCGTGGACGTGGGTCGTGCTGTCGACGTCGGCGGCGAGCCCTCGCTCCTGGGCGATTTGGGTGGCGATGTCGCTATCGGTCATCTGGAGGAAGGAGCGCACTTTGCGGCCGCGATGGAGGCGGTGGGAGAGGTCGTATCCGCGGAGGGTGAGGGTGGGGACGCCTGATTCCGGGTAGCTGGCTTCGATAGCGACGATCTCGCCTGAGAGAAGGGCGACAGGGGGGCGCTGTTCCTCCTCGCTGGAGCGGACGGAAACGTCGACAAGCTGGCCAATCTTGACGAGGCTGTGCTCGATCCAGCGGAAGCCCTCGTCGTGCACTTCGATGACGAACATGTCGGGGAGGTAGAGATGGAGGTCTACGTCGACCTTCGAGATGGCCTGGGAGAGGTCGCCGGGGACCTCGCTGCCGCCGATGGTGAGGTAGAGCTGCGGAAGGAGCGGAATGACGGCAGCCATGGCTAAGCTCCCGGGAGGGGCGGCAGTCTGAGGACCGTGCCGGCGCGAACTCGGATCGGGTCCTCGATGCCGTTGGCATGGGCGATGTGGCGCCAGTGCTCGGCCTCGCCATATTCGCGGGCGGCGATGACATCGAGGCGCTCAGCCTGTTCGAGGACGTGAGTGCGGTGACCGGCGACACCACCGGAGGTGGGGTTCTGGAAGGGATAGCTCTTCGGGTCCTCTACCTGCTTGAGCTGGATGTCGCAGGTGGCACGCACGGGAACGCCGTGGACGTCAAACAGGGTGAAGCTGGAGGAGATCTGCGTGACCACGGCCTTGAAGGTCCAGACCTCGCCCCAGGTGAATTGGACGACGGGCGGCCGGCCCTTCTTCGTCTTCGGGTCTTTCTTTCCGGGCGTAACGAGGGCGAGATTCCAGAGCTTATTGGTGTACTTCTTGCGGACGTCCTCGCCCGTGTCCTGGGTATCGAAGAAGAGCTTGAGGGTGAGGGCGATGGGCTTGCCCCCGGTGAAGGTGGACTTGGGCACGTCGGCGCCGCCAGTATCGGCCTCCTTCCAGCCGAGCTGCTTCTGGAAGCTGTACTCGGTGGGGTTGAACTGGAACGGGATCTCCTCGTCCGTGTCGAGGTTGCGGAGCAGTGCCTTGGAGAGCGAGCCGCCAGCCATCGGTTAATCCCCCTGTCGTTCGGGCGTGATGTTCACGGCAGGCCCCTGCGGCGCTCGCGCTCGAGCTGGAGGGTGCGGCGGAGGCGTTGCCAGACCTTTTCCGTGAGCTTGTCGAGGTCCTGTTCAGGCGCCTGCTGAGGCGCAACGGGACTGCTGAGCTCGCCGACGGCGGCAACACTCGCCTCGGGTGGCGCTTCCATCGACACGGCACCCGGATCCGAGGCGCGCCAGACGATGGGGGCACGCTGCGCCGCCGTCCCGGTGGTGAACCCCGCGGGAGCACGTTGCGCGCTCCGGAGGCCCTGCGAGGGCGAGGAGGCGGCCTCGGTGATGGAGCCACCCTCCGCGGGACGACTGCCCGCCGGGCCGAGCGGGAGCTCGGGCGGAATGGGGTAGGCGAATGCCGCAGTGGAGGCTGGGGCTGCGGGGACATCCGTGCTGGCGAACCGGGCGACGCGGGCGGGCGCGGGCGGGACCTCGAGTCCGAGTGGGGCGGCAGCCGGATCGCGGAAGAGGAGCGGCGGGGACGAGGTGGCGGCTGCAGCGAAGGTATCGAGCGAGCGGCGAACGGGCGGGGCGTCGGGCGTGACCGCGGGCATGGTGGCGAGGGGGAGCGCCGGGTCTGTCGCGCCTGGAGAGGGCGGCTCGGCAAGCGGGAGACCGACCTCGGCCGTGGTAGCCAGGGGCGAGGGCTCGAAGGAGCGTTCGCCAGGATCCCGGTCCAGGGGGGCGACGGGCGATGGCTCGACGAAGGTCGCGCGAGCGACAGGGAGAGCGGGTGGGACGGCGGCCTCGGAGGTAGACCGACGGCTTAGCCGCTCGCGGGCCGCGGATACAGACGAGGGCGCGGGACTGGATGCCGTCACCGGAGGGCTAGCGGCGGGCAGTGGCTCTCCGATGCTGAACCGCCGCACGCGGGGCGTAAGCGGAGGTGGAGCGTGAGCGGACGCGGCCGGCGCCACATCGGGGTCGGGGAGGGGAGGGAGCGCTGGCTCGCGCTGGACGAGCACCGGCGGCGCTGCCGTGGATGGCGCTGCCTGCGAGGGGGTGACGGTCGCCTGTTCGCCGGGCAGGGCGGTAGCGGGAGGAGATTGGGGCGGTGGCACGGCTGGCGCTGACTGCGGCGAGGCGGGGAGCGGGGGCTCACTCGCCAGCGGGAGCGGCTCGGTGGACGCGCTGTCGACGGAGCGGGCGATTGGCGCGCGATCCCGCTCGCCAGCGAGCGGCGGGGCCTCGGGGCCGCGACCGGCAAGGGGAAGGTCCGGCGTGTCAGCCGGCGCTGCGGGCGCTGAGGCGTCAATGGTGACGCGCGGGAGGGGCTGGTCCGCCTCCGTGATGGAAACGGGCAGTTCGCTGGAGGGAAAGGGCGCCGCCGGCGGGGCGGGATCGACCGTGCGCGCGGCCACCGTGCTCTCGTCGGCCGCCGTGACAGTCGGAGCGGGCACGAGGGGTGGAGACGCTCCGGCTGAAGTCGCGGTGTCCACGGGCGGCGGTTGTGCGGCGAAGGGAAGGACGTCAGCCTCGCGGCCGGGCGGGGACGCTGGGGCGACGGGCTCCGGCGGGAGCGGCGCGGCCGACTCCACGGGAGGGATGGCGGCAACGGGAGGGGACCCGGGCTCGGTCACCGTGCTGCGAGGGCGGAGGGCTGCGGGTGGGGAGTCGATCGAGCGTTGGACTGGCGCGGACGGCGATGGCCGTGCCTGCGGCGCTGTGGCGGGGCTGGATGCCGGGCGCGGACGGGCGGGGATGGTCGCGCGCGCCGCGGGACGCTCGGCACGGGCGAGGGCTGGCGACGAAAGGGACGAAAAGGACGGGAAGGCCGGTGTCACCGGGGCCGACGGAGGGGGCGCGAAGAGGTCGCTCCGCCCCACGGGGAGGAAGTCCGCGAAGGGGCTGCCTGATTCGCCCGGTGTACCGGCGGGGTCTTCGTAGCTGGCAAGTGAGCCGAGGGAGGCGATGAAGTCGGTAGCGAAACTGCCGGGCATGCCCCGCGCCGGGGCAACTTCGTCACTGAATCGTTGCGTGACGAGCGTCTCCGGGAAGTGGGTGGCCGCGACGGCGAAGCGCGCGGTCTCCGCGAGGCCGCCCCAGGGGCCAAGCAAGGGCATGGTATCCCGTTCGCTCGCCCGAGCGCGGAAGTCCCCGGCGAATCCGGGGTCGATCTCGATGGCCGTAGCCTCGCGGCTTGCCCCCGGCGCCGGCGAAGCGTCGCCCCGTGCCGGGGATGGCGACGAGTCGCGGTCGGATTGGCGGCGTAGGGGCCACGGTAAACGGATGCCCATGGGGGTGCCCTCAGGGCCTCGCGACCATCTCGAACTCGGCGTAGGCGAGCTCGAGGGTCTCGATGGAGACCTGGGATTGGGAAGAATTGAAATTGGGGCCGACCCACTTCACGGGGAAGGCGTCTCTCAGGTTCCAACGCCTGACTTCACGATGCTCCGCGTCGAACTGGACGACGGAGACCGCCTTCTTGAGGGAAGCGAATTTCGTGGAGGTGATGACCTGGTGATACCAGTCCCAGAGGCGCTGCTCGCCGGTGGAGCCCCACTTTAGAGTGACGTTGGTGTAGGTCGTGCGGCCGGGCAGCTTGTGGGAGTAGGTGTTGACGCCGCCTTCCTTGTATTCGAAGACCTCGCTCTGGGCCTGCAGGCCGGTGATTTCGCCGAACAGCGCTATCTGCACGCCCCCCATCTCGAGAGCAAAGGGGTGGACGAGATAGGGGTCGGGGTCGCTCCGCGGAGAGGTCATGTGTTACCGGCCCCCGGCCGCGGCTTCGTTGAGCCTGCGGTTGATGGTGGCGACCTGTTCGACCCAGCGGGAGCGCTCGGCGTGTTCCATGTTGAGGATGGCCTCCGGCTGCCAGTGGAAGTGGTAGGCCAGGTAGGCTACCTCCTCGTGGAGCCGTCCGAGGGGGTAGCCTGCGATCCCCCCAGGCTGCCGATGTCGACCTCCATCTGGGCGTTGCACTCAGGGCAGGTGACGCGCATGCCGGCGGTGGAGTATTCGTTGATCTGCCGGTAGAACCGCTGAAGGTAGGCCAGGTCGGCAGTGAAGAGGTTCTCGATCTCGTGCGGGGTGACGTGGTCGACGGAGCCGAGCCGGGTGACGACGCGCGAGAGCAGGATGATGACGAGATAGGCCTGGTTCTGACGGACGCGCGGGTCGCGCAGCGGGGCAATCTCGTCCATAGCCGTGGCGAGGCGCATGGTGCCGCGGCGATGGGTGTTGCCCTGCCCATCGACGTATCCCTGGGGCAGGGTGAATTCGAACTCGGTTTGCAGATCGGCCATGAGGGAGACTCACGGCAGCCGGCGCAAGCGGGCGCTGGTGGCCCGCCCGCTCAGCTGACGCGTTTGATCCCCTCATGAACGAGGGTCATCTCTTCGACGCCGACCTCGTTCGCGGTGGCATTGACCGAAGGGCCGCTGACCTTGGAGGGCCAGGCGTTTTCGAAGTTCCAGCGCGCGACCTCGGTATAGGTCTCGTCAAACATGATGATGGAGCCGTTGCGCCTGGCCTGGGCCACCTTCCCGTCCTCGATCTCCTTCCTCCATTCCCAGAAGTCCATGTTTGCGGTGATGCCGCGCTTGAGGGTGACGTCGCCCCACTTCAGCCGGCCGGGGATCTTGCGGATGATCTCGCGGCCCTCCGGGCTGACGATCTTGTGCTCGATGATCTCGTGCTCGGAGCCCAGACCGGCGGCCTCGGTGAAGTATCCGGAGACGACACCGGAGAACTCGACGCCGAAATTAAACCCTACGAGGGGATCGCCCTGGACTGCGTCTCGTGCTGCTGGCATGGTTCAAACCCTTCCTGGGCTACGAGCCCGGTGTGAACTGACTGATGCGGAAGATGACGAACTCGGCGGGCTTCACGGGTGCGAGCCCGATGTCGATGACGAGCTGGCCGACATCGCGGAGCTCGGGCGGATTGTTCTCGGCGTCGCACTTCACGAAGAAGGCCTCTTCGGGGGTTGCGCCGAAGAGTGCGCCGCTCATCCAGACACGCTTGAGGAACGCGCTGATGTCGCGCTTCACGCGCTGCCAGAGGGCATAGTCGTTGGGCTCGAAGACCACCCACTGGGTGCCGTTCTGGATGGACTCCTCCACGTAATTGAAGAGGCGCCGGACGTTGAGGTACCGCCAGGAGGGATCGCTGGAGAGGGTACGGGCGCCCCAGACGCGGATGCCGCGGCCGGGGAAAGCGCGAATGCAGTTGATTCCCACGGGGTTGAGCACGCCTTGCTCGGCGTGGGTCACATTGAGCGCTAGCCCGAGGACACCGCGGGCGACTTCGTTGGCGGGAGCCTTGTGGACGCCACGCTCGCCGTCGCTGCGCGCCCAGATGCCCGCCATGTGGCCCGAGGGCGGCATGAGCATGGTCGTGCTGGAGGCGTTGGGATTCTGGTTGGGGACCTGGACCCAGGGGTAGTAGAGGGCGGCGTACTTGGAATCGTAGCCGGCCTCGTTCATGCGCCAATCAAGGGCTTGCTGGGCGGAGAGCCCGGGCAGCGGGTCCAAGATGGCGACGCGGTCGCCCATGCGCTCGCAATGGGCGGTCATCTCGAGCTGGATGGCCTTGACACCGTCCTTGTCGAGCGCGCCCGCCTCGAAGGCGGCCATGATGTCGGGTGCGCAGACCATGGTGATCTCGTCGATGGCCTCAAGGCCACCGAGTCCCGTGCGCTCGGCCACATCACCGGCGTACTCCGCCGGGTTGACCTTTTCCATGGCGCGAGTCATCCGCTCGGGGATGGCGAGGGCGTAGGTGCCGGGCGCGGGGGCGCGTTCGGCGATGGGGGCCTGGGAGCGGATCTCCTCAAGGGTGACGAGCTGCGAGGCCTTGTTGACGACCTCGAAGGCGTTCTTGGCGCCGCGGCCCATGGAGAGCCCTTCGTAGCGCTCTTCGGCGCCGCCTCCACGAATGATAAAGGTGAAGCTCTCGTCCTCGCCGGTGGTGACCTCGACGGAGACGGGGTCGGAGCTGCCCCCCTTGGCGAGGGCACGGATACTGTCCGCGCCAGCGCGGCCGGGGATGGCGGCGGCGCTCACCGGGGGGCCGGCGTCTTGATCGTCGGCGTTCCCCGCGCGGACGACATAGCAGAGGCCGCCGCCGTTGTTGAAGTAGCCGTAGACGGAATGGGCGAGATAGGCGCCTGGGACGAAGCCACCGAAGATCTCGGTGAACCTGGTCCAGTTCGGAATCATAGTAGGGGCGCCGATGGGGCCTCTTTCGGCCACACCGACGAAGGCGGCGACCGCGGTCCCGACACCCTCGATGGGCTTGGATCCGCGGTCGACCTCTTCGACATAGACACCGGGGGTGAGGTAGCTGGTTGCCATGCGGGGGGCCTCCTCAGAAGTGCTCATGGGCCGTGATGGGCGACAGCGCGCGAATACTAGCAGCTTTGGGGGGCGAATGGTGCGGCTTTTTCGCCTTAGTTTTGAGAGCCTCGAGCGGCACGGCCGCTACGGGGCGCGGGGGTGGAGCTCTCCGGGACAGGGATGTCGTACGACGCAGAGGGGACGGCTACGGGGTGTTCCAACATGGGTGCGTCGGGGGGCTGCACCCGCAGCACCTGGGCGCCGCCGGGAATGTCCGAGAACGTGAAGCGCCCGTGGGCGTCGCTGACCGTGGTCAGCGCGGAGCCGGCGACGGAGATCCCGACGCCGGGGAGCGCGTCGGTGGCATTGCCCGCGCGATGGACGATACCCGCCACCTGGTAGGTGAGACGACGCTCGGGCTCCGCCATGGGGCCAACAAGGATCTCCTTCGTGAGCACCATGGGCCCGGTGACGGGCGCGAAGGCATCGAGCGGAGCAGTGACGACCCAGGTGAGGCCGGCGTGGAGCTCGTTGTCCATCACACCCCAGAAATCGACGGACTTCTGAAGGTGGTCGGGTGACGCGGCACGGAGGAGGACGGAGAGCTCGCTGTCCTTGAGGGCGCCCTGCAGGTGAGCCGCCGCGAGCTTTGGGTTGCGGTAGAGGCACGCGAGGACACGGGCGAGGATGCGGTGCTCGTCCTCGGACTCACGGGTCCAGGCGGTGAGGAGGTAGCTCAGGTCGACGCGGCGCGGAGCCCGGTCGCGGGTCACCATGCCGTTCGCGGTCTCGCGCACACGCAGCGAGTCGTCGCGGAAGTCCGTCCGTTCACGGATGTCGAAAAGGAAGACGTTGAGGGTGGGGCGGGCGAGGCGGCTGGACCACTCGCGGGCGGGACGTGCGAACGAGATGTCGACCTCGGCCGGGTCGAGGGGGACGTCGCTGATGAGCAGCGCGCGAAGGGACTCGTCTACGTGGTCGAACATGGCGCCCCGCGGCTACCGGTCGTCGATCTCGCGGTTCGCCGCGGCGCCACTGGTGACGGCATCGGCGACGCGGTCGGCCTCGTGCTCGAGGGGATCGTCCGCGGGACCGACGGTCATGCGCTGGCCCGCGGCGGCGACGCCACCCGATGCCTGCTGGGCGACGTGCGTGAGCTCATGGGCCATGAGCCTGGAGTCGCTGGCGTTCACGTCCTCTCGCAAGAAGATGTCGCTGCCGGACGTGAACGCCTTCGCGGTCATGCCGCGAGCGAGCGAGTCGGAGGCGGAGTCCTGGTGGACGCGGACCGGTGAGAGGTCCACCCCGAGAGCCGGCTCGGCGGCGGCCCGGACGGTGTCATCGAGCGTGGAGCCGACACCGCGCATGGCGTCGATGCGGCCGGCGGCATCCGCGGGAAGGGCGCCGCCCTCCAGGCCGACCGCTCCCTCGCGTGAGCCCTCATCGTGGGCGCCCATCACCATCTCCTCGTCGGCTCCCTGGCCCACGCGTTGGATGTCGCGATCATGCTTCGCCTGGAGCATGTCGTCGTCCTCCTTGTCGCCATTTCGCTGGACAGCGCCGTCCTGGAGGCGCTGGACGAGGCGCGTGACGGCCGCGTTGCCGGCCTGGCGCTGAAGACGGAGGAGGGGATGCGGCGGGGCGGCGACGGGTTGCGGTCGCTCAGCCTGCTGGCGATGCCGGGCGACGCGATCAAGCCCCAGGTCGGGGACGACGGAAGCTGTCATGGCCGCACCTCCGCGCGCATCATACTGCGCCGCGCAAGGGGGTGGGGACCGGTCATGGCTGGAGATAGCTGACGTACGGCCCGAACTCGATATCTGTGACCATGCGGCCGAGCTTCTGGTACTCGCGGCGCATGCCACGGATGAGGTGGGACATGCTGATGGACTGGCCCTCGCCGGCGGCGAGGAAGGCGCCCGCAACGACGGCGTTCTTGATGTTTCCGCCGGAGACCTTGAACTGCCGCGCGAGGAACTCCCAGTCGATGTCACCGGCGAGAGGGGCTTCCGCCGGGACGGCCCCCTGCCAGATGCGCTGGCGGAAGCTCTCGTCCGGCATGGGGAAGTCGACGACGAAGTGGAGGCGGCGCACGAACGCTTCATCGAGGTTCATCTTGAGGTTGGTGGCAAGGATGACGATGCCGGAGTACTCCTCCATGCGCTGGAGGAGGTAGGCGGTCTCGATGTTGGCGTAGCGATCGTGGGCATCCTTCACTTCGCTGCGCTTGCCAAAGAGGGCGTCGGCCTCATCGAAGAAGAGCACCGCATTGGAGCGCTCGGCTTCGCGGAAGATGGCGTCGAGGTTCTTCTCCGTTTCGCCGATGTACTTGCTGACGACGGCGGAGAGGTCGATGCGGTAGAGGTCGAGCCCGAGGGCGTTCGCCATGACTTCCGCCGCCATGGTCTTGCCGGTACCGGAGTTGCCCGCGAGGAGGGCGATGACGCCGCGGCTGAGGGAGAGCTTTCGCTCAAAGCCCCAGGCCTCGTAGACGCGGTGGCGGTGCTCCACACGTGAGCTGATCTCGCGCAGTTGCTCGAGGGCATCGCCGGGAAGGACGAGGTCGTCCCAGTGGTAGTGCGGGGTGATCTTGCGCGCGAGGCCGCTGAGGATGGGAGCCGACTGGCTGCGGGCAGAGGCGTGGAGGTCCGTCGCGGAGGGGGTGGGGGCCGCGGGGTCGCGCCATTGCGCCGCGATAGCGGCCTGCTGGCCCGCCCGCTGAATGGCGTCAACGCCGAGCCGGAACTTGGCGGCGACGGAGTCGACGGAGCCGTCAGCCACGCCTTCGGCTCCCGGGATAGCTTGCCGCCAGAGCAGGCTCCGGCGGTCGAAGTCGAGCTCGTCGATGTCGATACGGAAGCCGGGCCAGCCTCCTTCGACAGCCATGCCGACCGCGGTGATCGGGACGAAAAGCTGGCCTTCGAGCTCGGTGGCGAGGCGAGCACGATCGGCGGGGTCGAGTTGATCGAGCTGCTCGAGGAGCGGGACGGCGTCCTGCATCACGGCTTCGCGCAGGGCCAGGGTGACGGCGCCGGCTATGCCAGCCTCGGCGACGAGCCGTGGGGCGTTCGCGACGAGCAGCGGGCGGTCCCAGCCCGAGGCGATGGCGGAGGCGGCTGCCCGCAACAGGGCGCGGTCCGGGCCACAGAGCGCGACGGTGCGCGGACGGCTGTGCTCGGGGGCTGCCGCGACGCCCCGCAATGCGAGCCGGAGGTCGTGGTCGAGGAGGAGCGCCGGATCCTCGTCCGACGGTTGGATGGAAGCGGAACCGGCGAGGGGGTGGCAGAGGGCATCGCTGCCGAGGAGGTACTCGGCGACGCGTGGGTCGAGCGACACATAGCGCGCGCCGAGGGGCGTGGCCGGCTGGCCCGGCTCATCGACCAGTGCGATCAGGCGGAGTCGGATGAGGGGCGCGTGCGGGAGGAAGGCGTCGCGCTCCTCGTAGCCAGCGTCGCCGAAGAGGCGGAGGAGGAGGTCGACGCGTGGGCGGCGCCGGGTGACGTCGTCCTGGGCGTAAGCGAGGAGACGCTCGACGCTGGCGTCGACTTCGCTCCCCAGGCAGAGGAGGAGCACGCCCACTTCGAACGGCCCCAGCGGCCCGAGCGCGGCGAGGCGGCAGAGGCGTCCGGAAGCGCCGGCCGTAAGTGCGGCGAGCTCCTCGCGCAGGGCGTTCGCCGCGGCGGAGCGCGGCGGGCGGCTGGACGGGAGGCGAGCACCGCCGAGGAGGCGATCGGCCTCGGAGTCGGAGATGTAGAGGCCGCGATAGTCGTCTTCGCCCACTGCCACGCCGGCCGCGCGGAGTGCGTTGATCTCTTCGTGGAGGAAGCGAACGGCAAGCTCCAGCCCGGCGCGGACATCACGGTCAACGGTCGTGGGTGTGGGCTCGGAGATCACAGCGGCCTCCAGCGGCGGACTGACATGTCCGTTCTGTGTGCCGATGCATAATAGCGGCTGACTGTGGGAACTATGATTGCGACAGAGCGCGGGGGATGGGGATGAGCGCGTGAAATACGGGACGGTACGGATTACCACGCCGGATGGGCAGGTGCGCGAGCATCCGCTGGAGACACCGGCAGCCCGGATCGGGCGGTCGCCGGAGAACAACATCGTCGTCGACCACGCCACGGTGTCGCGGCGCCATGCGCGGGTGAGCATTGATTCCGGCCAGTGCTTCATCGAAGACCTCGGGTCAGACACGGGGACGTTCGTGGGTGGAGCGCGGCTCGCGCCGGGCGAGCGGCAGCTCTTCGGGATGGCGCCGGCACGTATGGGCGACGTGGAGGTGGCGTTCCTCGCCCCCGAAGCTGTCTCGACGCACGGTGGAGGGGCCGGTGGGGCAGTTGCGGCTGCACTTCCGCCGGCCGCCGCGGCCGGCCAGGCGCTCGCGGTGACCATCACCGGCCCATCGGCGGCGGTGGCTCCCGGGAGCCAGGGGACCGCCACCGTGCAAATCCAGAACCGAGGCTCCACGGTGGACGAGGTCACCCTCGCGGTGGTGGACCTCCCCGCTGGCTGGGCGACAGTCACACGCCCGCTGATCACGCTGCTGCCGGGCGCGCGCGATGAGGTGGTGGTGGCACTGTCGCCACCGCGGGGGGTTGAAGCTACCGCCGGGGATCACCCGTTCGGCGTCGCCGTGCGATCGAGCGTTCGCGGGACGGAAGTGCGGGCACTGGGCGTGCTCACCGTGGGTTCGGTGGCAGGGTTCAGCGTGGCGATCCAGCCGGTCCGGTCGAACCGCGACTTCACGCTGGCGCTGGAGAACACGGGGAACGCGCCGGCCGCCCTGGCACTGGCCGCCCAGGACGACGAGGGCAAGCTGCGGTTCGACTTTGAGACGATGAACGTCGACCTGGGGCCGGGCGAGCGCCGCGCGGTCTCGCTGAAAGTGAAGCTGCCGGGCGCGCCCAGGCTGGGACCGGAAGTGATCAAGGCGTTCCGGGTGGAGGCGGCGGCGCAGGGCAATAGCGCCAAACAGACGGCCAGCGGACAACTGCGGATCAAGCCGAAGCTGGAGGCGTGGCGCCTGCCCGCGATCGCCGTGATCGTGCTCGCAGCGCTCGCCGGGGGCGGGGTCGCGTACGCAACGCGTTGCGAGGACCTGGGCTTGCCAGGCTGCCAGAAGGACGACGGCGTGACGCCGGGCGAGGACGACGCCGACGCCCGCGCCGCGGCGGCGAGCGCGACGGCTGCGGCCGCGGGAGCAGGAGACGGCACGGCGACGGCGAGCTCCACAGCCCCCACTGCCACCACCCCGCCCGCAACCGCGACGACACCAGCCGCCCCGCCCACGAAGCATGTGCCCGGCACGCTGCGGTTCCCCAAGGCGGATGTGGTGCTCGACCCGCGAGAGGACTACCTGGCGGTGGTCACGACCACCGGAGGTGAGTTTACGATCGACCTGGACCTCGAGGCTGCGTACGAGACCTCGAACAGCTTCGCCTTCCTCGCCCAGAAGGGGTTCTACGACGGGATGCCATTTGTGCCGTCCGAGGAGTCGGTGGAGCACGGGGACCCGGACGGGAAGGGCACCGCGGGCTACACGCAGGACGTGGAGACTACGAAGGTCACCAACAAGCAGGGCACAGTGGGCATGCTCCGGCTCCCGGACGACCCCGGGGTCATTGGCAGCGAGTGGTACGTGAACCTGGAAGACAACACCAGCCGGTTCGATCAGGCCCGCATCCGGGGCAATCCTCGGCCGGTCTTCGGCGCTGTCATCAAGGGCCTCGAGGTCGTCGAGAAGCTCACCGAGAAGGACACGGTCGAGCAGATTGCCATCTTCCGGAAGTGAGCCCGCCCGTGCGCGAGGTCCATCAGAGGATGACCACGCAGCCCTGGTCGGCCCCATCCGTGAGCTGGTCCTTGTCGTTGTCGATGCCGTCGAAGCAGGTCGACTGCAAGTAGAAGTAGTTCTCCGGCGTGCTCGCGGTGTTGTTCGGCTGCGATCCGTAGAAGGTCTCGTCGGAATTCGAGTGACAGTCACCGTCAGAGTCGTTGGTCGTTGGCGTGCAGGGGGTTGCCGGCGCGTTGATTGTGACCGTTGCTATCACATCATCGTCGGAGCACCGGGACTGGTAACAAGCCTCGAATCGGATGGTGATCTTCTCGCCGCTCGACATCGACCGGTAGTACTCGAACGAGGGGCTGTTGGTGTAGTCGGAGAACCTTGCGACGTCGCCGTTGGTCTCGATGACGTACCAGTTCGTGATTGTGCCGTCTCGCAGGGGCGTGTACGAGCCTGTGCACGTGAACAGGATGCCGGCCGTCGGTGGCACGCCGGGGTAGGGGCCATCGGCGACCTGGTAGCTGCAGGTGGCGTTGGTGGTCGGAGGTTGCACGACGACGGCGGTGGGCGAGATGGTTGGCGTAGCCGTGAAGGTCGGCGTCGCGGTGGGAGTATCGGTGGGGAGTGTGGCCGTCGCCGTTGGGGTCGCGGTCCCGGTCGCCGTCGCGGTGTTCGTTGGCGTGACCGTTCCGGTGCTGGTGGGAGTGGGCGTTGGCCCGGAGATCTCGATGTCGAGGCGCTGGTCGCCGTTCTGATCCTCGGTGCGCATGGAGAGCCCGCCGTCCTCATCGTAGACGTGGACGGCAACACTGGTGGGCCCCCCGGCGGGGTTCACCACTTCGATGCGGTATTTGCCGGCGTCCGGGCCGGTGATCGTGATCTGATGCGTGCCGTCCTCGGGGCCTGGCGAGCGGTTGATGCAGTTGGGGTCGCGCCAGGAGTGCTTGAAGACGTACGACGCACCGGGGATATCCCGGATTGCCTTCTCTGCCGCCTCCGCGGAGGTGCCGCGATCGAACGTCCCGACGACGTGCCCCTGCGGGTCGATGACGCGCACGCGCAGATCGCTGGGGACGGTGACGACGAGTGCGCTGAGGTCGCTGCTGGCTTCGAACATCACGCTGCTGCGGACCTTGCCGGCGTAGACATCGAGGGTTGTCCGGTCCGCGTAGAAGGGGTCGTTGATGAGGATTTTGTTGGTCGCCGGGTCGATGCCGACAGCGGCGATCCAGTGCCCCGGCACCTCGAGGATGATGGGGCGCCCGGCGGCCAGCTCGTTGCGAATCTGCTCCTCAGAACCGCTACCGATGGCGCGGAAGCGCACCGTCGGGGTGCCGGGGCGAGCCTTCGCGATCTCGGCGGAGAGCTGGTTTGCGGCGGCCCAGATGACGTCGCCGTAGATGTAACCCTGGCTCACCCAGCCGCGGGCGGTGCGTTGGGCGCCGATGTTCATCCAGCTGTTGAGTTGCTCGGGCGTGAGCGCCTGGCCATCGGGCATGGTGGCGACCTGGAAGAGGGACATGACCGTGGCGACCGACGTCATCGCACAGCCGCACTGGGCGATGGTGGAACCGCAGAGGTTCTGAGCGCGGAACTCATCGTCCTGCGCCCTCGCGTACTCCTCGGATGCCCAGCGCGAGTCGTTCTGGGCGAAGAGCGGGGCCGTCGCATCGATGCCGTCGCCCGAGAACCTCGCCAGGATGGCGGGTACGTCGCGGATGAAGCCGGCGAGAGGCGCCGGGGGCGGCCCGCCCTCGTCGGGGGCGCAGAGGTGGACGTCCTCGGCCTCCGCTTTTTCAATGTCCTCCTCTGAGACGGGCGTGGGTGTGGGCACGGCCACCAGCTCCTCATCGCCACCACCACACTGGAGGAAGAGGAGGGCGAGGACGCCGGCGAGGGCCGCGACCAGAGCGCCGAGGCCGGTGAGCACGCGTCGCGGCGAGCCGATGACGGGTGAGACAACGAGCCGCCCGGCCAGCTCCTTCTCGGCGCCGCCGCCTTCGGGCGTGAGCCGGACCTTGAAGGGCTTCGTCTGCTCGCGGCCCGTCCACAGGCGCTTGCCGGGCTTCACTCGCACCGGCTGACGTCCGGTCTCACCGGGGTCGACTTCGATGCGGCCCTGCCCGAGATCGAAGCGGAGGGCCTCCTCGTCGTCGCGGCCCTCGAGGGCGAAGGCGGCGGGAGCGTTGCCATTGTTGCGGACCTCGACGCGGAAGTCTTTCGCCGCCTGTGCGGGCTCGAGCGAGGCGGCGACGTCCTCGAAGGCGCGGAGCGTGAAGGTGCCGACGCCGACCGCTTCCTGGCCGGTGGCGGCAGACCGCGCCAGGACGGTGAAGGCGTAGACGGCGGCGAGCGCGTCCGAGCTCTTGGGTGGGCGGATGACGATCGTCGCCTGGGCCTGGGCGTTGGGCATGAGAGGGAGGGTTTGGGCTGTGACAGTCACCCACTCAGCCGGGATGTCGGCAACCGAGAGCGCGAGCTCTTCGACGATGTTGCCGCGGTTGGTGAGGGTGGCCGAGACGGTGATGGGCTGGCCGGGATCGACGGCTGGCTGCGAGAGCGCGAGGGCCATGCGCACGCGGGAAGGCGGCGGTGGCGGCGCGGCCGGCACCAGCTCGGGGGCGGGCGGAGAGGGCTCGAACGCAGGCACGGGGGTGACGTCGAAGGCGGGCACATCGGGCAAGACGACGGGCGTGACCGGTGGCAGCGGCGCAAGGGGTGGCGCGGGCTCGATCGTCGAGGCGAAGGTGGGGGACGGCTCGGCCGCGTCAAGCTCGGGAGCCGAATCGCCCTCCGGCGGCGCCTCCGGCTCGATATCGGGCACAAGGGCTTCGACCTCGGCGGATTCGGTTGGCGGGTCTTCGCGGAGCTCGCTGCCGGGCGCATTGAGCAGCGATTCATCCGGCTGCAGGGGCACGTCCGTGGGCGACTCCGCGGCGCCGTTGCCGTGGCCGTCGGAGGGCGGCGGCAGAGCCGCTTCGACGCCCACGGGGAGCGCGGAGAGCGCAGCCCCACCAGCGGACGCGGCAGCCAGCCCGGCCGCCGCGGGAAGGCCCCCTGAAGCCTCCGCCGGTGGCGGTTCGGAGGGTACCTCCGCGGCCGGGCTGCCGAGCTCTGCTTCGACATCTCCGAAGCGGAGAGACTCGCCTTCGCGGAGCGTGTAGCGGGTGCGGGCGGGCAGGCGCTGGCCGCCGGCGGAGGTGCCGCCG
Organism: Dehalococcoidia bacterium; assembly: GCA_040877955.1. Lineage (GTDB taxonomy): Bacteria > Chloroflexota > Dehalococcoidia > Tepidiformales > Tepidiformaceae > JBBDMZ01. Next base: position 52,051 of record JBBDMZ010000035.1, on the reverse strand, counting down.
GAGGAGCCCAGATCCTCCACGTGGATGGCGCCATCCTCGACGACGATGCGGGCGTGTCGGCGTGAGACGGAGAGGTCATCGAGTTGGATGTTGTTTTCGGCGGAGCGGCCGACCGTATAGGCGCCGGGGGCAAGCTCCCGCTCGACGGCGCCGGTGGCGAGTCGAGCCCTGAAGACGGGGTTGCCCATGTGCGCCCAAGCCTCCGCCGCGTCGGTACGGTAGAGGCACGATAGCGAGAGGGGCCGCGAGTGTCACGGACCTTGACCTCGGCTTTTGTGGCGCACCGCACTGAACGAGCGCGCACGGTCGGGGCGGCGGAAGCAACGTTGCGGGCGTCTGCTAGAATCCGCGGGCGAATCAACCTGGGGCCGGTGACAATGGCCGGCGAGAGGGTGAGAGGCGATGCCAGGTCCCACCCGACGGGGCATGCGGGCGAAGCAGGCAGAGCCGGCGGCTGGGCGCGCGCAACGGAAAGCCGAGCAGGAGGATGCGCGCGAGGAGAGCCAGCCCGATGCGGCGGCTGCCCTGTGGCGGATCAAGAAAGACGGGGCCGCGCGCTCCGGGCCTGCGGACTTCCTCGCCCTACAGCGGTCGCTCGGGAACAAGGGCCTGGCGCAGGTCATCCGCCGGTATGGAGGCGGAGGCGGCTTGCGGGCCGATGCCGTACGGGCCCTGCACGACCCGGGCCTCATCCAGCGGCATTCGATCCCGGAGGGGCGTCAGGGCACAGGAGAGGAAGACGAGGAGATCGGCGTGCAGCGCTTCGTGCAGCGGCAGCCGGCGTTCGGGCATCCGCATCCCCGACCGACGCGCCCGGGGCCATGGGGCAACGGCTCAGCGCCGGGCGTGCAGCGCAAGAACGGGAAGGGTGGCGGAGGCGGGAAGGGCGGCGCCGGGGATGCGGCCAAGGGCGGCGGGGCGGCGGTGGCGGACCCCGCGGCGGCCAAGGGCGGCGCCGGGAAGGTGGATGCAAAAGAAGACGAGGCTTCGAAGAAGGTGGCGGAAGCGGAGTTCGGGGATTACGTGAAGGCGGGGCCGTACCGGATCAACAACTACGTCCCGGACACGATCGACGACTTCGGCAAATTCGACGCCATCTACGACCCGGCCGCGAAGACACTGAAGGCGGACATGCGCGTGAAGTTCACGTTCCCCGACGCGCCCGTCCCCGAGAAAGCGGACACGCTCGCCGAGAGGCTCGACAAGGCGATGATCCAGGCCACGCAGATCCTCTACATCGGGAACTTCATCTCGCAGGTGCACGCGGGGTGGAGTGGGAAGTTCACCTTCAGGAACGCGCGGGCGCCGCAGAGCATCTGGGCGAAGCTGAACCCGATCACGGTGAAAGTGAACGTGTCGGCGGTAGACACGAACCAGCACTACACGATGAAGGCGTGGTTGAAGAAGGGCGGAGGCGTCAATGACATCGCGAACGTCAGTTCGAACAGCGACGCGACGAACCCGTCCCAGGTCGAGCTCTTCAAGGGCGACACCGACTCCAGCACGCAAGACTTCACGGGCAGCAAGCAGACCGCGCCACATGAGATCAAGCGACTAAAGCGGAATCTGCCGAAGATCCACTTCGCGCCCGGATCCGCCGAGGTGGACCCAAAGTACATCCCGGACCTGCAGTACGTGAGCGACTACCTGAGGCAGATGAGCGCCCCCAAGTTCAACCTCGCCATCCTTGGCCACGCCAGCCGGACGGGGAAGGAGCCCGCAAACGTGACCATCTCCCAGGCACGGGCGGACGCGGTCGCGGCGAAGCTGAAGGAGTTTGGGGTAACGAATCACAACGTGACCACGAAGGGCATGGGATCCGCGGGTGCGAGCGCCCAGGGCAGGTGGCGAAAGGTGAGCTTCTCGCCGACGGTCGACAAGGGGTTCAAGAACATCCAGGACACCACGCTCCACGAGTTCGGGCATATGCTCGGGCTGGACGACGAGTACGTGCGCAGCGGGGACAAGCGCAAGCAGACGACGCAGCACACGGGCCAGTGGATGCAGAAGATGTTGGGCGACGAAGCGTATGGGAAGGGCAAGGAGAACAGGCTGGCAACAGAGGTCACGAAGGTGGACAAGCTCCAGAGCGCGAGCGTGATGTACAGCGGCAACGAAGTGCGCAGCTCCCACTACGTGACGCTTTGGCAGGCGTTGTACGACACGGCCGCGAAGGGGGCGAAGCAGCCCGCCGCGCCGTTCACGTTCGCCGACTGGAAGGTCAACGGTTAGCGAGATGGCGAAGGTACCAAGCAAGCTGAAGAAGGATCTCGATGGGCGAGAGAAGGCTCCGCTGGGTCCCGGTGGGCTCGTGCGGTTCCAGCGGCTCGGCCGGGGGCCGGGCATCGGAAGGAACTACCGGGTGGTGGTGATGGAGGACGGGCGCTACTACGAGGCTCAAAACGAGCGGGGCGAAATGGGCGATGGGAAACAGGTGTACAACGTCCCGCTCCCATCGGAGCCGACAGGTAAGCTGCCCGCCCCGGCAATCGAGATGATCAGGGCCAGCCTGGAGGAGACCGGGTTCTTCGAGGAGGAAGAGTACGTTGCGCGCGAGACGGTCCGCGATGGATCGCTGGCGATCGTCACGGCGCGGCTGGGCGGCAAGGAGCACGAGGTGTGGTACCTGAACGTGAGCACGCCGCTCACCGAGCTGTTGCAGGAGATCATCAACGCGACAGGCCCAGAGAGCAGCTGGGCAGACCTGCTCGAGGAGCAGGTGACGCTGCGCAGCAAGCTGGAAGACCGATGAGCACGACTCCCTGGGCCAGCATCGCAGAGAGCCTCGTGCCGGTGGTTCCCGCCCGCACGCTCAAGCACAACGTGGCCGTGGAATCGCCCTGTTCGAACTGCTCGACCTCGCCGTGCTGCACGCACCTGCCGCTCACGACGTTCAAGGTCACGAACCTGGTGGAGCTGGACCACGCCAGGTACCTCCTGAACTTCGACAACATCGAGCTTTCGATTTCGGCGGCGGGGGATTGGAGCGCGTACTACACGTACCCGTGCCGGTACCTGAACCGGCAGACGTTCGAGTGCTCCGTCCACGACGACCCGCGCCAGCCGCAGATCTGCGTTCACTACAATCCCTACAACTGCTGGTATAAGCGCGTCTTCACGGTCGGGCAGAACGACGAAGTGATTCGCCTCGACCGGGCGCGTATGGAGCTGCTGCTGGAGCACATCGAATTCGACGAGCAACGGCGGATCACCACTGTCCCCGGCTGGGACGCGATGGTGGAGATGATGAGCGCGCTCGACGATCGGCCGAAGCCGCCTGGCGTCCCAGGGCCGTACACAGACGCTGCGCTCGAACGGTGGGAGGCCTCGATCGCAAGCGAGGACGGCCCGGCTGAGGATGCGGCACCAAACTACAGGTCGGCCGCCGAGTTGCAGGACCCATGCACGGGGTGCGCGGCGTACTGCTGCACGACGCTGGTGTTCCCGCAGGCGGTGCCTGTCCACATCTCGAGCCTCGACTACTTCCGCTTCTGCCTGGGGTTCCCGGGCGTGGAGCTCGGGATCGGCGACGGGCAGTGGTCGATCGTGATCAAGACAAGGTGCCGCCACCTGCAGGACGACAACCGCTGCGGTGTCTACGGTCAGCCTGAGCGGCCGATCATCTGCAAGTACTACGACCAGTGGAAGTGTGACTACAAGCGCCAGTTCGGTGAGACCCGCCCAGCCGACATGCTGCGGTTGCGGCTGGAGCAGTGGGAGTGGCTGGCGGCCTGCTTCCTTTACGACGAGAGCGGCGCGATCGCAGAGATACCCCCGATGGAGACCTTGCGCGCCGCCATCGAGACGCAGTGGAAGCAGCACGGGGTCCTGGAAACGATCCCGTTGATGGTAGTGGACGCCGCGTCACGCCCGGCGAAGTAAAACGGGGCACCCCGGCTGGGAGCGGGCGCGTATACTTCCGCAGGCGAGCCGCACAGAGCGGCTGCTGTTGGGGACGCCGGTGAGACACAGGCGGGTCCGCGCACGTCGACTGGAGAGACCGGCCGAGCGGTCGAGCGGGCACGCCGGTCATGCCGCTGCGCGAGAGGGCGCGTCGAGCGTAACAACGACGGTTTCCGCGGCGGCGGCTCCCATCTCATCGGTCCAGCCGCAATTCGCCGGGTCGGTCTTCGGCCAGGGTGGCGCCGCGCTGGCAATCCGGCGCGCGGCCGTCGCCCACCTCGGTCGCACAGTAGGCAATCGGGCGGTGACGACGCTCCTGGGGCGGAGTGGCGGCGGGACGGTGCAGCGCCAGGCGGAACCCGCGGACATCGACATCCAGGACGAGTTCAACCCCCTCAGCATCCTGCACCAGCTGCTCAACGCCATCGACCAATCGGACACCTACATGGCGGGCGGCACGGTCTACCAGCCGGTCCTGAAACGAAACGTGAACTTCGCCGCCGTTGTGAGGGCGCTCAACGGACTGACGGCCACGCAGGCGAAACGCGTGGAAGCCGACTACGCCGCCCACGAAAACAAGCGGTCGCTGGAGACAGACCTGTTTGGCAAGGGCGAATCCGACTACGACAGCAACGTGGACAAAAACGAGGAGGCGCAGATTCGCGCGTTGCTTGCGGGGACGAAAGCAGAAAAGGGGGCGGGCGAACCGGAGCAAGCGGCCGTCGCCACGCACAACGCAACCGCGCAGGCGGCAGAGGTGCAGCGGCTGCTCAAGGGGAAGCCCGGCAAGGCGAACGTCGAGCAGGTGATGGCCATCCTGCGCCAGTCGACGGAAGCGAACAGCGCACTGAATGAGGCGTACAAGCGCCTGGGTGGCCTCCTCTACGTGGACCTTGAGCGGACGGGCCAGTCGCCCCGCGCCGAGCTGCTCATGGAGGGCCGCTGGGTGGAGGCCGACGCGCTGAAGGTGGGAGGGGCCCAACGCCGCCTGGAGGAGTTGAACCCGGAAATCAAGAAGCTGGAAGCGCTTGTGGCGCCCAAGGAGCTGTCCCTGGAGAACCTCGTCCTGGGGCCGAGCGGCATGGAGCAGATGCTGAACCAGCAGAAGTTGAGCAAGCTCCGCGCCGAACGGACGAAGCTCATCGCCGAAATCGAAGCGACGGGACAGCAGGCAATCACTGAGGCGCACAGGGAGAAAGGCGACGTCACAGCCCGCGTAAGCGCCGTCTTTGGCGACGTCGCGGGCCTGAAGGCAGCGGTCGGGGACACCAGCGCGCCCGTCCTCAAGGCGATGATCGATAACAAACCAGCCATGCGGGTGGCGGCGGAGCTGCGCCGATCGGCGGAGGCCGGCAAGCTCACAGGGCCGCAACTGACGGCTGCGTTGCGCAGCCTGCGTGCGGAGGCCGAGGCGCAAGCTGCCCGCGCGCTCGGGGAGGCACCGCCCGACATCGTCAAGGCGAAAGCGGACGAAATCGCCAGCGACTACTTCCGTGAAGTGCGGGCGACCTACGACGACCTGACGAAGGGCGACGCGAAGCGAAAGCCCTTCGACGAGATCGTGAAGGAAACGGGGAACGCGGGCGACGAGACTCTGAACAAGGAGCTTGTGGCTTCGAGCGGGCAGTTGTCAGACGTCCGGGAGCTGGTGCTCGCGTTGCGGGGCGACCGCAAGGACATGGCCACGGTCGAGCGGGTGCTGCGCAACAAGGACGCACTGACCATCAAGATTCTCAAGTCGCAGTACACGGTCATGACCATGGGACGGTCACTGGACCACGACCTGTTCGGGCTCAGCGGGACGAAGGCTGGCGAGGACGACTTCTCCGGCCTGGCGATGGCTCCGGCTGACATGAAGGGCAAGGCGTCCGGCACGGCGCGGCTCAACCTCGAGGACTACATGCAGCGCCCGGATGAGGAAGGCGGGCCCGCGGAGGTCCTCTATATCTGGTCACGTGCGATGAGGGAGTACGAATACACGCTGGAGCATGGCGGGATCACGGGATCGATCAACGACGCGTGGGGCAATGAGCCGCGGAAGCTGCTCGACGAAACGAAGACCCACCTCAGCCTCCTGGTTCTGCAGTACCGGCGGCTCCTGGGATGGGATCCGGCGTCGAAGACGATCCTGTACCCGGACGACATTAAATCTCCGGAGGCGTTGCGGCTGATCCACGAGATGCGGCTCGCGCGGCATACGATTCGCGGCGACCGGGCAGCCTACGAAGAGGCGACCGCGAAACTGCGCGCGACGTTCGAGGCGATCGCTTCGTTCGTCATCCAGGCGGCGCTCAGCGCCGTGCTCACTCCCGCTGCGGCAGCACTCTTCCGGGTGGCGAAGGGAACCCATGCGGCCTTGACCCTGGGGAACCAGGTGCGGAAGTTCGCGGCAGCGCTGGCAGCCAGCACCGGCTCCAACATCGGGTCGACGATTGCGGTCACGGGCGACTATTCGCTGGCGCAGCTCAAGACCGCGCTCGCGGGGGGCGCCGCGGGCCAGTTCGGAGGACTAGCCTTCGACAAAGTGCTTGGCCGGGTGGCGAAAGGCCTGGCCGACCAGAAGAACTGGAGCCTGTCCGTCGAGCTGCGGGAATTCGCGAAAAACACCGTCTCGACGGAGACGTCGTTGTGGACAGAGGGGAAGTCGCTCCTCGAGGACCCCTCGATCACGCGCTTGCTCACCGAGCACCTCCAGGGCAGGGGCGGCGAGCTCATCACCGCGGGCGTCACGAAGGTCGGCGGGCTTGAGGGGCCGGCAGATGGCGGGACGGAGACGGCACCGCCGGCGGGAGGCGAGAGCACGACCGGGGCCGGTGGTGGAACGCCACCAGCCACCGGGGACGCGGCGCCAGCGGCAACCGGGGCGCCGGTCCCCGCGGTTGGAGGAGACGCTACCGGCGGAGCGGCCGCCGCGCCGTTGCCCGTGGGAGGAGGGGCGACGGCGGCAGGAGTCGCTGGACCGCCGGCGCCGCTGGGTGGGGAAACGCAGGTGGCCGCTGCGGCTGGCGCGCCGACGCCGGTTCCCGCGGGTGGGGAAGCGGCGGCTGCCGCGAGTGCGGCTCCGGCGAAGCCCACTGGAGGTGGTGGGGATGGCGGTGGGGACGGAGGTGGCGGTAGCGACGGCGGGGCTGGACCGGTGGTCTCCCCACCGAAGTTCGCCGGGAGCGAGCACAACGTCACCGAGGCGGCGAAGGTCCTGCAGGCTAACGCAAATAATGGGAATGTTGTCGTGATCGACAATCGCACAGACCTGCAGACACGCTTCCGTGACCTCGGCATGTATTCCGAGCCTCCGCCGCGACTGTGGTACGAGAACCACGACGGCAGGATTGTGATCGTGGTCGATCGCACGCGCGTGCCGGGCGCAGGTGGTGCTCCTGAACCCGGCGCACTTCGGCCGACCGAACCCAAGCCCAAATTCGCCGGAAGCGAGCATCGCGCCGACGAGGCGGCGAAAATCGTCCAGGCCCAGGCTGGCAACGGGAATGTCGTCGTGATCAACGACGACGCGGCCTTGAAGGAGCGCTTCCGCGGTCTTGGCATGTACTCGGATCCCCCGCCGAAGATGTGGTTCGAGGAGCATGGGGGCAACACGGTGATCGTGGTCGACGGAACGCGGGTGCCGGGCGCCGACAGGGCCGAGCTTCCACCCGGTCGCGCGCCGGGCGACGGTGACGGGCCGGACGGGCCCGGGCCTGCGGAGGGCGGCGGCCCCGGTGGGACTCGTGGTGGCGACGGAGATGGGGGCTCTGGCCCTCCCGGCGGCGCGGCCAGCGGAGGCAAACCCGAACGCAAGCCTGAGCCGAGTCCGGAGCAGGCGGCCGACCATATCGACAAAATGGGGCCGATCGGCGCGGCGCAAGAGACGGAGCGCACCCTCGAAGAGCTGCTCGTCATCGTCGGAAACGCCTCGGCGGCGGGGAAGAAGGTCCAGGATCGCATCAACGACCTTGAACTCAAGCCCTATGAACACGTCACGGCGCTTGACTTCAGATACACCGAGGCGATTCAGAAGCGGGTACACAGGGAGGCGATGGTGGCCATCGATAGCCAGTTTGCGTTGATCGAGGGGATCCTCTCCGATCTCGGGGTGGAGAACGCCACGTACACCTCGGTCCCGAAGCGCGAAGCCCTGCCTGCGTTCGTGGACGGAGTGATCGGCAAGTGTGAGCGAAACGGCTACAGCCTTCTCTCGCAGATGGACGACGTTATTCGCGGGAGGGTGAATGTGGAGAACGCGGCGGATGTCACACGCGTCGTCAACGCGTTGTACAACCAGGGCGAGCATAGAGTCCAGCCGAACGAAAGCTCCATGCCGCGGTTCTGGGAGACGGCTAATAAGCAACCGACTGACATCCAGAAGTATCCGCGCTACCACGTGATTGTGAAGGACTCGGCATCCGGTATCACGCACGAATGGCAGATCGGGACGGAGGCCACTTCCAAGCTCTACCAGGAACGGAAGGTCCAGATACCTGAGGCGTTGGATGCTGCGGCCAAGGCGGCAAATAAGCACTTTAACCCAGACTTGCACGACATTGAGTACGATGTTTTCCAGGCCATCGCCAAGAAGCATCCCCAGGTCGCTGCTCAATACGGTCTACCGGAATTTATCGAGAAAGTGGCCGCTGCTTCGGGAGAGTCGAGGAGCGGTGAAATGTACGAGCACAAGATTCTCGACAAAGCCATCACTGATCTGAGCGCGGAGGCATCTGCAATACTGAATAGGATGGTTGCGCCGCCCCCCGACGGTGTAGGCGCAGCCTTCGTAGCGAGCTTCTTCCACTAGCGTCGAAGGGATTGGGTGGCTTCGAGTTCCCTGAGGGCGATCGCCTCCGTCATCTTGCCGCGCTGTCCGGAGTGCGGTGAGCCGTTCGAGCGGCTAGGCTTTCCGCACGAATGAGGAAGGTGCCGCGTGCCAGATCTCTACATCGGCAAGGAGTTCAAGGCGGAGGACAAGTCGCTGGGCGAGCGGTTCTTGCTCGACTCCGGCGACCTCACGACGCACGGCATCGTGATCGGGATGACGGGGTCGGGGAAGACCGGGTTGTCTATCGGGATCATCGAGGAACTGCTCAAGGCGAAGGTGCCGGTCATCGTCATCGACCCGAAAGGCGACATGGGGAACCTCGCGCTTGCGTTCGACCGCCTGGCGCCCGAGCAGTTCGAGCCCTGGGTGGACCGCGATGAGGCGGCGCGGGAGGGGAAGACAGTAGCAGACGTCGCACAGGCCGCCTCCGAGACGTGGACCAAGGGCCTCAAGGACTGGGGGATCGAAGCTTCGGATGTGGCGGCGTACCGCGAGGGGCACCGCATCCGCGTGTTCACGCCCGGGGCGACGGCCGGAGTGCCCATCAACCTGATCGACTCGCTGGCCGCACCGGGCATGGACTTCGAGGCCAACGAGGAGGAGCTGCGAGACGAAATCGATTCGATCGTGACGGCGTTGCTGGGGCTAGTTCAGATCGAGTCAGACCCGGTGAGCAGCCGGGAGTACATCTACCTGTTCAGCCTGATCGAGCATGCCTGGCGCGGCAACCAGGACCTGAACCTGGAGACGCTCATCAGCCAGGTGGCGAACCCGCCGATCGAGAAGGTAGGCGCGCTGGGCGTGGACGCGTTCTATCCGCAACGGGAGCGGAACGAGCTGATGCACGCCCTCAACAACCTCGTGGCGTCCCCGCCGTTCGAGGTGTGGCGGCAGGGCGAGCCAATTGACATCGAGTCGTGGGTGCGGACTCCGGACGGGAAGCCGCAACTCTCGATCGTTTACACGGCCCACCTCGAAGACGAGCAGCGGGTGTTCGTGACGGCGCTCATCCTGAACAAACTGAAGACGTGGATGCGTAAGCAGCCAGGCACGAGCGAGCTGCGGCTGCTCTTCTACATGGATGAGATCTTCGGGTACTTCCCGCCGACCGCGAACCCGCCCACGAAGAAACCGCTGCTGACCCTGCTGAAGCAGGCGCGCGCGTATGGCGTCGGCATCCTCCTCTCGACCCAGAACCCGGTGGACCTGGACTACAAGGGGCTCTCGAACATGGGCTTGTGGGCCATCGGGCGTCTGCAGACGGAGCAGGACCAGGACCGCGTGAAGCAGGGCATCGAGGCGGCGCTGGCGGATGCAGCCTCGGAGGTGCCGTTCGAGCGGCTCATTGGGGGCGTCCAGAAGCGCGTGTTCCTGGTACACGACATCCACCGCAAGGCACCGGAGCTCGTGCACTCGCGGTTCGTTATGTCGTATCTGCGCGGCCCCATCACGCGGGCGGAGATCCGCGCCCTCGGGCCGGAGGTTGTGGCGACCACCGCCACGGAGCGCCCGCGTGCTTCGACGGGGGCCGCACCGATTGGTGCGCCAGAAGCTCGGCCGGCGACAGCCGCGCCCGTGGGACCGCCGCCGTTGCCCGCGCCGTTGCGGGCGAAGTACCTCGACCTGCGCGGGGGGAGCATGGCCGAGCCGTGGGTGGTGGTGAGGGTCGCCGTTCGCTACAAAGCGGGTGGGGTCACGACGGAAGAGATGCAGCGGACGCTCGGCTTCCGCATGCCCGCCGGGATGTCCGCTGGCGAGCTCCTCGAGCAAGACGGCAAAGAGCTGGACGGCGATCACCTTTCGGCGGACGCGCCGGTGGGCCTGAGCTACGGTGACCTGCCGGGATTCGCAGCGGCACAGGACGGGGCGAAGGTCATCGAACGGATGCTGCGCGACCGCCTCGACGACCGGCTCCAGACGGAGCTGATCTACGACCCGGTGACGAAGAAGTTCGCGCAGCCCGGAGAAGACGAGGACAGCTTCGCCGCGCGCCTGGGCACAACCGCCACCGTTTCCTCCAGGCGGAGCGCCCTCGACAAGAAGATCGCGAAGCTGGAGCGTGATATCAGCATGCGCAGTGAGGAGCTGAAGGGGCGGCGGTTCGAGAAGTGGCTGTCGATACTCACCGCTTTGCTGGGCAACCTCAATGTGTTCACGGGGAAGTCGCGGCGGGTGAAGACGACGGGCATGGGGAGTGTGCTGACCAAGAATCGGATGGAGAATACGGCCGAGAGCCGGAAGGCATCGATGGAGGCACAGCTCGGCGAGCTGAAGGTGCAACGCGACGAGCTCGACGCGCCGGACACGAGCCGGTTTGAGCGTCGCGTCATCAAGCCGGCGAAGACGGACGTCTCGATCATCCGCTTCGACATCGCGTGGGTGTATTAGGCGGGCACGGGGGCGCTCGAATGAGGGATTCGAGCGCGGGCTCTCCAGCAAAGATCGGCGACCGGCGAGGCCGGAACGAGTCGCCGAACTTGAAGTAAACTTGAGTTAGCCGTCCCACTAGAGAGCATTGTCATGGCGCTACCGAACACCATCACCATCACCGAGCTCTCGCAGCGGAGCGGGGTGCAAGCCTCGGCGCTGCGCTTCTACGAGAGCATCGGGCTGATCGACTCCGAGCGGACCGGTGGGAACCACCGCCGATATCCGCGGGCCACGCTGCGCGTGGTCTCCGTGATCCGGGTGGCGCAAGGATTGGGCCTGTCATTGCGGGAGATCGCTGATGCACTCAAGTCACTCCCTGACGGCCGCAGTCCCACGGCGGAGGATTGGGAGCGGATGTCGACGGCGTGGGGAGAGGCGTTGGACGCGCGTATCGGGCAGCTCCAGCAGCTGCGGGACGACCTGTCCGAGTGCATTGGCTGTGGCTGTCTCTCGCTCGAACGATGCGCGCTCTTCAATACGGATGACCGCGCGGCGAGGAAGGGCGCCGGCCCGCGCTATTTGTTGGGGGACCGGTCGGAGCAGGCCTGATCGCCTCGGCGAGGCCTTCCGGCAACGAGCCCCACGGGGCACGCCAGGGAGGCGCACGGTCGAGCGGAGCACCAGTCGAAACTGAGGGTTCAGCGCGGGGGCGCCCGCGCGCTGAACGTCCCGATCTGAGTCCCCACCACCACCCGCTCCACCGCCCCGCCCAGCCGGGTCGTGCATGCATGTTTACGAGTTCTCTCCCCGAATTCAACCGCTCGGATACCGTTGCGCGCCCCTTCTACGACACTTCCAACATTCTGTGTATCCACCGAGAGAGTGCCCCCAATTCCGGTAAGGCGGCGGGAAATGTCTCGGTCGAGTGCAAGGAAGTGCCGTGCTATCCTCGGGCGCGGCGGGGTCCGGGAGGACCCTTTGATTCGACGCTTCCACTCCCCTCTGCGGGGCGTCGCGGCGGTGCAGGAGAAGCACCCACGGATTGCGCTGACGGCACTGGCGGCAGTAGCCGCGCTCATGCCGCTGACGGTCGCGGCCACACAATCACACACCATCGCACCCGGCGAAACGCTTTCGGGCATCGCCTCCACGTACGGCGTGGGGTTGAACGACATCGCCACGCTTAATGGCATTTCGAACGTGAACCTCATCTATGCCGGGGCGACGCTGCTCATCCCGGGCGTGGGAGAATCGAGCGAGCCGGAGGAGCCGGTTACCCACACCGTGGCGCCGGGCGACACGCTCGCTCTCATCGCGCGCGAGTACGGGGTGGCCGTGAACGACCTCGCGGCGGTCAACGCACTCGCGGATCCGGACCTGATCATCATCGGCCAGGTGCTGACGATTTCGGGGTCGCCGCCATCCACGACGGAGCCATTGCCCGCCACGGCCGCTCCGATGCCGAGTGCGGAGGTGCGCGCCATCCTCCAGGAAGTCGAGGCGGAGTTCGAGATCCCTGCCGGGCTCTTGCAGGCACTGGCGTGGCAGGAGAGTGGCTGGCAACAGCACGTGATCAGCCATGCCGGGGCGGTGGGGGTCACGCAGGTCTTGCCCATCACCGCCCTCTGGGCGCTCGAGTACCTCCTGGGGAGTGACGCTGACTGGGAGGCGAGTGCACGCGATAACGCCCGGGTGGGGGCATCGGTGCTGCGTCACTACCTGCGGCTGACGGCGGGTGACATCCGCTACTCGCTGGCGGCGTACTACCAGGGGTGGCAGGCCGTGCAGGACTTCGGCATCTTCGAGGAGACGGAGCTGTACATCGCGAACGTCCAGGCGCTGTGGGCCGAGTTCCAGTAGCGCTCCTGAGCCGGAAACAATGCGCCGCACCGGCCATCGAGGACGGCATGTGCGGCGCCTCTCGTTGTGCGGGAGATCCGGTAAGGTTGCGTAATGAGTGAGGGGCGCGGGCATACGCGGATGGCGGCAGCGCCTGCAATTGCATTAGATCTGCACATGTCCTTCAAAAGTTCTTCGAGCGAGGGAACGTATCGTGCCCCCAACCGGTCATCACGCCGGGGTTCCCTCGCCTGCTTCCCCGGAGTCAACAGCGGGGAAGCAGGACTACCCATTCTCGCAGCGGAGGCATGCCCCCTGCGTTTACCGGTGTCACCGTGAAGCCGGGTGTCCTCGTCGTCGAGGACGACCCCAAGACCGCTGAGCTGATCCGCCTCTACCTGGATCGCGACGGCTACCCCGTGATGGTCGCGAGGAACGGCCGCGAGGGGCTTGAGTTTGCGCGCCGCCATCCCATCGGAGTCGTGCTGCTGGACGTCATGCTCCCGGAGATGGACGGCTTCGATGTCTGCCGGCTGCTGCGGGCGGAGTCCGACATGGGCATCATCCTCGTGACGGCACGCACGGAGGAAGTGGACACGCTGCGAGCGCTCGACCTCGGGGCCGATGACTACGTGACCAAGCCGTTTCGCCCGCGAGAGCTCGTGGCGCGTGTGCGGGCAGTGCTCCGGCGCAAGGGCGTCAACGGAGAGCCGGGAGAGGCGCGCATCCTGGAGTTCCGAGACCTCGTGATCGACGAACGCCGCCACGAAGTGCGGCTGGCCAACCGCGATACCGGCGTGACGAAGAAAGAGTTCCAACTGCTGGTGACGCTGGCTGGCGAGCCGGGAAAGGCGTTTAGCCGGCTGGAGCTGGTGGAGAAGGCGTTCGGGTTCAACTACGAGGGCCTGGAGCGGACTGTGGACGCACACATCCGGAACCTGCGGAAGAAGATAGAACGAGATCCTGCGCGGCCGATGTACATTGAGACCGTTTATGGGCTCGGTTACCGGTTCGCGGAGCATCTCAATGGCCACTAGCCTTCGCTTCCGACTGCTCATTGCCATGATCGCGCTTCCCGTGATCGCGCTCGTTTCCGTGGGCGTGGTGATGACGTGGAGCACGAGCACGAAGCTGGACGATAGCTTCCGGTTCACGGTGGTGCCTGTCTCCACGGGCGGACGTGGCGGGCTGCGGTACGTGGACCCCGATGAGTTCCTCGTGGACGTGCAAAGCTCACCACCGGCGATCGAACCCAACACCAACCCCTTGATCTACGAGCCGGAGACTGGTGAGGCGTACCTGTTGCGGGCCGACCCGGGGTTCGTCGCGGCCTACCAGGCGGACCAGCGGCACGCGATCCGCACGCTGAACCGGAACCTCGCCGTTGCCGTCGCAATCGTCTGCGTGGTGGCGGCCGGGACGGCCTACTGGCTCAGCCGGCGTGTGGTGGGTCCGGTGGAGTCGTTGACGAGCGCCGCCCGCCGGCTGGAGTCGGGCGACCTGCGCCAGCGCGTGGCCATTCGGTCCCAGGACGAGATCGGGGAGCTGGGCCACGCGTTCAATTCGATGGCGGCGAGCCTGGAGCGCAACGAATCGCTGCGCAAGCAGATGACCAGCGACGTCGCACACGAACTGCGGACACCGCTCAACAACATCAGCGGCTACCTCGATGCGATTGCCGACGGAGTGGTGCAACCGGACATCGACGTGATCGCCTCGCTGCAGGAAGAGGCCGGCTTGTTGGTGCGGCTCGTGGGCGACCTTCAGCAACTGGCGCTGGCGGATGCCGGGCACCAGGAGATGTTCCCTGAGCGGCTGCAGGCGGAGGAGCTGGTCGAGCGAGCGGTCGCGGCGGTCTCGAAGCGCGCGGCCTACAAGCACATCACCGTCAGCACGGAGACGTCGTCGCGCCTTCCCGCGCTCGAGGCGGACCGCAACCGACTGGGGCAGGTGATCCGCAACCTGCTCGAAAACGCGGTCACCCATACTCCCGACGGGGGCACGATCGTGGTGTCGGTGCGGGCGGCCGGCCCGCGCGTGAATATCTCGGTCGTCGACTCCGGCCCGGGCATACCGGCGGAGCACCTTCCGTTCATCTTCGAGCGCTTCTACCGGGCAGACCGGGCGCGCGCGCGGTCGACAGGTGGCGCCGGGCTGGGGCTTGCGATCGTGAAGCAGATCGTGGAGGCCCACGGGGGCTCGGTTACTGCGGAGAACGGAAGCCACGGCGGCGCCCGCCTGACGGTCTCCCTGCCCGCCGCCCCGCGAACGCAGGCAAGGCAGCGTCCCGCCAGAGCCGGCGCCAAGCCCAGTCCAGCCTGACTCCACCCCGTGTCCACCAGGCATCCTCCCAGTTGATCCCCCGTAAGCGTGCGTGTTCGCAGGATCTTCATTAGATTCGCGTAGTTTTCTCCTATGTTTCACGTCGATAATACTCTGCCATAGCGACATTTGTATCTGCATACTGACCGGTAAGGCTGTGTTGACTTTAGAGATCAGTAGAGCAAATCTATGGCTAGGTTGAATGGCGGCGCGCCACGCACCGAGGAGGAGGTACCGAACAAGTTGAGCAAGAAATTCAGGTTACTCTTTACGGTCTTTGCCATGCTGGCGATCTCGCTCATAGCGGTCGCTTGCGGCGACGACGACGACGATGACGACGACGACTCGACAGGCACGACAGGGGACCCCAAGCAAGGGGGCGAGCTGGTCCTCCAGTACGTCGAACCGGAGTCCTTCGACCCACACTGGTCCCACTTCGCCCAGGACATCGGCGTTCAGCGGATGGTCTGGCGGGGACTCTACAACCTGAACGAGAAAAACGAGGCAGTGCCGGAGATGGCGGCCGAGGCGCCGCAGGTCTCGAGCGACGGCAAGACCTACACGGTCAAGATGCGCGCCGGCCTGAAGTGGTCCGATGGCGAACCGCTCACGGCGAAGGACTTCGTGGCCGGGATCCAGCGCACCTGTGACCCGGACAACGCAGGCACCTACAAGGACACCATTTCGAACATCGTCGGGTGCGACGAGTTCTACTCGGCCGTAGACAAGACCGCCGAGGAGAAGGCAAAGCTCCGCGAAGCCGTGGGCGTGAACGCGACAGACGACACGACACTCGCGTTCAAGCTCGAGAATCCGCAGCCGACGTTCACCCTGGTCCTCGCGCTCTGGATGACGTTCCCGTCCCCCAGCCACATCGTGAAGAACTCCGGCGATCCGTGGCCCGCGGTCACGGAACTGGCCTACAACGGGCCTTTCAAGATCGAGAGCTACACCGCGAAGGACTCGGCTGTCCTCGTCCGGAACGACAACTGGCACCGCGAGCCGGCCTACCTCGACAAGGTGACACTGCGCTATATCGACCAGCTCGACGTGGCTGAGAACGCCTACCGGGCGAACCAGCTTCAAATCACCCGCGCGAACCTCACCAGTCTCAACGTGATCAAGGCAGACCCGACGCTCGGCAAGGAATTCCTGCAGGTGCCGGGCGTAACCAGCCGTGCCGTCCACATGAACCTCGAGCGCGAACCGCTCGACGACTACAATGTCCGGCTGGCGCTCTCGCGGGCGACAGACCGCGAGACGCTCAACCGCGTCGCGTTCCAGGGCGCCTACATCCCCAGCAGCACCTGGATGCCCCCATTGGTCGCGGGCGGCGACGTCTCGGAGAGCGGGTATGACGGGACGGTCGGCTTCGACCCCGAGGCGGCGAAGAAGAGCCTGGCCGACGCGGGCTACCCGGACGGCGACGGCTTCCCCGTGCTCACGATGGTGATCTCCGACGTGCCCGACCGGCGGGCAACAGCGGAATTCCTGAAGGAGCAGTGGAAGAAGCACCTCAACATCGACATCACCGTGGACGTCGTGGACAGCCGGACGCGGTCCGCACGCTTCACGGCGATGGACTACGACCTCTTCCCCGGCGGCTGGACGCAGGACTACCCGGACCCGGAGAACTGGGTGTCGGGCCTGTTCAACACCGGCGGCACGAACAACTACTACGGCGTCTCTGACGAGGCCCTCGACGAGGTCTTCGAGAAGGCGAAGTTCAACACGAACGACGAAGAGCGGCGGGATCAGTATCGCGAAATCAACGCGATGCTCAGCGAGAACCCCATGCTCGCCGGCCCAATTCTCTACCAGGAGAGCTTCAACTATCTGATCAAGCCCGGTCTGCATGGACCGCGCGAGCTCGCCGCGCCAGTCGACGCGTTCCTTGCGGGCGACTGGGCAATCGAAAAATGGTGGCTGGAGTAGCCACCGCCTGTACGAATCGATAGGGCCCGGCCTTCCCGGCCGGGCCCTATCCCTCAACTCACCGTTGGAAACGACCGTTCGATGACCCTCTACATCATCCGCCGGGTGCTGATGCTGGTCCCGCTGCTCTGGGCGATCGCGACGGTCACCTTCTTCCTCATGCACGCCGTCCCCGGCGGCCCGTTCGACCAGGAGAAGCCCCTCTCTCCGGACACGATTGCGGCGCTGGAGCAGAAGTACGCGCTGGATGGATCGGTCGGGGAGCAATACGTCACCTTCATCGGGAACCTCGTGCAAGGCGACCTTGGCCTCTCGTTCCGCCAGAACCGCGACGTCACCGACGTCATCCGCGATGGGCTGCCGACGACGCTCCAGCTCGGGCTCTGCGCGTTTGTCTTCGCGACGGTGGTGGGGATGACGTTGGGGGTGTTCTCGGCGGTGAACCAGAACGGGCCGCTCGACTATGTGAGCGTGTTCGTGGCGACCATTGGGGCGTCGGTGCCGAACTTCGTGCTGGCCACGTTCTTCGTACTCTTCTTTGCGCTGCGGCTGGGGTGGTTTGACGTGATCGGCTGGGAGTTCGGGAACTACCGGCAGATGGTGCTCCCCGTGGTGGCGCTGGGGCTGTTTCCCGCTGCATTCATCGCGCGCATCACGCGGGCATCCATGCTCGAAGTGCTGCAACAGGACTACATCCGCACGGCCCGCGCCAAGGGCCTGCTCGAAATCAACGTGGTGAGGGGCCACGCGATCCGCAACGCGATGATCCCCGTGCTGACTGTGCTCGGGCCGATCCTCGCGGCGCTCATCACGGGCACGTTCGTGGTCGAGCAGTACTTCGGGATCGCCGGCATCGGGCGATACTACGTCGAGTCGGTAGCCTCGCGGGACTATGGGATGATCATGGGGACGACGCTCCTCTATGCGTTCGTTATCGCCGTGATGAACCTGCTCGTGGACGTCAGTTACGGCATCGTGAACCCGAGGATCCGGTACTGATGGCCGCCTCCCAGAGCACGACTACACTTGATCTCTCGGGCTTCTCCTTCCACACGAAGCAGCGTGGGCTCTGGCTGCAGGCGATGGACCGCCTGCGCCGGAACAAGGTGGCCGTGCTGGCGGGCGTGGTGCTCATCACGGTGACCGTGCTCGCCTTCGGCACCGAACTGTTCCCGGCAATCGAGCGGTACCCGCCGCACGACCAGCAGTTTGAACAACTCCTGGCCAAGCCCAATGCGGACCACTGGCTGGGCACCGACAACCTGGGCCGCGATACGTGGGCGCGCGTGTGGGAGGGAATGCGCATCAGCCTCAAGATCGGCATAGGGACGCAGATTGTGGTGCTCGTCATCGGCCTGAGCGTGGGCGCCTGCGCGGCCCTGGGGGGCAAGTTCTCCGACAACATCCTGATGCGCCTGACCGACCTGATCTACGCGTTCCCGGACCTGCTCGCGATCATCCTCATGCGGGCGATCCTGACGGAGCGGGACTGGCCCATCATCGGCAGCGGGAGTCCCCAGATACCGGGGCTGCCGGGCATTCTCGTGCAGGTCATCGTCGCCATCGGCATCGTCAGCTGGGCGACGCTGGCGCGGCTGGTGCGGGGGCAGATGCTGGATTTGAAGAACGCGGACTACGTGCTCGCCGCGCGGGCAATCGGGGCGCGGAGCCCTCGCATCGTCTTCACGCACATGCTGCCGAACACGCTTGGGCCAGTGATCGTGGCGGTGACCTTCGGGATCCCGGCGGCGATCTTCGCGGAGACGTTCCTTGGGTTCATCGGTTTCGGGCTTCCGCCGCCGACGGCAAGCCTCGGGACGCTGGTGCGCGAAGGCCAGCAGTTCGTGCGCGTCTCGGAGTGGATGGTCATCGTGCCGTCGCTCGCGATTGCGGTGCTCACGCTGTGCTTCACGTTCCTCGGGGACGGCCTGCGCGACGCGTTGGACCCGCGAACCCGTAAGTAAATTTGTACTCGCATCTCCCGCGCTGCTCAGCTTCGGACGCAAAGTAGGGGATTTCCCTCTATTCGCCGGGGAAATACCCCGCTAGAATACCGGCGATGTACGAGCGGGCCTCGAACCTCACCAGCCAGGCGACTCAGTCGCGAGCGGCACGGCTCGGGGGACGTGTGGGACGATCTGCGATC
Organism: Dehalococcoidia bacterium; assembly: GCA_040877955.1. Taxonomy (GTDB): domain Bacteria; phylum Chloroflexota; class Dehalococcoidia; order Tepidiformales; family Tepidiformaceae; genus JBBDMZ01. Next base: position 32,726 of record JBBDMZ010000035.1, on the reverse strand, counting down.
TCTCGCCCGCGCCTGCTCGCAGAGCTGCATGCCGCCGTGGGCAACGGGATCACGGTCATCCAGGCCCCGGCCGGTTATGGGAAAACAGTCCTGCTCGCCCAATTCGCGAATGAACTGGACTTCCGCGCCTGTTGGGTAACGCTCGATTCCGCCTGCGCCGCACCCGAGACACTGGCCGAGCGCATAACGGCCGCACTGCGCCAGCCGTGTGACGGACTGGGCTTCTCTACCGCGGCGCGCGACGGCGACCTGAAAGCGTACGTGGGCGTTGCGTTGCGCGAAGCCATCGACGCCTCCGAGCAGCCCCTTCTCCTCATCTTCGATAACGTGCACGAGCTCCGGGGCGCGGACGACGCGGCGGAACTGCTCGGCTGGCTCCTGGCGACTCTCCCCGATGGACAAGAGATGATCCTCTCCGGCCGCGCGGCGGCACCCCTCCGGGAGGTGGACCGGCGCATCACGGCCGGCGAATGCCTCCTCATGACGAAGGACGACCTTGCGCTCACGCTCGACGAGGTGCGGGAGCTGGGATGCCAGCTCGGCCGCGAGATCGACCCGGCCGAGGTACTTGCAACAACAAGCGGCTGGCCGGTCGCCGCAGCCGCAACCATCTCGGGCGTCATCTCCACGACGGAACCGCGCAAGATCGAGGCCGGAGCGGCGTGGGAGCGTTACCTGGCGCGCGAGATATGGGAGGGCATCCCGGAAGACATACGGGACATTCTTCTTCCCCTGAGCGTCTGCGACACCGTCGACGACGCGTTTGCACTGGACATGCTGGGAGACGCCGGCTATGCGCGGCTGCAGGAATGGATCGACGAGCACGACTTCCTGCTCGACCTGCACGCCGAGGGCTCGTTCGAAATCAACCCGCTGCTGCGGGGATTCATGCGCAACCGGTATCGCCGGCGGGATCCGGACGGCTTCCGCAGTGCGCTCGCGACGGTGACCCGCTGGCTCGAACGGCGCGGGGCCATCGCGGAGGCGCTCGAGCTGGCGCGAACGCTGGAGAAGGGCGTAACGCTGGCGGAGCTGCTCGAACGGCACAGCCGTCACCTGCTTTACCACGGAGCGTTCGCGCTACTGTGGCGGGGATTCGAGGTGCTGGAGCCTGAGCATCTCGAGGATCGCATCGAGCTTTCGGCGATCAAGGCGCGCGTCTTTTCGCACATCGGCAAGCCGAACCAGGCGCTGGAGCAAGCGGAGCTCGTGCTCAAATGCCAGGACCTGCCGTCGACGGCACGGGTGCATGCGCTGCTGGCGCGTGAACGGGGCTTCCGGCTGCTGGGCCGCATCACAGACCTGCCCGGCGTGTTCGATGAGATCGGACGCACGTTGGAGCTCGATGACCGCGCCCTGCTGGCGGAGGTGTATTACGCGGAGGCGAACTACGAGATCCAGGGGACGAGCAACTTCGCGCGGGGCGACGAGCTCCTTCACCTCTCTATCTCGAACGCGCAGCACACCATCTTCCCGAACCTGGAGCTGACGGCTCGCTCCACGCTGGGCCAGCTAATGGCGATGCGCGGTGACGGCCCCGCCGCGGTCAACGAGCTCACCCGGGCGGCACGCGGATGGCGGGACGCCAAGGGCACGGCGAACCTCGGTTGGGTGCTCAATAATCTCGGCATGGCACACCTCATGGTGGGGGACTTCCAGAGCGCCAGTGACGTGTTGGAGGAAGCGCGGCTCGAAGGCTCAACCTGTGAGAACGTGCGCAATGAGGCGTACGCGATTGCCTCGCTGGGCGATGCCAATCTCGCGCTGGGGCGCTACGAGGAGGCACGCCAGCTCTTCGAAGAAGCGATCCGCCTGTGCGCCACAGAGGTGATGGACGAGTCACTCGCGGCCCTGTCGATCGCCGGGCTGGCGGGCGCCTTCCTCGGGCTCAACGACATCCAGCAGGCGGACTACTTCGCGGTCCGAGCGCTGCCGATCGCCGAAATCTCCGGGAACCCGCTGGAGCTGGGGACATGCCTGCTGCAGTACGCCATGGTGAAGTCCGCCTCGGGCAACCACACGGGCGCCATCACCACAGGCAACGAGGCCATCGACCTCTTCCACCAGGTGGACGCCCGCGCCGCGCTGCGCACCGGCCACTACCGCATGGGCATGTTGTACTTCCGGAGCCGCCAGCGCACGGAGGCGCAGGAGGAACTGGAACACCTCTCCGCATTGATGACAGAGGCCTGGATGACGGGCCTGTTGCTGCCGCCAGCCCGGGAGGACCCGATGTTCGCGCAGTGGGTAGCGTCACGAGGAGTCCTGGGGCCGGCTTTCCGGGACATGGTGGACCGCCACGTCATCTCGCAGATGGAAGCGCCTGAGACCGCTCCTACGGCGCGGCCGAAGGTGGTCGCGCACAGCCTCGGCCCGGTGAGGGTGACCGTCGACGGCCGGGAAGTGACGGACGAGGACTGGGCGAGCATGCGGGCGAAGGAGCTCTTCTTCCTGTTCCTGGCGAACAGGGACGGACTGCGGAAGGAAGAGGCTGTGGAGCGGCTGTACCCGGAGCTGTCGCCGGAGAAGTGCAACAGCGCCTTCCACTCGAACGTGTATCGCATCCGCCGCGCGCTCTACCAGGACAGCGTGGTGAAACGGCAGGGCGCCTACGTGCTCGACCCCGAAGGGGACTTCGAGTGGGACGTGGAAGAGTTCGAGACGTCGCTGAAGCAGGCGAGCCAACTGAGCGTGGGGTCCCCGGAGCGCGCGGCCCGCTATCGCAGCGCGCTGCAACTGTACCGCGGCCCCTTCGCGGAAGGCTTCTACTCCGAGTGGGCCGAGGCCCTGCGCAGGCGCATTGAAGAACACTCCCAGGAAGCGCTGAGCACGCTCGCGGGATACTACGCGGGGCGTGAGGAGTACGAGTCGGCCGCGTCGTGCATGGAAGAGCTGCTGGAGCGCAACCGCTACAACGCGGAAGCCGCCTACCAGCTGGCTATCTACCGCGTGAAGTCGGGGCAGGCCGCCGTCGCCCTCGCGCTGATCGACGACTACGGCACGGCCTACGAGCAGGAGCTTGGCGATCGCCTCCCTGCCCGGTTCCGCGAGTTGCGCGCACAGATAGCCGCCGGCGCGATCGCGTAGTTCGTCCTCGACGCTCACTCCCTCCCCTGTCAGAGCCTGTGCTTGCGCCCCCTCAGGGCCGTCTTTATAAGGGAAATCCCCTATTTTTCGGGTGCACGGGCGAAATCGACTCCGCCGCGAGAATTTCGCGAGAATCCCCCGCTATGTTGCGCCCGGAAGACAACTTTAAGAGGAACTACACCAATGGCACGCATCACCACCGTTCTCTTCGCTCTGCTCGCGCTCACCACCGTCGCTTTCGCCGGCGCCGCCCCCTTCCAGACCTGGTAGCGGACGCAACGGCGAGGGTCGCGGAATGACAGGATTCCCCCCCTCAGTGCGGGCCCGCCTGCCCCATGGGCAGGCGGGTGACGCCGCATGGCTCGTCGTGGCTGCCATGGTGCTCTTCGTGCAGCAGATTGCTGTGCGAGGGCTGGGCACCGGCGGGGACGACGCGCTGCTGAGGCGTGGAATCTTTTTCGTGACCACCGTCTGCCTGGTGGCCATGGCCCTACGCTTTCGCCGGTTTGCGGGAGCATGGCTCGTGGCGCTGGGCATCGCGCTGAACCTGCCACCCATCCTGGCCCACGGCGGGCTCATGCCCGTTGCCTACGACACAGTCGAGGCGTCGGGGCTCGTCGCGGAACTGGATGAAAGCCATATCGGACGGCAGATTACGGGGTCCAAGGACATCATCCTGGAGCAGGATGAGATCCGGTTCCCGCTGTTGGCCGACCAGTTCATCGTCTCCATTCCGGGCTACGGCCCGAACATCTATAGCGTGGGCGACTTCGTGCTGTTCGCGGGCGTCGCGGTGGCACTGGGAGAAGCTCTCGCCATGATGACCGTCCCGGCGGTCGCGCGCCGGCAATCCCCTGCGCACGCGTGACCCCTGGGAGAGCGGCTGGAGCGAGAACACGAAGTAGCAGCAATGGGGTTGGGGAAGGATGCCAGTCCAGAGTTGGGTCGAGCACTGGCTGGAGCGATACTGCTCTCCGGGCGAGCACGACTTTCACGTCGTGCGAGTGGGGGTGCTCGTCTGCCAGCGGTGCGAAAAAGAAGAGCTGCTGGGCGGGAGCACGTGCATCGTGTGCGGCATCCCCGGCGAGCACCCCGCCGTGCTTGTTCACGCGAACGGTGAGCTGGTGCGCATTCCCGGAAAGCTCTGCGGGCCGTGCCTTGATGATTTCGTGGCGACACCAACGATCCGGGGCTGGCGCCTCGAAGCCGCTATCTAAGCGGGCCGGTCAGCGAGGGCACTGAGGTCCGGCGCGCCGCCGCGGATGAGCGGCGTTGCCTGCGCTCCCTGTGCCTCAAGGTAGCTTGCGACGATGGCGGCCCGCTGGCCGCTCCCACAGACCACAAGGAACGGTCCGTTGCCTACAGTCGGAGCCCATTGCCGCAGCTGGTCGATCGGCAACTGGCGTGCGCCATCGAGCGGGCTCTGCAGGTGCTCCTTCTCGAACCGGACGTCCAGGATCTCCGCCCCGGCCCGCGCAATGAGATCAGCAGCCCCGGCCAGCTCCACGGATTGAAGTGACTCCGATTCCTGGCCCTGCTCGAGCCATTCGTGGAAGGGAAGGTAGCCCCGCACGTGCTCGTAGCCGATGCGGAAGAGGTCGCCCGTGACGCGATCCGCCTGGTGGGAGTCATAGGTGACGAGCGCGAGCGGCGTGTCGAACGGATACAACCAGCTCACATAACCCAGGAGCGAAGGGCACTCCTCAAGCGCGATTGCTCCCGGAACGTGGGCGGCGGCGTATTCGGAGCGAGCTCTGAGGTCCAGCACCGGGACCTCCGAAGCGGCCACCGAGGCAAGCTCGGCAGTGGAGAAGCGTTTCGGCGCTGGCGGCGCGGGGGCCCTGCGATCCCCCGCCCGGTTGATGGGCGCCATGTACGGGTAGTAGGCAGGCGTCGGGAGGGGCATGCCGAGTTGCAGGCGCCGGAACGTTTCGAAGTCGCCGCTGGTGAGGGCGGGATTCCGCGCGAGCTCTAGCGACAGGCGCGAGGTGCGCTCGCTCGGCCCGCCCGACACGCTGCAGAAGGAGCCGGCGCCGTGCGTCGGGAGGACGGCGCTGTCCGGGCCGAGCATGCTGGCGAGCCGGTTGCTGGATTCCCACTGCAGGCGGGTGAGCTCGGCCGTGTGATCGGCGCCCAGCAGGTCTGAACGGCCCGCCGCGCCAACGAGCAGGCTGCCACCGGAGAACACTGCGTGCGGCATATCGGCGTAACTCAGGAAGTAGGCGGTGTGCTCGAACGTGTGGCCGGGCGTTGCCACGGCGCGGAGCTCGACAGACCCCACACGGACGACGTCACCCTCGCTGACGGCCTCGTGGGGGAAGTCCAGCTTGCCGAGCGTAGGCGCGGTGACGGTCGCCCCGAGGGCAGCGAGCGCCGGGCCTCCAGAGATGTAGTCGTTGTGGATGTGGGTCTCGAAGACGCGCACGATCCGGGCGCCACGCGCCTCTGCGGCGGCGAGGTAGGGGCGTGTGTCCCGCTGTGGGTCGATGAGCGCAGCCTCGTCGCCAAAGACCAGCATGTAGGAGCTGTCGCCGAGTGCTTCCGTAACGAAGGGGACGATCTCCACGCCTGCAAGGTTACTCCACCGCGTGAGATGCGTGGACGAGGGGAGGCTGCTCAGGACATGGACGCGAAGGCGACATCGCCCCAGGAGAGGAGGGCGGCGGCCACGCGTACGGTGGTTTCCGGGTCACCGACGGCGAACGCGGCCAGCGCGGCGCTGAGCGCGGCCGGGACCACGGACTCGTCGTACAGTTGGCCCGGCCGGAGGAACGCCAGGCGCTGCGTGCGGGGGCCACCGGTGGAGTGGAACGTCAGCGTGAGGTCGAAGTGGTCGATGCCGTTGGGGCGGCGGCAGCGGGCCACGGTGTCACGGCACCACTGGGTCACGTCGCGGGCGAGAGTCTCGGCGGAAGCGGGCGAACTCTGCCATTCCGTGAAGTACAGCCCGTGGCCCTGCTCCCGCGCAGCGCGGATGGCGCGAGCGACGCGCCATCTCCTGAACGATCGGCGGAAGGTGGCCAGGGCCACGTACAACTCCCCGGGGGTGAGGTCTCGCCATGCTATGGGCACTCACCTCCCGGGGCAATTGCAATGGAAATGCAACTTAACGGCTAGAGAGAGCGCTCTCCCGGCCGCTCACTCACGCGCTCGGTGCGCGGTGCCGTGGTCGTTGTTCGAGGACCAGTGCGCTCCTCGATGAGCCGAACGATGACGTCCTCCTCAGAAGCCATCTGGTGATGCCGCACCTCGTGTAGTGCCACCGCAAGGGTGGCCGGCACGAGGCTCGCGACTGCCCAGAGCATCCCGTCCGCGAACGTGTTGTTGTTTTCGAAGACATCGAACCCAACCAACAGCCCGAGCGCTCCAGAGCCGATCGCCAGGAGGACCATCAAGTAGGCGAGGCTGTGCTCAGTGTTGAACACGCCGCTTTCCGATTCCTCACCTTCGTGGTTCCGGCGGGCGGACCGGGCGCGATGGTGCCCGGTGTTGTGGAGCGCGTACGCCAGCAGCCCCGCGGAGATAGCCGGGATGATCCAAAGCAAGCCTTCCTGCCAGTTTGCCAAGCCGGCCCCGATTGCCTGGGCGGCGCCGCCCACCTCAGCAGCGGCGCCAGCCTCATCGTCGCTGCCAATCATGCCGAAGCCTGCGAGGAGACCGATCGCTCCCAAGGCGAGCGAGGCGAGCGCCATCACCCATGCAAGACTGTGCTCCGTCGTGAACAGGCCGCTCTGCTCCTCGGAGCGATCATCGGTCTGCTTGTATGCCACATCTCGTGCCATATTGCCTCCAACCCTTTTGTAGGTTGGTACCAACGGTAGTGGCCCGTGTATTACGCCGCAGTTGCGGGCAACGCGCACTGGCTATCGACTGGGCGAATGTCACCGGGCACTCCAGCGGGCGACGGCTGAAGCCTAGTTCGCTCCGTCGGCGGCAAGCTGCGGAATGCCGGCGCGCTGGCTGAGCGCGATGTCGAGCTCGAGGTCGGCCCGCAGAGGACCCGACTGGAATAGTGGCTGCACGGAGGATGTCCGGCCCGCGGCGGGGAAGTAGAGCAGGATGGGGTCGCCGGGACGGCCGCAGCCGAGCCGCTCATAGGTGTTTGTGCCATCGGCGAGCACATCGATCACATAGACCGTGCGGCCGACGTCCTCGGGTTTCACATCGTCGCCTTCGCTGGCAACGAGCGTGTTCGTTGGAGTGCCGCCACAGGCCTTGCCGTTCACGAAGGCGATGACGGGTTGTGTATCAGGGATGAGATTCTCGCCACCCAGGAGCACGCGGCCGTAAACGTAGGCAAACGTGGGGGCGCCAGGGGGACTCTGCGCGTGTACGAGCGCCACGACGGCGAAGCTGGCCGCTACTGCGGCCATGAGGAGCGTTGCCAGTGACCGGCTTGTGCATGGCATAAGGCGGAAGAGAAAGCGCCCGCAACGCGCGGGCGCCTGTGTCTACTGCTGGATGCCGTCCCTGGCAACCACGGGAACGGCGCCCTTGACGGTCAGGGAGACGCCCAGCGTCAGGTTTTGCTCCTTCGGGGCGCCCGGGGCTCCCCACTGTGCGGTCTCGGTGGCAAGGCGGCCCGGGTTCGAGCCGTTTGGCGTGAAGTAGAAACGAATGGAGCGCCCGCTTTCGCCGCAGCCGTCCTTCTGCGCGTCCTGCACGACGTCGACGACGTACACCATGCTGCCGCCATCCTGGAGCACCTTCCCGTCGCCGCAGGTTTGCGAGGCGGTGCCGCTCTGCACGATGGCGATGACGCCCTGGCCGGCAACTGCGCCGCCGGTCACGGTTCCGTAGTACGTGGACGGCGGCGGAGGGGGAAACTCCTGCGCCCATGCCATCGCCGGAAGCGAAACGGCGATCGCCGTCGCCACGCCCATCCCGACCTTCATTGCACGCTTCATGCTGTCTCACAATCTCGGAGGTTGAGTTCCAATGCTGCCAGAGTAGGAGCGGCCCGAATGTGGAGCAAGGTGATTTCCGGCCCGTTCGGCAATTCCCCGAACTGTTTACGGACGTTTTACAGCTCAGAGACAGGATTCCCGCACGCGTTTCGTCCCCGGCCACACTGCGCTGACGGCTGGACGGACACTCGGTTTGGTGGCGGGATACCTTGCCGAGGTGCGTTGAACTGGCCCTACTGCCCGGGAGCGGTTACGCCGTTGTCGACGGCGGGCGCCGGCGCAGCTGCGGAGTCACGAACGGGGCGGGCGAAGAGCACAGCGATGGCGGCCGCGTAGGTGAGGAGGGCCGTGATCGTGAAGGGCACGGTGTAGCCGTCCGTTCGGTCGTGGAGGTAGCCGACGCCGATAGGCCCGAGGCCGCTGCCCACCTGACCGGCGAGGCTGATCAGGCCGAAGATTGCGCCGAATGACACCATCCCGAAGATTTCGCCCACGAGCAGCGACTGCATCATGTAGATGTTCCCGATCGTGAGGCCGAAGATGAGCGTGAGGATCCAGGTCGCGGGGACGCTGCTCGTGTGGATGATGAGCAGGATGCAGGTGCCCTGCACGACGAAGAGGACGACGGTGAGCAGGCGTTTGTCGACGCCGTCTGCGAAGATGCCGACGACAAGGCGCGCGACGATGCTGCCGAAGGCGGTGACGCTGAGCGTGAGCGCCGCCGCGCTGCGTGAGCCGAGGCGGTCTTCGAGAAACGACACCTGGTGGACGATGTAGCCGGTCTGGGCGATGAGGACGAGCAGGAAGGCGACGAAGATGCCCCAGAAGCCGATGGTGCGCATGGCTTCGCTGCGACTCCACTGGCGCATCTGCGTGGCCATGGTGGCGCGAAGCGCCGGCGGCGGAGACGTCTCGCCATCGGGCTGAAGGCCCATCTCCTGCGGCGTGAACGCGATCACGAGAATGACGGCCGGGAGCCCCACGACGATCACGAGCGCGCCGAGGATAGGCGTCGCCAACTCAAGGCCGCCGATGTCGATCAACTTCGCCGCGACGGGCGCGAGGACCACGCCACCGAGCGAGACGCCCGTGGACGAGATGCTCATGGCGAGGGCGCGCTTGCGCACGAACCAGCGCGTCATGATGGCATTCACGGCGATGGCGCTGGACATGCCGAAGGCGACAGCGAACACGAAGTAGACGGCGTAGAGCTGCCAGAGCTCGTTCACGAGGCCGATGAAGGCGGCGCTCACGCCGTTGATAACGGTGCCGATGATCATGAGCGCCTTGGGGCCGCGGCGGTCGACGTATGGGCCAACGAGGGCGGATGTGAGGCCGGAGATGCAGAAGTAGATGGTAGAGGCGAGGCTGACCTGGGTGGTGGACCAGCCGTGGTCGTCCTGCAGGGGCTTGAGGAACACGGGCAGGCCGTAGTAGCCAACCCCGACGCCGACGAACATGAGCGCGGAGCAGGCGATGGCGATGTACCAGCCGTAGAACCAGCGCTGGGGAAGGAAGCTGGCGCCGGGTGGCGCGGCGCGCGTGGGGGAGGTCATTGGGGGGAGTCTAACGGGCTGCCCGTGGGCCGTCGCTTACGCCCCGGGCTCTGATGGACGGGGCCCCGAGGATTGGAGGGGGCGGGCGGTGACGAACGCGTCGGGCTCGCGGATGGCGAGGTAGCCGAAGAGGGCGGCACCGAGGAGGATGACGCCGATCACGGCGTAGACGGCCTCGATGCCTGCAAGGCCGGCGACGGCGCCGCCGGCTAGGGGGCCGGTGAGCAGGGCGAGCGACTGCATGCTGGCGGCGAGGCCGAAGGCGCTGCCCTGTTTGCCCTCCGGCGTGCTGGCGGCGATGAGCGCGTTCGTGCCGGGGACCATCGCTCCCTGGAAGAGGCCGACGGCGCCGAGCAAGAGGGTGAACGCCCAGAGCGAGCTCGCGAAGTAGACGGGGATGTAGAGCGCGCCGGTCATCGCGGCCGCAAGGACGACGATGTTGCGGTAGCCGAAACGCTGGCCGAGCGGTGCGATCGAGATGGCGGCGATCGTGCTCGTGAGGCCTATGACGCCGAAGACGATGCCTGTGGCGGTGGTCTCGCTGAGCGTCCAGGACCCGAAGGGCGTGTTGAGCTCGACCTGCGTGCTGTCGCCGGCGAAGTCGTCGATGGAGAGGGGCATGACCGGACGGACGAAGGTTGTGCTCAGCCAGAGGCAGAAAAGGAGGGCGAGCATCACGAGGATCTGCCGCTCGGCTACGACCACGCGCAGGTTCTGGAGGAGGCTGCCCCCGCGGTCGCGACGCTCGCCGGCGGACGGCTGCCCGTTGGGGTCGCCTTCTTTCACGAACAGGAACACGAGCGCGCAGGCGATGAGGTAGAGCGCGGCACAGAAGAAGAACGCCTCGCGCAGCCCGAGGCGGGCGGCGACAATGCCACCGATGAACGGCCCGAGCATGTTCGCGGCGAAGAGGCCGGTCTGCAGCGTGCCGAGGGCGTAGCCGACGCGCTCGCGCGGGGTGGTGGCGGCGACGAGGGCGGCAGCGGCGCCCATCGTGCCCGCGAACGCGCCCATGGCGAAACGGAGGGCCACGAGCTGCCAGACGGTCTGCGTCAGGCCCATCAGGCAGATGAGCACGCCCGCGCCCAGGAGCGCGCGCACGAACATGGGCTTGCGGCCGTAACGGTCGGCGAGGGTGCCCCAGAGCGGGGCCGTGAGGGTGAGCGAGAGGCCGGTGACGCTCGCGGTGAGGCCCGTGTAGTAGCCCACGCGGTCGTCAGGGACGCCGAGTTCGTCTCTGAGGAAGAAGGGGATGAACGGGAAGACGAAGTTCGCGCCGAGCAGCCCTACGAACACACCGATCCAGATGAACAGCAGGTTCGTGCGCCACGCCTCGCGGCCAGTCTCCGCGGGGAGGCTGGTGGGGGTATCGGGAGCGGTATCGTCGGCGGTGTGACGCGCGGGGGTGGCTTCGGTCACAACGGTATTGTCCGGGCCGAACAACCTTCACACGAGCGGAAGGGTAGAGACCAGGGGCGCTGGGCTGCCGTCAGACGGCGACGCGCACGGCCTCGCTGATCGGGACCGGGATGGGATCACCGTCCTCCCGCATCAACTCGAGGTGGAGGCCGATTGCTTCGCGGATGAGCGTCTCGGTCTCCTCACGGGTCTTAGCAGCCGCGACGCATCCCGGAAGGTCCGGGACGTAGGCCGACCAGTTCTTAGGTCCTCGCTCCAGGATCACGGTGTACTCGGTGGTCATTTGTCCAGGCCTGCCTGCTTCAGGATGTTCTTCAGAGTGCCGGGGTGCAGTTCCATCGATGGATGCCCGGCGACCGTTGTGGTGCCCGGCTTCGTGGGATGCCTGAACTGCCTGTGGCTGCCCCTCGTCCGCTCATGGTACCACCCGTCGTCCGAGAGCAGCTTCAACACGTCGCGTACCTTCACGCCCGGAGCCTAGCGGCACCCCGCTAACGGCCAACCCTATCGTCTCCCGTCATCCGCTTGCGAAGGCGGCCCGAGCATTCGCGATCTGCGCGACGTGGTCGTTCACGTGCCCCACGTAGATGCCGACGAGAGCGGCGACGGTGAGCGGGCCGGACTCGGGGTGAATGATGGTGCGCTGCCAGGCCTCGGCGCCGCAGTGGTCGAGGATCTCGGCGGTGGAGTAGCGGGTCTGCTGAAAGAGGCCGAGGGCAGCCTCGGGGTCGCGCCAGAGGTACTGGAGGCGCCGCTTCCAGGCGTCCTGCTCATACATGGGCATCGGAGGCGACTCCTCGGCGAGCGCGAGACGGATGCGGACGGCACCGAGCAGCTCTCCGTCGGAGAGATGGATGATGACGTCGCGAATGGACCAGTCGTCGCCCGGCGGACGGCGGTTGAGGAGCCCCGCGTCGATCCCCTCGATCGCCTGCCGCACGAGCGTGGGGCCCTGGATGAAGGCGTCGAGTTGCTCGCGGAGCGGCCTGGGGAGGGAGGGCATGGGCGCATTAGGCACGAGGCCAGGGTCAAGAGGCAACCGCGCTTCGGTCCGATGGCCGACCTCGCCTTAGCACTCGCTCTGCTAAACTGCTAATCGAGTATGGCGACCCAACAACGTGACTATTACGACGTGCTCGGCGTGGCCAAGGGCGCGGACGCCCAGGACCTGAAGAAGGCGTACCGCAAGCTCGCGATGGACTACCACCCGGACCGCAACCCGGAACCGGACGCGGTGGAGAAGTTCAAGGAAGCGACCCGGGCATACGAGGTGCTCTCCGACACGGACATGCGCGCCCGCTACGATCGTTTCGGGCACGCAGGCGTGGACGGGATGGGCTCGGGCGGGCCGCAGGGCTTCGATGGCTTTCACGGCGGCTTCGAGGGCTTTGGCGACATCTTCGATCAATTCTTCGGTGGCGCATCTCGCGGGCGCAGGCGGCGCGGCCCTGTTCGCGGCGCCGACCTCCGGTACAACCTGCGCCTCACCTTCGAGGAGGCGATCTTCGGCGTCGAGAAGGAGGTCGAGTACCAGCGGCCGGAACGCTGCGACCGATGTTCGGGCAAGGGGGCCGAGCCGGGCACCGACCTGGAGACGTGTCCCGAGTGCAAGGGCCAGGGCGAGATCCGGCGGGCGCAGCAGAGCATCTTCGGCCAGTTCGTGAACGTCACGACGTGCGGGATGTGCCAGGGCGAGGGCCGCATCGTCACCGACCCGTGCACCCAATGCCGCGGCGCTGGACGCACGCGGGGGCAACGCAAGATCGCGGTGAAGGTGCCTGCAGGTGTGGACGATGGCGCGCAAATCCGGCTGACGGGCGAGGGCGAGGCGGGCGCGCGCGGCGGCGAGTACGGGAACCTCTACGTCGTCCTGAACGTGGCCGCGCACGAGCAGTTCGAGCGGATCGAGGACCACATCCTCCTGGAGCTGCCGGTGAATGTGGCACAGGCCGCGCTCGGCGCGAAGGTGGAAATCCCCACGATCGACGGGGAGATGGACTTCGAAGTGCCGAGCGGCACGCAGACGGGCGAGGACTTCGTCATCCGCGGGAAGGGCGTGCCGCACCTGCGCGGGTCCGGACGTGGCGACATGGTCGTGCGCGTGACCGTCGTGACACCGGAAGAGCTCGACGAGCGGCAGCGGGAGCTGCTCGAGGAGCTGGCCCAGACAATGGGCACGCCGACGCTCCCCAAGCGGACGAAGGGCTTTTTCGAGCGCATCCGCGACGCCATGGCGGGGTAGGCCCTAGGCATTAGGCCATAGGCCCGAGGGGATACGCTCGCACCGGCCGGCCACCAATCGACAATCGACAATCGGAAATCGACAATCCTCGGGTGTCTTTGTGGTTTGAGATTACGGCCCGGGTGCCGCCTGAGCAGGTGGATGCGGTGTCGGCCGTGATGCGCGACGTGTCGCCGGGCGGGGTGACGATCGAGGAGGCGATCGACATCCTTGGACCGGAGATGGGGTTCACGGTGCGCGCCGGCGAGGCCGTGCTGGTGCGGGCGTACCTGCCGAGCTCGGAGCTGGGGGCCGTGCTCACGGAAGATCTGCGGCAGGCGTTGGCGGCCTACCCTGCCGTTGAACTGACCGCGAAACCGATCTACGAGGAAGACTGGGCCGTGAGCTGGCGTGAGTTCTTCGGCGTAGTGGACACGGGCAAGGTGGTGATCGTCCCCTCGTGGATCGAGCACGAGGTGGAGCCGGGCCAGGTCGCGATCCTGCTGGATCCCGGGCGTGCGTTCGGGACGGGGCACCACGAGACGACCCGACTCTGCCTGCGGGCGCTCGCCGACCTGGTGAAGCCCGGCATGCGTGTGCTCGATGTGGGCACGGGTTCCGGCGTGCTGGCGATCGCAGCCGTGAAGCTGGGCGCGGAGCATGTGGATGCCATCGACATCGACCCGATCGCGGCGGAGGTGGCGGCGGAGAATTTCGCGATAAACGGTGTCACCGGCCAGGTCGCGATTTCAGCGGGGACGCTCGCAGCGGCCGGGCCGGCGTACGACCTGATCGTGGCGAACATCAGCACGGAGGCGAACATAGGCATGGCGATGGCGTTCGCCACGGTGGCAATGCCCGGGGCGCATCTTGTCCTCTCGGGCATCCTCTCGCAGGACGCCGACCGTGTGGTCGCGGCGATGGAGTCTGCAGGGTTCGTCCACCGCGAAACGCGCGAAGAGCGCGACTGGGCACAGTTCCACTTCATGCGACGGCACTCCCCCTCTCCCGCGAAGCCGGGAGAGGGGGGCAGGGGGTGAGGGCCCGTGGTGCAAGTCCCTCGGCTCTACGTTCCCGGGCACATCGTTCCGGGGTCAATCACGCTCACGGACGGCCAGGCGAAGCGGCTCGGCTCGGCTAAGCGCATGCGGGCGGGCGACGAGTTCCGGGTGTTTGCGGGTGATGGACGTGAGTGGCGGGCGGTCGCGGGGTCGGCGACGAAGCAGGGGATGCTGGCGGAGGTACACGAGGTCACTCGCCAGGAGCCGCTCCCCCAGCGCGTGGTCGAAGTGTGGCTTCCGCTGGTGCGTCCTAACCGGTTCGAGTGGGGGATCGAGAAGTGCGTGGAGGCGGGCGCGGACATCATTCGTCCGCTGATCACGGTGCCCGGAGGCCGCACCGTGGGAACGTCAGCGGCGCGAGAGGAGCGATGGGAGAGGATCGCCGTGGAGGCAATGGAGCAGTGCGGCCGGCTGCACCCGACAGTGGTCGAGAAGCCCCTGCGGTTCGGGGATGTCATCGGCCGGCACCACGGTGTGCTTGTGGTAGCTGACGGGGCCGGCCGGGCGTGGGCGGATGTCGAGGCCTTGCTGCCGGCGCGAGGAGTGGTCGCCGTGGCCATCGGGCGGGTGGAGCGAGGAGGAGTTGTCGCGCGCGCGCAGCGCCGGTGCCCTCGTCACGTCGCTGGGGCCGAACATCCTGCGCGCCGAGACGGCCGCGGTGGTGGCCACGGCGCTCTTGCGCGCCCGTTGACGTGACGGGGGATACGCTGTCCGGGATGCGCATCCTGACGGCGTTCGCAATCGCATTCGGGCTGTTCGCCGCGGGCTTCGTCCTGCATATCGTGGGAGGCGCGGCGGACATCGAAGGCCTCTTCCAGTTCGCAGTGGTGTGGATCTTTGTGAGCGCCCTCGGGTTCCCGGCGACGGTGCTGACCTTCGCGGGCGTGGAGCTGCGGTCGCGGCACGGGCTACTGGTGCTCGGAGGCGCCTTCCTCGGCGGGTTCGCGCTGACCGTGGGCACATTGTGGGCGGCGAACGACCGAACGTTCGCGCCGTGGCAGTTCCCGGCCGCGGCGATCCTGGTGGGCGCGGTGAGTGCGCTCAAGCTAGGGCTTGATGCGCTCGGGGGCGGGCGCACGCTCCGCGGTTCCGCCCGCGGCTAGCGCCGCAGCCGCGGGTCCAGTACGTCCCTGAGCGCGTCGCCCAGCAGGTTCGACCCGAGCACCACCAGGCTGATGGCGAGGCCGGGGAAGACCACGAGGTGCCAGTTGCCGAAGCGCGCCAGGGTGAGATTCGCGCTGATGTCGATGCCCCACGAGGGTGTCCCCGGCTCGACCCCCAGGCCCAGGAAGGCAAGCGCGGACTCGGCGAGAATCGCCCCTCCCAGCGCTCCGCTCATGATGATGATCGTCAAGGGCAGCACATTGGGGATCACGTGGCGGAGCAAGATACGGTTCTCCGAACAGCCGACGGAACGTGCGGCCTCCACATAGGCCGAGCGTGACTCAACGATCGTGGCACCCCTGAGCACGCGGCTGCCGCCGAAGAGCGCGCCGATGGCAATCGCGATGATGATGGTCTTGACCCCCTGGCCGAAGGCCGCGATGAGAAGCAGGTAGAGGGTGAGGCCCGGGAAGGCGGCGAAAGCCTCGCCGCCGCGCTGGACGACGTAGTCGATCCAGCGACCGTAATAGCCGCCCAGGATGCCGAGGAATGAGCCGGAAGCGGCGCCAATGAAGATGGCGGCCGCGGAGATGGTCAACGAGACCCGCGCCCCGGCGATCACACGGCTGAACATGTCCTGGCCGTTCTGGTTGCCACCGAAGGGGTGACTCCACGTCGGATCGCCGAGCTGCGGCGCGACCGACAACTCGCGGGGATCGTGGGGTGTGATGTACGGGCCGAAGATCCCCAGGAACACGAAGGTTCCGAGGACGAGGCACCCAAAGACGCCGAGCGGCTGCTGGCGCGCCACGCGCCCCAGCCGGCGGAGGCGGCCTGGCCGGCCCCCAAGATGTGCCCATTCGTAGGAGAGCGCGACGGAGCTGGAAGTGTCGACGGCCATCAGCTGTACTTCACTCTCGGGTCGATAAGGGCGTAGGAGAGGTCGATCAGCAGGTTGAGCAACATCACGATGATGGCCGTGTAGAAGACCAGGAATTGCACGACCGGGAAGTCCGCCACAGTGGCGGAGATGAAGAGGAACTGGCCGACTCCGTTGATGCTGAAGATCTGCTCCAGGATGAGCGAGCCAAAGAACAGGATCGTGATCTCTGCCCCGATGATGGTGACGATGGGGATAAGGGAATTGCGCAGGCCATGGGAGAACACCACCGCTCGACCGTCGAGGCCCTTCGCCCGCGCGGTGCGCATGTAGTCCTGCCGGAAGACCTCGAGCATGCTGGAGCGGGTAATGCGGATCATCCCGGCCGCGCCCGCCGCCGAGAGCAGCAGGGTCGGAGGCACGTACAACCGCAGGTTCTCCACCGGGTCCTCGAAGATGGAGACGTGCCCCCCGATGGGGGGTGCGTAGTTCCACCAGATCGATGGGAGCACGATCAAGAGGATGAGCAGGAAAAATGCGGGGACTGACTGGCCGAACACGACCATGAAGCGGCACGCGTAGTCGAGCCAGGTGTTCTGCTTCACCGCGCAGAGGATGCCAAGAGGCACGCCGATGATGGTGCTGAAGACCACCGACAGGATCAGGATCTCCAGCGTGACGGGGAGCCGGCGGGTGATCTCGTCCATCACCGGCTGGTCGCCGCGGAACGTGCGGCCCATGTCGCCCGTGAGCACGTCACCCATCCAGACGACGAACTGCTCCCACGCTGGCTTGTCGATGCCCAGGTCCGCGCGGATGGCCGCTTCCTGCTCCGGCGTGGTGTTCTGGTTGATGTATACGGTGGCAGGGTCCACGGACCACGGCAGCCGCAGCACGAAGAACGTGAGGAAGGACACCACGACCACAATGAGCGGGATGTAGGCCATCCGCCGGAGCATGTACCGTCGCATAGCGGCGGCTCAGGCCTGGTCGAGGTAGACGCGGCCGTTGAACAGCCCGTAGCTACCGCGGCCGGTGACTCGGCCCTTCACGAATCCCCAGGTCGCGCTGTTGGAGATAGCCACGAAGACCGGGATGTACGGTGCGCCCAGCTCCCACGCCTTGAGCTGGATGTCGTGCACGAGCTTGTTCCGTGCCTCGTCGTTGAAGGTGGCTTTCTGCTCGAGAATCGCCGCGTCCAGCTCCTCGTTCACGAAGCCGGCCCAGTTGGGGCGTCCACCGATGGTCTTGCCATAGGCGCCGACGTAGCTGCTCGGGTCGTCGTACGCGAGCGATGGGAAGGTAATGAAGTCGAACCCGCTGCCATAGAGCGACTGCGCCAGCCAGTTGCCGAAGTCCTCGCCGACGAGCTTGATATTGATGCCGAGGTTTTGCTTGAGCTGCTGTTGGACGATCTGCGCGAACTGGGCCCCACGCTCGCCCGGCGTGATGAACTTGAGGATGTACTCCTTCGACGTGTCGAAGCCGGTGGAGCTGAGGAGGGCCTTCGCCTCGGCGATGTCAGTCTTGCCCCACGTGCCGGTGATCTCCGCCTCCGTGAGGGCCTGCGACCCGAACGGCGGCGGAACCGGGCCTGAGAGCTCGCCATCGCCGAAGTTCATGAGGTCGATGAACTCCTGCCGGTCGAGGGCCCTGCTGATGGCTTGCATCACTTTGGGGTTCGCCCATTGACCGTCACCGCGGTGCACAACCGTCCAGACCGACCGGCTCACGTCCGTATCTATGTCGACGTCCTTGCCGTGCTGCTGGACGAGTTGATCCCGCTCCAGCTTGTTTGACAGGGCGACGCTGTAAATCTCCTCCGCGGAGAACGCCGTCAGCGCCAGTGCCTGCTCCTGGATCAGCTTGTAGTTGATGCCCGCGAGCCAGGGCTCGCCCTTGATCCGCCAGTTCTCGGCACGCTTGAGCTGGAAGTTGGTGCCGTTTTCGTGGCTCACGAACTCATAGCGCCCGCTGCCGATGAGCGCCGTGTCCATCCTGTCCGGGTCCAGGGCAATCTCTTCTGGGATGATGGAACCGGCGATCGGGCTGCCGAAGTTTGTTGACGTGAAGGTCCACGCGTCCGGCGCCTTCAGCTTGACGGTGATGTTCTTGTCGTCCGTGGCGGCTACCGACGACAGAATCGTGGTCCACCAGGAGCTGTTCGAGATGCGGGTCTGCTTCGAGGCGGACTCGAGGCTCGCCTTCACGTCGGTCGCTTTGATCGCCCGGCCGTTCACGGGCGCCTTGTTGTGGAAGAACCCTTCGCCGATGGTGGCATTGATCGTGAGCGGGTCCGGAGTCTCGATTTTGCTGGCGAGGAAAAGCTCGCGGACGCCCGTGTCATAGGGCGTGTAGAAGAGGTGGTCAAAGATCGTGAACCCCCAAAGGAGGCCGCTGTCGAGGCCCTTATATGGGTTGATCGAGGCGAAGGCGGCGCCCTGACGGCTCAGGAGGGTGCCATTCTTTTTCGAGTCCGGGACCTGGGCCTCGGCGCTGGCACTGGGCTGAGGCGAGCCACCGGCGGGCGTTTCTCCACCCGGGGAGTCGTCGGAATCGTCGTCGTCCCCGCAGCCGGTGAGTGCGAGGGCTGCCAGGCCTGCTCCTGCGGTTCCCGAGACTGCCATGAGGCGCCGGCGGCTGATTGTGCGGGACCAGTAGTTGGTGCGTTCCATCGAGTCATCCCTCCTTGAATCCCGTTCGAAACGACTGGCACCGGTTATACCCCCGTCCATCGCGCTATTCAATATCATTGATAGATAAGACTCAGAAGTTGTAATGGCCACGTTTGCGGGGCCACCGTCCGTTTGCCATACTTCGACGGTTTCACCAGCTAACTCACCAACCCATCTCTTTGGAGGACTCCTGTGGCCAAGCGCCTCGCTGTGACCGTCGGATTCGGCGGTAGCCCTGAGCAAACGAAGGAAGCCATCAAGCGCATCCAGATCGCCGAAGAGGTCGGCGTGGAGGCCGTCTTCACGGCGGAGACGTGGGGGCGGGACCAGTTCTCGTTCCTCACTCAGATCGCAATGAACACGAGCAAGATCCAGATAGGCACAGGCATCGCGCCCGTGTTCGGCCGCTCGCCCGCAGTGCTGGCGATGACGGCGGCCACGCTCGACGAGCTCTCCGGCGGGCGCGTCATCCTCGGGCTGGGGACGTCGGGCGCTCGGGTGATCGAGCACTGGCACGGGGAAACGTTCTCGAAGCCAATCCAACGCACGCGTGAGTACGTGGACATCATCAACATGATCCTCAGCCACGAGAAGGTGTTCTACGAAGGCGAGATCTTCAAGCTGCAGCGCGGGTTCAAGCTGTTGTTCGAGCCTGTGCGCAAGCACATTCCCATTTATGTCGCATCGATCTCCCCCAAGAGCATGGGTAGCCTGGCGACCAACGCCGACGGGTGGATGCCGATCTACTGGCCCAAGTCGAAGTACCAGGAGGGCAAGGACGCCATCGCCAAGGCCGCACAGGCAGCGGGCCGTCCGGCGGACGCGGTGGAGTGCATCGCTTCGCTGACGGTGGTGATCAACCCCGATATCGAGAAGGCGAAGGTGCAAGCGGCCGGCGGGATCTCCTGGTACGTCACGAACATGGGCGACTTCTACCACCAGATGCTCACACGCAACGGCTTCGGGGAAGAGGTTGCGCGCATGCGCAAGGTGGGCGAGGAGCACCGCCCGATGCCGTTCCAGACGAACCCTGAGCTGATGGAGGCGATGGGCGACCGCATGCTCGAAGAGACCGCGGTCTATGGGGACCTCGAGACCGTCGTGGCTGGTATCGAGGAGCGGCGACAGCTCGGGGTGGACATGCCGTCCATCTCAATGCCCGGTGGGTCCCCGCAGGACGTGGAGCGGGTTCTCGGCGCGCTCGTCTCGTAGCGAAGGTCAAAGGGAAAGGGCTCAGGTGAAAGTGTGGCGCGACTCTCTGAGAGCGCCACCCTGAGGCGTTCGCCCTTGCCCCTTCCCCCTCGCCTCATCCGATGGCGGTCATGAAGGCGCGCAGCTCGCTCATGAGGTCGTCCTGGTGGGACCACCACCAGCCGGGCGAAGGAGCCACCGCGAGGCGGGCGTGGGGGACGTTCTCGGCCAGGAGCCGCGCGGCGCGGACAGGGTGGAGGCCGTCCCCTTCCTGAGCGATGACGAGCACGGGCGCGTTGATCTCGCGGTAGCGTTCAGGATCGTGGATGGGGGCCTGCACGAGGCCGCGGATGGCGTGCGTGAGGGCGAGCGGGTTCTGGGCGAGGAGCCAGCCGGCCCGCATCTCCGCCTCCTCGGGCGTGGGCGCGAAGCCAGGCAGGGTACGGGCGAGCTCGACGGTCTTCTCGAGCCCGAAGTTCTGGACGGCCGCGGCGAGGAGGTCGAGCACGGCCAGGGCCTGCTGCTCGTCGGGGCCGCGCATGGAGGGGAAGCCCAGCGGCGGAGGCAGCATCAGCACAAGCGCGCGCACGGAGTGGGGCCGCTCGACGCCAGCCCAGAGGGCTGCGGCAGCGCCCATCGACGCCCCGCCGAGAATGGCGGAACGCTCACCGGCGTGCTCGACGAACGCGCACATGTCCAGGCCGAGCGTCTCCCAGGTGTACTGGGCGCTGTCCTCGGGGCCGGTCGATTGCCCGTGGCCACGGGCGTCGTACACGAGCAGGCGCACATCCTCCTGCAAACGGGCGAGCAAACCCGGCGCCTGGTCGTCGAGTTGCTCGATCGAGCCGAGGAGGCCATGGCCGAAGAGCGCGAGTGGGCCCGCGCCACCAACACGGTAGCGGAGCCGCAGTCCATTGATGTCAGCGAAGGAGTCCGTCACCGACCGAGCGTACCGCAGCCGGCGGAAAGCGTCGGCCAGCCCGCCCGCTAGGCGAAGCGCATGAGGACGACCGCTGCATAGAGGGTCGCGAACAGCGCGGCAGTGTGAACAACGGTCGTCATCGGCCTACCTCCCCGACCACCCGCTGATCATCCAGACGCAACGGCGGGGCGAAATGTTCCGGCGACCATCATTCATCGCCGGCCGACGACTTTCCGTGATGTGGCTCACGAAGGGGGCTCAGGCGCGGCGAGCGGGCCGTTTCCCGACGTCGACGGTCTCCGTCGCGCATTCGAAGACGCGGCCGAAGTGAAAGACGAAGGCCTCCACGGCATCTGGCATCGGCACTTGCTTTGCGACCTCGGCGCTCAGGCTCGTCATCTCCACATCAGGCATCCCGCAGGAGTTGATGAGGTCGAAGTGGCTCATGTCGGGATCGATATTGAGGGCGATGCCGTGCATCGTGACCCAGCGCCGGACGTTGATGCCGAGGGACGCAATCTTCCGGCCCCCGACCCAGACGCCGCGCGCAGCGGGCACCTGTTCGCCCTTGACCCCCCAATCCGCGAGGACGCCGATCACCGTCTGCTCCAGGAGGGCGGCATAGTCCACCACGCCAATCTCCCAGGCCTTGAGGTCCACGATGCCATAGGCAACAAGCTGGCCGGGACCGTGGTAGGTGATGTCGCCGCCCCGTTCGGTCTGGACGACGCGGATGCCGTACTCGTCCAGGGTTGGTGGCGGTACACGGAGGTCCGGCTCCGGGTGGCTACGGCCGAGGGTAATGACCGGGCGGTGCTCCGTCAGTAAGAGCGAGTCGGTCCCTTCGCCTTCGCGCCGCTGCTGCTGAAGCCGGCGTTGCAGGCTGTGGACCTCGTCGTAGTCCGTGGTACCGAGCTCGTACACCTTGATGATGCGGGGGTCTGTCACGCGTTGCGCCTCGTTGTCGTCCGGAGCGGACGTCCGTTCTGCCTTCCGATCGTGCGCGATCGGGGCGGCGGCTGCACGCCGGTTAGTCTGCGAGGAGCGCATACGGGGCCTCCACAAGCTCGCGGACGCGTGAGAGCAGGCGTGCCGCCGCGCCCTCAGGCATCGCGTCCGAATCGTAGGAAAGGGTGAGGATGAGCTCGGAGGCGCGCCGGGGCTTGTCGCCCTCGAAGCGTGCCACGTCTCTCACGGCGCCCATGGCGAAGGCCAGCGGCTGGCCACCGGGCAAGGCTGGCATGCCATCGTCGAGGCCGAGGTCACCCAAGTCCGTGAGGGTGCAGAGGCAGGGCATCTCCGCCCCAAGGGTCTCGCGAAGGGCAGCCATGCTCGCGACCGCGTCGCGGAAGGGGCGCGTGGCGGCGTCGCCGAGGAGGTGCACGGTGCGCGAGGTGCCAGAGAGGGGGCGGACGCCAACGACGTCGGTCCGGCGGCGGAAGGCGGCACTCTCATGGAGGGCGCGCGCGATCGCGCGGAGGATGATGTCCTGGTCCAGGGGCCGGACGTTGCTGCCCCACCACTCACGGGTGAGTTGCTCGCGCATCTTCGTCGCTTCGGTGACGTCGATGGCGACGCGCAGAAAGAGCGGCGAACCGGGGACGTAGTCGCCGCGCCGCTCCTGGAGCTGCTCCAGGTTGTTGAGGGCGCGTCCCGTGGGGACCACAGCCCCAGGAAGCTCGGGGTCGGGGGTTACCAGTGCCGCTGTCTCAGACTTGGAGGGCGTTTCCTCCTCGTGCCCCTTGCCTCGACCGAGCGCGAGACTGCGGATATTCGAGGCCTGGAATCGAGTGCGCACTTCCTCCTTCGTTTCGGGAGCGGTCAGATTGCCCGGTTCCAGCAGCCAGTCAGGATTGAAGTCGTTCTCGCCGGGCACCAACTCCCAGGCGCCCGGTTCGGCCGGTTCCGTGGCCTCCGCCGTCACGTCGAGGGGTGGGTCGAGCTCGTCCTCTTCGGCGATGGCCGCCTCTTCCTTGAGCTCGTTGACGATGCGCGGGAAAAGGAGCACGGGCTTCGGTGCTTCGAAGGCCTCGCCGCCGGCCGGTTCCTCGGCCGGGAACGCGTCCCAGGGCAAGCCCGGCAGCGCGTCCGGCGACTCGTGCGCGGCGTCGGTGGCCGCGGTTGCCCGGAGCACATCCGCGAGCGGGTACGCGCCCGCCCGGTCGGTCGCGGGCCGCGGAGGCTCAGGAGCCTCTTCGGAGACGACCGTCGTTGGTTCGGGAGGGGGCACTTCCTCGCCCGGCATCGCCTCGCCGGGCGAGAGGATGTAGGCAACAACTTCGCCGAAGGGAGTGGATGTGCCGGCCGCGGTGGTGTGCCTCACGACACCGTTCTCGTCCGCCTCGACGTCGATTGCCGCGAAGTCTGTCTCCAGCCGGTAGACGAGGTCCCCCTCGGCCACCGTCGCTCCGTCAGGCTGGTACCACTCGGCGACGAGGGCCTCGCCATCGCCGGGGCCGAGCCTTGGAACGGTAACTGGAACGGCCATCGCTTCCTCCACGTCGCGGCGCCCGGGTGCGGCGACCCGGCAGGTTCTCACTCATTAAGAACGGCAACCCCACCGCGCTTGCTCAGACTGGGGAACGGTGAAGTGTGTGAAATTCGAAGGAGACTCCGTTGCAGGATGCAACTCTCTCCGGGTAGGCTCTGTCCGGAGGTGATGCGTGACCGAACAGCCGAAGACTCCCACGCGCGACGATCTCGTCGCAGCACTGCGCGAGAGCGGTGAAGACTTCTTGCGAAGGCTGAGAGCGCTCCCGGCCGCCACCTTCGAGCAGGGCAGGTACGAAAGCGGCTGGAACGGCCGGCAGATCCTCGCCCACGTGGCGGCCATCGAGTGGACATACCCGCGGCTACTGGACATCCCCCTGCAGGCCCGGGGAGCGTCGGCGGCCGGCGGGGACCCGCCGACTCGGACGGCGCAAGGTGGGATCGACGCCTACAACGCCCGCCAGGTGGAGAAGCGGGAGGGCGTGTCCGTGCAGGCGTTGCTGGAGGAGTTTTCGCGCAACCGGGCGACCACGATCGCAGCGGTGGCGGGGGCGGATGAGGGCCTGTTCGCGATGCCGATCCGGTCAGCTGGCGGCGTGACCGGGCCTCTCGGACTCGTGATCCAGAGCGTGGCCGTGGGGCACATCATCCAACACGGCCGCGACATCGCCGGGGAGGGCGGTTGAGGCGGGCGCCCGTGCTGACCGGAGCCGCGGGGGCATAGCAGGCAGCGGGTTTCCGAGCTCGAGCCAGCGACGCGCGAAGGCAGCGAGCAACAGGCCCTGGCCGAGAAGCTCCAGCGGTTCCTCGGTGCGGGGAGCCCATCCTTCGACGGGGGCGAAGCCGTCGATGGCGAGCGCGGCGGCGGTGGCCCCGGCGGCCAGCGCCAGGAGTGCCGCAAAGGCCGGGCTGCGCAGGACTTCGCGCGCAAAGACGATGAGGAAGAGTATGCCCGCGGCGACGATCGCCAGGAGAACGGCGTCATCCATGTGATTCACGAGTGGAGGATCGGGCACGCCTTCAGTCGTCAGCGCTCGGCCGATTCGCTCGTGGAGCGAGAACCGCTCGTCGGCGGCGAGGTAGACGAGCCCGGCTGCCGAGCCGATCCAGAACGGACGAACACGCCTGGGACGCACCCACGCTGTTCCCAGCGCGAAACATGCCCCTGCCAGCAGGGCGAGCGATCCGATGACGTCGACCGCCAACCAGAGAGCGGCTTCGGGTTCCACCTTGGCCGTTAACCTACCAGACTGACGCACCAGGGGCCCGGCCCACGTTATGCCGGACTTGGCACATTGCTCGTCCACCGATATGCTCAGCCGAGCATGACCGGATCACGCCTACTCCTCCTCTTTGCCGCCCTTGCGCTCCTCCCGCTGGCAGTCGCCTGCGGCGGTGACGACGACGAAAGCCCGGGCACGTCAACGCCCATCGGCGGGACGATGATCCTCGCCACGACGACCAGCACACAGGACACGGGGCTGCTGGATGTGCTCGAGCCGATGTTCGAAGAGCGCACCGGCACCGACCTCAAGGTGATCGCTATCGGCACGGGCGCGGCCCTCGAGATGGCCGCGAAGGGAGACGCAGACGCGGTCCTCACGCACGCGCTCTCGAGCGAGAAGAAGTACGTGGATAGCGGGGATCTCGTCGGCGCGAGGCTCGTCATGCACAACGACTTCGTGATCGTTGGTCCTGAGTCGGACCCGGAGAAGCTCAAGGGGCTAACGGACCTGAACGCGGCGATGAAAGCGCTCGCCGCCGGGGGCGGCTTCATATCCCGCGGCGACGACTCAGGCACGCACAAAAAGGAGCTGGAGCTGTGGATGGCCGCAGCCGTGGACCCGAGGAGCGTGGCGGATCGGGAGGAGACCGGCCAGGGCATGGGCGCGACCCTGAACGTCGCCGACCAGAAGGGCGCCTATACGCTCACCGACCGCGGCACGTACCTGGCGTTGAAGCAGGACCTGGACCTCGTTGTGCTATTCGAAGGGCCGGCGCCGCTGCTCAACATCTACCACGCCTACGTGGTGAACCCCGAGAAGCACACGGGAGTGAAGCGGGCGCAGGCCGAGGCCTTCGTGGCCTTCATGGTCTCGCCCGAGGTGCAGCAGCTCATTGGCGACTTCAAGCGAGCGGAGTATGGCGAGCCACTTTTCATCCCGGACGCCGGGAAAACGGTGGAATCCCTCGGGAAGTAGCCCATGGGAGAGCTGTTCGATGGGCTCGTGGAGGCGCTTCGGCTGATCGGGTCGGGCGATGCGGAGCTTCGCGAGATCGCCTGGCGGACGCTAGTCGTGTCGGGCTCGGCGACAGTCCTGGCGATGCTCATTGGGGTTCCGGCGGGTTACGCGCTGGCGCGGGGGAGCTTCCCGGGCCGCACATTCGCCCTGGCGTCCGTGAACACGGGCATGGGCATGCCCCCGGTGGTCATCGGGCTTATCGTGTGGCTCATGCTGATTCGGAGCGGTCCCTTCGGTGGGTTGGAGCTCATCTACACGAAGCAGGCGATGGTCATCGCGCAGTTGATCATCGCTATCCCGCTCGTGGTGGGGTTCACGGCCGCGGCTGTGCAAGCGCTGCCGAGGGAGCTTCCGGAGCTCCTGAAGGTACTGGGCGCGGGCCGGTTGCGGACCCTCTGGCTGGTGGCGAAGGAGGCGCGGCTGGGGCTGCTGGCAGCCGTGATGGCTGGCTTCGGCGCGGCCGTCTCCGAAGTCGGGGCCTCGCTCGCCGTGGGTGGGAACCTGCAGGGCGACACCCGCGTCCTCACGACCGCCATCGTGCTGGAGACCAGCCGCGGCCAGGTCGAACGCGCCATCGCACTGGGTATCGTCCTGCTCGCGATGGCGTTTGCCGTCAACCTCACGCTCACGATTGCCCAGCAGCGAAACAGGGCCTGATGGAGATCCGGCTCGACGGAGTGCGGGTGGAGCGCGGCGCGCGAACGGTGCTTGACGTGCCCGAGCTGGTCATCAGGAGCGGAGTAGTGACCGCGATCCTTGGGCCGAATGGGGCCGGGAAGACGACGCTTCTGCGAGCGATCGCAGGGCTCGATCGGCCTGCAGCGGGCTCGATTCTGATCGGTGATCGGCCCGTGGCGAACGGGAGAGTTTCCTTCGCCTTCCAGCGAGCCGTCTTCGTCTCTGGCACGGTCGGTCAGAACCTGCAGCTCGCGCTCCGGCTGCGCGGGATCCCGTCACTGGAGCGGGACCGACGGGTCGCCGCGACAGCGGAAGAGCTCGGGGTCGGACACTTGCTCGGACGTGACGTCCGGCGGCTCTCGGGCGGGGAGGCGCAACGAGTGAACCTCGCCCGTGCGCTGGTGTTGGACGACGAGGTGCTGCTCCTGGACGAGCCGCTCGCAGGCCTCGACGCGCCCTCGCGGGAGAGCCTCTTGCAGGAGCTGCCGGCGACCCTCCGGTCGCGGCCGCGGACGACCGTGGCGCTTGTCACGCATGACCGGGACGAAGCGGCGAGGCTGGCTGACGATGTCGTCCTTCTGATCGACGGCCGGGTCCATTCGGCAGGCAGCCTCCAGGCTGTCTTCTCGCGTCCGGAGGACGCGGAGAGCGCGCGCTTCCTGGGGTGGACGATTGTGGACTGGGAAGGCGCAGTGGCGGGGATCGCGCCCGGATCATTGGCTGTCGGTACGGGCGAGGTGGAGTTTTCCCTGGAGGTGGAGGCGATCATCCCGGCCGGATCGCGATGGGAGGCCGTGGGCCGGATCGGCGGGTCGCCGGCGCGCGTGGGGGGTGACGGGCCACGGCCTCAGGCGGGCCCGCTCACCGTCTCCGCCCGCCGCCCCGACCTCCTCCGCCTGGACGGTGGAGTGAACGTCAAAAATACGGGACGAACGATCGGAAATCGTTGACAGGCGCTTTTCCCGGGGCGTAGCGTTTGCTTGATATGGATGTCCGAATCGGCGAATGAGGACATGTCGGCGACGCAAATTGCGTCGCCGTTTGTATTTGTGGTGTGTAGGAGGGAATCCCATGCAGTCCAGCCTCATCGGCAAAGTGGAGAAGGCCAAGGGCTACGCGCGCGAACGGTATCGCATGCAGATCGAGAACCTCCACGTGGCGTTCAAGGGCGAGAACTCCGACCACGAGGTCTCGATCCACGAGGGCGAGTGGAACTGTAACTGCGACTTCTTCACCGCCTGGCAGGTCTGCAGCCACACGATGGCGCTCGAGAAGGTGCTCGAGGGGATGGTCCCCGCGCAGCAGATGCCGGCACTGGCCACGGCCTGAGGCCAATCAGCGAACCCGGCGCGAGCGTGGCGGTGGGGGCGTGTTTGTCTCCCTCGCCGCCACCTCCCGTCCACGCGAATTCACCCCTGTTTCTAACGGGATTCCGGCTGCGGAGACGGCCCAGGCGGCCGAACGGCTGATAGGATTGCGGTCGAAGGAGGCCGCCATGCGGGGACTCGATTGGAACTGGGGCGCATTCATCGTTTACGTTTTCGCGCTGGTATTCATGGTCCTCGGCGGCCTCTACGGCCTCTACGAGAGCGGGCACCCGGCCTTCCTTGCGCCGATCCTCATGGGGCTCTTCTTCTTCTACCTGACGTGGGAAGCGGTGGCGGAAGACGAGGACTACGCACCACCGGGGCCGCCGAGCAAGCAGCGCTAACAATCGCATCCCACTGCTTGACCTGATGCCTGTACACTGGATACAGGATGAGGAACATCAAGCTCGGATCTATCTTCGGGATTCCTATCCTCGTTAATCCCAGCTTCTTCCTGCTCTTCGCGATTATCACGGTCATCCTCGGCAGCAGCTTTTACCCGGATGTACACGAGGACGCCGGCGCATGGACGTACGCCATCATGGCGGCGGTGAGCGCGCCGCTGTTCTTTGCGTCGATCGTGATCCACGAGCTGGCGCATAGCATGGTTGCCAAGTTCTACAAGATCCCCGTGAAGAGCATCACGCTGTTCGCGCTGGGTGGCGTGGCCCACATCACGCGCGACGCCACGCGGCCCTTCGCAGAGTTGCTCATGGCGCTGGCCGGTCCCTTGATGAGCGTCGTCATCGGCGTTGTCTTCTTCCTCACGTGGCTGGCGCTGGGGGCACAGGAGGAGCGGGCGGTCGACTTTGTACTCATCGGGCTTGGCGGGATGAATGTCGTGCTGGCCGTCTTCAACATGATTCCCCTGTTCCCCATGGACGGCGGCCGCGTGTTCCGGTCGCTCGTCTGGCTCGTGACCGGGAACTACTTCCGGGCGACGTCGGTGGCGGGGTGGACGGGACGCGTGCTCGCCTGGGGGTTGATGGGCGCGGGGGCGCTGGGCATGGCCGGGGTCGATGTGTACCTGGCGAACGACACGCTGAGTGGGTTCTGGCTGCTGGCCATCGGCTTCTTCCTGGAGAACGCGGCGCGCACGAGCCTCGTCCAAAACCGGCTCGTGGCCGCGCTCAACCGTTACAAGACCGAGGAGTTGATGGTGAGCGATCCGCCGGTCGTCGACTCGGCAATCAGCGTCGGCTCACTCGCGCGCGGGGTGATCGAAATTAACCCCCGTGTCTGCTACTTCGTCGAAGACCAGGGCAAGTTAGCGGGCATCCTGAGCGCCTATCAGATGCGGGCCGTGCCCGAGCCCCTCTGGGACAGCACGACCGCGGGCGAGGCGATGGTGCCCAGCGCGAAGCTCCGGGCCACGAACCCCGGCCAGTCGGTGGCAGACGTGCTCATGGAGATGGAGACGGAGAACCTGACGCACATGCCCGTGGTCACGGAAGGCCGCGTGGTCGGTGTGATCGGGCGCGACCGCATCATTGGCATGCTCCAACAGTCGGGCCTCCTCGCTTGATTCGGCGGGAGGTCGCGCTTCCGCCATACTTCGGACAATGAACCCGCGCCTGGCAGTTGCGGTCTCCGCGGGCAAGGCTGTCGGTGCGGTCTCGCGGCGCCTGGGACGCGGTGGCGGCACCGCCCTCCCGGGGCTCGTGGCGGAGCGCGTCGACCCCCAGTTAGTGGCGCACCTGGGGCGGACTCTCGGGCGGGGGCGCGTGCTCGTCACGGGCACGAACGGCAAGACGACCACCAGCCGCCTGCTCGCGGGGATGCTCACAGAAGCCGGCATCGACTACCTGCACAACCGCGAAGGCTCGAACATGCTGCGCGGGATCGGGAGCGCGTTGCTGGGGGCATCGAGACCGACGGGCGGGCTCCCGGGGGCATCGGAGCGGCTTGGGCTCTTCGAGGTGGATGAGGCGACGCTGCCCGCCGCGGCGAAGGCGCTGGCTCCCAGGGCTCTCACGTTCACGAACCTCTTCCGTGACCAGCTCGACCGCTACGGGGAGGTGGACACAGTGGCGACGCTCTGGCGGGAGGCGCTGGCGCTCAGCCCCCGCGGGGCCACGCTCGTGTTGAACGCCGACGACCCATCCGTCGCCGAGCTGGCGCTGGACTGGGATGGCCCGGTCCACTGGTTCGGACTCGACGACCCGGCCTTCGCGACGGATGCGCCGGGCGCCTTCGACGCACGCTGGTGCCGGGTGTGTGGCGGATCGTTCGCGTACGACCGCCAGTACTTTGCACACGTCGGTTACTGGCGCTGCGCGGGCTGCGGGCGAGCTCGTCCAAACGCGGACACGAGCGGATCCGCGGTCTGGCTGGAGCTGGACCGGTGCCGCTTCGAAGTGCCTGGCCTGGGGACCGTGGAGATGCCGCTGACGGGCGCATACAACGTCTACAACGCGCTCGCGGCAATTGCGACGGCCCGCGTGATCGGGTTGCCGGAGGAGGCTATCCGCGAGGGCCTGGCCAGCGCGCAGGCCGCCTTCGGGCGCCAGGAGCTGGTGGAACTGGAGGGCCGGCGGCTGCACGTGCTCCTGTGCAAGAACCCGGCCGGCGCGAACCAGGTGCTGAGACTGCTCGCGGCGATCGCACCGCCCGCGGGAAGCTTGAAAGTAGCTGTGCTCCTCAACGATCGATTCGCCGACGGGCAGGACGTGAGCTGGATCTGGGACGTCGACTACGAGCTGCTGGCCGACGAGGTGACGGCCTGCTGGGCGGGAGGCGACCGCTGCGAGGACGTCGCCCTTCGCCTGAAGTATGCCGGCTGGCCGGAACCCATGGGTGTGGAGCGCGAGCCGGGAGGTCTGCTTCAACGGCTGCTGTCCGGGACCGAGCGCGGCGAGGACGTGTTCGTGGTGCCGACATATACGGCCATGCTCGATCTGCGCGCTGCGCTGGCGCGGCGGGGAGCCGTGTCGCCGTTCTGGGAGAGGTGAACACGAGACTTCTTCGCAGGATTGCGATGCTTCGTTAATGGGTGAGGGCTCGGGCCGGTGCTAGCATCATCGCCATCCCCCCCGGAGGTCCCCTCATGGCAGTGAAGCCCATTCCCGATGGATATCACAGCATCACCCCGTCGCTCGTGGTGAAAGACGCCGCGCGGCTCGTGACGTTCCTGACCGAGGCATTCGGCGCGAAGGAGCGGATGCGAATGCCGACGCCCGACGGCAAGATTGCGCACACAGAGCTGGAGATCGGCGACTCCGTGGTGATGCTCGCGGATGCCTCCAACGAGTTCCCGGCGCAGACCGGCGCCCTCCACCTCTACGTCGAAAACGTCGATGCCGTTTGGGACCGCGCCATCAAGGCAGGCGGCAAGCAGCAGCGCCCGGTCGAGAACCAGTTCTACGGCGACCGCTCGGGCATGCTGATCGACCCGGCGGGCAACCAGTGGAGCGTCTCGCAGCACGTCGAAGACGTGTCCGACCAGGAGATGGAGAAGCGCATGGCGGCGATGGCGCCGGCGTAGCCCCTCACCCCCTGCCCC
>JBBDMZ010000035.1:0-1413 GCA_040877955.1 Dehalococcoidia bacterium | reverse complement strand
TACGCAAGCGTGGAGAGGGGGGTGGCTGCGCTGGGCGCGGACTGGTGTCCGACCGCGCGATTGACTGGCCATGCAAACGAGCCCTGGATGCTAGGCTGGTGCGGATGAGCTATAGGTTGCGGCTGGCGCACCTGTATCCGGATGTGATGAACATCTACGGAGACCGCGGGAACGTGATTGCGCTGCGGTATCGGTGTGAGCAGCGCGGCATCGAGCTGACCGTCGACGAGGTCAATGTGGGCGACCCGTTCGAGCCAGCGGAGTACGACCTCGTGCTCATCGGCGGGGGTCAGGACCGGGAGCAGCGGCGGATCGCGGACGACCTTGTGGACAAGGGCCCGGCCATCCGGGCGGCCATTGACGATGGGCTGCCGGCGCTGGCAGTATGCGGCGGGTTCCAGCTGTTCGGACACCGCTATGTCGATCACGAGGGCGGCATCATCCCGGGGATTGGCGTGTTCGACCTGGAGACGCGGCACCCCGGCCCGCGCGCAGACCGCGCGATCGGTGATGTTGTGATGGCGACGGACGTGGGCGACCTTGTTGGGTTCGAGAACCACGGTGGGCGGACGTACCTGGCGCCGGGCCAGGCACCGCTGGGCCGTATCAAGCGTGGCTTCGGGAACAACGCGGAGGATGGCACCGAGGGGGCGCGTACGAAGAACGCGTTCGGCACGTACCTGCACGGCAGCCTCCTCCCCAAGAACCCCGCGCTCGCGGACGAGCTGATTCGCCTGGCCCTGAAGCGGCGCTATGGCGACGGTGCGGAGCTGGCCCCGCTCGACGACGAGAGGGAACGTGCCGCGCACGCGGCGGCGACCGGCGTCGCAGCGCGCCGCTCCCGCGCCGCGGGGTAGACGACCTGTCCGCTTCAACAGAAGAACCTCTGTGTCCTCCGTGTCTCTGTGTCTAGAATCCCCTCATGCCTACGTATGACGAGCTCCAAATCGGCCAGTCGGCCTCCTTCACGAAGACGCTGAGCGAGACCGACATCTACCTGTTCGCGGGCATCACCGGCGACATGAACCCGGCCCACGTGGACGCAGTGACGGCGGCCGCCGGGATGTTCAAGCAGCGAATCGCGCACGGGATGCTCTCCGCGTCGTTCATCTCCACGGTGCTGGCGATGCAGCTCCCGGGGCCGGGGACGATCTACGTCGGGCAGAATCTGCAGTTCCGCGGCCCCGTCTTCATCGGCGACACGGTGACGGCGACGGTGGAGTGCACAGAGAAGCTCGACGAACGCAAGTGGGCGAAGTTCAAGACGACAGTCACCAACCAGGAAGGGAAGACGGTCGTGGCGGGCGAGGCGACCGTCATCCCGCCGGACGCGTAGGCCCTCACCCCCCGGCCCCCTCTCCCGACTTCGCGGGAGAGGGGGAGTCTGTCGGCAGCGCTACGCGGCGAGCTGTT
>JBBDMZ010000034.1:0-19769 GCA_040877955.1 Dehalococcoidia bacterium | reverse complement strand
GGAGAGGGGAGACCGGAGTCCGTGGGGGGGCTCAATGCGGGGTGCGTAATGGTGGGGATGGGATACTGCGAACGATGGCTGAGCTTCCGCGGGTGATTGGGTCGAGGACGGCGTACGAGGGGCGGCTGTTCAACGTCGAGCTGGACGAGATCGAGCTTGCGAATGGGGTGCGAGCGTACCGGGAGACGCTGCGGCACCCGGGGGCGGTGGCGATGGTGCCGGTGCTGGGGGACGGGCGGATCGCGCTTGTGACGCAATACCGGCACGCGGCGGGCAGGCGGCTGCTGGAGATCCCAGCGGGGACGCTCGAGAAGGGCGAGGAGCCGCGTGCGGCCGTGGAACGGGAGCTACAGGAGGAGATCGGGATGCGGCCCGGGAGGGCGGAGGCGATCGGGGGACTGTTTGTAGCCCCGGGGTATACGACGGAGTACATCCACCTGTTCGTCTGCGACGAGATGGTGGAGGCGAGGCTGGAGGGGGACGAGGACGAGGATATCGAGGTCGAGGTGCGGACCCTGGAGGAGGCGCTCGGAGCCGTGGACTCGGGCGAGATCGCGGATGCGAAGTCCGTGATCGGGTTGCTTCGATACGCGCGGTGGCTCGTGGCTCGTGGCTAATTGGCTCGTGGCTAGCAGGCCGGGGCTGGGTGTGTGTCGAGCGGTCCACGACGGGGGCCTTCGATGCGCACACCTGTAGTTGAAACGGAATCGCGCGCTCCTGACGGTCGCGCTGAGACTCGCGGCGGCGCTCACGCGTTGGGGCGGATGGTGATTTTGAGCGAGTTGCGGGACTTGTCGAGAGCGTGCTCGAAGGCTTCGTTGGCGGCGGCGAGCGGGTAGGTGGCGGTCTGGAAGCGCGGGAGGTCGGCGCTGTACTTCGCGAGGAGGTCGACAGCCTGGCCGAACTCGGTCTGGCGCCCGGAGTGGCCGTACATGATGGAGCCGACGAGTCGAATCTCGTCGTTTACGAGGCGGAAGGCGGGGACCTGGGCGGGGCCGGTGAAGACGCCGAGCGCGACAACGGTACCGCCAGCCCGCACGGACATGATGGCGTCCTTGAGGGTGTCGGCGTGGCCGCCGACGGTCTCAAAGACGGCGTCGGGGCGGCGGGACTTCGCCCACTGGCGGACTTCCGGGCCGCCTGGCTCGAAGACGTGGGCCGCACCGAGGGCGAGCGCGGCTTCGCGCTGGTGAGGGTAGCGCGCGGTGATGGCGACCTCAGTGCACTGGTCGCGGAGCAGGAGGAGCGACATGAGGCCGATGGTGCCGGCGCCGAGGACGAGGCTGCAGGCGCCCTGGGGGAGTTGCGCGAGGTGGACAGCGCGGAGGCAGACGGCGACCGGCTCGGCGAGAGAACCGAGGGCAGGGTCGACTCCCGTGGGCAGCTCGTGAACGTTGTCCCTGCGGATGGCGAGCAGTTGCTGGAGGCCGCCGGCAGCGCCGATGCCCGTGAGGATGCGGCCCGAGCAGAGGTGAACATTGCCGTTACGGCAGTCGCCGCAGGTGAGGCAGCCGAGGAGCGGGTTGACGGCGACGTGTGTCCCGGGCGGGAGGCCGTCGCCGCCCTCGACGATGCCGGCGATCTCGTGGCCGGGCGCGATGCCGACGGGCGGGGGAAATTCCCCGCGGAAGAAGTGAAGGTCGCTGCCGCAGATACCGGTTGAGAGGACGCGGACGAGGGTCTCGCCGGGGGCGGGCTCCGGATCGGGGCGGGTCTCGAGGGCGAGGCGGGCGTCGGCTGTCCAGGCGGCGGCTTGCATGACGGGGCATTCTAGCGGGAGGGCGGTGGCTTGCGGGGACGGGGGCGAGGATGCAACCTTCGCGCGATGGGCCGGAAGCAGGCAAGGAAGCGCGAACGCCGGGCGGTGCAACGAACGTCGCATGGGCGGTGGAACGGCACGCAGGGCGCGGGCGAGCCGAACCTCGACCTGTTCGATGACGACGAACTGCTGGCGATGTTGCCGATGTTTGCGCGGGACGAGCCGCTGGCGGTGGGACGGGCGTGCGGGGGATGCCGGGAGTTCCTGGAGGACCGTGAGGGCGGGCGGGGGACGTGCATGCACCCGGCGAGCGGGGTGCTGTCGCCATGGACGGACACGGAGGCATGTGCGTACTGGGCGCGGCGGTAGGGTTGGCGGTTGGCGGTGGAATCGCTGACCATTAGGGTATGGGTTCGCTGAGGTTTTGGCAGGCCGTTGTGCAGGACAAGTCGGACTTCCTTCCGCGGGTGACGTCCATGCTCGAGGAGAGCGGAGTGCGCTACTGCGTGATCGGGGGCTTCGGCGTGAACGCGTACTCGGACAGCTTTATGGTCACCGAGGACCTCGACATCATCGTCGCGGTAGGGGACCTCGAGCGGGTGCGAGAGTTATTCGAGGCGCAGTTCCGCGTCCGAGAATTCGAACACAGCCTCAATGTGTATGACCCGGATTCGAAGATGCAGGTGCAAGTGCAACTGCACCCCGACGTGCCGGGCGCCGAAACACGGGCTCAGCGGCGAATGGTGAGCGAGCTGTCGCTACCGGTGGCGGCGCCTTCGGACTTGCTGAAACTAAAGGTCGCCGCTGCACTGGAGCCACGACGCCGAGCGAGCAAGCGCCAGAAGGACCTGGCGGACATCCAGCGGCTAATCGAGGCGTTTCCCGACCTTCGGGCAGAGTTACCTTCCGAGGTCATCGAGCGGCTGTTTCCGTGAACGGGCCGCTCGAGGGGATCCGGGTATTGGACTTTACGTGGGCGCTGGCGGGGCCGTTCGGGACGATGCAACTGGCGGACCTGGGGGCGGAGGTGGTGAAGGTCGAGTACCCGGCGACGCACGAGAAGGAGCGCGGGTTCGGGCCGTACCATGAGGGCATCTCGACGTTCTTCTTCAGCCCGAACCGGGGGAAGAAGGGGATCGCGATCGACCTGAAGGCGGACGAGGGACGGGAGCTGGTGAAGCGGCTGGCGGGGGCGGCGGACGTGGTCACAGAGAACTTCCGCCCGGGGACGATGGAGCGGCTGGGATTGGGATACGAGGCGCTGCGTGAGGTGAATCCGCGGCTCATCTACGGGGCGCTGAGCGGGTTCGGGCAGACGGGTCCCTACAGCCAGATGGCTGCCGTGGATGCGGTGGCGCAGGCGATGGGCGGGACGATGAGCCTGAACGGGGAGGCGGACGGCCCGCCGATGCGCGTGGGCGTGAGCATCGGCGACATGGTGGGCGGTCTGTACTTCACGATCGGCGTGCTGGCGGCGCTGCGGGCGCGGGACGTGACGGGCGAGGGGCAGATGCTGGACGTGGCGCTGATGGAGGCGCAGATGGCGCTCTGCGAGAACGCGATCGTGCGGCAATCCGCCTTCGGGGAGGCGCCCTCGCGGCAGGGGAGCCGGCACCCGTTGGTGGCGCCGTTCGGGCCGTACCAGACGGCGGACGGCTACGTGGTTGTGGCGAACGTGAAGCAGTGGGACCTGTTCTGCGCGCTCATCGAGCGGGACGACCTGGCGCTGGACGAGCGGTACGCGACGAATCGGTCGCGGCTCGAGAACGTGGATGCGCTGGAGCAGGAGCTGGAGCAAGTGTTCGTGTCGACGACAACGGCGGCGTGGTTCGCGTTGCTGGAGCCGGCGAATGTGTGCGCGATCGGGAAGGTGAACACGATCGCGGACCTGTTCGAGGACCCGCATGTGGCCGCGCGAGGGATGCTGGTGGACGTGCCCATGCCCTACGCGATCGAAGGGAGTCTGAAGCTGCCGGGGTCGCCGATACGCCTGTCGGGGACGCCGGCGGTGGTCGGGAGAGGGATGCCGGAGCACGGTGGCGATACGGACGACGTGCTGGGGCGGTGGCTGGGGATGGGTGGGGAGGCGGTTGGGCAGCTGCGGGCGGCGGGCGTGGTGAAGTAGGGCCCTCACCCCCCGGCCCCCTCTCCGCGCGCTCGCGGAGAGGGGGAGTGGCGTTATTGGCGCCGCGCGGGGCGGTTGTGACGGGGCACGAACCGCTTGCTTCCGCGCGCGGCACCGATCGGTGCGGAGGGGGAATGCGGTTTGGCGCTGCGCGGGGTGATGGCCGTCGGGGTCACGAACCGCTTGCTGGCGCGCGCGGCACCGATGCGGCACGGAACTATTGTTCGAGGAATTCGACCCAGTTGCCGTCGGGGTCTTCGACGATGGCGATGCGGATGCCCTCGCGGATTTCGCGGGGAGCGACGACCACGTTGTAACCGGCGTCTCCGCACGTTTTCGCCAACTCGTCCAGGTTCGAGACCGAGATTGTCCAGTAGCGGTAGCCGTAGGCGCCCTGGATCCCGCCGGGAGGCGCCTTCGCGGCCGGGGGCGTGCCCGGGGAAAGGAGCTTGATCAGGCTGGTTCCGCACATGAGCCGATGCATAGTGGTGCCGCCGCCCATGGGCATGTCGCCCTCATGCTTGAAGCCGAGAGTATCGCGGTAGAAGGCGAGGGCCTTCTCCGAGTCCGTGATGATGATGCCGAGGTCGATGGAGTCTTTGGTGAGCTTGACGGGCATGGGGGGTCCTTGGGGTGTGGATGGGGGCGATCCTACAGGGTGGGGCGATTTGAGAAACACAGAGGAACAAAGCGACAAAGGATTTCAGCAGGGAGTGCTCGGTTCCTGGGATCTCTTGTGTTCGCGAGATCGTGGTCAGCGACGGCTATGGGCGGCTAGGATGGCGGTGGCCGCCTCCGAGCCCACCGGCCCGGAAAAGGGAGTCGCGGAGGGGCCGGCGAACAAGGAAAGGGCTTCAGACCGTCCTTCCGCGGAAGGACGCCGAGGAGTCTCTTTCCGATGACAAGCGTTTGGAATCCTGAACAGTACGAGAAGTTCCGCGACGAGCGGAGTGCGCCGTTCTTCGACCTGATGGCGCTGGTGCAGCCCGTGCCGGGCGGGCGGGTGGTGGACCTTGGGTGTGGGACGGGCGAGCTGACGCGGGCCTTGCACGAGTACACGGGCGCGGCGGAGACGGTGGGCGTCGACAACTCAGAGACGATGCTGGCGAAGAGCGAGGCGTTCGCGGGCAACGGGCTGCGGTTCGAGCTGGGCGAGGTGGAAAACTGGGCGTCGGATCGCTCCGGGGAAGGATTCGACCTGCTGTTTTCGAATGCGGCGCTGCAGTGGGTGAACGGGCACGCGGAGCTGTTCCCGCGGCTCATGCGGGCGGTGGCGCCAGGCGGGCAGGTCGCGGTGCAGATGCCGGCGAACAACGACCACCCGTCGCACATGACGGCTCACCGGGTGGCGGGGCAGGAGCCGTTCAGGACGTACCTGGGCGGGTATGTGCGGTCGTGGCCGGTGATGCCGCCGGAGTGGTACGCGGAGCTGCTGGACCGCGAGGGGTTCGCGGAGCAGTCGGTGCGGCTGCAGGTGTACGGCCACCGGCTGGCGTCGCGGGAGGGCGTGGTGGAGTGGGTGCGGGGGACGCTGCTCACGGACTGCGAGAAGCGGATGAGGCCGGAGCAGTACGCGGAGTTCCTGGAGGCGTACCGGGCGGAGTTGATGCCGTTGCTGGAGGAGCGGGAGCCGTACTTCTACGCGTTCAAGCGGGTGTTGTTGTGGGGGCGGCGGTAGGGCCCTCACCCCCCGCCCCCTCTCCCGACTTTGCGGGAGAGGGGGAGTCGTGAATGGCGCTTCGCGGGACGTTTGGGGCGCCGCCCGGTCGACACGGAGGTCGCCGGGAACCGGCTTCGCCGGGGGAGGGCGAGTCGTCGGGCCTAACCTTGGCAAGCGCTGTTGCGCTCGGCGAGAATGACGCGGTGCGTTGGGCAGCTCTCCTCTTTGCCATCGGCCTGCCGCTCCTGGTGAGCTGCGGGGGTGAGCCCGGAACTGTCGCAGCCCCGGGCGAGGAGCCCCAAGCCGAGACGTCGCCAGCCCTAACAGGCGGTCAGGCTGTGGCCGCGTCCTGCGATTCTGCAGCGGACTGGGTCGACGGAACGGATGCAGGCGGCCTTGCGATCGGCCCGATCGTACTTCACATTGCAAGCCCCATCGTGACAGGCGATGGCAAGCTGCTTGCGGATTGGAGCCCTGAACGAGGGGCGCTGGCCCAGAAGCTGCCGATGTCTATCTCCGCGCCAGTCGACGCTCTGATCCGGCTGCGAGGCGTCGCCGAGACTCCTGGGACGTGGATGCTGTTCGAGTACCCGAACGAGACGCCCGAGGGCGTGACCGGGGAGCCTGCGGCCGCACCGTCATTCCGGCTCCCCAGTATCAATCGCAGGAATGACTCGACCTTCGTGCCGGGCGGGATGCAGTCTAGCGCGGCCGGTTGTTACCAGGTGTTTGTGGCGGTCGACAGCGTGGAGTATGGCCCTATCGGGCTTCCGATCGCGGGGCCGATATCCTGATCGACAAGACCACGGGATTCGCTCGCACGCGCATTTCGCATACCGGGCAGGCGCCGGCGCTTCGCGGGGCGTTTGAGGGTAAGCCCCGTCGACACGGAGGTCGACGGCTACCGGCGCTGCCGGGGAGAGGGCGAGGATTGTTGGCGCTGCGCGGAGGGATGGTGCGCCCGCCCAGCGGCCACGGAGGGCCGCGACTCCTATTTGTTTTGCCAGTTGGGTGGGCGGTGTTCGAGGAAGGCCTGGACGCCTTCTTTGAAGTCTTCGCTGGCGAAGAGGGTGTTGAGGGTGGCGGTGTGGTCCTTGAGGTGCTCCTGGGGGTCGCGGGTGAGGCCCTGGTAGAGGAGGCGCTTGGCGTGGCCCGTGGCGAGGGGGCCGCCCTTGCTGACGCTGTGGGCGAGGTCCATGGCGCGCTCCATGAGGTCGGCGTCGGGGACGACGTCGAGGACGTAGCCGATCTCCTTCGCGCGCGGAGCGGAGATGATTTCGCCGGAGTAGAGGAGGTAGGCGGCGTGCTGGAGGCCGACGATGCGGGAGAGGGTCCAGGTGCCGGCGCCGGTATCGGGGACGAGGCCGCGGTGGACGAAGACCCACCCGAAACGGGCGGACTCGGCGGCGATGCGGAGGTCGCACTGGAGGGTGAACTCGACGCCGAGGCCGACGGCGGCGCCGTTGACGGCGGCGATGGTGGGCTTCTTGAGCGAGGCGAAGGTCCAGGGGGCGGGGCGGTCGGGGTCGTAGGCTTCGGCGTAGCGCTCGCCGCGGGCCTGTGAGGGCGGACGGGAGGACAGCTCCTGGAGGTCGGTGCCAGCGCTGAAGGCACGCCCGGCGCCGGTGAGGACGACGGCGCGGACGCGGTCGTCGGAGGCAGCCTGGCGGGTGGCGTCCTCGATGAGGTTGAGCATGTCGTAGGTGATGGCGTTGAGCTTCTCGGGGCGGTTGAAGCGCATGATGGCGATGGGGCCGTCGAGGGTGTATTCGAAGTCGGGCATGGGAGACCTCCGGTTGGAAGGTTGTGAGGTTGGGCGGCCTTTGGTTGGCACCCGGTACGGTGACTGTGGCGCTCGCCACTTCGCGCCCTCACCCCCCGGCCCCTCTCCCAGAGGGAGAGGGGAGTCGTGCTCGAACGGCGGGAGCTAGTATGGCGTGTTCTGTTCGAAGATGCGGCGGGGGTTGAGGGTGGTCATCTGGTGGATGGCTTCATCGGGGACGTTGCGTTCGCGGAGGAGCGGGATGATGCGGTCGGTGATGTGGGTCATCTTCCAGTCGGGGGCGACTTCGTCGATGAGGGACTGGGGCGCCCAGTAGAAGTTGCAGCAGGAGTCGTGGGAGAGGGTGAGGCGGTTGGCGTAGCCCTTCTCGACGAGCTTCGCGACCATGTCCGCCCGCTGTTCAGAGGTGCGGGGTTGCTGGAGGCCCATGCGGTCCATGCCGACGAAGCTGCCGCCGTCGATGAGGGCCTCGAGGTAGAAGATGTCCTCGGCGTCGTCGGAGTGGCCGATGACGATGCGGCCGAGGTCACAGCCTTCGTCCTTGAAGACACGTTGCTGGTCGAGGCCGGTTTTGGTGGCGGGATGGGAGTGAGTGCAGATGGGGGCGCCGGTCTGGCGGTGGGCCGCGGCGGAGGCGCGCAGTGTGCGCTCGTTAGCGGCGTGCATCTCCTCCTCAGTGGCGCACTTGATGACGCCGGCGCGGACACCGGTGGTGGAGACGCCGACGGTGATGTCCTTGACGATGTGGGCGGTCATCTCGGCGGGGTCGCGGTAGGCGAAGTGGAAGGGGATGGCGTAGTAGAAGCCGGTAGGGACGATGACCTGCATGCCGGACTGCCGCGCGGCCTCAGCGATGAGGGTGACGTCACGGCCGAGGTCGATGGGGGTGAGGTCGACGACGGTGCTCACGCCGGCGGCTTTGGCCTGTTTGAGGCGGTCAACGGCGCGGGCGACCTCCTGGTCGCGCGGGAAGAGCTCGGGGTATTGCTGGAACATTGGCCCCCAGCCGACGCGGATGTGCTCGTGCATGAGGGTGAAGCCGAGGTCGTTGGTATCGAGGGGGCCGGTGGCGGATTGGATGGTGGACATGGCGGGGAGTCTAACGAGGCGCAAGTCGAAAGGCCAAAGTCGAGAGGTGAAAGGTCGAGAGCTGAGTTGCGGGTGAGCGGCATCGATCCCTCACCCCCGGCCCCTCTCCCAAAGGGAGAGGGGAGCTAGTGTTCCGGGAACAGGCGGTGCCAGAAGCCGCCGAGGCGTGCGGTGAGGAGGAGGGCGGGAGTGCCGACCATCAGCATGATGATGCCCCAGATGGAGGCGACCATCCGTTCTTCTTCTGGGCCGAAGAAGTTGAACCAGACCATGCAGGTGATGGCGAAAAGGACGACCAGCCACAAGAGGGCCGCGATCGCCCAGAGGGAGAGGCGGCCGGCGAAGCGAAGGATGGCCATGACTCTTAGACGTTCGTCATATCCGTGGAGTTCGGCAGCGGTCGTAGGCGGAATTGCAAGGAAAGAGCGAATTGTTCGTGGGGGAGGCGGGCCTATACTCAAAAGTGCGTCCCCGGGGTTGTGGAGGTTAGGTCTTTGACCGCAGTTGCCACGAAGTACGAGACCGTGATCGGGCTCGAAGTCCACTGTCAGCTGCTGACGAAGAGCAAGATGTTTTGCGGGTGCGCGGCGGACTACTCGGGCGCGGAGCCGAACACGCATGTCTGCCCGGTGTGCATGGGGATGCCGGGGGTATTGCCGGTCATCAACGAGCGGGCGATCGAGCTCATCGTGATGACGGGGCTGGCGCTGAACTGCGAAATCTCTGCCTTCAGCAAGTTCGACCGCAAGAACTACCCGTACCCGGACCTGATGAAGGGCTACCAAATCTCGCAGTACGACCTGCCGGTCTGTGTCGGTGGCTGGCTGGAGATCGAGGTGGAGGGCGTGCGGAAGCGCGTGGGGATCACGCGGGTGCACATGGAGGAGGACACGGCGCGGTTGCTGCACCGGACGGACTCGACCACGGGCGAGGGCTACAGCCTGATCGACGTCAACCGAAGCGGGACCCCGCTGATGGAGATCGTGAGCGAGCCGGACATGCGCTCGCCGGAGGAGGCGCGGGAGTACCTGGTGCGGCTGCGCCAGATCCTGCGGTACATCGGCGTGAGCGACGCGAACATGGAGGAAGGGAACTTCCGGTGCGACGCGAACGTGAGCCTGAGGCCCGTGGGGACGGAGGCGTTCGGTACGAAGGTCGAAGTGAAGAACATGAACAGCTTCCGGGCTGTGCATGATGCAGTCGCCTTCGAGGAGAAGCGGCAGGCGGAGCTGCTCGACCGCGGCGAGCGAATCATCCAGGAGACGCGTGGGTGGGTGGACGAACGGCAGGTGACGGTCAGCCAGCGAAGCAAGGAAGAGGCGAACGACTACCGTTACTTCCCGGAGCCGGACCTGCCGCCGCTAAAGCTGGGCGCCCCATTCGTGGAACGTCTGCGCGCGGGGCTGCCGGAGCTTCCCGAGCGGCGACGGGAGCGCTTCGTGGCGCTGGGATTGAGCGACTACGAGGCGGCGACGCTGACTGAAACGCGCGAGCGGGCGGATTACTTTGAGTCGACGATGGGCGCGCTTGGCACGGAGGTGGAGGCAGATCGAGGGGCGAAGCTGGCGGCGAACTGGACGCTGGGCGAGGTGGCGCGCTGGCAGAACGCGACGGGCAAGGAGCTTGACGAGTTGGCCGCGGCGCCGGAGGCCCTGGCGGAACTAATCGTGCTCGCGGAGCGTGGGAAGATCACAGCAGCGGTGGCGAAGGAAGTGTTCGAAGAGATGGCCGCGACAGGCCGGGGTGCGACGACGATCGTGGAGGAGGGCGGCCTCGGGCAGATTGGCGAGGCCGACGAACTGACGGAGATCGCGCGGAAGGTGATTGCGGGAAACGAGCGGGCGGTAGCGGACTACCGGGCGGGCAAGGAGGCGGCGCTGCAGGCGTTGGTGGGCCAGGTGATGAAGGAGACACGGGGGAGGGCGAACCCGCAGCTGGCACGAGAACTGTTGGCAAGGGAGCTCGCATGAAAATGTTGATCCTCCCTAGCGGTATGGGGATCCGATGATATACTCCGCGCGCATGGCGCTCAGGGGACTACGGGAACACAGCTTTCTGAAGTGGCTGTACCCGGGGATGCACATCAAGCGCTGGCTGGTGCTGCTGATCTTCGGTGTATGCCTGATGGGCCTGGGCATCGCCTACATCCTGCGTGAGGCGTACCTGAGCTACACGCTCCCGGGGATCTTCTACTACATCACGTTGCAGTTCATCCCGCGTTGGATGCGGGGCATGCTGTTCATCTCGCTCTCGCTGGGGACGGTCG
Organism: Dehalococcoidia bacterium; assembly: GCA_040877955.1. Lineage (GTDB taxonomy): Bacteria > Chloroflexota > Dehalococcoidia > Tepidiformales > Tepidiformaceae > JBBDMZ01. The sequence continues at coordinate 9,087 of JBBDMZ010000034.1, read as the reverse complement.
GAGTGGCGGTCTGGAAGCTGAACCAGTCGCTCCTGTGGGCGTTCGTGCGGCCGGACCGGGAGCTGACGATGGCGGAGACCATCTACAACCGGCGCATCCTCGCGCGGGGACCGAAAATCGTAGCGATTGGGGGCGGGACGGGCCTGTCGATGTTGCTTCGAGGGCTGAAGCGGTACACGAGCAACCTGACTGCGATCGTGACCGTGGCGGACGACGGCGGGAGCACCGGGCGGCTGCGCCAGGAGTTCGGAGTGATCGCGCCAGGGGACCTGCGGCAGTGCATCGCGGCGCTGGCGGAGGCGGAGCCATTGATGTCTCGGCTGTTCCAGTACAGGTTCAAGGAAGGGAACGGGCTGGAGGGGCACTCCTTCGGGAACCTGTTCATCGTGGCGATGGCGGATGTGACGGGGAACTTCGAGACCGCGATTCACGAGACGAGCCGGGTGCTGAACACGCGCGGCACGATCCTGCCATCGACGCTGGAGGACGTGACGCTGAGCGCGCGCACGACCGAGGACGAGGTGGTGCACGGCGAGAGCAAGATCACGGAGCGCGGCGGGGCGATCCGTGAGGTATTCCTGAACCCGCGGGACGCGCAGGCGCATCCGGATGCGCTGCGGGCGGTGCTGGATGCGGACATCATCGTGATTGGCCCCGGGAGCCTGTACACGAGCGTGCTTCCGAACCTGCTGGTGCGCGACCTGCAGAAAGCGATCCTCGCGAGCACGGCGACGCGCCTGTTCGTGTGCAACGTGGCAACGCAGCACGGCGAGACGGATGGCTTCACCGTGTCGGACCACCTGAAGGTGCTGGAGAAGCACACGCAGCGTGGCATCGCCCAGGTAGTGCTGGCGAACGACAACATTGCGCCGGAGCTTCCCGAGTCGTGGCAGTCGAACCCGGTGAAGGTGAACGGTGTGGCGGAGATCGAGGGCATCCGCCTTGTGGAGGCGGACGTGGTGGCCGAACAGAATCGTTACCGGCACGACCCGGACAAACTCGCGGCTACGATTTTGCGGCTGTACGATGGCCGGAGCGCGTTGGTGACTGACGCGCCGCGTGCGCTCGAAGAGCCCGCCGAGACTAAGGAAGAGTCACTGGCGCGGTAGTTCCGATGTTCCTGAACGTTCTCCAGATCGTCGTTTCGACGCTGCTCATCATCGTTGTCCTGCTGCAGGTGAAGGGCTCGGGATTCGGGGCGGCGCTGGGCGGGATGTCCGGCGGATCGGTCTATCGCACAAAGCGGGGCCTCGAACGGACGTTGTTCCAGGCGACGATCATCCTGGTCGTCGTGTTTATCTTCGTATCGTTCTTGAGCGTCTCGCAGGATTAGAGACTCACGCGTGCAACCACGCGGCATCTTCCGCCGGCCGATTGTATTTGGGGCAGCGTTCGCGATCGCGGTGGCCGCGGCGGTGGCGGCGCTCGCGCTGCGAGCCGATGAAGGGGCGACGGGACTGCTCGGGCCGACCGAATACGTTGAGGGAGTGGCTGGAAGCCCCCAGCGCGTGAACCCGATCTTCAGCTCGCAAAACGCCGTGGACGAGGACCTCGTGCAGCTGGTGTTCTCAGGTCTGGTGGGGTTGGGGCCGAGCGGGGAGGTGCGGCCGGACCTGGCGGACCTGCCAGCGATCAGCGACGGCGGGCGCACGTACACCTTCACATTGAACCCCGACGCCAGGTGGCACGACGGCCAGCGGGTGACCTCTCGGGACGTGGCGTTCACCATCGAGAAGGTGACGGAGCCGGGCTTTCGCGGCGACTCGCAGTTGGCGGCGGCATGGCTCGAGGTGGAGGTGGAGACGCCGGATGACGAGACCGTGGTGCTGCGGCTGCCACAGGCGTCCGCGCCGTTCCTGGCGCGAGCAGCGACACTGGGGATCCTGCCGTCCCACCTGTTGGAGGGCGTGTCCGCGGAGGAGATGGAGCAGGCGAGCTTCAATTCGCGGCCCGTGGGCAGCGGGCCGTATCGCCTGGAGAGCATGGACTCACGAGAGGCGCACCTGGTGGCCCATGGCGACTATCACCTGGGCGCGCCGCTGATCGGGACGATCCGCATCCGATTCTATACGGATTACCCGTCCGCAATCCGAGCCGCCGCGGCAGGCCAGCTGGATGGGCTGATGGTGAGGGATGGGCTGAGCGAGGCACAACTGGCGGAAGTGACCAAGCTCAAGGACCGGACGGTGGGCCAGCCCCAACGAAGCGCGTTCATCGTGCTGTACCTGAACAACGACCAGGCGCTCTTCAGCGATCCACGGGTGCGGCAAGCGATCTCGTTGGCGCTGGACCGGCAGGAGATCGTGGATAACGCGTTCCTGGGCCTGGCGACCGCATCGAAATCGCCGATCGCGCCCGGGTCGTGGGCATACAGCCAGCAGTACGACCTGCAGGAGGCAAACCTGGCGAAGGCCCGGGAGCTGCTGACGGAGGCTGGCTGGCAGGCGTCACCGACCACGGGCATCCTCGTGCGGGAAGGCGGGGAGTTCCGGTTCACCATCCGTGTGGACAGCGACGAAGGGCGCTTGCGGGCGGCGGAACAGGTGGCCAGGCAACTCGAGACGCTGGGGATCCGGGCGACGGTGGCGAGCACGACATTCTCGGTCCTGCGCCGGGACTTCCTGCAGGAGCGGAAGTACGACGCGGCGGTAGCAGGGTGGGACCAGGGGGCCGACCCGGACCCGTACTTCGGCTGGCACAGCTCGCAGATGGGCACGGCGGGGCTGAACCTGGCGAACTTCGCCGACATCGTCGCGGACAGCCTGATCGCGCAGGGCCGCACGAGCCAGGACTTCGAGGTGCGGAAAGATGCGTACCGGCAGTTCCAGGAGGTTTGGGCGGAACTGGAGCCGAGTGTGGTGCTGGCGTACCCGAGGTACATTTATGTATATCCAGAATCGATGGAGGGCGTGCCTGAGGGTGCGATCTTCGCGGCACCGCTCAGGTTCGCGGATGTACACCGGTGGCGACGATAACGCGGCCTATCTTCCTGCTGACCGACTTCGGAAGCCGCGACCACTACGTGGGCCAGGTGAAGGCGGTGATCGCGACGATCGCACCGGGGTGCATGGTGCACGACCTGTCGCATGAGGTGGAGCCGTATGCGGTGGAGGAAGGCGCGTGGCTGCTGGAGACAAGCATCGGCCTGCTGCCTGAGAACGCCGTCGTGGTGGCGGTGGTGGACCCGGGCGTGGGCACGAACCGGCGAGCGCTGGTGGTGCAGGCTGGTGGCCGCACGTTCCTGGGGCCGGACAACGGTGTGCTCTCGGGGGTGCTCACCTCCCGGCGCCCGTCCGCTGCGGGCGATCCCGCCCTCACCCCCGGCCCCTCTCCCGCTGCGGCGGGAGAGGGGAGTCGTTTCGAGGCGAGTGCAACCTCCGTACAAGCGATCCCCGGGGTCGAGGTTCGGGAGCTGTGCGAGCCTTCGCTGATGCGGCGGCCCGTGAGCAACACGTTCCATGCTCGGGACGTGTTCGGGCCGGCGGCGGCGCACATCGCCGCAGGGGCGGACTACCGGCGGGCGGGGCCGCCACTCGGCGAGATGATGGCGTTCCCGGCGTTCAGCGGGCACCCGGCGGAGATGGGCGTGCTGGAGGGCCACGTCGTGCACGTGGACCGGTATGGGAACCTGGTGACGACCATCCGGGCGGGGCAGTTGTTCCCGCGATTCGCGCTGGAGGTGGCCGGGAAGGTGATCGACACGCACGTGAGGACGTTCGCTGCGGTGAAGCCCGGCACCCCCTTCTGCCACGTGGACAGCAGCGGCTTCCTGGCGGTAGCCAGGAACCAGGGCAATGCGGCGGCGGAGCTCGGAGTCGGGCGCGGGGCGCCCGTGCGGGTGCGCGCGCAGTGAAGCCGTCGGCGACGCGGGTGGTGTTCATGGGGTCGCCGGCGTTCGCGGTGCCCTCGCTGAGGGCGCTGGTGGGCGCACGCTACGACATGCGGGCGGTGGTGACGCAGCCTGACCGGCCAGCGGGGCGGGGAGGAGCTGTGCGCGCGCCCGAGGTGAAGCTTGCGGCGCTGGCGATGGGCCTGGACGTGCTCCAACCAGAGACGCTGAAGGACGAGGCCACCCAGGCGAGCCTGCGAGCGTTCGAGCCAGACGTGTTGGTGGTGGCAGCCTATGGAAAGATCCTGCCGCGAGCGGTGCTGGAAATGCCATCGCGGGGCTCGTTGAACGTGCATGCGTCGTTGTTGCCGCGGTGGAGGGGAGCGTCGCCGATAGCGGCGGCGATTGCGGCGGGCGACGAGGAGACCGGCGTGAGCATCATGGAGATGGCGGCCAAGATGGATGCAGGGGCGGTGGTCCTGCGGCGCCGGATGCCTATCGGACTGGACGACACCACAGGGACACTTGAGCCGCGGCTGGCGGAGCTCGGGGCGGAGGCGTTGGTGGAGGCGTTGCCGGGGTGGTACGAGCGGGACATCGTACCTGAGGCGCAGGACGAGGGCCTGGTGACGTACTGCCGGCTCCTGAAGAAGGAGGACGGGCACCTTTCGCGTGAGATGACGGCAGTGGAGGCGGAACGGGCGGTACGGGCCTACAACCCGTGGCCGGGCGCATATGTGGAGTACGAGGGCACGAGGTTGGGAATCTGGCGCGGCTCCGCACCCCCCGGTGCCCGATTCGAAGAATCGGGTTCCTCTCCACCGGCGCGGAGAGGGGGAGAGGGCGTAGGGGCTCTGGTGCTTATCGGGAAGGAGCCGGGGATTGTGTTTCGCGAGGGGGTGCTGGTGTTGGAGGAGGTGCAGCGTGAGGGTGGGAAGCGGCTGAGCGGGCGCGACTTCGTGAACGGGATGCGGGGGCGGATAGCGGAGAGGGTGGGGTTGGCGTGAGGGCGCGCGTGGCAAGGCTGGTGCTGCCAGCCCCTACTCTCCGGCACTCGCCTCCGGGGGCAATGCGGCGACGAGAGATCGCATGCTCGCTCATGCTCGCGCTGGGACTGGTTGGTCGCCATGAGTGACCTGTGCCGGTTGCTGCCGGAGGAGATGGATGCGCTGGTGGAGGCACTGGGGGAGCGGAGATTCCGGGCGGACCAGTTGCTACATGGGCTGTGGCGGGAGTTTGCGGCGGACCTGGACCAGGTTCGGGTGTTGCCCGCCGCGTTCCGGGAGCGGTTGGTGGCTGAGGGGTACGTGGTGGGGTCCGTGGAGCGGGTGCGGGAGGTGGTGAGCGCGGATGGGTCGACGACGAAGTTGTTGCTGCGGATGGGGGACGGCCAGCTGATCGAAACGGTGTTGATGCAGTACCCGGAAGCGGGGGAACGGCATCCGCGGTGCACGGTGTGCGTCTCGACACAGGCAGGGTGCGCGATGGGGTGCGTCTTCTGTGCGACCGGGCAGATGGGCTTCGAGCGGAACATGAAGGCGGAGGAGGTGGTCGCTCAGGTGGTGGAGATCGCGAGAGTGTTGAAGGGGCGGGGTCAGCACGTGACGAACGTGGTGTTCATGGGGATGGGCGAGCCGCTGGCGAACTATGCGGAGACGATCCGAGCGGTGCGGCTGCTGACGGACCCGCGGGCATTCGGGCTAGGCCAGCGGAGCATCACGATCTCGACGGTGGGGCTGATCCACGGGATCGACCGGCTGGCGGAAGAAGACCTGCAGGTGGGGCTGGCGATTTCGCTGCACGCGCCGAACGAGGAGTTGCGGCAACAGCTGGTGCCGACGGCAGGGCCCACTTCGGTACACGACCTGATGTCGGCGGCGAGGCGGTACTTCAAGAAGACGGGCCGGCGGGTGACGCTCGAATACGCGTTGATGGCTGACGAGAACGACTCGCCGGAGGTTGCGCGGGAATTGGCCGCACTGGTGCGCCCGACGGGAATGCACGTCAATGTCATCCCGGTGAATCCGACAGCCGGCGGATTCCGGCGGCCGGCGCGGAGCAGAGTGCTCGAATTCGAACGCATCCTGAAGGATGGGGGCGTGAACGTAACGGTGCGAGTGGAGAAGGGGAGCGAGATCTCGGCGGCCTGCGGTCAGTTGCGGACGGACACGGCGGCGGAAATCGACCCGTCTATGACGTTACCCGTCGTCCCAGCGCACGGACGCCGCCAAGCAGAACGCGCCCAAGGACAATCCCCACACCAATAGCGACTGCCGAACGCATGTCGAGGAGGGTGTGGACCTCGCCACGGACGACGGGCGAGATAAGGATGCCCGTGCGTGCCTGGTCACAGGCGACACTACGAGCGATGACAATGCCGGCGTTCGATTCGCGGATGGTGGCCTGGTCGATGCGGGCGAAGGCGATGGCACTTTTGTCGACGGTGGCCTGCTGGGCATGCAGGCGGCGGACGGCGGCACGTTGGAGCTGGGCCTGGTCGGCCTCAACGGAGTGGACCGAGGCGCGGTCGACATTGGCGCTGGTGGCGTTCACGTCGCCCAGGCGGCCGCCTGCGTAGTAGGCGGTGGAGGAACCGTTAGGGTCGGTCATGGGGCAGGCCTCCGCGGGTATTTCACCGTAGACCGGGGTCGGTGAAGGCGCAATGCTCAGAAGATGCGGACGACGGACTTCGAATACGAGTTGCCGCCGGAACTGATCGCCCAGGAGCCAGCGGAGCCGCGGGACTCTGCGCGGCTGATGGTGGTGCGGCCCTCACCCCCCAGCCCCCTCTCCCGACTTCGCGGGAGAGGGGGAGCGACCGGAGAGATCCGTCGTGGGACCGACATCCCGCCCTCACCCCCGGCCCCTCTCCCGCTGCGGCGGGAGAAGGGAGGAACGTTCTCCGGGGAGGCTGAACTCGCGGGTGGAGGGAGCGTCGAGCATCGCGTGTTTCGGGAACTGCCGGAGGTGTTGCGGGCGGGCGACCTGCTGGTGGTGAACGACACGCGGGTGATGGCGGCGCGGCTCTATGGGCGGCGGGAGGATACGGGCGGGCGGGTGGAGGCGCTGCTGGTGCGTCCGCTGACGGATACGCGCTGGGAGACGCTTTTCAGGCCGGCGAAGGCGGCTGTGGAGGGAAGGCGGTTCGTATTCCAGGGCGCCGATGGGGAGTTGGGGGCGGTGAGCACGCGCCGGCGCGATGACGTGGTGGAGCTGGAGTTCGAGCGTGCGTTCGACCCGGCCACGGTGGGGCGGGTACCGCTGCCGCCGTACATCAAGGGCTACGAGGGCGACCCGGAACGGTACCAGACGGTGTACGCGCGGGAGGCGAGGAGTGCAGCGGCGCCGACGGCGGGGCTGCACTTCACGCCAGAGCTGCTGGCGCGGCTGGAGGGCATGGGGGTCGGGCGGGCGGCGGTGACCCTGGAGGTGGGACCGGGGACGTTCAAGCCGGTGACGGTCGACGATCCGCGGGAGCATGCCTTACACGCCGAGCACGTGACGGTATCGCGAGAGGCGGCGGAGGCGGTACGGGCGGCGAAGGCGGACGGTCGGCGCGTGGTGGCGGTTGGGACGACGGTTGTGCGGACACTCGAACACGTGGCGAGGGAACGCGGGCAGGTGGAGGAGTACGCGGGGTGGACCTCGCTGAAGATCCTCCCCGGCGACGAGTTCCTGGTGGTGGATGGGTTGATCACGAACTTCCATCTGCCTCGGTCGACGTTACTGATGCTGGTGTGTGCGTTCGCGGGGAAGGAGCTCGTGATGGAGGCGTATCGGGAGGCGGTGCGGGAGGGGTACCGGTTCTACAGCTTTGGGGACGCGATGGTGATTTTGTGACCCGGCGGCTATTCGTTGGAGCGCGATCCCGCCCTCACCCCCCGGCCCCCTCTCCCGACTCCTTCGTCGCGGGCGAGGGGGAGAGCGTTGGTCGCGCTGCGCGGGCCGGCTGCGGAGCGACCCCCAACCGCTTGCTTACGCGCGCGGCACCGAGCGTCGCGGGCGAGGGGGAGGGCGTTGGTCGCGCTGCGCGGGGCGACGGCGGAGCGACCCCCAACCGCTTGCTTACGCGCGCGGCACGGAGCGTCGCGGGCGAGGGAGGTGGTTGGTCGCGCTTCGGGGGCCGGCTGCGGAGCGACCCCCAACCGCTTGCTTGCGCGCGCGGCACCGAGCGTCGCGGGCGAGGGGGAGCGACCCCCAACCGCTTGCTTACACGCGCCGCACTGATCGCGGCGGCGAGGGGGAGACGGGATGTTGCGGTAGGGACCATTGGGTGTCGGTCTGAGTGATGAGGCCGTCTTTTGCAAGCGCGGCGAGGTACAACGGGAGGTTGGGGCGGTGCGGTTCGGGGAGGAGGGACGCGAGGGTGGGTTCGTCGAGGGAGGGGTGCGTGCGGAGGGCGTGGATGATGCGGCCGCGGGCGTAGCGGGCGGTGGTCTCAAACGGGGGCGTGGGTTGCGCCGGTCGTGCGGCGCTCGGCGGGTGGCCGTTGGTGTGCCAGGAGCAATGGCGGCGGATTGGGCAGCTGTCGCACTGGGGGTCGCGGCCACGGCAGATGAGGGCGCCGAGGTCCATGAGGGCGAGGTTGTGGTCACGGGCGGAACGGGTGGGGAGGAGGGCGGCGGCGGTCGCCTGCATGGCTGAGCCGGGGAGGTCGCGCTGATGGGGGATGCCGTGGACGGAGCGGGCGAGGACGCGCGCGATGTTGGTGTCAGCGACGGGGACGGGCTGCTCGAAGGCGAAGGAGGCGATGGCGGCGGCTGTGTAGGGGCCGACGCCGGGGAGCGTGCGAAGGCTGAGGATATCGCTGGGGAAGCGGCCGTCGTAGCGCTCGACGATGGCTCGGGCGGCGTGGTGGAGGTGCAGTGCGCGGCGGTTGTAGCCGAGGCCGGCCCAGTCGCGGATGAGGTCGGCGGGCGTAGCGGCGGCGAGGTGGGCGACCGTGGGCCAGCGTCCGAGCCAGTTGTTGTAGTAGGGGATGACGCGGTCGACCTGGGTCTGCTGGAGCATGACCTCGGAGACGAGGATGGCGTAGGGGTCGCGGGTGAGGCGCCAGGGGAGGGAGTGGCGGCCGTGGTGGCGGTACCAGCGAGGGAGGTCGCGGTTCATGCCTTCAACCGCCAAGTCGCCAAGGACGCCAAGGCTGGAAGGAGCTTCGTGAGGTGTGGACATCGCACGCTCGCTGATGCTCGCGCTGGGACGTGCGTGGTCGGTCATTCGACGTTGCGGATGTCGTTGGTGCCGGTGTTCATACGGGT
>JBBDMZ010000033.1:0-19980 GCA_040877955.1 Dehalococcoidia bacterium | reverse complement strand
TACAGGCGAACCTCGCCCTGACGGCCGTAGAAGCCCGCGACTGGCAGCGGGCGATGACCGGGCTTCGGGCGATCTTCGGCGGGGACCGCCCGTTAGACCCGAACGTGGCGATGGCGGGCGCACTGTGCGCCGCTGCTGTTGAGGCAACACGCGGCGACGCCACCAACGCGGCCCGCTGGCTGGCGTTCGTCGACGAGGGTCGAGCCTTTCCCATCGACGCGGCAGACAGACCAATCCTGGAAGGGGCGATGCAACAGTGCAGGGAACGAATGGGCGGGCAGTTCGAGGAAGTATATGGAACGGGCCTGGGCATGGGGGTAGCGCAACTGGTGACGGAGGTCCAGGCGTGGCTCGCTCGGCAGGCGCCAGTAGCCGCGCCAGAGGCGCCCGCCAGGCTGAGCCCGCGCGAGGTGGAGATCCTCCGCCTCGTCGCTGCCGGGGAGAGCAACCAGGCCATCGCCGATCGTCTCGTGCTCAGCCGGCGCACGGTGGAGAACCACATCGCGAACGTGTACTCGAAGATCGGCGCTGCCAACCGCGTGGCGGCGGTGCGTTTCGCGCTCGACCATGGGCTCGCATCCTCCGTCGTAGCGTAGAATCGCGCCGACGACGAGGAGGGGAGCCCGTGAGCCTGCACATCGACCCCGCAGTCTTCCGCCCGGAGGCTATCGCCCCGGAGACGGCCGCGTTCAACGCCCAGGTGGAGGCGCAGCTAGCCACCATGACGCCGAGCTGGCAGCGCGTGCCCCAGGACGTGCGCGACGAGCGCGAATCGGGGAAGGGGATGTTCGGGCCGGTGGTGACCGTGCCGGAGGCGCAGGACCGCGTCCTCTCCACGCCCACGGGCGACGTCACCGTGCGTGTGATCGCGCCGGACCGCGTGGAGGGAGTGTTCCTTCACATCCACGGCGGCGGCTGGGTGCTCGGGCGTGCGCACCACGGCGACGTGCGCCTGCTCGCGCTCGCCCGGCGCCACAACCTCGCGACCGTGAGCGTCGACTACCGCCTCGCCCCGGAGCACCCCTACCCGGCCGGCCCGGACGACTGCGAGGGCGTGGCGCAGTGGCTCGTCGCCAATGCTCAGCGAGAGTTCGGCACCGACCGCATCGTTATCGGCGGCGAGTCGGCGGGTGCCCACCTGGCGGCCGTCACCCTCCTACGCATGCGCGACCGCCACAGCTACACCGGCTTCGCGGCGGCGAATCTCGTCTACGGCGTCTACGACCTGCGCCTCACGCCCAGCGCGGCGAATTGGGGCACCCGCGAGCTTATCCTCAGCACGCCCCTCATGCGCTGGTTCGTGGACCACTTTGTCCCCGATGCCTCACAGCTCACGGAGCCGGACATCTCGCCCCTGTTCGCGGACCTGACGGGCATGCCGCCCGCGCTCTTCACGGTAGGCACAATGGACCCGCTACTCGACGACACCCTCTTCATGGCCAGCCGCTGGGCCGAGTACGGGAACGACTCCGAGCTCGCGGTCTACCCGGGCGGCCTCCACGGCCTGAACGCCTTCCCGACGCCCCTCGGCAAGCAGGCGGCCGAGCACATGGACACGTGGCTCGAGCGCACCCTGGGAGCCGTCCCGGCCTAATCCCTCACCCCCCGGCCCCCTCTCCACGCGCCCGTGGAGAGGGGGAGGTCGCGCGATCGGGTCAGTCCCAGCGCGAGCATCAGCGAGCGTGCGATGCGTGTTTCGCGACGGAAGTCCCGTTCACCGCGGAGACGCGGAGTCGCGGAGATCGGATGGGCGCGCGTTCAGCCTGGCGAGCATCTTCGGCGGCGCGACCGTGCGGTAGGCGTCCTCCACGATCATCGCGAGCTCGTCCCAGTCGAGCGGCACGTCCAGGTACACGCCGAGCCACCCACGATGGCCGACGTACGGCGGGCGGAAGAAGCTCTCCGGGCAAGCCTCCACCAGCACCTCCTGGCCGCCCGGAGGGGCCGCGCACCAGAACGACAGGTGCTCCGCGCCGTGGTGGTAGGTGTCGCAGTTCGCGAACGACTTCTTGCCCTGGACGAACCAGGTGGGCTCGCCGTGGCTGAGCCGCTCTTCCACCTCCGGGAGCGCCATGCAGATCGCGCGAAGCTGGTCGATAGGTGATGGCTGGGACATGGGTACGGATTCTACTCGCCGCCTCGCCGCCTCGCGGACGAACTCCGTGTGAGGCCGGTCACGTTAGTGAGTGGACACTCACTATCTCCGGAGATATAAATAGTGGCGACTCACTACGGTGTCACGGAAGGCCCATCCAGGTCGTCTCATTGGCACACGAGCACTCGGGAGGCCAGTCATGTTCAACCACCCCGCATTCATCGAACTACACGCCCAGGCCCGCGTCATGGAGCTGCAAGAGTCCGCGGACAAGGTGCCATCGCGCCTGCTCCGGGGTCTCCGGCAACTGCCTTCGGCGGTCCGTCAGGGCCACCGAAGCGCTCCATCGCCATCGCTCACACGCCCGCACTCCGAACCCTGATTCGTCCCTGTCGCCCCTTGAGGCGGCCCGCTCGAGTCGAAGGGCTGCCTGGCTGGCGCGCCCTTCGCCCCCCAACGACTGCCCCCGTCCCTTCCCTCAGGAGCGGGGGCAGTCGGCATCCGGCGGTCACGAGATGGAGTCGCCAGCCGGTCGAGTCATGTCGTTATGTCGCGGACATCGGCCCACATCTAGACTGCTCGCCACCATGATGACTTGCATTCGCTGCCAGAAGTCCGCCGACGACGGTTACCAGCGCGTCAACGCCGGGCTGTGCCCGGCCTGCGCCCACGTACTCTCGACTGCCATGCTGGTCTCCCGCCGCGGCCACGAAGACGATGCACACCTTGCGCTCGACTTCCCCGTCGACCGCTGAGCACTTTACTGGGATAGCGTGAGCCCTCCCCGCCCTTCCGAGGAAGGACGGGGAGGGGCGGGGGATTGCCGGGAATGCCTGCCGGTTACCGCCGCATCATTTCGCGGTCGAGCCAGTCGGTGGTCGAGCTGCCGTCGCCATGATCGCCATCGATCGTGTGCGGCTTCGAGCGCTTGTAGAGGTTGACCTCGTCGCTGGGGATGATCAGCACGGTCTTCTCGCCGTCCGCGTTGAGGACCTCTTCGAAGGAGAGCCAGTAGTCGCGGCCCCAGTGGACGTCGACCTTGAGGTAGCCGTCCTGGACCTCCTTGACGTGCCCGATGTCCTTGCCATCGGAAGCGACGACGATACTGCCCGCTGCGGGCTGGATGGAACGATTGGCATACGTGGTAGCCATTGGATGCCTCCTTCGGCGGTTTGCCGAATTTCTCTTGAGGCTTCCAACGCCGACGGGGTTAGCTGACGGGCTACGGCAGGAAGTTAGCCGTTCCGGAATCCCGGATTCGCCCCAATTGGCTGGGTCCCCCGTTCGTTTCCGACTAGGCGTCTTGCGAGCTGGAACTTCACCAGCCACCGTGGCACTCAAGGTATTACATCCGCACAAAACTGCCCCGGTTGCGGTGATTTCGAACGAATCGCCCCGTTCCGGCCGTTGCTAGGGGTGGCGGGCGCCCACTACGGCGAGGATCCGCTCGTACTCGTCGGGGGTAATCTCGCCTCGTTCCAGGCGCGCGTAGGCGATGCGTTCGGGCTGGTTGCCGGGCTCCATGCTGAACAGGCAGATGAGCCCGATCACGAGCCCGGGAAGGCTGGCGAGCCCCAGGAGGCCCCACCACGGCGAGCGCCCCCGTTCGACCGCGAGCGGCGCCAGCGCGAGCGCCGGCAGCCCGATCATGATCCAGATGCCCGCAAGGACGACCACGCCTGAAGTCTACGCTGCGCGGTCTTTGCCGGTCATCGCCAGCCGGTACTCTTCTTCCGTGATCTCGCCGCGAGCGTACATGGCGCGCAGGCTCGGGCTGACTTCGGCCTTGCGGGGCTTCCACGCGAATAGCACCACCATGGCGACGCCGAAGCCGATCAATCCCAAGATGCCGAGCAACGACCACCAGGGCGACTGGTTCTGTGAGTTGCAGATGGGGATCAGCACCGCCACGAAGATGGCGGCGACCACCAGCGCAAATACCATCATTCCGTCCATGCCGGACCTCCATGGGCGCTGCGGGCCCTATCGGGTATATCGGCGCGTCATGCTTGCCGCCACAGATGCCCGAACAGTCCTACGCGCGACCGTGGGAAGTGGCACTTGAGGACAGGTATGCTTCTGGCACGATCGATGCACGGAGGTGCCCGATGGATGTCTCACCGATGCAGGCCCGGCTCAAGGGCTTCTTCCCCGATCTGATGGGGCTCAAGCTCGTCTCCCTCGAACCGGATCTCGTGGTTGCCGAGATCACGGTGCGGGACGACCTCTGCACGGTGCCCGGGATCATGCATGGGGGCGCCGTCATGGCCTTCGCCGACACCCTTGGGGCCGTGGGCACGAGCATCCACCTCAAGCCCGGCCACGGCACCACCACGCTCGAGTCGAAGACGAACTTCTTCTCCGCGGGCGTGGCGGGCACCACCCTCCGCGCCGAGTGCCGTCCCCTTCACATTGGCGGCCGCACGATGGTCTGGCAGACCGACGTGCTCAGCGCCGAGGGCAAGCTCGTCGCGAAGGTTACCCAAACGCAGATGGTGCTAGAGCCCCGGAAGTCCGCCCAGGAGCAGCTCTCGGGGCTGTTCGAGGGCAAGGGCGTGGAGGAACGCAAGGCCCTGCTCGCCACCCTCGAACGCGCCGGGGCCGAGATGTACGAGTGGTTCGCCGCCCAGGCGACCGATCCCGCCGAGAAGGAACGCCTCCTCGAAGGCGCCCGCCGCGAAATCGCCAACGCGGAGTTATTGGAGGGGTAGCGGAGCCCGTTGAAGCCCCTCTCCCTCTGGGAGAGGGGTTGGGGTGAGGGCGGAAGCGTGGCGTGCGTACAATTCCGCGCGTGGATGATCACCGGTGGCACCAGAACAACGTCCCTGCCGCTCGCCATCTTCGGCGGCCGCTGACCCCAACTGAAGAAACGTTGTGGGCCGCGCTCCGGAACCGTGGAACCGGCTGGAAGTTCAGGCGCCAGCACCCTATCGGCGTATACGTGTTGGACTTCTACTGCCATCAGCTCCGGCTTGCGATTGAGGTCGACGGCGCCGTGCACGGGTCCGTCGAGGCGCGGCGCGAGGACGCGGAGCGGCAGGCCGTGATCGAGGAAGAAGGTGTCTCGTTCGTGCGGTTCCAGGCGTGGGAGGTCGAGAAACGGCTGGACTGGGTGCTGACCCAGATCGATAAAGCGTGTTCGCAGCTGTCCGCCCTCACCCCAACCCCTCTCCCAGAGGGAGAGGGGCTCGAATAGCGCGACACCGATCCGATCGCGTCGCTCACACCCTCCGGTGCACCGACACCGCATACCCGCCGCCCTCGACCCACCCCTCCCGGTCCCACGTCGCGAAACGCGCATGCAAGGTTAGCCCCGCGCCCACGGCCAGCGCATCGTAGCGCTCGAGGTCCAGCCGGCCGGGCATGAGTTGGAACCCCGCGATCACGAAGCCGCCGGGCGCAAGGTGTCGAGCCATGTTCGTGAGCACGTCGCCCTCGCTCCCCGGCGCAAGGAAGATCATCACGTTGCCCGCCATCATCACAATGTCGAACGTCCGCCCGAGGTCCACCGTCGCCAGGTCGGCCACGTGCCAGGGGACCTCCGGTGCCTTGCTGCGCGCGGTGGCCAGCATCTCCGGGTCGATGTCGACGCCGACGACGTCCCACCCGCGGCGGGCAAGTTCGCGGCCCACCCGGCCCGTGCCGCACCCGGCATCGAGCACTGAGTGCCCGCCAAGACCCTCGACGAAATCGGCCTCTCCATGGACGTTCTCGCCCGCGGCCGCTCGCCGGTCGTAGGTCGAATCGTAGGCGTCGCCGGAAACGCTCCGCTCCCGGAGCCAGCGGTTCGGTTCCTGCGTCACCTCACCCCCCGGCCCCCTCTCCACGCGCGCGTGGAGAGGGGGAGTAAGTTTATTACAGCGCTCAGCATCTGAGCCCCGAGCGTGAGCGAGTGGGGCACGGGAGCGAGCCAGTCCTTCCGCAGAAGGACGGTGCTCGCGGTTCCTCGGCGATTCCAGTGTTGGTGCGGGGATTCCACGTGATCCAGCACGAGCCCATGTGCGATCGGATTCGCACGCTCGCTGACGCGTCGCGCTGGGACGCGCGGCACGGATCGCGGGCGGATCACAGGCCGCCCATCATGTTGCCGCCGCCGTCCACCTGGATGCGCTGGCCCGTGAGGTAGCCCGCCTGCTCCGAGACCAGGTAGCGGACGACGTTTGCTACGTCCTCCGGCTGGCAGACGCGCCCGAAGGGGCTGGTGGCGTCGAGCGTGCGGATGTCCTCCACGCCCGCCGTGGCGCGCGCCAGGCGCTTGCCCATCTCCGTTTCGACCAGGCCGGGCGCGACGATGTTCACGTGGACGCCGTTCTTGCGTTCTTCCTTATAGAGCGTGATGGCGAGGGCCTCGAGCGCGGCCTTGCCCATGTTGTAAGGCGCGCCGTTCCCGCCCAGCGACTTCGCCGCTGCGCTCGAAATCATGATGATGTCGCCGCGGGGCTGCTCGCGCATGGATGGCAGGACGACCTTCGAGAGGTAGTGCGGGCCAAACGCGTGCGTGCGCACCACGCGCTCCATCTCCGCCGGGTCGGTGTCCGCGACCGACTGGCCGCGGCTGGCGATGCCGGCGTTGTTCACGAGGATGTCGATGTGCCCGAAGTCCTTGAGGACGGCCTCGACCATCGCCTGGTCTTCCTCCCAGGAATCGACGGAGGCGTGGTAGGCCTTCGCCTTGCCGCCCGCCTTCTCGATCTCGGCGACGGCCTCGCGGGCAGCCTCTTCGTCGCGGCGGTAGTTGACGGCGATGGCCGCGCCGTCCTGGGCGAGACCGAGAGAGATGGCACGGCCGATGCCCCGGCCGCCACCAGTAACGAGGGCCACGCGGCCTTCGAGGGTCATGTGCAAACTCCGGGTGTGTGGTGCGGGCATTGTGTCCGATCCCGCACAGAGCCGCGAATCCAAGCGCGCGCGTCAGCAAGCGTGCGATCCCGCTCACCCCACCAATCGTCCGCGCCCCGGCGACCTCGTTCGATACGTCGCCCGCTCCCGCACCCCCAGCGGTTGACTCGCGCACACCCAATGTGCTGCACTCCCACACAGCCGATCACCCAGGAGAAGGCCATGGGAACCACGTTCACATTCATCCACACGACACTCGCCACCTGTCCGGAGGATGTGACGCGGTATGCGGACCTTAAACCTGGGAATCCTGGCGCATGTAGACGCCGGTAAGACGACACTCACCGAGCGGCTCCTCTACGCCGCCGGTGTCATCGACACGATCGGCCGCGTCGATGACGGCAGCACACAAACCGATACCCTCGCGCTCGAGCGGCAACGCGGCATCACGATCAAGTCCGCCGTCGTCTCGTTCGTCATCGACGACGTCACGGTCAACCTGATCGACACGCCCGGCCACCCCGACTTCATCGCCGAGGTGGAGCGCGTGCTGAGCGTGCTCGACGGCGTTGTGCTGGTGATCTCCGCGGTTGAGGGCGTGCAATCCCAGACGCGCGTGCTCATGCGCGCCCTGCAGCGGTTGCACATTCCCACCGTCATTTTCGTGAACAAGATCGACCGTGGCGGGGCGGACGACGAGCGCGTCCTGCGGATGATCTCGGAGCGGCTGACCCCCGCCATCATCCCGATGGTCTCGGCGAGTGCGCTGGGCACGCGGGCAGCGGAGGTCGTGCCCGCGGACGCCGCCGACCCGTCGTTTCGCGCGAGGCTGGGCGAGCTGCTCGCCGAGGCCGACGACGGAATCCTGGCCGCGTACCTCGACGACGAAGCTGGTGTCTCGTTCCGCCGGCTCCGCCGGGCGCTCGCCGCGCAGACGAAGCGCGCCCTCGTGCACCCCGTCTTCCTGGGCTCGGCGATCACCGGGGCAGGCGTGGGACCGCTGATGGCCGGCATCGCGGAGCTCCTGCCCGGAGACACGAGGGACGTGGACGGCCCCGTCTCGGGCACCGTCTTCAAGATCGAGCGAGGCGCGGCCGGGGAACGGATCGCGTACGTCCGCATGTTTTCCGGGACGGTCCGGACGCGGGACCGCCTGCGCTTCGGTCGGGGTGTCGAGGAAAAGGTCACCGCGATCAGCGTCTTCGACCGCGGAAGGTCCGTGCAGCGGGCGTGCATCACCGCGGGGGAGATCGGTAGGCTCTGGGGTCTCGCCACGGTCCAGATCGGGGAGCGGATCGGCGAGATGCCGGCCCGCGCCACGGGTCATGAGTTCGCCCTGCCGACCCTGGAATCCGTCGTCGTCCCCAACGACCCTGGAGACAAGGGCCGGCTGCGGGTCGCGCTGGCCCAGCTCGCCGAGCAGGACCCCCTCATCAACGTCCGCCAGCACGACGTTCGCGAGGAGATCTCGGTATCGCTCTACGGCGAGGTGCAGAAGGAGGTCATCGGGGCCACGCTCGAGAGTGAGTACGGAATCGAGGTCGACTTCCGTGAGACCACGACGATCTGCATCGAGCGGCCCGCCGGCCCGGGCGAGGCCGTCGAGATCCTCTTCGCGAAGACGAAGACGAATATCACCGGGCGCAGCTCGCCGTTCAGCACGAACCCGTTCCGCGCCACGCTGGCGCTGCGCATCGATCCCTCGCCGGCCGGCTCAGGCATCGAGTTCCGGCAGAGTGTCGATATTCGCCTGGTGCCGCTATACATCTACAAGACGCTCGGCGTCTTCGTGGAGCAGATGGGGCTGTACGTCCGGGAAGCGCTGCAGGAGGGCCTGTCTGGCTGGCAGGTCACCGACTGCACGGTGACGATGATCGAATGCGGCTACGGGGCCCCGGGAACCACAGCCGGCGACTTCAGGAAGGTCACGCCGTTAGTTCTCATGCGCGCTCTCGAGCAGGCCGGAACGTCGGTCTGCGAACCGATGGCCCGCGTCAGGCTCGAGGTCCCGACGGATTCGGCGGGTACCGTCCTGTCGGCCCTCGCGCGGCTCGGGGCGGGCGTGCAGACGCCCTCGCAGGGAACGCTCCCGGTGATCGAGACGGTTCTGCCCGTCGCCCGCGTGCACGAACTGCAGCGGCGGCTGCCCGGGCTCACGGGCGGCGAAGGCGTGCTCGAATCCGAACCGGGCGGGTACAGGCCGGTCACCGGGCCGGCGCCGACCCGACCGCGGACCACGGCCAACCCGCTTAACCGCCAGGAGTACCTGCTGCACGTCATGCGGCGGGTGTAAGGAGACCACTGTGACGAACGATCAGCCCGACCCGACCCCTGCGGTCCCCGGCCAAGGCGGTGACCGCGTGCCCGAGCCCGTCGCCGCGTTGGCGGCTGTGATGGCAACGTTTCCCGCGCCGTGGGCGCTCTGCGGCGGCTGGGCAGTCGACGCCTGGCTCGGCCGCGAGACACGCGAGCATGGCGATGTCGATCTGTCCGTCTTCGTGCAGGATCAAGGCGCGCTCTTCGAGCACCTGCGTGGCTGGCAGTTGCTCGCCCACGACGCGGCGTGGCAGCCAAATGAACGCGATGGCTGGTGGGACGGGCACCAGCTTCTGAACCATCCGTCGCACATCCACGGCCGGCCGCCAGAGATGAGCGGCGCAGTGCCGCCGGACGGCATCGCCACCACCGAGGATGGGTTCTGGTTGGACATTCAGATCAATGAGCGCGCGGGCGATGAATGGCTCATCTCCCGTGATCCACTGATGAGCATGCCGCTCCGTGACGCGGTGACGACATCCCCGTGGAGCCTTCCGACGGTGGTCCCCGAAGTCCTCCTCGCATTCAAGGCGAGGGATCTGCGCCGTCGCGACAAACTCGACTTCGAGGCGCTCCTCCCACGCCTCGATCAGGGACAGCGCCAGTGGCTACGCGAAGCCATCTCGCGCATGGGCCACCCGTGGATGGGCGCGCTCTCTCGAACTGGAGGCGACGCATGAAGGACTATGAGCCGGTCATGAGCTTCGGCGAGGAGGTCGCCGAGCGGGACCGACGGTCTGCGGGCCGCGGGGACGAGGACGCCGCCGTCGCGTTCCTCGAAGCGCTCGCCGGTGATGGGCCGGCGCTGGAGCTCGCGATCGGAACGGGCCGAATCGCCCTGCCGCTGGCCGCTCGAGGCATCCGCGTCGACGGCATCGACATCTCGCCGCATATGGTGGCCCAGTTGCGCAAGCGGCCGGGTGGCGACGACATCGCCGTCACGATGGGTGACTTCGCCGACGTGGCAGTCGCGGGAAGCTACCGCCTCATCTACGTGGTGTTCAACACGCTGTTCAACCTGCTCACGCAGGACGACCAGGTGCGCTGCTTCCAGAACGTCGCGGCGCACCTGACGGACGACGGCTCGTTCGTGATCGAGGGCTACACGCCCGCGTACCTCTACCGGCGGCCCGACCCCGGGAATGTCCGCGCCGAAGCAGTTGAAGTCGACCACGTCTGGCTCGAGGTAGATCGGCACGACCCCGTGACGCAGACGCTCGAAGAGTGCCATGTCCGCCTCTCAGCGAAGGGCGTGCGCGTGTACCCCATCGTCCAGCGCTACGCATGGCCGAGCGAGCTCGATCTCATGGCGCGCATCGCCGGGCTGCGCCTGAAGCAGCGTTGGGGCGGCTGGGACCGCACCCCCTACGCCGCCACCAGCAGCAACATCGTGTCCGTGTACGGCCGCTGAGGCCGCGCCAGTCCCAGCGCGAGTGTCAACGAGCATGCGATGTCGCCTGCACCACCAACCGTCCGCGCGGGAAACAGGGTCGGCCTAGCCGACCCCGACGATCACCAGGGCCGGAGCCGTCGGATAGTAGGAGCTGGCTGCGCCAGCCCTGCACGGTATTCACGCGGCGAGCCCTTGGACGCTTTGGTGCGATGTCGCCCGCACCACCAACCGTCCGCGCGGGAGACAGGGTCGGCGCAGCCGACCCCGACGATCACCAGGACAGCACCCATCGGATGGTAGGGGCTGGCTGCGCCAGCCCTGCGAAGTGTTCACGCGGCCAGGTCGAGCTCGTCCACCCTTCGCCGCATCGCGATCGGCTCGCGCGGAGCGGGCCGGGACGCGCGAGCCTCGATCTTCGTGGCGGCCCACCAGGCGAGGGCGATGACCGCGCCGCCGATGGCCATGTCCAGGAAGAGGTGGTTCGCGCTCGCCACGATCGCCCAGCTCATGAGCACGGTCAGGGCGACGGCGGCGGTGCGCAGCAGCCGGCTCTCGGTGTTGACCCAGATGGCCGCGCTCGCCATCGCGATCCAGCCGAAGTGGAAGCTCGGGATGGCCGCGTATTCGTTCATGATCATCGAGGGCTGCGCGTACTGCACCGAAGTGTCGCCACCGAAGACGGTGTCCGTGAACCCAAGGTCGGTCCCGTGCAGCTCGAGCAGCCGCGGGGGAGCCGCCGGCAGCAGGTAGTAGAAGACGATGCCAATCGCCATGGAGATGAACATCACGTTGCGCATGAAGGTGAAGCTCTGGCGGTCTTTGAACCAGAGCCCGGCGCCCACCACGATGAGCACGGGGAAGTGCAGGTATGCGTACGTGAAGTTCGCGACCTCCTGCACGGCGTGGTAACGGATCGACATCTCCTGGATCTGGGCCTCCCAGAAGATTCCCATGTTCTTCTCGATGGAGATGAGCACGTCCGTGACCGTTACGGCGAAATCGACGCGCGTTGGCGCGATACCGCGGACGAGGAAGTAGGCGCCCACCACGACGAGGACGATGCCGAAGTCGCGGCCGAAGGTGGCGGCGCGTGCGGCGCCGGGGAAGGAGAGCGCGGCGGGGGTGCGCGGCGCGGGGAAGGTGCGTACAGCCATCGTCGTCTCTCCTTTCTCTCCTACCGCCCGGTAGGCGGTTGGGTGCAGTCTCGCAGGCGAGTCCTGGTTGGCTCCGTGACTCGGATCACGGTTTAACCGGTCAACTGCCGCCTGGTGTCAGGTTCGCCCGAGCGGGAAGCCCGTGCCTCACCCATAGGGCGGACGGGGCATGGGTCGTGGGGCGGGTTGTGTGAACGGGCACGTGGTGTCGCCTCTCCAAGTGAGCCTGCCTGCCGCAACGCCCCTGATAGGGTGTTCCCTCATGGGCGTATATGTTTCTGCAACACAACTCGCGAGCATGTTGCATGGAGATGTTCTCCGCATGAATCGTAAGCTCCTCCCTAATGGAAACTGAGAGTCGGCCGACCGTGCTCTGCGCCTGGTGCGGTGCGCTCATCGCGAAGCGTGGCCCAATGGTGTCGCACGGCGTCTGCTTCCACTGCCTGCGGGCGTTCGAGGCCTCAGCGCTCCAGGCCGCCCCGGCCTGACGGTTGATGAGCGCCGCCCCAGAAATGGTTGAGGCCCGCCCTTCCGTGGAAGGCCAGGCCTCAAGGGGCGAGGGAACCCGAGTTCGACTCTGCTAAGGCACGCGCTGGTAGCGGCGCGCCGGGGTTTCAGCGGTGCGGGGTGTCTCCACGCGGTCCGCGGTGGACCGGAGGACGCCCGCGATGGCGGCACGGAGGCCGGGACGGTACGGTGCCTGCTGCACCAGGGCACGATGCTTGCTCTTCCGCTCCAGCTGCTCTTCCCGCAGCCGGGCGAGTTGGAGGAACGAATACGTGTCGCCGGGGTGGTTGGTCATGGTTGCTTCGTCCCTTTCCGCGGACGCATCCGCGTGAGGGCTTATAGAAGCATAGGCACACACCTACGTCAATAGCTATACACCTATATAGTTGTGAAGATCTGCTGAAGCGTGATCTCGATCACCCAGGCTCATCCACGCCCAGTTCGCGCAGCGTCCCGCTCACGTATTCCCAGACGGCGCCCGGGTCGACGCGGTAGCGCGTCTGGTTCCCCATCTTGTCCGCGGCTACGAGGCCCGCTTCGCGGAGCACCTTCATGTGCACGCTCACCGTGGGCTGGGAGAGCTCGAAGTAGTTCGCCATGTCCGTGATGGTCGAGGGGTGGTGTATGAGCTGCATGACCATGGAGACGCGCGTGGGGTCGGAGAGCACCTTCAGCCGGCCTGCTGCCTTCTCCGCCTGTTCACGCTTGCGCTCCACCTTCTGGCCTGATTCCACGCCGGCGCCCACATAGAGCACGCCCGGGAGCTCGAAGATGCACTGGCCATCCGCCGCCAGCCAGAGCGGCACGATCACGAGCTCGTCGCGGTCGATCGCGGCCTGGAGGGTTGACTCATACTCCTCGCGACGGAGCATCGTGACGCCCGGCAAGAGGTGGCGGAGCGCGTCCAGCGTGGGATTCTGGATTCGAAGCGACCGTGCCATCTCGAGCGACCGGGCACGTCCCTCCTTCTCCCAGAGCTGGTCCAAGACGGCCCAGGCCTCCTCGAGGAGCGCGACGTAGTCGCCCCGGACCCGCTCGTCCGTGCGCAGCTTCTCCAGCCGTGCCCGCACTATTGGGGCGACGTCCGGCGTCTCCGTCGGCAGCTCGGGGACGGGGATGTGCCTGGCCAGCGCCGCAGGAAGCCGCGCGAAGAAGCGGTCGATGTTCTCGTCGAGCAGCGTGCCTGTCTGGTGCGCCACCAGCAGGATCTCGTCCCAGGCGAAGTAACCCGGGCTCTCCCAGAAGTCGAGCAGGCGGCGGTGCAGCTCGCCGTGGTCGCGCATGAACTGCTCGAGCCAGGGCGCCTGCTTGTGCCCGGGCTTCTGTTCGGTGCAGCGGTCGAGGAAGAGCGCGAAGTGGAGCTCGAAGAGCTCGGAG
Organism: Dehalococcoidia bacterium; assembly: GCA_040877955.1. Taxonomy (GTDB): domain Bacteria; phylum Chloroflexota; class Dehalococcoidia; order Tepidiformales; family Tepidiformaceae; genus JBBDMZ01. The sequence continues at coordinate 6,299 of JBBDMZ010000033.1, read as the reverse complement.
ACCTGGACGGTCACCTTGCGGGACTGGCCGGCGGCAACGCCGACTTCAAGAGCCATCGTTCAATAACTATACACCTAATGTGGCCCCATCCGGCAAGCGTTGAACCGTCGTCGTCACGCGATCGTCACCGGTAGCCGTCGACCTCCGTGTCGACGGGTTCGACCACGAATGTCACCGCGCAGCGCTCCACCAATGAGACCCGCCTCCCGCAGCTAGCCATCCGGGATGCTCGCCCCCGAGACAGCATCGTACTCCGGCAGGTACGGCTTGATGTCGAGCACGGGCGTGCCGTCGATCGCGTCGAGTCCGCGGACCCGCAGGGTCGCGCCGTCCCGGGCAAGCAGCGCGACCGCGCTCACCCCGAGGTGGTTCGGGCGCAGCTGGCTGCGGGTCGCGAAGATGCCATAGGCGTTGCCGCTTGCGAGCGTGAGGGTCTCGGGCTGCTCGGGCGCTCCCGGGGCGAGGTCCATCCAGAACACGACGACGACGTGACTGTAGGCCTCGATGCCGACGAGCTTCCCCGCGTGCTCCGCCAACACCACGATCTCGCTCTCGACCCTCTCCCAGCCATGCGGACGCGGCTTGCCCACGTCGTTGCGGACATAGCCGATCGGTACCACGGTCACGGGCGCGAGGATGGGTTGGCGGTGCTTCGCCTCGCGCTTCCAGGGCCACTTCATGGGAGGAGCGTGGCGCGCGCAACCAGGAGCCGCAACCGCTCTCTCGCGGATCCCAGTGCTGGCGCCACGCTCCATGCCCCGTGACTCCCTGGTTTGGAACCGTTTCCACCATCGCACGCTCGCTGACGCGTCGCGCTGGGACTTCTGCCTCTTCCCTTCTCCTGGTGCCGCTAGCGCGGGCCGCCGGTATACTCCGCTCGCCCAGTGACAAGCCCGGGCGCGCGGGCCAGCGGGCAACAGGAGGCTCATGTGAAAAAGGTCTTCGGCCTGTTTGCCGTGTTCGCGGCAATTGGCGGTGCCCTCATGTTCTGGCGCAAGCGCCAGACGGATGACGAATTCCTCGACGAGGAACTCGAGTAACTGGCATCGCCTGATTCCCCATCGCGCACGCCGGTCATCACCGGCTACGGCGCCGTCTCCCCCGCCGGGACCGGCGTCGAGCGTGCGTGGGCGGCGCTCGAGGCGGCGACCCCGGCGGGCCGCGAGTTCGACCCCGACGGCGCCGGCCCGCCCCACTTCGTGGGCGCCATCCCGGACGATTACCACCCGAACCCCGGCATCCCCCGCAACCTCGCGCACTTCCTCGACCGCGGCGCGCTTCTCGCGCTCGACGCGGCGCTCCAGGCGATAGAGGCGGCAGGATTGGGGGCAGGGGCGGGCGACTCTCGCCGGTTCGCGGTCGCCGACGGCCTCGCCTTTCGCGCGCCCGGCCAGGCCACGCTGTTCGTGCCGTACGGGCATCTTGTGGCACGCTCCCTCGGCGTGCGGGGACCAGCCCTCGAGCTCGGTGGGCAGGAAGCGAGCGGGATGGCCGCCATCGCCGCGGCCGTCCGCCTCATCACCCAGGACCAGGCCGACATCGTCGTCGCCGGGGCAGCGCAGGCGCTCCAGCGCCCCATCCTCGACCACCTCGCCTCCCAGGGCGCGGCCTCCGGAGCCACCGCCCGCCCCTTCGACGTAGCCCATGCGGGACTGTTGCCCGCTGAGGGGGCCGCCTATCTTGTAGTCGAAGCAGAAGGCCACGCACGGGAACGCGGCGCCGCCGTGCTCGGGCGCATCGTGGGCGTGGGCGAACTGTTCGACCCCTCCGCGGAGCCGCTCGCCATCAGCGACGCACCCGAGGCGGGACGCGTCATGCAGGCCGCGCTCGGCGACGCCGGCTTCCTCCAGAACCAGGTCGACCTCACGGTCTCCTGCGCGGACGGCCGCAGCGCGGTCGACTTCGCCGAAGGTTACGGGCTGCGCCGCACGTTCGGGCGCCACGCCCATTACGCCGGGGTGACGACGGTCGCGGGCACCATCGGCCACGCGCTTGCCGCCAGTGGGCCGCTCTCCGTGGCGATGGCGCTGGAGGCCATGCGGCGCCAGCGCGTTTTCCCCATCGCCGGCTTCGAGACCGCCGAGCAGGACCTCGAGCTCGCTTACGTCCGCGAGCCCCGCGCGGAGCGCATCGACTGCGTGCTCGTCACGAGCATGGGCGCCGGCGGCACGAACGTCTCCCTCATCCTCACCCGGGAATAGACCACCGCGACTCGGGCGGCCACGGGACTACACTCTCCCCATGGCCGGCCGCACGTTCGATTCGATCGCGGACATGGTGGGCGACACGCCCATGGTGGAATTGCGCTCGCTCTCGCCCGAACCCGGAGTACGCCTGTTCGCCAAGCTTGAAGGCCAGAACCCCACGGGCTCGATCAAGGACCGCATCGTGCAGCGCATCCTCCAGGTCGCCCGCGAGACGGGGGCGCTGGAACCGGGCCAGCGCATTGTGGAGGCCTCGACCGGTAACACGGGCGTCTCCGTCGCGATGTTCGGCGAACTCATGGGCCACCCCGTCGATGTTTGCGTCCCCGAGAGTGTCTACCCCGAGATCGAGGAGCTTCTGCGGGCGTACGGCGCGCGCATCCGCTTCGTCCCCCGCCAGGCCGGCATCAAGAGCGCCATCGAGGTCGCGGAACGGGTCGCCGAGGAGGAGGGCGCGTTCCTCCTCAATCAGTTCTTCAGCGAGGAGAACGTGCGCGCCCACTATGAGGGCACGGCGGAGGAGATCCTGCGCGACGTCCCGAAGGTGGACGTGTTCGTCGCGGGCATGGGTACGGGCGGCACGATCACCGGGGTGGGACGCCGCCTGAAGGAGGCGAACCCCGGGTGCCATGTCCTCGGAGTCGAGCCGCGCCTGGGAGTGCACGTGCAGGGGCTGAAGTCGCTGGAAGACGGGTTCATCCCGCCCGTGCTCGATGAGAGTGTGCTCGACGGCAAGATCATCGTCGGCAACCGCCACGCCTTCTCGCACGCGCGCCGGGCGATGCTCGCGGAGGGGCTCTTCGGCGGCATCAGCTCCGGGGCCGTCCTGCACGCGGCCCTGCGCGCGGCCGGCCGCATCAAGCGCGGCAACATCGTCATGATCTTCGCGGACGGCGGCTGGAAGTACCTGGGCACCCACCTCTGGTCCGCCGGCGATCACGATCCCGCCATCGACGCCCGCGAGGACCCGCTCGACGACGTGCTGTGGTGGTGACCCTATTCCCGCGCTGCCTCGGCTCTCTTCTCGGCGATGAACTCATCCACGACGCTCACTCCGGGACGCTTGTACTTCGCAGCGATCGCCTGTGCCCGGCGAAGGCCGGCGAGCGGTGAGGAGACAACGAGCGTTCGGTCCTGTACCTCGATTACGAGCGGCTCGCCTTCGCACAAATCGAGTTGCCGCCTGATCGCGGCTGGTATCACCAGCCGCCCTCTCGTTCCCAGCCTGGCTCTGGCCTTCATGGTCACCCCCGGTCCAGGAATTATCGCATCCGCGACAACTCCGAGCCCCGACCGCAAGGGAGGGCACGATGTTGCCCGCTCCACGAGCGTTCGGTGGTATGACTAATCGAGGTCCGGCCCCTGTTCGAACATCACGTAGTGACTTGCCTTCTCGACCGCCTCGGGCGTCCACAGGAACCTGGCGCTCCCGCCCTCGGCCCATACCTTGGCATCCCGGGCGGCGAGTCCAGCTTCGCGCATACGCCGGGTACACCAACTCTTCAGCGAGTTCCTTGCCCTGGCCGGCTCCGCGACCGTCTCGAGTACGACGTGCACGTGGTTGGTCCGGACGTTGACGCAGAGCACACGCCAGGCGCTGGCGCGCGCTGTCTCGTTAATGGCGTGGCGTATAACAGTCCTTCGTGGCTTCGTGAGCATAAACGGATCCTGCGTCATCCGGCTCCGCTCGAATTGCTCGCGCATCAGGTTAGGCGGCACGAAAGCAGTACCTGCTTGGTTGTGCTGGACGTCGACGGTCCCTCTGGCGTCGCCGTGGAGCCGCGCCCCATAGCATGTCCAGGTGATGAGATAGGCGAGAGGGCGTTCGTCCACGGCTGCTGAATGCTACCCGAGCGGAACCGGCGTCGCCCTCCGAACCATCGTGCCCTCCCTTGCGGTCGGGGCTCGGGGACGTTCGGCCGAGGTTGTTATTGACCCCTCACTAACAATGTCTGATATAACGAGAGGCACCTACGCCGCAGGAGCACGCCATGACCAGCACCGAGCCTCGCGTCCAGAGCCCCTTCCTCGAAGGAAACTTCGCACCCGTGCGCGAGGAGGTGACCGGCGAGAACCTGCGCGTCATCGGCGAGCTCCCCGCGGACATGGACGGCATGTATGTCCGCACCGGCCCGAACCCGCAGTTCGACGTGATCAAGAGTTACCACTGGTTCGGCGGAGACGGGATGCTGCATGGCGTCCGCGTCGAGGGGGGCAAGGCCTCCTACCGCAACCGCTTCGTGCAGACAGAGGCATACACACGTGAGAAAGCCGCGGGGAAGGCGCTCTGGGGCTCCGGCCTCGGCCAGCCCGAGTTCGACAACCCGAACGGCCCCTCCCGCGGCAACACCGGCAACACAGCGCTCGTCTGGCACGATGGCAAGCTCCTCACCCTCTGGGAGGGCGGCGACCCCCACGAGATCGCGGTCCCCGGCCTCGAGACGGTCGGCCCCTACAATTACTGCGGCAAGCTGATGCACGCCTTCACCGCCCACCCGAAGGTCGATGAGCGCACGGGCGAGATGCTCTTCTTCGGCTACAACATGATGGGCATGGACATGGCCCGTGGCGGGAAAGTGCCCTTCCTCCAGTACTCCGTCGCCTCCGCCGCGGGCGAGCTGGTACACACCACCCCCATCGACCTCCCCGTCGGCGTGATGATGCACGACTTCGCCGTCACGGAGCGCTACTCCATCTTCATGAACCTGCCCTACACGTTCTCCCTGGAGCGGGCCATGAAAGGCGAGAATCCGTTCGCCTGGGAGCCCGACCGTGGGGCGCACTTCGGCATCCTCGCCCGCCACGGGGACGGCGCGCAGGTGCGCTGGTTCGAGGCGCCCGCCTGCTACGTCTTCCACACGCTCAACGCCTTCGAAGACGGTGACGAGGTCGTCCTCGATGCGTGCCGCATGGCGCGCGTCGACCTGGGCACGCTCGACTCGACAGTCAGCCCCTCGCACGAGGCGGTGATAGCACGCCAGGGCGGCGATGACCGGGCGCGCATGCACCGCTGGCGCTTCAACCTCGTCACCGGCGTCGTGAAAGAGGAGCGCCTCGACGACATTTCTTCGGACTTCCCGCGGGTGAACGACGGGCTCGTGGGCTACAAGGCGCGCTTCGGCTACTCCGCCCGGCTGCCCAAGGGCGACATGCCGGAGAGCGATGGTGTGATCAAGTACGACCTCGAGAGCGGCAAGTCACGCACCCATCTGCACGGTGCCCAGCGCTCCGGCGGCGAGCCCGTGTTCGTGCCCCGCGCAGGCGCCATCGCGGAGGACGACGGCTACCTCGTCACGTTCGTCTATGACGGCTCTGAAGGGACGAGCGAGTTCGTCGTCGTCGATGCCCAGAACGTGGAGTCGGCGCCGCTCGCGCGCGTAGTCCTCCCGCAGCGCGTGCCCTACGGCTTCCACGGCGCGTGGGTGAGCGGCGAACGGATCGCCGACGGCGTGTAAGGGGAGCGGAGTCCGAGCCCCGACCGCAAGGGAGGGCACGGTCGTCCTCCGAGCGACACGTGTGCGGGTCGGCTAGGATGTGCGACCGTGGACGAACGCCCTCTCGCGTATCTCATCACCTGGACGTGCTACGGCGCCCGGCTTCACGGCGACGCTAGAGGTGCTGTCGATGGCCAGCACAACCAACCGGGCGCTGCGTTCGTCCCGCCCAACGCGTTGCGTGAGCAGTTCGAGCGAGGCCGCATGGCCCATGAGCCGTTTCTGCTCACAAAGCCACGGCGAGCGGTCGTGCGCCACGCCATTGAAGAGACGGCAGGCATCAATGCCTGGCGCGTGCTCTGCAGCAACGTCCGGACCAACCATGTGCACGTTGTGCTCGAGACGCTCGCGGAGCCGGCGAAAGTGAGGAACTCGCTGAAGAGTTGGTGCACCCGGCGCATGCGCGAAGCCTCCGTCGCCGCGCGAGACGCACGAGTGTGGGCCGAGGGCGGCAGCGCCAGATTCCTGTGGACGCGGGAGGCCATCGAGAGGGCCAGTCGGTACGTGATGTTCGAACAGGGGCCGGACCTGGATTAGTCATACAGTCGAACGTGTGTGGAGCGGGCAACATCGTGCCCTCCCTTGCGGTCGGGGCTCGGTG
>JBBDMZ010000032.1:6504-20407 GCA_040877955.1 Dehalococcoidia bacterium | reverse complement strand
CAACGCCTCTCGCCAGCTCGCGATCTGCGCCTCATCCACGCCCAGCCACTCCCGCAGCACCACCTCGTTGTGCTCGCCCTGCCACGCGATGGGTCCGCGCACGCCGCTCTCCGCCGCCGAGAACCGGTAGGGAGACTGCACGATCGGGCGCGTCCCGCCCGCGCGGTCGTCCATGTCGATGATCGTCCCCCGGTGACGCACCGTGGGCTGCTGGCGGGCGTTCTCGCTCTCGCGCACGTCGCCCCATGCCAGGTTCATCGCGTCCAGCGCCGCGATCACCGCTGCCCGCCCGGGGAGCCCGGCAAGGAACACGCTCACGGCGGTGCGCCGGCACGCCGCCTTCTCGGCCACGCTCGCTCCCGCTGGCGCAGGATCCTCGAGGCTGTAGAAACTTCGCACCTGGTTCCAGATGTGCCGGAAGTCGGCGGAGATCAGGATCGGACCGCCTGCGGTCGCCCAGATGTCGTTCGGCAACGGCCGCGTCTCCCACGAATCCTCGAGCGCATATTGGAGAAAGTCGTCCGTCCCCAACGTCGCGTCGATCATGGCGATGTCGATGTGCTGCCCCACGCCAGTCCGCTCTCGCATCCACAGCGCTGAAAGCACCGCGATGAGCCCATGCATGCCCGCGTTCATGTCCGCCTGCGAGACCTCGAGGTCGGCTGGTGGTGACCCGCTCCGCCTCGCCTGGCGCGCGATCAGCCCCGACTCGGCGTGGATGACCGAGGCGAAGGCCGCACGTTGCGACTCCGGCCCTTCCTGCCCGAACCCGGAGATGGAGAGCATCACCAGCCGCGGGTTCACTTCGCGCAGCGCCGGGTAAGCGATGCCGAGCCGCCCGGTCACCCCCGGCCGGAAGTTCTCCACGAGCACGTCCGCTTTGGCCGCCAGCGCTTTGAGTACCTCGACTCCAGCGGGCACGGCGAGGTCGACGCAGATGTTGCGCTTGCCCGCGTTCTGCTGGTGGTAATACCCGCGTGTTCCCGCGACGTCCGCGCCCCAGATGCGTGTCGTGTCGCCATCCGGCGGCTCCACCTTCACGACGTCCGCGCCCAGGTCGCATAGCATCCGCCCCGCGAACGGCCCCGCCAGGAACCGCGACAGGTCCAGCACTCTCAGGTTCTCGAGCGGATACGCCACGGCCATCCCCCACGTTCCATCGAGGAACGCCCCATCCTACAAGGTGCACCGCGACATCACAGCCTGCATCGACGGCAACGCGTAGTTCTGGCGGGGCCCCTGCAGCGAGAATGAGTCGCCGGGCCCACGTGACCGCAACCTGTTGTACACCCGGATGGCACCCGATCTCCCAAATAGGAATGTTCCGCATGCGCGTTCTTGATCCGGGGGCATACAATCCCCGGTGAGAGCAGTCGAAGGAGAGTCCGGTGCGATTTCGCATCCGCCGCAGCCACGCGATCCACCCGCTCGCTTATCGTGAGGGGCGGAACGGCGCGCTCGCCCATGGGGACGAGGAAGAATGGAACATCCGGCGGGCTACCCCCAACGGCGAAGCTCCCCCCGCGGAGAACCTCCCGGAGGCTGAGATGACTGCACCCGTGCCTCCCCCCGCCGCGCCGCTGCCGAACGGATTCCGTGCCCAGGCCACGAGCGGGGACGCCCGCGCCGAGCGCCTCGTGCGTGCCGTGCGCATGGAAGTCGCGGACCTCCGGCAGGCTATAGGCTCCTACAGCGAAGCGCGCGACGAGATGCTCGAGCTGGACCTGGAGGCCGTTCGCTCGAACCCTGAGGCAGCGGCCACGCTCCCACCGTCAGCGCTGGCGCGGGCACTCGCCGCCGCTGCAGACCGCATCGCGGAGCTCGAGGCGTCAGCCAGGGACCATGAGCACCGGGAATCGACTCTTCGCGACGACCTCGCCCAGTTGCACGAGGACCACTCATACACTCGCGGGCGCATGGAGATGCTGCAGGAGGTCATCGCCGCCCTCCACGCCAACCTCGAAGACCTTCGTTACGAACGCCACCGGCAGGCCCCGATCGAAGCGCCGCCTGCGCAGCGCGCCATCCGTCCCGGCGAACGTCCGAATGACCCGTTCGGCATGGGCGGAGCGTTCAAGTGAGCGAGTTTCGCGCCGTGGCTTCTCCCCGCCGCAGCGACCTCAGCCATGAGCTGGGACGCCTGCGACGTGAGGCCTCGGAGCGTTACACGGAAGTCGACCTGCTGGTGGCTGCCATGCGCGAGCATATCGATGACCTGCGCCGGGAACGCGACCGCCTCGTCGCCGAGCTCGAACGGAGCCGCGACGAACTGCGGCGCCGCGAGACGCCGTGGCTCATCCGCGGGCAGAAGCCTCCCCGCTCCTGAGCGGCTGCCTACTTCACATGCACTAATCCGCGCGCCCCGTCCACCGTGACCGTCTGGCCGTCCTTGAGCAGACGCGTGCCCACGCGCGTAGCGGTCACGCAGGGGACGCCATACTCGCGGGCGACGATCGAGCAGTGGCTGAGCACACCGCCGCTGTCCGCGACGACAGCCGACACGGTCGCGAAGAGCGGCGTCCAGGCGGGCATGGTCATGTGGCAGACCATCACGTCGCCGGGCTCGAGCTTGCCCGCCTCGTCGAGCGTGCGCACAACCTTCACCGTGCCGGTGACCGTGCCCGACGAAGACGGGATGCCACGGATGACCTTCGAGTCAGACTCAAGGCCGTGGCCAATCCCGAAGAACTTCGAGAGGAGCGGGTCGGGCGGCATGTCGGCTGGCGGTGGCGTCCCGATCATCTCGGGGGGAATGGTCGACTTTGAGCGCTGAAGGCTGGCGCGGCGCTCCGCGACCACGGCGCTGCGGTCCGAGCGGTCGCCCGAGCCGATCGCGACCACGTCGTCCAGGTCGAGGAAGAAGATGTCGTCTGGCTCGGCGATCACGCCCGCGCCCGCGAGAGCCCGGGCGAGCGCCATGATCGGCACGCGAGATGACGTGAAGGCCATCTGGTCGATGTAGAAGTTGTGGTCCTCGGCGATGGGGATGTACGTCTGGGCCCCCGCCAGGAGCATCCCGAATACGGGGACCACGTCCGGCGGGAGCTTCGCCTCGGTCTCGGCGACGAGGCGGTCGCGCTCGACGGCCTGTCGCCGCTGGGCCTCCAGCGGGTCCTCGGCATCAGAGGCAACGTAGGCGCGGAGCTGGCTGAGTGGCACCGACCAGTCCTCAATCCACGAGGCGGTGCTCAGCTCGAAGCCGCCAGAGCGCCAGCCATACCCGGAGAGGAACTCCTCCCAGCGGAGGAGGAAGGCGCGGCCCGCGTCCGACTCGGAGAGCCTGGCACGGAACTCGCCTGCGGGAGTCTCGCGGACCGCGTTGGCGAGAGCCCCATCCCGGCGCACTTCCTGGGCCAGCTCCCAGATGAGGTGGCCGGTCTCCACACTCTTGTTGGGGAAGCCCTGGAGCATGAGATGGGCGGTTCGCTCGATCTCAGGGCCAAAGATCGATGCGAGGAACTCGCTGAAGCCGAAGGCCGCGACCATTGAGGGGATGTTCACCTGCATGTGCATGTCCCAGAGGTCGGTAGCGACATCCGGCAGCGTCGCCACGCAGGTGCAGAGCTGCGGAAGGGTCATGGCGGTGTAGTCGGTGTCGCGGTTGCGGTTGGTGTGGGCGAGGATGCGGGGGACGTAGTCGCTGTAGAAGCGCTCGAGGAAACCGGGCATGAGCGCGCCAATTGCCCCCTGCATTTGGCCGAAGCGCGCCTCCATCTCCTCCGGCGTCCCCAGGATGGGCTCCGCGGTCAGGTAGACGTAGTTGTTCTGGACCATCTGACGCAGCCTGGAAATGGGCAGAAACAGCCCATCGAGACCACGGCTCGCGCCCGTGCTGAAGGCGTCGGTGTCGATGGATGCGGTGAGCGGCGTCACCGGCATCGGGTTGTGCATCAGATCCTGGAACCATGGGAGCTGCTCATCGCCTGGCTTCTGCCAGGCGATCGGGAAGTCGGCGGGGATAGGCAGTGGGGTTGGGGCGGCGGGTGCGGTCATGTGGGGCGTTCCTTGCTGTGTGGTCGTCTGCTCGAAGACGAGTTCGAATGGTGCGCTTCGGGGGCACAACGATCTATACGGATCCAGTTGGCAGGGCGCCGGGTGGCGCGGGCACAGACGTGAACGTAGTCGCAGCAAGCGATCACGTTCTGTTAACGTCGTCTCAGTCTGCGACGCAGGCTGGCCACTACAAGGGGTCCGATGTCCGCTGTTGCCACTGCCGCGGCCCAAGCCGCCGCTCCGCCCACCCTTCGCCTCCAGCTCGCGGTGTCACTCGCCTCCGTCTTCGGGCCGCTCAATTCCACGATGCTCGCCGTCGCGCTGCCGCGCATCGGCGACGACTTCGGGGTTGGGGTGGGTGCGCTCGCGCTACTGGTGAGCGCCTATCTCATCGCCACGGCCGTACTCCAACCCGCCTCGGGGAGGCTCGGTGACGCGCTCGGTCATCTGCGCGTGGTGCAGGTTGGGCTGCTCGTTCTGGTGGTCACCTCACTCGCGGCCGCGTTCGCCTGGAGCTTCACGGCGCTCGTCGTGCTCCGTTCGCTCCAGGGTGCGGCCGCGGCCTTGACGATGCCCAACGTGGTGGCATATCTCCGGAAACGCGTGCCGCCAGAGCGCCTTGGCAGCTCCCTTGGGATGAACGGGGCCCTCATATCGATCGGGGCCGCGGGCGGGCCGGTCCTCGGCGGCGTGCTCCTCGCCATCGGCGGCTGGGAGCTGCTCTTCCTCGCGAATGTCCCGCTCGGGCTCCTTGGCCTGCTGACCATCTCCCGGCTCGAGCAGGATGCGGGCGCGGGACGGAAGACCTTCACCCTCGACTGGGTCTCGCTCGCCACCCTGACGGCGGTTTTCGCCGGCCTCACCGGCGTGGGCGCCGCCGCCCGCAGTGGCGAGGCGCTATGGCTGGTTGCGGCCGTGGCGGTGTTCGTCGCCGGGACGGCCGGCTACCTGCTTCGCTACCGGCAGCGGGGCGGTGGCGTGCTCGACTTGCGCCTCTTCTCCCGCCGTAACTTCCTTGTCGCCAGCCTGCTGGTGATGCTGGCGAATCTGCTCATGTACACCACGCTGGTGGCCATGCCCGTCTACCTCTCCGAGATCCAGGACCGCGGCGATGCCGCCATCGGCTTCGCGTTGTTCGCCATGAGCGCTGCCCTGGTGGTTGTGTCCCCGGCCTCCGGCGGCCTCGCGGACCGCGTAGGCGACCGCGCCCTCGTGGTGGCCGGAGGAGCCCTCCTCCTCCTGAGCATGGCCGGCCTCGGCCTCGCGATAGGCCGCTGGGAGCTGGGCGCGCTCATGGCCTTCCTCACGCTCGTGGGAATCGGCATGGGCCTCAGCCAGGCGCCACAGCAGTCGACAGCGCTGAAGTCGTGGCCGCCCGAGGTCGCGGGCGCGGCCGCCGGCACGTTCTCGCTGATGCGCTACACGGGCTCGATCACGGGCGCCGCCCTGCTGGCCGCCGTGCTCGGTGCCGGGGAGGACATCTCGGACTTCCGCCTGCTGTTCGCAATACTCACGGGCCTGGGAGTCGTGAACCTGTTGCTCGCGTTCGGGCTGCGAGGGGCGCCACACGCCACCGGCGGTTCGTCCACCCGATAGCCCAATGCCCCACATCCCACGCGCTCTTGCACCTCCGGTGAGCGCGCCCGCGAAAGGCCGTACGATGGGCGGGCATGTTCGACTCCATCGACGAAGTGGCCGCGCGTCTCGCCGGTGAGCGGTACTTTGCCGACCGTGATATAGCCACGACGGTGTTCCTCGCGGCGCGGCTGAACAAGCCGATCTTCCTCGAGGGCGAGGCGGGCGTAGGCAAGACCGAGATCGCGAAGGCGCTCGCGGCAACGCTCCGTACGCGGCTCATCCGCTTGCAGTGCTACGAAGGGCTGGACGCCCACCACGCGCTCTACGAGTGGAACTACGCGAAGCAGCTCCTGCGCATCAAGCTGGCCGAAGCCGGCCACGAGTCCACAGGCGCGGTGGAGAAAGAGATCTTCAGCGAGGAATACCTCATCAAGCGGCCCCTGCTGGAGGCGCTAACGGCCGAGGGCGCCGGGCCGCCCGTACTCCTGATCGACGAAGTGGACCGCGCGGACGAGGAGTTCGAGGCGTTCCTGCTCGAGGTGCTGAGCGACTTTCAGATCACCATCCCCGAGCTGGGCACGATCAAAGCGGAGCGGCCCCCGCTCGTGGTGCTGACGAGCAACCGCACGCGCGAGATCCACGACGCGCTCAAGCGCCGCTGCCTCTACCTCTGGATCGGGTACCCCTCGTTCGAACGCGAGTATGAGATCGTGACTTCCCGCGTGCCCGGCATCAACCGCACGCTCGCGGGCCAGCTCTGCGCGTTCATGCAACGGGTGCGGGTGGAAGACTTCTACAAGCGCCCGGGTGTCGCCGAGACGATCGACTGGGGGATGGCGCTCGTGGCCCTCCACAAGGACGAGCTCGACCCCGAGGTGGTGGACCAGACCCTCGGCTGCATCTTCAAGTACACAGACGACATCGAGCAGTTCCGCAAGCGCAAGTTCTTCGAGCTCCTGCGGCCCGAGATCGAGCGCGTGGAATAGGGCTGTATACTGGGGCCATGGCATCGCCCGCCCGCCGCCGCCCCTCCGCCGTCGACGATGAGTACGAGCCGATCTTCCGAACGCCCGAGGAGACGAAGGCGTATTTTGCCGAGCTCGTTGAGCATGACCTTGGCATGACCGTCGAGGGGTTTTTCCGCCGTATCGATGCCGGAGAGCTCCGGGATAGCGAAGCCCCGGAGTTACAAGGCGTGTGGATGTGGCACCACTTCTTTGACGACTTTCGCCCTTGAAGTTTGAGGACCGGACATCTCGCGGCGCGGCGAGGTTGGCGCTGCGCGCTGCGCAAGCTGCCTTGAGCTGTGTCTCAGACGGTGTATTGGTTGCGCATTCGCCGGCGAGAGGCGAGGGGCGCCATGTGTTGACCACGGGACGGGCTACTGAAGTCCGAACATGGGGTCCGATCCGGCTTGGAGTCTTCGAGGAGTACCAGGCCCACGAAGGGCGAACCCCAGCGGTTCTTGAGCGAGTGGAATACAGGTATCGGCTGCTCGTAAATGACAGCGAACTACTGGTGTATCACTGGAACCCGGGCGGACCGGAAGGCAGGACCTACCCCCATCTCCACCTCGGCGGCGGCGCCGAGGTCGGCAACCGCGTGTTGACCCGCGCGCACATTCCCACCGGAGAAGTGGGCCTGCCCGACGTCGTACGCCTCCTCATCGAGGAACTCAGCGTGCGGCCGCGCCGGGCCGACTGGCGCGCGGTCCTTGGCGAAACGGTAGGCTAACGGGATGCCGGAGATCCCCGAGCTCGAAGCCATCCGCTCGTTCTTTAACGAGCACGTGAAGGGCCAGACCATCGCCTCCGCGGAGACGCGCATCCCGCCGGTGTTCCGCACGCCCGCGAGCGAGCTACGCGAGACCCTCCCGGGCGATACGTTCGGCGAGACCCTCCGTCACGGCAAGTTCCTCCTCTTCCCCCTGGCCAGCGAGCGCGTGCTCGCCATCAACCCGATGCTCACTGGACGCTTCCAGTACCTCGAAGCCAAGATGCGGATGGCCGCAAAGACGTGCCTCGTGCTCGGCCTCCAGAACGACCGGCAGATCCGCTACGCCGACGACCGGCTCATGGGGAAGGTGTACCTCGTGCCGGCCGGGAGCCTCGCGCTCATCCCGAACTGGAACACGAACGGTCCCGACCTGCTTGACAAGAACCTCACCGAGGACCGCTGGCTCGAAACCATCAAGAAGTATCGCGGACAGATCAAGGGCGTGATCACGAACGCGGAGTTCGTCCAGGGCATCGGCAACGCCTACAGCGACGAGATCCTCTGGGAAGCCCACATCAATCCCTACACGCCGCGCACGAAGCTCGATGACGACGAGCTTCGCGAGCTCTACCGCGCCGCCCACCGGGTCATGAAGTGGGCGAAGCCGCTCGTCCTCGGTTCCATGGTGAAGGGCGATATCCTCGACTACGAAGAGCGGCGCGACTTCATGCGCGTGCACCGGCTCGGCGGAAAGCCCTGTCCGCGGTGCGGCTCGAACATCAGCGAGATCACCGCCAACCAGCGCATAACGAGCTTCTGCCGCTCGTGCCAGCCCGGCGGTCCGGCCCTGGCGTAGCGAGCATGATTAGTGGCACGCCAGCGGCCACGGAGGGCCGCGACTCCTCGTCCGGAGTAGGATGACCTCCCCGCACATGCGACGAGGAGGTGCAGCGATGTCACGACGTTCGTTCTGGGGTTGGGGGCTGGAGAGTGACGAGCCGCCGCCGTCCGAGCGCGAGGCCGCAGCCCAGCGCCTCTCGCAGCGCTACGGCGTTGCCCTGGAAGCGCGTCCGGCGCCGAGGGTTGAGGACCTCGAGTTGCGCGCGCCGCGAGTCTCGCCGCCGGCCGCCCTCGCGGAGTTCTGCGACACGGGCACCCATGCCCGGGCCTCCCACGCCTATGGCAAGAGCTACCGCGACACTATCCGCGCCTTCAACCGTGACTTCCCGAACCCACCCGACTTCGTGGCCTTCCCGCGGAGTGAGGCGGAGGTCACCGCGATCCTCGAGTGGTGCTCGGACAACAAGGTGATCGCGATCCCCTATGGCGGCGGGTCGTCCGTGGTGGGTGGCGTCGAACCGCCGGCGGAAGCGTCAGCCGCGGTCAGCATCGATCTCGCGCGGTTGGACCGCGTGCTCGAGGTGGACACCACCTCTCGCGCCGCGCGCATACAGGCCGGCGTGCTGGGACCCTCGCTCGAGGACCAGCTCCGGCCCCACGGGCTGACGCTCCGCCACTTCCCACAGAGCTTTGAATGGTCAACGCTCGGAGGCTGGATCGCTACCCGCTCTGGCGGGCATTACGCCACGAACCAGACTCACATCGACGACATGGTCGAGTCCGTGCGCATGGTCACGCCAAAGGGGCCCTGGGAATCGCGGCGGCTGCCGGGGAGCGGCGCCGGCCCAAGCCCGGACCGGATGGTACTCGGGAGCGAGGGCATCCTCGGCATCATCACTGAGGCCTGGATGAAGGTGCAGGGTCGCCCCACCTTCCGCGCCTCCGCGGGCGTCAACTTCTCCACGTGGGAGGCCGCCTACGAGGCCTGCCGGCGCGTGGTCCAGGCGAAGCTCTGGCCCGCGAACGCCCGCGTCCTCGACCCGGGCGAGGCGCAGACGGCCGCGGGGCTGGATGGGTCACGCGCGCTTCTCATCCTCGGGTTCGAGTCGGCGGACGTCCCCCAGGGCGCGTTCATCCGCGAGGCGGTGAAAATCGCGCGTGAAGCTGGCGGCGAGGTGGACGAGGGCGCGATCCTCGTGGTCGACGGGGGCGAGAAGGAGGAAGCGGCGGGCCGCCAGGGCGCGGTCGGGGCGTGGCGCAACTCCTTCATCCGCGCGCCCTACCAGCGCAACCTCACCGCCGGCCTCGGCGTCGTTGGCGACACCTTCGAGACCTCCATCACCTGGGACCGCTGGCCCGCGTTCGACGCGATGCTCCGCGAGCGCGTGACCGACGCGCTTCAGCGGGTGTGCGGAGGTGGGACTCTGACCTGCCGGTTCACCCATGTCTACCCCGACGGGCCGGCGCCCTACTACAGCTTCTCTGGGCTTGGCCGAGTGGGCGCGGAGATCGAGATGTGGAGCGCGCTCAAGCAGGCCGCCAGCGACGCGGTCATCGAAGGTGGCGGCACCATCACCCACCACCACGCCGTCGGCCGGGACCACCGTCCCTGGTACGACCGCCAGCGCCCCGAGCCCTTCGCCGCCGCGCTCCGCGCCATGAAGCGCGAGCTCGACCCAAACGCCGTGCTCAACCCGGGCGTGCTCATCGATCCGTAGCGTCAACCGGGACCTTCAAGTTCTTCGGCTGCGACATGATTCTCATCCATTAACCCACCGGCGCCCGCAACGGCACCGGGGCGGAGTCGCAGGACCCGGTGCCGTTTCCTGGTGATGTGTCCATCACAGCGCTAATGCCCGCGAGACCACGCCACCAACTCATCGGCCGGCCTGGTGTTCAGGACGCGCTCCGCCGGCACGCCTATCTGCGTTGCGCGGGAAGCGCCGTACGGCTTCCAGGCGAGCTGCCCGGGAGCGTGCGCGTCGCTGTCGATCGTGAACTTGCAGCCCATCTCCAGCGCTTGCGCAATCAGCCGCCGCGGGGGGTCCAGCCGCTCCGGACGCGAGTTGATCTCCACGGCCTTGTCGAACATCAGGCAGCACTGGAACACGTAGTCGGGGTCGAACTCCGACTCCGGCCGATCCTTGCGCCCCGCCTTCATCCGGCCCGTGCAGTGCCCAAGGATGTCCATGTGCGGGTTGGCAATGGCCACGCACATGCGCTCCGTCATTTGCTTCTGCTCCATGCGCAGCTTGCTGTGCACGCTCGCCACCACGACGTCGAGTTGGGCCAACAGCTCCGGCTCCTGGTCGAGCGTCCCGTCCTCGTTAATGTCGACCTCGATACCCGTGAGGATGCGGAACGGCGCGAGCTCACCGTTGAGGTCCGCCACCACCTGGAGCTGGTTCCGCAGCCGCGCCGCCGTCAGGCCCCGCGCCACCGTCAGCCGGGGCGAATGGTCGGTGAGCACCATGTATTCGTGCCCGATTTCGATGCACGTTTCCGCCATTTCCCGGATCGGGCTGCCACCGTCCGACCAGTCGGAGTGAACGTGGCAGTCCCCGCGGAGCGCCGCGAGCAACTCGGCGCCGTCGTCCGGGAGGAAGCCTTCGGACTCCACCTCGAGCTTTTGGAGGTATCCCGGCACGTCGTCCGCCAGCGCCTCCAGGATCACCTTTTCCGTGACCTCGCCGATGCCCGCGAGTTCACGCAGCTTCCCGGCCGCCACGCGCTCTTCGAGCCCGCCGGGCGGTAGCGTCGACAACGTGGCCGCCGCCTTACGGAACGCCATCACACGGTACGAGGGCTCGTTCTTGATCTCAAGCAGGAAGGCAATCCGCCGCAGCGCGCGCGTTGGGTCCATGCCGGGAGATGCTACTCGAAGATCTCCTCGAACCGGACAACGACTCCAGGCAGGGAGAGGACGGGTGCTTCCCCGTCTGAGAAGGCGTAGCGAGTCTCGGAGTATGCTCCGTCCGCCTGTCGCCGCCATGCAATTATGGACTTCTCGTAGGGGTGCAGCCGCCAGATTTCGAGGTCGCCCCGCTTCTTGTACTCGTCGAACTTGGTATCGACGTCGTAGCCCCCCGTCGACTTCGACCAAACCTCGGCCACGAACGGAAGGGGGTCGGCAAAGGACTCAAGGTCGCCCGTGCCCCGGGTAGCCTTGAAGTAGTCGAACGGCACCACGATCACATCGGGGATGAAGTAGCTTGAGGTCGGTCTGTGCGTGCGGCTGCCATTGTGCCGTACTTGGAACTCTCGCCGGCTGAGCTGAATCTGCAGGAGGTGAGCCAACCACCAAGAACTGTCCTCGTGTTCATGCGTCATCGGTGGCTTCTGCCTGATTTGGCCACAGAGGTACTCCCACTGACCTTCGAGATCCTCGAGGGCGAGCCGCTCGTACGTCGCTTCAGTAACGGGCATCTGACACCTCACGTATCATCATACCCCGCCGCAGCATCGATTAGACCCGCTCCACCAGCGCTGGCAGCACCTCGCCGATCTGGTCCCGGAAGATGGCGTGCGCGTGCTCGTCGTACTCCGTCGGGGCGTTATTGACGATCACCAGCTTGGCTCCGTGGTAGAGCGCGATCGCCGGGGCGTTCGCTATCGGGTAGACGCCCAGCGTGCTCCCAATGGCGAGAAACACCTCCGCCCGCTCCGACTGCTCCTCCGCTCGCCGCAGGTCGTCCGCCACCAGCCCTTGCCCGAACGAGATGGTCGCTGTCTTGAGGATGCCCCCGCAGGAGCGACACGGCGGGTCTTCCTCGCCGCCGCGCACGCGGTCGAGCACACGCTCGATGTCGCCCCGATCGGTGCAGTTCATGCAGCGGAATTCACGCACGTTCCCGTGGATCTCGACGAAACGGTCGAGCGAGGTCCCCGCCTTCACGTGCAACCCGTCCACGTTCTGCGTGACCAGGAACTGCAGCTTCCCCTTGCGCTCGAGCTCCGCCAGGGCGAGGTGCCCCGCATTCGGCTGCGCCTCCCACAATGGGCTGCCGATGCGATTCTTCCACGAAGCGACGCGCGCATCGCGGTTCGCCATGTAGTGCTGCAGCGTCGCCCGCTTCTCCGCCTCGGGATCGCGCGTCCACACGCCCTGCGGCCCGCGGAAGTCCGGGATCCCCGACTCCGTCGAGATCCCCGCGCCCGTCAGCGCCACGGTGTAGGCCGAGTCACGCAGCCACCCGGCAACGGTGTCCAGCAGCTCCTCGTTCATCGAAAGAGGGATTCGAGCTTGATGGTCACACCCGGTAGCGACTGCACGGGCACATCGCCCGAGGTGTAGCGGGTCTCCGAGTACGAGCCGTCCGCCTGCTTTCGCCAGGCGATGATCTCGCGGTCATAGGGATGAATGCGCCAGATCTCGAGGTCGCCGCGTCGCTTGTACTCCGGGAACTTCGTGTCCACGTCGTAATCGCCCGTGGAGGGCGACCAGACCTCCGCCACGAAGGGCAGCGGCTTGTCGTAGGTTTCCAGCTCCATCGTGCCGTGCGTATCAGCGAAGTAGGCCACGGGTATCACCAGCACGTCAGGGATGAAGTAGCTCGTCTCTGGGCGGTGCGTCCGTGTGATATTCGACCTCAACTCGTACTCATCCAGGGAAAGCTGAGACTGAAGGAAGAACATGAGACGGCTCGCGGCCGTGTTGTGCTCCTGGGTCATTGCTGGCTTCCGGCGCACGTGTCCACAGACATACTCCCACTGGCCTTCGATGTCTTCGAGGGCAAGCCGCTCATAGGTCTCTTCAGTGACAGGCATGGCAGCACCTCGCTCGCATCAGAATACCGCAAATGCCCGCACCACCGGCGTCCTGCTCTGGTAGGCTTAGCCGCCCTCGGGCCGAGCCGAGGCAACTGGAGGCACCGCCATGAAGGAACTCGAAGGACGCGTCGCTGTCATCACGGGAGCCGCCAGCGGTATCGGCTTCGCCCTGGCCACGCGCGCCGCTGGCGAGGGCATGCGTATCATGATGGCCGACATCGAGGTCGGTCCGCTGGAGTCGGCCGCCGCCTCTCTCCGCGAAGGCGGCGCGACCGTCGCAACGCAACGCGTCGATGTCTCCAGTGAGGCAGAGGTCGAGGGGCTCGCGGCACGGGCCTTCCAGGAGTTCGGCGCAGTCCATCTGCTCTGCAACAACGCCGGCGTCATTGACCGCCCTCGCCCGGCGTGGGAGCACACCGTCGCTGACTGGCGCTGGGTGCTGGATGTGAACCTCTGGGGAGTGGTCTACGGCATTCGGGCGTTCGTGCCGCGCATGCTTGCGAGCGAGGAAGAGGGCCACATCGTGAACACCGCCTCGATGGCCGGGCTCGTCACCGGAGGCATCGGCACAGCCGTGTACGATGCCTCCAAGCACGCCGTCCTCTCCCTCAGCGAAAGCCTCTACAAGGACCTCGCCACCCGCACCACGAAGGTGAGCGCGTCCGTCCTCTGCCCCGGCGCCGTGCGCACGAACATCTTTGAGGCTGAGCGCAACCGGCCCGCCGAACTGAGCGGCGACGACTCCGCGCCTAAGCCCACGACAGGCTTCCCCGGTGACTCCTTCCCGCCGGAGAAGATGGCGGAAGAGGTATTCAGCGCCGTGCGGGAAGGCCGCTTCTACGTTCTCGCAGCCCAGACCGAGATGTACGAGTGGACGAAGATGGGCCACGACCGCATGTGGGAAGGCCGAAACCCCGCCGTCCCCCACCGCCTCATGGCCTCAGCGCGCGAATCCGGCGCCACCCCCGTTTAGGGAACGTCTCCACAAGCGGACTCCCCCTCACCA
>JBBDMZ010000032.1:0-6494 GCA_040877955.1 Dehalococcoidia bacterium | reverse complement strand
GGGGGGCCGGGGGGTGAGGTCTTACCGCCCCTGCCACGTCGGCGGCCGCTTCTCCCGCGCGGCGGCCATGCCCTCCTTCGCATCCTCCGTCGCACCCGCCACCCGGCGCATCGTCTCGCCGAAGCGGATGGCCTCCACCCAGGGCATGTTCTGGCCCCGCCAGGCGACCTCTTTCGTGGCGCGTACCGCCAGCGGCGCCGACATGCACAGCCGCTCCGCCAGCGCCCGCGCCTCGTCCATCAACTTCTCGTGCTCGACCACCTTCCAGAGCAGCCCCATCTCTTTCGCCCGCTGCGCGCTCACGCGCTCGCCGATGAGCAGCAGCTCCATCGCGTTCTGCCAGCCCACCTTCTGGGGCATGCGCACCGCCCCCTGGATGGTGGGCACACCGATGCGCACCTCCGGGAACCCGAACTCCGCCCGCTCGCTCCCGATCGCGAAGTCGCATGCGGCCACGAGCGTGCATGCGAAGCCCAGGCAGTAGCCGTTCACAGCCGCGATCGTCGGCTTCCAGATCTCGATGCCGTTCTCCAGCGATGTGAGGCTGGGCGTCTCCCAGTGTGTGCCGCCCGCCGGGCGGGCAGCGTCGCGGAGGTCGGCTCCCGCGGAGAACGCGCGCCCCGCGCCCGTGACGATCGCCACCCACGCCTCCTCGTCGTCCCGGAACTGCACCCACGAGGCGTTGAGGTCCTCGCGCAGCTCGCCGTTGATGGCGTTCAGCGCCTCCGGGCGGTTGTAGGTGATCGTCGCGATGTGCCCATCGCGCTCGTAAAGGACGGTGCCGGCCATGGTGCTACTCCGGAAGGTGAATGGCCGATTGTGGATTGCCGGGCCTGCGCTGTCATGCCCACGTATGATGCGGCCCCACCACTGCTCGGGTTCGGAGGCACATCATGCAAAAGACGAAGGTCGGCAGCGTCCAGGTCATCGCCCTGGTCGACAACATCCAGCCCTACGCGGCGACGGCCGTGTACCCGGAGGCCGGCGACGACCTCCAGCAGTACAGCCACTACTTCGATGCCGAGGGCCGCGTCGCCCTGAACTTTGCCTGCTTCGTCTGCATTGACGCCGATACCACGCTGCTCGTGGACACAGGCTTCGGGCCGGAGTACAGCGGCCGCCTCCTCGATGAGCTCGCTGAGGCCGGCGTGGAGCTCGCGTCCGTCAAGCACATCCTCTTCACCCACCTCCACGGGGACCACACGGGCTGGAACATGGACCGCGCTACTGGCAAGCCCCTCTTCCCGAACGCCACGTATCTCGTGCCCAAGGGCGACTGGGACCACTACCGCGCCCAGAAGCCGAAGCCAGAGTCATTCGTCCGCGACGTTGAGCCATTGCAGGCGATGAAGCGCATGGACCTCGTCGACGGCGAGCGCTCGATCTCCTGGGCGCTTACGGCGGTGCCGACGCCTGGGCACACTCCGGGGCACACGAGCGTCGCCATCAGTTCCGGCGGCGAACGCGGATTCATCCTGGGTGATGTCGTCATCTCACCTGTGGACGCGGAAGACATCACGCTCGCGAATGCCTTCGACTGGGACAACGCCATCGCCCGGGCCACGCGAGAGGCGACCGTGCCCCGCCTCGTCCGCGAGAACGCGCTCGTGGGCGCGAGCCACCTTCCCGCGCCCGGCCTGGGGCGGTTTGTCTCGGCCGAGGGCCGCACAGGCTGGCAGGCCATCCCCGCCTCCGTCCAGGGCGGATAACGCGCATGTTGGCGAAAGTTGCGACACGGTTAGCGCGAGCCTAGATTTCGGCCATGAAGATCCTCGGCCTTACCGACAGCAACGCCGTCGGTGGCAATTCGCCCATCGCGGAGGACAAGCTCCGGGACCGGCTCATTGCGGCGCCGCTGTCGAAGGCCCTCGGGGAAGAGGTCGAAATCACCTCCAGGATCGCGTGGCCGAACGCGGATCTTCCCCGTGCCGTCGAGGGCTGGCTCGACCGCCTCGAGCCCGACGTCCTCCTCATCACGACAAATTCGTTCGCCTACCAGTACCGCTCGGCGCCGATCAAGCTGGAACGGAAGTACGGGGCCGCGGGGCGGCTCGCCGCAACCGCGGGACTGCGCATGGCAGCGACTCCTCGGATTTCCCACAACCGCCCCTTCCAGTGGGCGCGCAAACAGATACAACGTCGCGTCGGGGGCGCGACCCATTTCGAACCAGAGGAAGTCGCGGCCGTCTACCTCGAGATCGCGCGCATCGCGCTGCGACATGAGGGCCTGACCCTCGGCATCGTCGGTCCGACCACGATTCAGCGCCGCTGGGCAACCACCGGTGCCGAGCTGGCCGAAGCGGAACGACGCCGGCTGGTCGTCCACAATGCCTTCAAGTCGTTCTGCCACGAGCGCCACGTCTGGTATCGGGGGAGCGACCTGCCTCAGGAGTCTATGGAGACCGACAAGGAACGGCAGGGCGACGAGTTGCACGCCAACGAGGCCGGCCACCGGCGACATGCGGAGATAGGCATGAAGATCGTCGTCGAGTTGTGCCGCCACGCCCAGCAGTCCCGTGGCAGGCAATAGCCGGTGGAGGCCCCGTAGGCGCTCCTCCTGCTATCTTTCGCCCGTGAAGGTGCTATTCCTCGGAAACAGCAGCGAGGTCTACGGCGATGTCGATGCGTCCGGCCGACGCGGCGCCAGGGCCGCCGAGGCATTGGAGGCAGAATTCGGCGAACCGGTGGAGATGCTTGTGCGGAGGATCTGGCCGACGCCCGCCCTCCCAGGCGCCATCGAGAAGTGGATGGCCGGCTTCCAGCCGGACATCGTCTACCTCAACGTGGTCTCGTTCTGGTTCAACTACGAATCCGTGCCGCTCAGGCTTGAGCGTGTGCTCGGGCGAGCGGGAAAGCCGTTGAAGAGCGCGGGCATCAAGGCCTCACAGGTTCCCTGGCTCGGTCACACAGCGGCGTTCCACTGGCTCCGAGAGCGCTGCCAGAAAGTAATCGGCGGCGCCACCTTCTTTGAACCGGACCAGGTCACTTCCGTGATCTCGGATTGTGCCCGCACGATCGTCCGGCAAGAGGATGTCGTGCTTGTGATCAAAGGCCCTCGCGGACAGGGGCGGCACAACGGCCTGAAGCACTCTCGAGCCTGGGCAGAGGAACGCCGCCAATACGTCCACGGTGCGCTCCAGCGCCTCTGCGCGGAGCTGCACGTCGACTACGTCGGCGCGCAGGAGCCACGGTATCTCACCGATCCCCTGAAGGACGTGCTCGGCGACCGCCTTCATAGGGGTTCCGAGGGGCACGCCCGCTCCGGGGACGAGATCGCAGCTATCCTCTCGGCGGCATGGGAGAGACAACGCAGCTCCGTGCACACAGGGTAGGAGGGCCGTGGTGAAGCTCCTGCTGCTCGGAAACAGCATGGATCGCCAGCGGGACGTTCCCTCCGAACAGCGCCGCGGCTCGCTCATGGCGCGCGAGCTCGAGGCCGCTACCGGTGAGCCTGTGGAGATCGTGACCAAGGGGTTTTGGCCCAGCGCGCGTGTCGCCGGCCTGGTGGGCCAGTGGCTGGAAGAGGAACAGCCAGACCTCCTGCTCATCACCGCGACGGCGTATCCATTCGCCTACCCGTCGGTGCCGCTGCGCGTGGCGCGCCTGTTGGGGCCACTGGGGAAACCCGTTCGGCGCGCGGGCGTGGGCGCCGCGAACACGCCCTGGCTCGCCCACAACGCAATCTTCCGCGCGCTGCGCCGCTTCGCACAGGTGACCATTGGCGGCGCCACCTACCTCACCGTCGACGAAGTGATCGCGAACATCTCCGACGCGGTCCGGGTGGCGGTCCGTCACGAGGATGTCGTGGTGGTGCTCAAAGGCCCCGGCGGCGGCGGGCGCTACCAGCCCACCGCTCGTGCCAGCCGCGCCGCCGAGGCCAAGCGCCAGCGCGTCCTCGACGCCCTCGAGAAGCTCTGCGCTGAGGTGCACGTCGACTTCATCCGTCACGACATCCCGGACTATGTGCGCAACCCCGAGGTGCCGCTCATCGGCGACGGCATCCATGGCCTCACCGAGTACCACGAAGTAGCGGCCGGCGAGCTAACCCCCGCACTCATCGCCGCCTGGCAGCGCCACCACACCCCAACCCCAAACCGCTTGCCCGCTATTGGGACGGAGCCGCGCGCGTAAGCAAGCGGCCATCCAGGCTAGGCCGAGAATCACGCCCTGAAGTCGTGTGCCCTGTCGCCTGCGCCGGACTCCTTCGCCCGCCGCAGCGGGAGAGGGCAGGGGTGAGGGCGGGATGGCGGTCTTGCGAACCAACGATCTCGTCTGCACTGCGTCAGCAAGCGGTCATCCAAACCCAGAACCACCCGCAGGGGTCGCCCGGGCCTGACTCCCTCGCGCCCGCCGCCGGGACGGAGCCGCGCGCGTCAGCAAGCGGTCATCCGGGCCGAGAACGACACCCTGCAGTCGCCCGCCCCTCTTGCACGGCGGATTTGCCACAGCCCACAAAGTGGCCCGGGCGCCCCCGGACTCCGTGCCCGACAATCGCCCACGGCGCCCGTCGCCAAGCCCTTGCGCCACACACTCATTCAAACGTAAGATTCAAACGTACGTTTGACGGAGGACCAGGCCATGCAGGCCATCGTCGCCAACCAGCTCATCAAGCACTTCTCCCCCGACATCAAGGCCGTCGACGGGATCGATCTCGATATCCCCGAGGGCCAGGTGTTCGGCTTCCTCGGCCAGAACGGCTCCGGCAAGACGACCACGGTGAAGATGCTCACCACCCTCCTCAAACCCACGAGCGGCTCCGCCACCGTCGGCGGGATCGACGTCTTCAAGGACCCCGACCGCGTCCGCAAGACCGTTGGCGTTGCCATGCAGGAGGTCGGCCTCGACGAGCTCCAGACCGGCCGTGAGCTCATGACCCTCCAGGCCCGCCTCTTCGGGCTCTCCGGCCGTGAAGCGAAGAAGCGCGTGGACGAGCTCCTCGAAATTGTCTCGCTCACGGATGCCGCCGACCGCCCCACGAAGGGCTACTCCGGGGGCATGAAGCGCCGTCTCGACCTCGTCACGGCGCTCGTCCACCAGCCGCGCATCGTCTTCCTCGATGAGCCCACCACCGGCCTCGACCCCATCACGCGTGAGGACGTCTGGCGCTACGTGGTGGAGCTGAACAAGCAGGGCGTCACCTTCTTCCTCACCACGCAGTACCTCGAAGAGGCGGACCGCCTCACCCATGACATCGCCATCATGGACGCCGGCAAGATCGTCGCCCAGGGCTCCCCCGAGCAGCTCAAGGCCGCAATCGGCTCCGACGCCATCACCCTCCGGTTCGAGGCCGGCGCCGCTGCTCTGCCCGAAGCGGAGCCAGTGCTCCGCGGGTTCGAGGGGGTGGAGGATGTCCGCATCATGGAGCAGGAGGCCATCGTCTATATCCGTAACGGCTCGGCGGCCATCGCCGGCATCGTCCGTAGGCTGGACGAAGAGGGCCACCGCGTCGCCCGCCTGGGCCTCACGCACCCCACGCTCGACGATGTCTTCCTCCGCGCAACGGGGCATCACCTCGAAGTGAGCGAGACCACGCAAGCCGCCGCCCGTGCGGCCGCCGGAGGAGGCGCCTGATGCGCGCGCTCACGGACACCGCTCTGCTCACCCGCCGCGCCCTCATGGAGGCCGTCCGCCAGCCCAGCAACGAGGTCGTCAACGCCTTCATCCCGCTCTTCTTCTACGTCGTCACCATCGGGGCCATCGGCGAAGTCTCCCAGCAGGCCTTTGGCATCAGTGACTACAAGGGCTTCCAGCTCCCCGTCGCCCTGCTCCAGGGTGCTGCCGGCATCGCCAGCGGCGCGGGCCTCGCCATGACCCTCGACATCCAGTCCGGCTACTTCGAGAAGCTCACGCTCACCTCCACGCCACGCTTCGCCATCGTCCTCGGGCGCATGTTCAGCGACCCGATCAAGACCATCCTCCTGTCGGTCGTGATCATCGCGCTGGCACTGCTCGTTGGCGCCGGATTCGAGACTGGCCTACCCGGGATGATTGTTCTCGTGCTCGCCACCGGCGCCTTCGCCCTCGCATACTCGGGCTTCGGCATGGCCATCGCCCTCAAGACCGGCAGCCCCCAGGCTGCCAACGCCGGGTTCATCCTCTTCTTCCCGCTCCTCTTCCTTGCGCCCACCTTTGCCCCCATCGAGGTGTTCGCGCCCTGGCTCGAGGTAGTCGCCACGATGAACCCCGTCACCTACATCCTCGAAGGCATGCGCGGTCTCATCACCGGCGGCTGGGACGCAGCCGAGCTCCTCTGGGGCGGTGTCGCGATCGGCGGCATCGCCGTCTTCACCTTCACCCTCACCACCCTCGCCCTCCGCGGCCGCGCCGGCTAACCGCAGGGGAGTCGTGGCCCTCCGTAACCGCTGGCCTACGAACTCTCGTCAGATCCCACCACCAAATCCCGCCGTCGCCCACGAACTCACAGCCGCGACCATCAGGGAGCGCTCGAGTCGCTCCCCGGCCCGCCTCCGTACTTCCATCGCCACCCAACCCTC
>JBBDMZ010000031.1:45275-92502 GCA_040877955.1 Dehalococcoidia bacterium | reverse complement strand
CGCGACTCCTTTGACGTTGTCGCTAGTCACCACGGGAGGGGAGAAGCATGTCACTCGAAGGCAAGGTTGCGTTCATCACGGGCGCGGGGTCCGGCATCGGCCGGGGGACGGCTGTTCGGCTCGCGCGGGACGGCGCGAACATCTGCATCGCGGACATCGACATGGACGGCGCCGAAGAGACCGCCTCCATGGTGCGCGAGTTCGGGCGAGACGCAATCACCGTGAGTATGAACGTCGCATCGAAGCCGCAAGTGCAGGCGGGCGCGGACAAGTGCGTGGCCGAACTGGGGCGCATGGATGTCGCTGTCGCTAACGCGGGCATCGGCCGCGGCGGCTCGGTGCTGGACATGGACCTGAAGGACTGGCAGGACCAGGTCGATATCAACCTCACGGGCGTTTTCCTGACCGTGCAGGCGGCGGCGCAGCGGATGAAGCAGCTCGGCAACGGCGGCCGCATCGTGTGCATCTCGTCGCTGGCGGCGCTGAACACGAGCGCGCTGATGTGGTCCTACTCAGCGACGAAGTCCGGGGTGGCGATGATGGTTCGAGGCTGGTCACAAGACCTCGGCCAGTACGGGATCACGGTGAACGCGATCGGGCCGGGCGTGATCGACACGCCACTGGCCCATGGGCTGGCCGGTGACGACGGCGGGCCGATCCGCACCAGCCTGGAGGAGCGCACGCCGCTCGGCCGTGTGGGCCGGCCATCGGACATCGCCGGGCTCATCTCATTCCTGGCAGGCCCGGACGGCGAGTTCATGACCGGCTCGTACCTGCTGATGGACGGTGGCATCCGGGACGCGCGCGCGCCTGGAACGCAAGATCCCGCCGACCCGCGGGTGCAGGAAGCCATGCGCCACTTCGCCGCGGGCGCCGCACGCCGAGACCGGCTGCAGCCACTCATCGACGAACGCTAAGGAGTCGCAACCCTCGGTGGCCGTTGCCCCGGGCTGAGAAAGTCCCCAGCGGGTTCGGTACCCAGACGTGTGCCTGCTCGCAGCACGATGGCAGGCTCCGGGTGACGGTGGGCCTTCGATGGACCCGCTCGGCATCCTCTCCGCACTCGCGCCAACCGTGCTGGTCGCCGCCTGCGCTCAGTTGATCTTGGCGACCTCCCAGCGAACAGGGCGGGTGGTGGACCAGCTACGCATGTGGTCGGAGGAATACGCAGCACTGCGGCAGGAAAGCCCGGTCACCAGGTGCTGGAAGCCCGCGTCGACCTCGTCTTCGAATTGATCGGCATCTCAACACGCCGCGCGCGGTACCTCCAGTCGGTTCTGTTGTGCCTGGTCCTGAGCGTCGGATTGTTCGTTGCTACCGGGCTGACTGTGGCGGGAGCCGCGCTCCTCTCCCACTGGGGATGGTGGCTGGGATGGTACGTCTGGACGCCGGTGGCGCTCGGCCTGGCCGGGAGTGGGACGATGCTCTTCGGTTGCCTGCTCCTCATCCGCGAAGGTGAGCTCGCGATGCGCAACACCCTCGCCGAGATGCGCTACCTCATGGACTGGCGCGAGCACGCGACCAGCAGCGGCGAGGTCCCCTCCCCGCACTTCCGGCCCCGCGCGGTGGGCCGCTGAGCGCGGCTGTAATCCAGGTGCAATCCCACCGCCCTGCCCGTGATGCGGCCCAAACGCCACCAGCGTTACGTTACATCCCAAGGGCACCGACCACGGATTCCGAAAGGAAGAAGTGACCGATGTCCTTCTTCTTTGTCCCGAGATCCGGCCTCAGGCGAGGACGCCCGAGGCGGCGTAGCCGGCGACTTCTTCTTCGTTCAGACCCAGCACTTCACTCAGCACCTGGTGGGTGTGTTCGCCCAGGCAGGGCGCCGCCGTGAGCGCGGGCGGGGTGGCAGAGAACAATGTGACCGGCCCGTCGTAGGGAGTCGGCCCCATGACACCGTGCTCGCAGGTCACGAAGAATCCGCGGTGGCCCAACTGGGGGTCGGCGTAAAGGTCCGAGGGGCGCTGCACCACGGCGGCGGGCACCCCCGCCGCGACCAGTTGCTCCACGGCCTCCCAGGGATCTCGCTCAACGCTCCATTTCGTCAGCGCCGCGTCGATTGCGGGGCCGCATGCGATCCGTTCCGGCAGCGACGCGCCCCGCGGGGCGATGTGTCCGAGTGGCACGACACAGCAGAGGGCGTCCCACTCCGCGGATGTCTCGGCGGCGATGGCGATGTACCGCTCGACGCCCGCCGTTCGGTATATGCCGTGTGGCGCCGCGCGGTCGGAGGTGTGCCCGGCCGCGCCGCGGGTGCGGCCGTTGACGGTGTAGTCGAGGATCAGGGGTTCGACGAAGTGGGCGGCAGCTTCCACCTGGCCGAGGTCGATGTGCTGACCGATTCCGCTGCGATTCCGCTCATAGATGGCGGCAGCGATGGCCGCGACGCCGTAGCGCGGGGCGATGAAGTCGGTGTAGGCGCCCCAGGTGCCGGCCGGCGGGCGATCGGGCCAGCCGGTGAGCCCGTGCAGTCCAGAGAGCGCCGAGCCCTGCGTCCCGAAGCCGCGGTAGGTCGCGTCGGGGCCGGTCTGGCCGCAGAGGCAGGTGCTCAACATGACGATGTCGGGCCGCTTCGCCGCGATGGACTCGTATCCGAAGCCGAGTTGCTCCAGAACGCCGGGCGTGAAGCTCTCGACCACTACGTCGGCCCATTCGATGAGCCGCTCCGCGATCTGGCGACCCTCGGCCTGGGCGAGGTTGAGCGCGAGACCCAGCTTTGAGCTGTTGAAGTTGGCGAAGAACTGCGATCGATCGAGACCAGGTTCGGCGTCGCGGAACGGAGGCCCGAGACGGAGGACATCCGGTCGCGTGGCGCTCTCGACATGGATGACGGTGGCGCCATGATCGGCGAGTGCCTTCGCAATGATCGGCCCCACGCCCACCCAGGCGAAGTCCGCCACCTTCAGCCCCTCGAACGCGCGCGACCGTGCAGTCCCGGCCGCAACGGGGGCGATCCTGGGCAGGGGTGGCTCCTCAAGAAGCTGCTGGTGCTCCCCCAGTCGCGGTGCGGGAGCCCGGAGGCGGACCGGCGTCCGGCTCAGGCGGGCCGACGCGCCTGGATGGCGGCGCCCCGCGACCTCCTGCCAGTAGTCCCGCTCCTGGAGCTGGGGCGACCTGAGCAGCGCGTCGATGGTGCGGATGGGTGCGACGAGTAGCTTGTGGTCGACCGCACGGCGCATGATCTCCTCACCGGTGCGCTTCAGGAAGTAGCGGCCAATCTCATCACGCGCTGTGGCGAGGATCTCGGGCGGGACCGCGCCCGGAGCGATCGCTTCGATCCACGCGCTCCAGCCGCTGGCGGCCAGCTCCGGCGATAGCTCGCCCTCGGCTTCTATCAGGCTGATGAGGTTGCCAAGCGTGCGGGCGCCCAGTCCGCCGAGCGTGAAGCTGGCCTGCACGAATCCGTCGCTGCACGGCCAGATGTTGGGGAAGGAGACACCGGGGGCCATCTCGACCCGTGTGTTCGTTCGGTTCTCGCCCGCGGTCGGCGGGTCACCACCGGTGTTGGGCGGATAGCCGGTCGCGTTCATCAGCGTCCAGACGATCCCAGCCTGCATGGAGACGTCGAGGTGCTGGCCGAGGCCCGAACGCTCTCGCTCGTTCAGGGCGACGACAGCGTCCGCGGCTGCTTGCGCGCCGGCGTGGAAGGCCGCCTGGGGGTAGCCAACGGGCACGGGCGGACGGTCGCCGTCGCCCTGCATGCCCAGCAGCCCGCCCGCAGCCTCGAGCGTCAGCTCCGTGGCGGGACGATACGTGTGGGGGCCCGTCTGGCCATATGGGGTCACCGAGACGTAGATGAGCGCGGGGTTTCGCTGCGAGAGCTGATCGTAACCCAGCGCGAGCTCACCCATGACGCCGGGATCGAACGACTCGATGAGAATGTCCGCCGTATCGACGAGCTGTTCGAGCCGCGCGCGGTCACCGTGCTCGGTTAGGTCGAGCACGACGCTCTGCTTGCCCAGGGCGACGGCGGCCCAGTAGAGCGACTGCTCGGGATCGCCCTCGTTGCCGGCGACGAACGGCGGGAGGAAGCGCGAGGCCGACCCTCCCGGTGGCTCGACCTTGATGACATCCGCGCCCAGGTCCGCCAGCAGCCTTCCGGCGAGCTCCGCGCGGTCGGTGGCGAGGTCGAGCACGCGGATGCCGGCGAGCGGGCCCGGCGCCATTGCGTCGCTGTTCATTTGGAGGGGAACTCTACGCGAATGACGCTGGCCTTGCAGATGAGGACAGCATGGGTTGACGCGACAACCTTTCCTGTCTAGACTCTCGGGCATGCGAGTACGAACCGTCGACCGGCCCGAGGCGCTGCACGCGTTGGCGTCGCCGGTGCGTCTCGCGGCGCTGGACGCGATGCGGGAACCGATGTCCGCGGCCGCGGTGGCGCGGGAGCTGGGCGAGCCCCGCCAGAAGATGAGCTACCACTTCAAGGAACTCGAACGGGCCGGGTTGATCCGTCACACGGGCGAGCGGCGCAAGGGCAACTTTGTGGAGCAGCTCTACGAGGCCGTGGCGCACCGGTTCATCGTCTCGCCACGACTGGGCTGGGACCGGGCTCAGCTGGCCGCCACCCTCCGCGACCAGGCATCGCTGGCGAACCTCGTGGCCCTCGGCGAACGGCTGCAGCGGGACGCGACAGGCCTGCTCGATCTCGCAACCGAGGGTACGAGGGAGATTCCGAGCGCGACCGTTGAGGCGGAGGTGTCGTTTCCCGACGAGGCGGGGAGGGCGGCATTCATGGAGGAGTACCTGGCGGCGATCGGGCCACTCCTGAAGAAGCACGCGGCGCGTAAGGGCGAGCCCTTTCGCGTGGTGATGGCCATTTATCCCGACCCGGAGGACGACTGATGGACAACCAGTTCGAAGACAGGTTCGAAGCGACGCTCGTGCTGGACGTGAGCGCTGACGACGCCTGGGCGGCCTTGACCGGGAAGCTCGTGGAAGGCGCGGCCGATGGCACGAGCTACTGGTTGCCGGGATTTGAGGCGCCCGGTGACGTCCTCGAGTTGGACGCGGGGCGCCTGCTCCGTGTGCGAAAGGCTGCCGAGCCCTGCAAAGGGACCGAGATCCTCTTTCAGCTCGAAGCCAGCGAAACGGGGACCCGCGTGACCGTCGTGCAGTCGGGATTCCCGGCGTGGGTGAAAGCCGCGCTCGAGGACTTCACGCTCGGCTGGCACGAGATCCTCGCGGACATCGTCGTGTTCCTGGAGCACGGAGTGCGCGCCCGCAGGCATGCGGCCCCGTGGGCGAGCACCGGCCTCGCCACGCGAACGACTCCCGGCGGCCTGGCGGTGGTCGCGGTCTCGCCGGGCAGCTTCGGCGAGCGAGCGGGCATTGAAGCCGGTGACCTCCTCCTGAAGCTGCGCGGTGGGCCAATGCTCAGCCGGTTGCAACTGCAGACGATGATGCGGGCTTGCGCCGCCGGCGAGGAGATCGAAGCGATCTGGGTACGGGGGCGCGAGCGCATGAAGGCTACCGCCGCGCTCTAGCGGCGCGCCCATCCTGGCCGGTCCTCTCTCGCCGTGAGGATACCCAGCCCATGTGCACACGGGTCATCGCCTCGTAAGCACGTAATAGACCAGGTTCCCGTGCTTCGGTGCGGCGTAGACAATCGTGCTCCCGGGGAAGCCGTTCACGGGCCGCTCGTTCTCCGGGTCCGGGACCTGCGTGCTCACGATGGCGACCGGCTCCAATTCCGCCCAGAAGGGGAGGCGACTCCCATTTCGCGAGTACTCGACAAAGTTGCAGCGCCGCCCAAAGTCGCCCCCACCGAATCCGCCAGCGACGAGATCCACGTCGATCATCGCCTTCTCGAAGAAGCCGAAGAGCTCCCGCTCCGTTGCGTCGACTTCGAAAACCTGGACACTCCACCGATCAATCTGGAAGCCGTCGACCTCGACGGAGCCGGGATACGACGGCACGTTGACGGAGGGCTCCACGCGGTTGCCCGCCGGCGTTGGATACGGCTGGCCCCGTGCGTCGAAGTGGTATCCCGTGGAAGGCGCCACAGGCAGGCGAGGCGAGCAGGTGCTCTGGTCGCGGACGGCCTCGCGGAGATGGTCTGGGATGCGCGGCTGGTGGTCCGAACCGCATGCCGCCAAGACGATCGCTGCAATCGTCGCTATCGGGCTCAGCCACGCTGGCCGCTCCATGGCCTCATCCTACACCCCGCGCCTGACGCGACGGGCGCGGTCGCGTATCATCCGGCCTCACCACACCGTTCCGGGAGCTACTCATGGCCAATATCACTGGCGCAACCATCATCGCCCGCTCGTTGAAGCAGCAGGGCGTCGAGCATATGTTCGGCATCGTCGGCGTGCCCGTCATCCCCATCGCGATCATGGCCCAGCGAGAGGGCATCAAGTTCTACGGCTTCCGGAACGAGCAGGCGGCGAGCTACGCGGCGGCGGCCGTCGGCTACCTCACGGGCCGGCCGGGAGTCTGCCTCGGGGTCTCGGGCCCAGGCATGATCCACGGCGTCGCGGGGATGGCGAACGCGTGGTCGAACTGCTGGCCGATGATCCTCATCGGGGGCGCCAACGACTCGTACCAGAACGGCCAGGGCGCCTTCCAGGAGGCCCCGCAGATCGAGGCTGCCCGCCCTTTCGCGAAGTACGCCGCCCGCCCCGACAGCATCGCCCGCATCCCCTACTACGTGGAGCAGGCCGTGCGCCAGACGATTTACGGCCGGCCCGGCGCCGCCTACCTCGACTTCCCCGGCGACATCATCACAGGCGAGGTCGACGAGGAGTCGATCCACTGGCCGGAGAAGTGCCCGGACCCGGCGCGGATCGCGACTCCGCAGCAGAATATCGAGGACGCCCTGGCCGCCGTGAAGTCGGCCGAGCGGCCACTCGTCGTGGTGGGCAAGGGCATGGCCTACGCGCGCGCTGAGAACGAGGTGCGCGAGTTCATCGAGGCCACGCAATTGCCGTACCTCGCGACTCCCATGGGCAAGGGCGTGCTCCCGGACGACCATCCGCTCTCCGTGGCCCCGGCCCGCTCGCACGTGCTCCAGAACGCCGACCTCGTCTTCCTGATGGGCGCGCGCCTGAACTGGATGCTGCACTTCGGCCACCAGCCGCGTTTCGACCCCAAGGTGCGCGTCGTGCAGATGGACATCGCCCAGGAGGAAATCGGCACGAACGTGCCGACGGAGGTCGCGCTCGTTGGCGACGGCAAGGCCATCACGCAGCAGCTCAACACCGCGCTGAAGGCGAACCCCTGGCAGTACCCGTCCGAAACGACGTGGTGGACAGG
The DNA here is from genome assembly GCA_040877955.1 of Dehalococcoidia bacterium. Classification (GTDB taxonomy): domain Bacteria; phylum Chloroflexota; class Dehalococcoidia; order Tepidiformales; family Tepidiformaceae; genus JBBDMZ01. The sequence continues at coordinate 85,242 of JBBDMZ010000031.1, read as the reverse complement.
CATCCAGGCGAAGATCGAGGGCAACCGCCAGCAGACCGAAGAGATGATGGCTGACGACTCGGTGCCCATGAGCTACTACCGGGTCTACAAGGAGATCCGGGAGCTGCTGCCAAAGGACGCGATCATCCAGAACGAAGGCGCGAGCACGATGGACATCGGCCGCACGATGATGCCGAACTTCCTCCCGCGCCACCGCCTCGACGCCGGCACCTTCGGCACGATGGGCGTTGGCCTCGGTCAGGCGATCGCGGCTGCCGCGGTGCATCCGGACAAGAAGGTCGTGTGCATCGAGGGCGACTCGGCCTTCGGGTTCAGCGGGATGGAGGTGGAGACGGCCGCGCGCTACGGCATGAACATCACGTTCATCATCATCAACAACAACGGCATCGGCGGCGGCCCCGACACCCTCGACCCGACGCGCATCCCACCGTCCGCGTACACGCCCAGCGCGCACTACGAGAAGATGGCGGAGATCTACGGCGGCAAGGGCTTCTTCGTGACGACGCCCGACCAGCTCCGGCCCACGCTCGAAGAGGCGATGGCGACGGACAAGCCCAGCATCGTGAACATCATGATCAGCGCCCGCAGCCAGCGAAAGCCGCAGCAGTTCGCCTGGCTCACGCGGTAGCCTCCCGCCGCTATGGGTGAGGCTTAGGCCATGCTGTCGCCCGAACCGGTGATGGGCGTCCTGCGCACGACGGTGCCGCGGCTTCACGAGCTCATTGAGAGCGCGCCGGAGGCGGCGATCTACGCCGTCACAGACTACGGTTGGTCGGTCAACAAGCAGCTCGCGCACCTTCGCGCATGCCACTATGTCCTCGGTGGCAACATGCTCCGGATCTTCAGTTAGGACCATCCGGCATGGAAGGCTTTGTCGCCGGGCGCCCGGCTGCGGCAGAGCGACTACTTCGAGTGGAACTTCGGCCCTGCGTTCGAAGCGTTCGGTTCGCAGCGCGCCGAGCTCCTTGAAGTCGTGGACCCATTGTCGCCGCGGGCCTGGGAGGGTACCGCGACCGTGAGCGTGCCGCCCGGCAAGGCGTACGAGTACAGCACGCTCTACTACGGCGACTGGAAGGCGCAATGAACGCAACCACCTGGGGCACATCGGCCGGATCCTAAAGCTCGTTGGCTGATGATGATGCGTTCCGCTCCGGTCGCGGCTCCGCGAGGCCCGTAGCAGTCGCCCGGCTCACCTGGTGAGGATGATCAGTGGAGTAGACCGCCTGCCCGGTGCAACACGCGGTCTGTGAAGGCGTCGCCCGCAAGGCCGGCATACTCGACCTTGCGGGCGCGCCAATCCAAGCTCTTGACCTGGTCGGTCAGGACCACTCCCGTCACGGGCAGGTTCTCCGGAAGGGCCAACTCGAACGCATAGCCTTTCCGTTGATTCGTAATCGGACAAAACAGCCCGAGCCCGCTTCGCCGGGCGTACTCCTGCGTGGCGAGTGCGATCGCCGGCCGCCGGCCCGCCTGCTCGTGACCGGCCTGCGGATCGAACGAGATCCACACCAAATCGCCCCGCGTCGGCACGTAGTCCGGCGTGCTCACCAGACTTCTTTGCCCAAGGGCGGGCCCCAGTCAGTCTCGGGATGGACGGTTTCGGGATCGATTGAGGCGATCAGCTCTTCAATTGAGGGCTCGTCCACGTTCACGGGAGTGACCACGACGCGGCCGTCGACCACGTCCATCTCGACTTCGGAACGCTCCCGAAGGCGAACGTCCTCTGCCACTCGCTTCGGCAAGCGAATGGCGAGGCTGTTACCCCACTTCTGCACGACTGCACGCAAGGCCGAACCCCCTCCGTATCTACAATGAAGATACACTGACCTCGACCGCGCATCAATGGCCGCGGTAGGCTCCGATCACTGACACCACCGAGGTTTCCATGCCCGACGACCTTCGACTCATCGACTTCCCCTCCGTCACCCCCGACGAGCTTGCGAGCGCGTGCCGGGGGGCGATGGACGCCTGCGACGCGGGGATCGCGGAAATCGTGGCCATCCCACACGAGCAGCGGACGATCGCGAACACGCTGCTGGCGCTGGAAGAGGCGGGCGACGCGCTCTCGCAGGCCTCCGGGCAATACGCGTTCATGGGTTATGTCTCCGCTGACGAGAAGCTGCGCGAGGTCGCACGCGAGTGGGACGAGAAGATCGACAAGTACGCGGTCGCGCTCTCGTTCCGGGAGGACCTGTACGGAGCGGTGAAAGCGTTCTCGGAGACGGGTGAGGCGCAGGCGCTCGCGGGCGAGGAGGCGCGCTTGCTGGAGCATGAGTTGCGCGACTACCGTCGCAACGGCTTCGGGCTGCCCGCGGAGGAGCGCGCGAAGGTCAAAGCGGTCATGGACGAACTGGTCGCACTGGACGTGAAGTTCCGCAACGCCATCGACGACTGGAGCGACGCCATCGTCGTGAACCGCGAGGACCTCATCGGCATGCCCCCGCAGTGGATCGAGGGGCTGACGAAGGTCGAGGAGGGCGGCGAAACGAAGTATCGCGTCTCCCTCGACTACCCGGAGATTGGCCCCTTTCTCTCGAACGCCGAGCGCGAGGACTTGCGCCACGAGCTCTTCGTCAAGAACGAGCTCAAGGGCGGCCCGGAGAATGTGCAGCGCCTGGAGGAAGGGCTGCGACTGCGCGCAGAGGCGGCACGCCTCCTCGGGTACGACTCGTGGGCGGCGTACCGCACGGAAACGCGCATGGCGAAGTCACGCGAGACGGTGGACGCCTTCCTTGCCGACCTGCGTGAGAAGGTGCGCATCAAGGCCGGCGCCGACCTCCACGAGCTGTCCGAGGCCAAGCGCGAGCACGCGGGCGACAGCACGGTCAACATCTGGGACTGGCGCTTCTACAACAACCACCTGATGAAGACGAAGTACGCGGTGGACGAATTCGAAGTGGCGAAGTACTTCCCGCTCGATGCCGCGCTGGACGGGCTGTTCAGCATCACGCAGAAGATGATGGCCGTGCGCTACACCGAGGCGAAGGACGCGCCGAGGTGGCACCCCGACGTGCAGGCTTTCGACATCAGCGAAGCCTCCGGCGGCGAGCCATTCGCACGGTTCTACATGGACCTGTTCCCGCGTCCGAACAAGTACGGCCACGCGGCGGCATTCACCCTGCGTCGCGGGCGGATAATGCCGGACGGCTCGTACCAGAAGCCCGTGAGCGCGATCGTCGCCAACTTCACCAAGCCGAGCGCGACGTCGCCGTCGCTGTTGCGCCACTCGGAGGTGGTGACGCTCTTTCACGAGTTTGGGCACATCCTCCACCAGACCCTGACGCGGGCCCAGCGGGCGCGCTTCAGCGGCACGGCGACCGAGCGGGACTTCGTGGAGGCGCCCAGCCAGATGCTGGAGCACTGGTGCTGGGAGCCGGAGGTGCTGAACACCTTCGCCCGCCACTACGAGACGGGGGAGCCACTGCCGCAGGAGCTGTTGGGCTCGATGATTGCGGCCAAGAACCTGAGCTCGGGCATCGCCACACAGCGGCAGCTGTACTTTGCGACGCTCGACATGGCCTACCACTCCCCCGGATTCGATGGCGACAGCACGGCGAAGGTGCGTGAGCTGCATGAGATCACGGGCTTCCGACACACGCCGGACACGCACTTCCAGTCGGGGTTCGGCCACCTGTTCGGCTACGACGCCGGCTACTACGGCTACCTCTGGTCACACGTGTTCGGGGACGACATGTACACCCGCTTCGAGGCCGCCGGCCCCCTCGACCTCGACACCGGCTCGCACTACCGGCGCACCATCCTCGAACGCGGCGGGTCGGTCGATGGCGACCAACTCGTTCGGGACTTCCTTGGGCGCGATCCCAACAATGAGGCCTTCTTGCGCGGCCTGGGGCTCGAGGTGTGAGCGGTCGGAACTCGGCATCACGTGACCGAGCGTTCGACCGTCCGGGCCTCTCGCGTTCGCGCGCCGTTCGCTTCCCGGGCGACGGACTGGAGCTGGCAGGCGAGATTGTGGCGCCCGACACCGCCGGGCCTCACCCGGCCGTGGTGCTGCTCCACGGAGCCGGGCAGGGCGAGCGGGAGTTCTACAGGGTCATCGCCGAACGATTCGCCGAGGAAGGCGTTGCGTCGCTCATCTTCGATCGACGAGGGCACGGCGAGTCTGATGGCCCGCGCGACATGGACCTTTTCGTGCTCGGACGAGATGGGGCGGCCGCATGGCGGTTCCTCGCGGGGCAACCAGAGGTCGACGCCGCGCGTGTGGGGCTGTGGGGGTATAGCAACGGCGCATGGGTGGCCTCCCTCGCCGCGAACGCGCTACCGGACCTCGCGTTTCTCGTCCTGGCAGGCGCGGCGGGTGTGACGCCGGGCCGCGCGGAGGCCTACCGGCGCGCCACCGACCTCAGGACGCAGGGCATCGCCTCGAACACGGTCGAGGCAGTCGAACGGGCATGGACGCTGGTCTTCGACCTGTTTTCGTCGCGGAGCGTGCCGCCTTCGCTCAAGGGTGACCTGAGCCAACTTGCCGCGGTCATCCAGGCAGATGATGCGCTGGAGGGCCTTGCGATCCCGGAGTTCGTGAGGGAGCGACCGGAGCTGGACTCAGTACCCCGGTTCGACCACCCGCCGCTCAATGGGCCGCTCGACGCCATCGCCGGACGCTCCCCTGACATGGGCTACGACCCGATTCCGACGCTCAGGCAGCTGACCTGTCCCACGCTCGTTGTCCTGGCCGAGAATGATGCAAACGCCGCACCTGTGGAGAGTCTCGAACGTTTCGGTGCGATGGCGAAGTCGCGCCCCGGCGTCCATGTCGAGATGCTGCTCGGCGCCAGCCATTCGTTCACGGTCATGCCGGTCTCGGAGCGGGACAACCCGGAACTCCTTCATCGGCCTCTGCGGCGGGACGAATACGACCCGCGATACCTGGACCTGATGGCGCGTTGGCTGGGGGAGGTCACGCGGACCGGGATACCGTAGGCTCGCTCTCGCTCGGCCTCTGGGAGCCCGGCGTTCACGCGGGCGGCCAGTCTGCCGGCGGTGGGCCCTTACTGCCAGCCGTGCTCGCGGGCGAGGTCCGCCCAGACCTCGGGCATGTGGGTGCGGACGCAGCGCCGGCAAATGCCGTGAGAGACCTGGTGATTGCCACGGGAGAGGAGCCTGTCGCACCACGCGCATACCACTGTGGGACGAGCTGTGAGCGTCATGCCCCTCAGACTAAAGGTACGGGAGACGGCCTTCTGCGCAGAAGCTCACTGCGCGTGTAAACACTCGGGATCGCTGTCAGGGTGTTGCCCTATCAGGACAAACCCCGACGCCGTCAACCGTCTATTCAGCGCCGGAGTTGCCGGGACCGCGCTTCTGCGAGCGCCGTTCCTTCCCGTTGCCCTTGCCGCCCTGGTCGCTCTCGCCGTCGTCGTCGTCGGCGCCAGGGCCTGGGCGAACCGGGCCGGCCGGCTGCTCGTCGGTGGGGTCTTCGGCGCCGCCGCCGGGCTCGGAACCGTCACGGCCGTAGCCGGGATGGACGTACACGAGGACATTCTCGGGCGCAATCACGATGGGCGGGAGCTCGCGCGGAGCGGGGGTGGTGGGCACCGGCTCGAGCGGGGTGGCGGGCCCCGAAGCAGCCGCCGCCACCGGCGGGGCGGTGGCGGTCTGCGGGGCGGGCGCAACGATGGTCCGTGGAAGACTGACCAGCAGCCCACCGGGCGCCCGCGGGGGGACGGTGTCAGCGGGGGCAGCTGCCTCGGGGAGGACGGCGGCAGGTGGCTCGAACACGGGACCCTGCAAGGCAGTCATGACGGCTGGTTGGAGGACGGGGAACGGCTGCAGCACGCGACCACTGTCGTAGGGCTTGAAGGTGAGCGCGAACCCGTAGATGCCCACGCCGAGGACGGCCCCCGCGACGAGGAAGATCGCCCTCCCGTCGAGTGCTGCGGTCAGCATCGTGCGTGGTCGGATGACACCCACTCGGCCTTACCCCTCGTCCGGATGCTACGGTGCCCCGGCCTTGCGGCCTATGCGGGGTTCCACCGATTCGCGGGGAGCTTCCCAGCGCTCAACGCGCAGTGCTCCCATTATTCGGATCGACCACCAGAGGGCGGCCGAAAGGCCTCCGCGAATTTTTGCATGGCTGTTGGGTCGAGCCAGGCCCACGGAGCGGCCGCCGTGTTCCTGACCCACTTGTCGAATTCCTTACCTGCTTCGCCGGTCATCCGTCCGAGCTCCACGTTCGCGTCCACCAACGCGCTTGCGGTTGCGAAGAGCTCGCCCCACCGGGCGAGCACCTTCGCATACTGCTCGCCGAAGTCGAGGGCCCGATCGGACGGGCCGAAGAAGCCTCGTTGCGCCACAAGGCGGGAGTATACTCCTATATTGACGAACGCGTTAGAACAAATGTGTTGACATCAGAACAGGCGTTCGGATAGAGTGGCCGCATCACTCGAACGGATGTGCTACGGCCATGGTCAACCCCGTGCTCACCATCCTCTTCAACCTGCTCCTCGTCGGGTCTGCGCTGACCATTGTGGCCGCTATGGTGCAGGAGTATTTCGACAGCCGGATGGACTCCGTCGGCGGCAGGCCGGCGGCCCGGCGGCGCTCGGCGGCGCCGCCCTCGTCAGCGGCCACGCTCCAATCGCGGCAGCGGAGGGCACTCCGGAAGGCGGCCTGAGGCTAGTTCGCTGCCCGGCGCATCGGCAGCGTATCGGTGGCCTTGCCACCCGCCCGTCGCCGGTCGACGCTTCGCTCGACGGAGCGGACGCCGCGGATGATCTCGATCCGTGAGAGGAGCCGCGAGAGCTGCTCAATGCCGGACGTCTCCAGTGTCGCCTGGATGTTCACCGAGCCATCGCCATTCTCGGTGGTCCGGACTCCGACCATGTTCACCTTCTCCTCGGTCACCACGGTCGTGATGTCTCGCAACAGCCCCACGCGGTCCCAGGCCTCAACCCGGATGCTGGCCGGGTAGAGCCGCGTCGCCTGCCCCCATTCGACCTCGACGAGCCGCTCCTGCTCGTCCTCGTTGAGGATGTTGTGGCAGTCGGCGCGATGGACCGTGACGCCGCGGGCCCGGGTGACATAGCCCACGATCTGGTCGCCTGGCACAGGATTGCAGCAGCGGGCCATCGTGGTGAGCAGGTTACCGACTCCGAGGACGCGCATTCCCGGCCCACCCACCTGGGCGGGCGCCTGGCGTGAGGGGAGATCCGGCAATTCCGGCTCCGGGGCCTCGTCCTGTAGGAGCGCCCCGACCTTGCGGGCGATGGTGGTGGTGCTCACGCCGCCATAGCCCAGGGCAGCGTAGAAGTCGTCCCAATTCTCGTAGTTGTTGAAGAGCGCGAGGACTTCGTCCTGGCGGTCGGACATGTCGACTCCGACGCGTCGCATCTCCTTGTCGAAGAGCTCGCGCCCTCGCTCGATGTTCTCCGCGCGCTCCTGCTTGCGGAACCACTGGCGGATCTTCTCCTTCGAGTGGGCCGTGCGGACGTAGCCGACGTTTGGATTGAGCCAGTCTCGCGAGGGCCCCTTGCTCGCCCGGCTGCGAAGAATCTCGATGACATCGCCGGTTTTCAGCGACGAATTGAGCGACACCATGCGCCCGTTCACCTTGGCGCCCACGGTCTGGTGCCCGAGGTCGGTGTGGATGCGGTAGGCATAGTCAAGCGGTGTGGCGCCCGCGGGCATGTCGATCACGTCGCCCTTGGGCGTGTAGACGAAGACCTGGTCGTGGAAGATGTCTGTCTTCACGCTTTCGACGAAGTCCTCGGCGCCGGTGAGGTCGCGCTGCCAGTCGAGAAGCTGGCGCAGCCAGGCGATGCGCTCCTCGTCGCGGCGGCCCTGCTTCGTGTCGCCTTCCTTGTAGCGCCAGTGGGCGGCCACGCCGTACTCGGCCACGCGGTGCATCTCGTGAGTCCGGATCTGAATCTCCAGCGGGCGCGCACTGGGGCCAACGACAGTCGTATGGAGGGACTGATACATCGAGTCCTTTGGGTTCGCGATGTAGTCGTCGAACTGGCCGGGCATGGGGCGCCAGAGTGAGTGCACGACGCCGAGCGCGTGGTAGCACTCGGAAACGGAGTCCACGAACACCCGCAGCGCCAGCAGATCGTAGATCTGGTCGAAACCCTTGGACTCGCTCGAGTAGCGCTCCGCCTTCTGGTAGATGCTGTACAGGTGCTTCGCGCGGCCGGTGATTTCCGCCTCGATCCCGGCAGCCTTGAGCTGCTTGCCCAGGGTCTCCGAGGTCTCCTCCACATACCGCTCGCGCACCTCGCGCTTCGCCGCGAGCCGCTCGGCGATCTCCCCGTATTTCTCCGGCTCCAGGTAGCGGAACGCGAGGTCTTCCAGCTCCCACTTGATCTGCCAGACGCCCAGCCGGTTCGCGAGCGGCGCGTAGATCTCCATCGTCTCCAGGGCGATGCGGCGCTGCTTCTCCTCCGCGAAAGCCCAGAGCGTGCGCATGTTGTGGAGCCGATCGCACAGCTTGATCAGCACCACGCGGATGTCCTCGGCCATCGCGAGGAACATCTTGCGGAGGTTCTGGGCCTGGGCGCCGTCGCGCGCCGCCTGGTCTCCGGAGTCGAATCGGATGGGGAGCTTGTCCAGCTTGGTCAGCCCATCGACAAGCCGGGCGACCTCCGGCCCAAAGACCGCGTGGAGCTCCTCCGTGGTGACCCCGCAGTCTTCCTGCACGTCGTGGAGGAGCGAGGCGGCGAGGGCGTGCTGGTCGAGCTCGAGCCGCGCGGCCATTTCCGTGACCGCCACTGGATGCGTGATGTATGGGTCCCCGGTGCGGCGGAACTGCCCTTCGTGTTGCTGGGCCGCGAATTCGTACGCGCGCCGGACGATGTCGAGCCGCTCCTCGGGCAAGTAGGTCGCAGCAAGCTCTAACACGGATCCGATGTCCGCGCCGGGAGTCGTGGACTCAGGCGCTCGTGCGGTCAACTGGGCCAATCCTCTTTGCTGGGGCGCCGAATGTGGCCTTATTCTACCATGCATCCCCTTTTCACGGACGTAGCGACACGATGAGCGCCCGCTTCCAGGCCCCACGTGGCACACAGGATGTGCTCCCCGACATGCAGCCCTATTGGGCCGCCGTCGACCACGCCATCCTCGAAGTTGCGCGTCTGTTCGGGTATCGGCGCATCGACACGCCCCAATTCGAAGCCGCCAGCCTCTTCGTGAAGGGCAGCGGCGATACGACGGACATCGTGGAAAAGGAGATGTACGTCTTCGAGGACCGCGGTGGCGACAAGCTCGCGCTCACGCCGGAGGGTACGCCCGGTATCGCACGGGCGTACCTCGAGCACGGGATGGCGAGCTGGCCACAGCCGGTCCGGCTCTACACCACGCACCAGATGTTCCGCTACGACCGCCCCCAGAAGGGACGCTACCGCCAGCACACCCAGTTCGACTGCGAAGTCATCGGCTCGTCCGACGCGCTCGTGGACGCGGAAGTGATCCAGCTCCTGTACCGGACGCTGGAGTTGCTCGGGGTCAACACCGGGCTGGTGCACCTCGGGTCGATCGACGATCTCGGGCCGCGCCGCGCCTACGTGGAGCGGCTGAAGGACTACTACCGGCCGCACCTGGAAAAGCTCTCCGAGGACAGCCAGCGCCGCTTCGAGCGCAATCCGCTGCGGCTGCTCGACAGCAAGGACGAGCGCGACCAGCCGTACAAGGAGGGGGCGCCGAAGCTCGTCGACCAGCTCAGCCCGGAGGCCGAGGCCCACATGGATGTGGTGCGGGAGGCGCTCGAAGCGGCCAACGTGCCGCATGTTGTGGATCCGCTCCTCGTGCGCGGCCTGGACTACTACAACCGCACGGTGTTCGAAATAGTGCCGGTCGACGACGAGCGCGCGCAGGGCACATTGGGCGGCGGCGGCCGGTACGACGGCCTGATCGAGCTGCTCGGCGGCCCACCCACGCCTGCGATGGGGTTCGGCAGCGGCATCGAGCGGATCATCCTGGAGATGCAGAAGAACGAGGTCGCCGTCGCGGGGCCCGCGCCCCCGGACGTGTTCCTTATTCACCGGGCGGAGGGCGCAGCGGCGGTCGTCACGCGGGTAGCTGGCGCGCTGCGGGCACAAGGGGTCGCTGTGGTTGTGGGTGAGACCGGACGGTCGATGAAGTCGCAGTTCCGTAGCGCGGACGCGTCGGGCGCCCGCCTCGCCGTCATCCTCGGCGAGGACGAGGTCGCGCGCGGCGTGGCGTTGGTGAAGGACCTGCGGGCGGGTGGCGAACAGCGCGAGATGCCGATTGAGGACATGGCTGCCGACGCCACTGCGCTGCGAGCCGCACCGTAACGGCTCGTGCGAACGAAAGATCAGGCGGATGACTTTGCCTTCCGCGGATGGTCAGCGATGCGCCAGACGACGCGCAAGGCGGACGCAGGAAGATCATGGAGCCCCAGGTCATCGTCCTTCGTGAGTCTGAACTCCACGATGAACCAGCCTGGTGCAAGGACTTCAACCACAGTCCCGCGCTCCCCGCGCTTTCGCGTGGGAGCGAAGGTGTCGTCAACAAGCTCGACGACGTCCAGGAGTTCTGGTGGAGGGGTCATCGCACTCTCTCTGGGAAGCATGTTACCAGCACCGGGAAGTCTTCGCCGTGGCGCACGATCCATACGTGTCGCAGCGCCATCGGGGGATCAGTGCCCTGGATCGGGTGGTGGAGCAGGTACTTGACGCCAAACGTGGTCTCGACCATTCGTTCCACCTCGTCCTCGACGATCGCTTGGAGCAGGGTCTCCATAAGAGCCGCCGCGTCCTCCGGGCCGAGACCCATGGCCGCACGGAAGAGTCTCGCTTTGTGTCGGCCATCGTCGTGCTCGGCGTCCAGGCAGTACGCGGCGAGCTTCCGCGGATCGATGGTCGCCTTGTCGGCGTTCGGGAGCTTCATCGCCGCCCGAACCGGACGGTCGCGATCCCCCAGGGGCGGAGCGGGACGCGCCAGGAGCCATCCACCACCTCGGGCTCGGCATCCGATTGGTGGCGTTCGAGGAGATCGACGAGGCCGGCTCCTTCGGTGGCGGCAGGGACGGCGATGCTCGCCTCAGCGGGTGCGCCCGTGGCGTTGTAGGCGCGGATGTAAGGAGCGCCGTCCTCCTCGCTGCGGGCGAGGGCGGTGGGGACGACGCCGGGCGTGATGGTGGCGAGCGGGGCTTCGCGAGAGAGTGAGCCGTCGTGGGCGTTGGTGGGGTAGGCGAGGGGCGGGTAGGCGAAGGAGTGGGCCATGGCCTGCACGCCTGCCTCGCGCCAGTTGCCCTCGTAGGTCATGAGCGAGTACTCGAACGTGTGGGTGCCGGGCATCTGGGCGTCGGGCGTGGCGATGGTGGGGCCTGCTCCGCCGCGCCGGGACACCAGGTCCGGCCGCGAGAGCCAGCCGACACAGCGCAGCAGCGTGAGCGCATACGCCTGGCGTCCCTTGCGGTCGCGGACAACCTCGCCCTCCTGCAGCCCCTTGTTGAAGACGGCGACTCCGACCCCATCGTGTTCGAAGGCCGCGAACGTCTTCTGGGGGAAGGTTGTGGGAGGCAGCTCGGGACTCACGCCGTTCCAGGGCGGGATCTCGAGCGAGCGCTCGGCCACGTGGAAGTGGTTCTCGGTGATGGCGTGGGTGATCTCGAACGGGAGCGGGAAGAGCGCGCGGAGACGGTGATCTCTGATGTGGGTGTCCACCTCCACCTTGAAGTCGACACGCGGTAGCGCTGAACACAGCACCACTTCAACGGAGACGAATACCGGCGCGAGGTAAATGTCGCTCTTTCGCCGGGTACGCCGAGCGTTCAGTCGGAATGGGACGAACCAAACGCACCTGGCGGAGATGCTGGCGACCAATGCGTCGCAACTGACCGTGATGTCCTTCCATCTCTTGGAAGGAATCAGTTCAGCGTCCGGCAGGATGTCCGCGTTGTATTCGTCGCCGCGGTCGCCTTCGTCGACGAAGGTGTTGGCGCCCTTGAGGGTGAGGCCGGTGCGCTTGTCACGGATTGTGAGGCGGCCCTTGCGAAAGCGGACTTCGTAGAACTCGTTGGCGATCCAGTCCTTGCCGGACGTCACGCCCGTGGAGCAAGCAGGATCGCTGGTTCCACCATCGGCCCGCTCCCTTGCGGTCGCGGCTCTGATCGGCTCCAACAGTTGGAGACCGATCGTCGTGGTCGGCGGGAGAACGGCGCGGAGGCGCTTGCGGCCGTCGCGGACGACGCGGATGCGGGCGGTGTCCGCGAGGTTGTTGACGGCGACCTCGCGCACGGACTCGCGCACCTCGTCCTCGTCTACGACGTTGAGGCCGAGGCCCACCGTCGTGGTGACGCGCAATTCGCGGCCGTCGAGCTCCCAGGCCATGTCTTCGATGTACTGGTCGTCGTAACGGTCCTCGCGGAGGAAGTCGAGGTGTCGGCGGGCGCCCTGGGGCGTGACCTCCTCGTCGCGCAGGACCTCCGGCTCGGACAGCGGCTCGAGCGAGCACGGCACGATCGTGCCGTCCGGGAGACGGACCGCTTCGGCCTCCCATGAGGCGGGGACCTCGCACTCGACCACTGTCGGGGCGTGCGCGACGGGCCGGAAGGCGACGAGGCCGCCCGGCTCCGGCGCCTCCAGCCGCCGACCGAGGTGCCAGAGCGACTCGCGCGCGACCTGGTTCGCCAACTGCTCTGCGCGGTCGTAGCGCGGCATCATCTCGCGGTGCGTCTGGTCGACGGAGCAGCCGCAGATGGAGTCGTGCGGCGAGTTTTCGAGAAGAAGGCGCCAGGCTTGCTTAAGCGCGGGCATGCCGTCGGAGTCGCCATGCAAGTGTGCGAGCAACTCGAGGGGCTCGGCGTACTTCTCGAGCGCGCCGGACACCTGGAAGTCGCGCTGCTTGATGTTCATGCGCGCCGAGAGCACACCTACGAGCACGTTCGAGCGGTCGGGTGAGCGGAGCTCCCCGCACCAGGTAACGTCGTCGATGCCGGCCGCGAACTGGGCCTGCTCGTACTCACCGAGGGTGACGAGCTGGTAGTCGAAGCCTCGGTCCTTCGCCGCCGCCAGGGCGCCGGGCACGTGCCGTTCGAACCGGGAGTGGTCGGTGCCATTCATGAGCAGCGCGGGCTCGTCCTCGCGTCGCTCCTTCTCCTGCCGGCGGGTGCGTTCAAGCAGGTCCTCGACGTGGTGCGGCAGGCGCCACCCGGAGGAGTAGCTGTTGCGCAGGTATAGAACGGGCAGCCGCGTGCCGTCCGGAGCCTGCCACTGGAACGACCAGCCGGGGATGCTGTCGGGCACGCCGCGCCAGAGGCAGGCGGACGTGAGGCCGAGCTGACTCATGAGCTGAGGCATCTGTGCGATGTGGCCGAACTGGTCCGCGCAGTGGCCGAGTGAGAGGCAGCCGCCGAGCCTGTTTGCGAAGCGGATGCCGCGCTGCAGGCTGCGGATGTGCGATTCGCCGCTGGGCAGGAACTCGTCGGGCTGCACCAGCCAGGGGCCGATAACGATGCGACCCGACTCGATCAACGCGCGAAGCCGTCCCTCGTTCTCGGGCCGCAACTCCAGGTAGTCCTCGATCACGATGGTCTGGCCGTCGAGCGTGAAGCAACGGTATTCGGGATGCGCCTCCATGTGGTCCAGGATCTCGTCGATGGCCTGTACGAGACGCCAGCGGAACAACTCGTGGGGCTGGTACCACTCGCGGTCCCAGTGGAAGTGGGGGACGACAAAGACAGTGCGCATCGGCGGATTGTCGATTTCCGATTGTCGATTGTCGATTCGGTAGTCACGACTCAGGGAGAACCGCCGCCTGCCTGGATTGACGAAGTCGCAATCGCGAGCCGGCCAGTCTGACGGTTCCCAGAGCGGCCGCGCGATACGTTCGAGGCAGAAAGGAGGGCATAATTTTATGTCCGATCACACTCCCGAGCACAAGGAAAAGACCGAACAGGGGATGCCTGGCCAGAAGCCCCAGGGCGACTGGGACAAGGAGAAGCAGCAGGGCGGCGGCATGCAGGGCGGCCAGCGCGAGCAGGGCGGCGGCACGCAGGGCGGCGAGCGTCGCGAAGAGCGCACGAACGTCTAAGCCTCTCACTCTCCTGCCCCCTCTCCACTGGTGTGGAGAGGGGGTTCTTGTGTCCGGGCAATCGACAATCGGCAGTCCGCAATCGACAATCCTCGCATGGTTGACTTCACCTTCGCTCCCGAAACCGAGCAGTGGCGGGCAGACCTTCGTGCGTTCCTGAAGGCCGAACTGCCGCCCGGGTTCGAAGGGAGCGACGACTTCTTCGATAAGGAAGAGCAGGTGCCCTTCGCGCGCCAGTTCTCGAAGAAGCTGGGGGCGAAGCGCTGGTTCGCGCCCGCGTGGCCGGTCGAGTACGGGGGCATGGGCAAGAGTGCCCTCGAGCAGATGATCCTGAACGAAGAGCTGGCGTACGCGCGCGCCCCCGCGGCAGGGCGCCTGTTCACGATCGGCATCACCGGGCCGACCGTGATGGTGAACGCGAGCGAGGAGCAGAAGGATCGCTGGCTCCCGGAGATGGCAAGTGGGGACGCCTGGTACTGCCAGGGGTTCAGCGAGCCCGAAAGCGGCAGTGACCTGGCGAGCATGCAGACGAAGGCCGTGCGCGACGGCGACGACTACGTCATCAACGGCCAGAAGATCTGGACCACGAACGGTCACATCGCCGACAAGATGCTCCTGCTTGCCCGCACCGACCCGGACGTGCCGAAGCACAAGGGGATCTCCGCCTTCATGGTAGACATGGATACGCCCGGCATCAGCGTGCAGGGCATCGAGAACATCGCCTACCGGCGCGACTTCAACCAGGTGTTCTTCGAGGACGTCCGGGTGCCCGCCGAGAACCTGTTTGGCGGGGAGAACCGCGGCTGGTACGTCGCCGCGACCACATTGGACTTCGAGCGTTCCAACATCGCCGCCATCAGTGGCGCCCGGCGCACAGTGCACGACCTCATCCGCTGGGCGAAGGATTCGGGCGCGTGGGCGAAGGCGACCGTGCGGCACAAGCTCGCGGACCTGATCACGGAGGTGGAGGTCGGGAGGCTGATCGCCTACCGGACAGCGTGGCTGCAGTCCCGCGGCGAGGTGCCGAACTATGAGGCGAGCATCGGGAAAGTGTGGATGGCCCTGCTCGGGATCAAGGTCGGGAACGTAGGCGTGAACCTGATGGGGCCGCACGGAGCGCTCTGGGCGGGGAGCAAGTGGGCGCCGTTGCATGGCCGCGTGCTGGAGTCGTACCTGCTCGCGGTGAGCGGGCCCATCGGCGGGGGCACCACGGAGATCCAGCGGAACATTATCGCGCAACGGGGGGTTGGGCTGCCGCGGGGATAGGTTCACGCGGGTCACACGGGCATGCCCCGAGGCCGCAGGGGGCCTCGACTACCACTTCTACGTGTCTACCGCGCGGACTGCTGTTCGCACCGCATTGATCTTTGCGTCGACGGTGTCGCGCCACTGGCGCCATTCGCTCACGTTGCGGCTGCGGACCGCTTCCCGGCCGAGCTCGGTGTGCACAAGGAGGTCGTCGAGGACTGCGTTGAGGGCGACATCGGCCTGCTGCTCCTCCGGATTGTGGGGCGGGAGGTCGCGCAGGTAGGTGGCGAGGCAGCGTGTCTGGTCCGCATAGTCTGCAAAGTCCACGCGGAATTGCTGCTGGCGGGAGAAGTCGCCGGAAGGCCACTGACCGCGGAAGTCATCCGCGAACACCTGCAGGCGGCGGACACCGTCGAGCAGCGTGTTCTCGTATGCGATCCGGTTCACCGTCCCCGGCGTTCGGCCCGATGTTGGCAGGGCCGCGGGCGCGAGGCACTCGGCCGGCTCCGGGAACCCGCCGCCTCCGCCGCACGCGAACGCGGTGGGAAGGATGAGGAGCACCAGCGCCGCCGTCGCCACCCGCCTCATCCCGAGTGCTCCTTCAGCCACGTGGCAGCCAGCCGCATCGCCTTGCCACGGTGGGAGATCGCGTCTTTCTCTGCATCGGTGAGCTCCGCCTGCGTACGGCCGTCCGGCAGCACGAAGACGGGGTCGTAGCCGAACCCTCCGCAACCGCGGGGCGCATGGCCGATGCGGCCCTCCTGGGTGCCGGAGAAGGTGTGAAGGCTGAGGACTGAGAACTGAGTGGGGAACGCGATTGCAACTACGGCCTGGTAGCGGGCGGTTCGCAGATGGTCGGGGACCCCTTCGAGCTCGCGGAGGAGGAGGGCGGTACGGCCCGGATCGTCGAGGCCGGGGCCACCGTAGCGGGCGGAGTGAAGACCGGGGCGGCCGTCGAGCGCGTCGACCTCGATGCCGGAGTCGTCGGCGAGGGCCGGCATGGCGGCAGCGTCAGCCCAGGCTCGAGCCTTGATGATCGCGTTCTCCTCGTAGGTCTCGCCGTCCTCGTGCACATCGAGCACGAGACCGAAGTCCTGCGGCGCAACGAGCTCCCACCCGCATCCGTCGAGCAGTCGGCGGAACTCGCGCAGCTTACCGGGGTTGGTGGTCGCGAGGAGGAGGCGCCCCATCACCCGTAGTAGAACGGAGAACGGGAGAAGGGAAAAGGCAATGCGAAGAGAAAAGTAAGTCGAAGGTGATCAGGGCGGCGGCGCCGGCTGCGGAGTTGGCGGCGGGCGCACGGACGCGGAGGGAGCGCGGTGCAGGGGTTCGGGCACGAAGAAAAGCATGATGGCGGCACCGACGAGGCCGATACCGCCGGTCGCGACGGACGCGGCTCCTAGCGAGGCGGCCGCGGTGAGCGCACCCACGACCAGCGGCCCGCCGGCGGTGCCGACGTCCGTGATCAGACGCCAGACCCCCAGGAATTCGCCCCGGGCAGCGGCGGGCGAGAAGTCCGCGCCGAGGGTCATGTTGATGCCCGACCCCAGGCCGTTCCCGAATCCGGTGACGAGGCCCGCGAGCAAGAGGCCTACGAAGCTGTCGGTGATGGGAATAGCGAGCATGCCGAGGGACATGACAAGCAGGCAGGGCACGCCCGCCCACTTCCGGCCCTTCCGGTCCATGATGATGCCGACCGGATAGAACAGCGTCATGTCGATGGCAGACGTGAAGCCGAAGATGACGCCGATCTGCCCCGCGTCGAGGCCGATGTGGTCGCCCCAGAGCGGGATCACCGCCTGCCTCGAGCTGCGGAGCACCTGAATGGCGACGGAAGCCACCCCGGCCGTCGCGAACACGCGCCTGTGGTCACGGACGACGGCGCCGATGCGCTTGTAGGCCGCGTCAGTGTGGAGCTCCGGGGGCTTGTCATCGGCGACCATAGTGAAGAAAAGCGTGCCAGCCGCCGCGAGCGCGAGGGCCGCCTGGATGTAGAAGGCCGCCTCCAGGCCGAAGGCGACGCCAGCGAAGCCGCCGAGAAACGGCCCGGCGAAGTTCCCGATGCGGTTAGCCCCGCCAATCAGGGAAAGCACGCGGCCACGCTGCTCCAGGGGTGCGTGCTCCGTCGCGTATGAGAGGCGCGCGAGCATCCAGATGCTCCAGGCGCAGCCCATCACGAACATGAGCGCGGCGAAGGCGATCGGTCCCGGGCTGAACGCCGCCCCGACCGCGACGACGGCGAGCGCGACCGTGCCGATAAGCATGGCGCCACGCTCCCCCAGACGGGTGATTAGCACGCCGGCTGGCACGTCGAAGAACATGATGCCCAGTCCGCGCACGGCCACGATCGTCCCCGCCACCGCGACCGAGGCGCCCAACTCGCGCGCGAACAACGGCACGATGGGGATGACCGCCCCCTGTCCGACCGCGAACAGGAACGTGGGGAGGTAGACCGACAGCGTGAGCGAGCGGATGCGAAAGGTTGGGCCAGGATCCGGGGACATTGGTCGAGAGTCTAACGGGCGGCAGGGTTGGGGGCAGGCGCGGACACCGGGAGCGGCCCCGATAGGCTGATAGGATTCCTCGATGGAAGCCGCTGACGCGTTGACTGGCCTCTCCGGCCAACCTTAGGATCCGGGCGTCGCCTCAGGTCCAACTGACGTGGCCATTGAGGGCGAGGGACGTAATGGCTGAGGCTCGCGCGGTTCCCCATAGTCGTGGGTTTCGGTCGACCCTGCGCACGGATGCATGGTGGGTCGAACCGAGCCTGGTGTTCTTCAGCCTTTCGGTGTTCTTCGGCTGGCTGACACTGAGCATCTTCCTGCCGATGTGGCACTACGAGATCGGGCCGTATCTGTCGCCCGTGTACGAACCGAAGCTGTGGGACTCGGAGAAATTCTACCTGTCGCCGGCGTTTGTCGTGCTGCTGGGGCCCGTGCCATTCCGCGCGACGTGCTACTACTACCGCCGGGCGTATTACCGCTCGTACTTCCTCAGCCCACCGGCCTGTGCCGTGGGCGACATAGGGAAGACATACAAGGGCGAGAGTCGCTTCCCGCTTATCCTGCAGAACCTGCACCGGCTGTTCATGTACGTGGCGCTTCTCTTCGTCGTCTTCCTTTGGATTGGTGCGGTCAGGGGCTTCCATGACTCGGACGAGGGATGGGGCATCGGCCTTGGATCGCTGGTGCTGGTGCTCAACGCCTTCCTGTTGATGATGTACACATTCTCGTGTCATTCGCTGCGGCATTTCGTGGGCGGCGGGCTCGATTGCTTTAGCTGCACGAAGTGGACACGCACGCGCAAGCGCGTCTGGGACTACGTGTCCGAATGGAATGCGAACCACCGGCTGTGGGCGTGGACGAGCCTGGTGGTCATCGTCTTCACGGACCTCTACATCCGGCTGGTGGCGAACGACGTGATCACCGATCCAAACACGTGGGACCACTTCTAGATGGCTGAATATGTGACCTCACCCCCCGGCCCCCTCTCCACTGGCGTGGAGAGGGGGAGGCCTCGCCTCGCGGGTTCTGTCCCAACGGCTGCAGACAGGGGTGCTCTAAATGGCTGAGTACGAGGGGCATGAGTACGACGTAGTCGTGATCGGCGCTGGTGGCGCGGGGCTCCGAGCCGCGATCGCGGCATCGGCAGAGGGCGCGCGGACGGCGCTCGTCTGCAAGTCACTGCTCGGGAAGGCGCACACCGTGATGGCGGAGGGCGGGATCGCCGCGGCACTGGGGAATGTGTACCCCGAGGACAACTGGCAGGTGCACTTCCGGGACACGATGCGCGGCGGGAAGATGGCCAACAACTGGCGCATGGCCCAGCTCCACGCCCAGGAAGCGCCCGACCGCGTACACGAGCTCGAGCAATGGGGCGCGCTCTTCGACCGCACCCAGGACGGGCGCATCCTCCAGCGCGACTTCGGCGGCCACCGCTACGCGCGACTGGCACACGTGGGCGACCGCACCGGCCTCGAGATGATCCGAACCCTTCAACAGCACGCCGTGCATGGCGGCATCGACGTCTACATGGAGTGCACCATCTCCGCGCTCCTGAAGGATGGCGACCGCATCTCGGGCGCCGTCGGGTACTGGCGCGAGAGCGGCAAGCTGGTGGTCTTTAAGGCGAAGGCGGTCGTGCTGGCCACGGGCGGCGTAGGGAAGGCCTTCAAGATCACGTCTAACTCCTGGGAATACACCGGCGACGGTCATGCGCTGGCTTACTGGGCCGGCGCAGACCTCATCGACATGGAGTTCGTCCAGTTCCATCCCACGGGCATGGTGTGGCCCCCAAGCGTGCGCGGCATTCTCGTCACCGAGGGCGTGCGCGGCGATGGCGGCACGCTGAAGAATTCGAACGGCGAGCGATTCATGTTCGGGTACATCCCCCCGTTCTTCGCGGCGGAGACGGCGGACAGCGAGGCCGAAGCGGACCGCTGGTACGACGACAAGGCAGCCAACCGCCGCACGCCCGACCTGCTGCCCAGGGACGAGGTTGCGCGCGCCATCAACTCCGAGGTGAAGGCGGGCCGCGGGAGCCCGCATGGCGGCGTCTTCCTCGACATCGCGAGCCGCCGGACCCCGGACTACATCAAGCGGCGGCTCCCAAGCATGTACCACCAGTTCAAGCAGCTCGCCGACGTGGACATCACCGCACAGCCCATGGAAGTCGGCCCGACGATGCACTACATGATGGGTGGAGTGCGCGTCGACCCGGACACCGCCGCATCCACCGTGCCCGGCCTGTTCGCAGCCGGCGAAGTGGCCGGCGGGATGCACGGCGCGAACCGCCTCGGCGGGAACTCGCTGTCGGACCTGCTGGTGTTCGGCCGGCGAGCGGGTGTGGGCGCGGCCGACTATGCCAGGACGCTCGCGACGCCACCCATGGTGGACGAGGGCTCGGTGGACGAAGCCGCTCGCAAAATGCTCGTGCCGTTCGACCATGGAACCGAGGGCGAGAATCCGTACACCATCCAGCACGAGCTCCAGGACACGATGCACAATCTCGTGGGCATCATCCGGAACGAGGACGAGCTGTCGCAGGCGCTCGCAGAGGTTGTCGGATACCAGCAGCGTGCCGAGCGCGCCGGTGTCGAAGGCCACCGCCAGTACAACCCCGGATGGCACCTCGCGCTGGACCTGAACTCGATGCTCACGGTCTCCGAGGCAATCGCCCGCGCAGCGGCCATGCGCCGCGAGAGCCGGGGCGGCCACACCCGAGACGACTATCCCGCTACCGATGCGGAGTGGGGCAAGTCCATGCTGGTTGTGCGGCAGGGCGGCGATGGCCAGATGGAAGTGGCAAAGGAGCCGCTCCCACAGATGCCGGCGGAGCTGGAATCACTGCTCGCGGAGGCGCACTGATGACTGAGACACCGACGCGGACAACCGTCCCGGAGCCTGCCGCAACCACACCGGGCACAGGCACGCCCCAGGCCACCATGCGCGTGTTTCGTGGCGACGCCGGGGACGTGGGAGAGTGGGTGGAGTACACCGTCGACATGGAGGAAGGCCAGGTGGTGCTGGACGTGATCCACACGATCCAGGCCACGCAGGCGCCGGACCTTGCGGTGCGGTGGAACTGCAAGGCTGGTAAGTGCGGCTCCTGCAGCGCCGAGGTGAACGGCAAGCCCCGCCTGATGTGCATGACAAGGATGAACCTCTTCGAGCCGGGCGAGGTGATCACCGTGGCTCCGATGAAGACATTCCCGCTCATCCGGGACCTCGTCACGGACGTGTCCTTCAACTACGAGGTGGCGAAGGAGATCCCGGCGTTCAAGCCCCGGCCACCGGAGGCTGACGGTACGTACCGGATGATGCAGGAGGACATTGACCGGGGGCAGGAGTTCAGGAAGTGCATCGAGTGCTTCCTCTGCCAGAATGTCTGCCACGTCATCCGCGACCACCCGGAGAACAAGCCGAACTTCGCGGGGCCCCGTTTCTTCGTGCGGCTCGCGGAGCTGGAGATGCACCCCCTCGACACCGAGGACCGGCTGGAACTGGCGCGCAAGGATGCCGGCATCGGCTATTGCAACATCACCAAGTGCTGCACCGAAGTCTGCCCCGAAGACATCCACATCACCGACAACGCCATCATCCCGCTCAAGGAGCGCGTGGCCGACCGGTACTACGATCCGGTCCGGTGGCTCGCGCGAAAGCTTAAGGGCGGCTAGGCCCTCACCCCCGACCCCTCTCCCGACTTCGCGGGAGAGGGAGTCATTGGTCTCCGCCTGGCCGCTCTAGTTGCTAGACGCATCCGCCCGGGCGAGTTGCAGCCTCCAACTTGCGTCAGGTCGGCTGGACGCGATGGCGTCAGTGAAGGGACCGGCGCCGCCTTCGATGAGCGGGATGACGCGCTCGGCGGCTGCACGAGTTCGGGCGGCGCGGTCGGCTGAGATGACGCCCGTTTCGACGGAGCGCGCAAGGTCGTCCTCGTCCTTCCAGCGCCACGCGCGGTCGGGCGGCACGACGATGTCGAGCTGGAGATCGCGGTGGTCGAACCCGTCGGCGGACCGGATAAGTGGCTCCTGGAGGTTCACGTACCAGCCGAGGAACTCCAAGTCCGGCGTCCACCACACCCAGGTGGCGTGCCACGCCTCGGGCTCGACCAGGAAGAGCGCATTCCAACGGCTCCAGGCCGCGTCGACGAGTTCCCACTCACCTGGGAACCAGGGTTTGGGCTGGGCGGGATCGAGCGGACGCGAGAGCTTCGTCGGCGTTCCTGCCAGCACCCAGAAGGCGAGCAGGTCGGGCGTGTCCTGGACGACGATGCCTGGCTTCACGTCGGCGACGACCGGCGGTTCAGCGCCTGAGTCGGTGATGTGGATGCCGCGGTAGAAGATCGTCTCGCCGGGAGCGAACACGCCGGGATTGTCGATTTTCGATTGCCGATTGTCGATTCGATGGCAGGGTGTGTTAGTCCAGCGTTCCCGATCCGGGGATATACTGGAGTTGTGCCGTTAATTATTCAGTACGCCCTAATGGCAGTGACGGTGCCCATCGGCCTGTGGCTGCTCCTCGGCGGCCGGAAGCGAGAGGCCGCGCCAGGACCGGCCCGGAGCGAAGTACGGCCGCCCCGGAGTCCGCTGGTCCGCGCGATGGCCTCGCTGGCGCTCGTCGTGTCCGCCCCGTTCGCATGGCTTGGCTCACTGGGCGAGCCCGAACAGCCGTCCTGGCGCGACGACTCGATGGACGACTGGCGGAGCGAGCGGGACGCAGAACGCGAGGCGGAGCGACAGGCCCGCGCTCGCACCCACCGCGACTCCTGAGTGCGCCCGGCGCGCAACGTCCCGTGCCCCTATACTCCGGCGACAAACGTTTAGCCGGAGGCGAAAGATATGCGGGCGATGGTGTTGCGCGGGAAGGAACTTGCGATCGAGGAGGTGGACGTGCCGCGGCCGGGCCCCGGCCAGGTGCTGGCGAAGGTGCTCGCCTGCGGCATCTGCGGCAGCGACCTGCACGCCGCGAAGTACATGGATGACATGGTCGCTTCATCCGCACGCAGCCGGCGCGCGGGCGTTGATGTGCCGGCGCCGGACATGTCGAAGGGCATGGTCATGGGCCACGAGTTCGTGGCCGAAGTCATGCAGGCTGGCCCCGGAGCGGAGTCGTGGACGCCAGGCACGCGCGTGACGAGCATGCCCGTCCTCATCAACCCCGAGTCGCCCATGGGGTTCGCGAGCATCGGCTACAGCCCGGACTTCCCAGGCGCCTATGGCGAGTACGTGCTCATGAGCGCGCCGCTGCTGCTTCGCGTGCCGGATGGGCTGCCGAACGATGTCGCCGCGACCACCGAGCCGTGCGCTGTGGGCCTGCACGCCGTCCGCCAGGCGAAGATGCAGCCGGACGAGCACGCGCTCGTCATGGGGGCCGGGCCAATCGGACTGATGACCCTGCTCTGGCTCAAGCACGACGGCATCAAGCACGTGACGGTCTCGGACTTCTCGCCAACGCGACGGGAGCTCGCGCGGCAGCTCGGAGCGGACCTCGTCATCGACCCCAAGGACGTGGACCCGGTAGACGCGGTCACGGAAGCCGCTGGGGCCGCGCCCCCCGTTGTGTTCGAATGCGTGGGCGTTGAAGGCACCCTGCAGCAGGCCATGGAGACCGTCGAGCGAGGCGGACGTGTGGTCGTGGTGGGCGTGTGCATGAAGGAAGACAAGATCATGCCGATGGTGGGCATCAACAAGCAGCTCACCGTGCAGTTCGTGCTGGGCTACACACCGGAGGAGTACGCCGAGACCCTCACCGCGCTGGGCAGCGAGGCGATTGATACCGCCCCCCTCATCACCCGCCGCGTCAGCCTCGATGAGCTGCCGGCGGCATTCGAAGCGCTCGCCGATCCCGCGGACTGCAAGGTGGTGCTGGTTCCCTAGGATCCGCAGCCAGACGCCAGACGGCCCCTTCAGAGCCGCGAGCGTCAGCGACCGGTCGGAGATCCGGGATGCTGGGCAAGCGGAAGCCGGGAGACGCGCCTGGCGTGCGCCTCCCGGCTGAAGGAATGGCCCCCGCTCCCCTACCGGGGGCGGATGTTCTGGTTGAGCTGGAAGAAGTTCTAGCGGACGGCCCCCGGCTGCGCGGTGTAGTCTTCAGCGGATGAATGTCGACCTCGGGTGCAAGGAATCTATCCTCGACACGGCCGCGTACTTCGCACGCCTGCGGGAAGGCGGGGACGTGCAGTGGAGCGACGTCCACAACGGCTGGGCCGTGCTCTCGCACAGTGAAGTCGAGGCGGGCTTCCGCGACATGGAGAACCTGTCCGCCGACCGCAGCGGCACGTTCCGGCGCGCGGCCGAAGGCCGGTCCGAGGGGTTCGCCCGCGCCACGGAGCTGCTCACCGGCTGGATGAACTTCCGCGACCCACCCGCGCACACGCGCCTGCGAGAGCCGGTGAAGTCCGCCCTCACGCCACGGGCCGTGAGCCGTCTTGAGGCGGACGTCGAAGTCCTCGTCGACGGCGTGCTCGACGAGTTCGATGGTATGAACGTCGACCTGATGGAGGCGTTCTGCCGGCCGGTGCCTGCGCTCGTGATCGCCGCCATCCTCGGCGTAGACCCGGAGGAGCGCTGGCGCTTCCAGGAGTGGTCGGACGACCTGGCGAAAGTAGTGTTCTCAATGGCCCCCGGGAGCGTGGAGGAAGGGCCGGTTTCGGAGGCGACAGCGGCCTTCGTCGACTTCTTTTCGCGCCTGATCGAGCGGGAACGGGTTGAGCCGAGCGGGAGCCTGCTCACCAGCATCGTCCACAGCCCCATCTCCGACCTCAGCCACATGGAGCTCGTGGGAGCCTGCACGCTGCTCCTCTTTGGCGGGCACGAAACGACGACCATGCTGCTCAACAACGCGCTCGCCATCCTGATCGAGCAGCCGGATTCGGCGCGCTGGCTGCGAGACCACTCTGAGGCCATGCCGGCCGCGGTGGAGGAGTTCATGCGGACGGTGGGCCCGGCGCGGACGATGCCCCGCAAGGTCGCGCAGACCCACGAGCGGGGCGGGAAGGAACTGCGCGCGGGCCAGAACGTGTTCCTCTCCATCGCCTCCGCGAACCATGACCCGGTCATCTTCACCGACCCCGCGCGGCTGGACCTCACGCGCGATCCCAACCCCCAACTCGGCTTCGGCTGGGGCTTGCACTTTTGCCTGGGCGCGAACCTCGCTCGGCTGGAGGCCCGCGTCGCACTCCGCCGCCTGCTTCAGCGCTACCCGTCATTGGAAGCGGTGCAGCCGGTTCCCACAATCTGGGGCGGGATCATGGGGTACGGGCGGCGCGAGCTCCTCGTCGCCCTGAACTCGCAGCCAGCCGCTCACGCACGCTGAGAGAGCGATGCAACTCCGCGCTCAGGCAACATCGCCTCAGCGGCATCGGTGTCGTGCTGGACTGAGCGCATGAGGTCTCGACGTCAATGAGACTGCCGTTTGGCGACCGCAATGAGGCCGGAAAGGAGCTCGCGCGACGCCTTCGAAGCGAGGGGGTCACGCCCGACGTCGTGCTCGCGCTCCCGCGGGGAGGCGTCCCCGTCGGCTTCGAGGTCGCACGGGAGCTTGGGCAGCCCCTGGACGTGTTCGTCGTCCGGAAGCTGGGAGCGCCCGGCCAGCCGGAGCTCGCCATGGGGGCCATCGCATCGAGCGGCGCGCAAGTGATGAATCCAGGCGTCGTCGAGTCATTGCGAGTCACGCCCTCGGAGCTGGATGGTATCGTCGCGCGCGAGTCGGCCGAGCTGATCCGCCGGGAACGCGCCTACCGGGGGGACGCGGCACCGCTCGCCGTCGAGGGGCGGCACGTGGTTGTCGTGGACGACGGCCTGGCGACGGGCGCCAGCATGAAGGCGGCAGTGTTGGCGCTGCGTCAGCTCTCGGCCGGACGAATCACTGTTGCGGTGCCTGTCGGGGCGGTGGAGAGCTGCGAGGAGGTGGGCGAGCTTGCCGACAACCTCATCTGCCTTGCGTCCCCCGAGACGTTCGTCGCGGTGGGCATGTGGTACCGCAATTTCCAGCCCGTGCCCGACGCGGCCGTTACAGAACTGTTGCGGCGAGCCCGCGACGTTCGCCCACTGTCCGGCGGTGCACCCGGAGACGAACGGCAAGCCTGAGGACGATCAGTGCTCCGCGTGCGCGGTGTGGGAAGGGGGCTGGTCACCGAAGTCCCCCTCGTCGGGGAAGTCCTTGCTCGGCATGATCGTGATTGGCGCGACCCAACTCGGATTCTCGGGGAAACCGCCCATCTGGCGCTTCATGAAGTAGAGCACGCCGCCAACGACGACGAAGATGGCGAGGCCCACGATGCTCCAGATCACCACCTCTCCCCACCCATCGCCCGTGGAAGGGGAGCCGCCCTCATCCTGTGTGGCCACGGCAGCGGCGATGTCGGGGATCGCGCCGTCGGACGCGGCCGAGGCCGCGGCAGGTCCGGCGAATGCTGCCAGGACGAGAAGAACGAGTGAAGCGGCGATTCGGGTCATATCGATGTGAAGTGTAGGTTGCTGGCTGCAAAGGTGAAAGAATTTGCGGTCGTCGCGAAAAAGGGGCTTGCAAGCCTACTTAGCGCGTGCTAAAAAATAGTCCGGGTCGCGCTGGATGTCGTGTCCGCTCCACACATCCACCGGCCCCTTTTCTTTGCCCCTCACCCCCGGCCCCTCTCCCCGCTGCGCGCGGAGAGGGGAGTTTCGTTTCCGAGGGGTCGGGTCACGTTCGTGCCGCGGAGGATCGAGAGGGCGCGATGCGCCAGGCGGCGCCGCCCAGGAGCAGCACTGTCAGGATGAGGAAGAACACGATGTCGCCGTCGCGGCCGCCGAGGTCCTGGTCGCGGATGTGGGCGACCGTGTGAAAGGCCGACCCGATGCCGGCGCCGGCGAGGGCCGCGAAGATCGCGTCCGTGCGGCGCCAGAGGGCGATCGCCAGCGTGGCGCCGATGCCTATCTGGAAAGCGCCGATGTCGTGCAGGAAGTGCTCGTTGTAGGGATTGAACTCGGCTGCGTCGTCGAAGAACGATTCCGCGTCGAAGAACGGCCAGAGGCCAAAGACCAGAAACACGCCGGCGCCCAGCGCGGCAATCCCCGGGACGAGTCGTTCGCGGTTCATGAGTCCTCCGTTTGGCCGCCCGGCTGGGCGCATCATAACGGGCGATGCGTCGCATGCGAGGATTTAGGATCCCTTGACGGGGCGCGGTTATGGCGCCTACGCTTTGGGCCGACAACTGAATACTGTTTGCGTTGATCGGGAAGAGTAGCCGGTCAGGCGAGCCTCCAGAGAGCCGGAGATGGTGCGATTCCGGCGGCGGCGCGACTGGTGAATGGCCCCGGGAGCATTGAAGGCGAACGGCAACACGCCAAGTAGCTTTTCGACGGAGAGGCACCGTTATCAGAGCCAGCGCCATCGCCCCATAAGGCACGTGGCGGTCGAGAGTCCCGGTTTCGCGACCGGGAAACAAAGGTGGCACCGCGAGAACCCCTCGTCCTTTGGGACGGAGGGGCTTTTTATTGCCGATTTCCGATTGTGGACGGACGATTGGTGATCCAACGAGTCGTAACCGCGCGGCGCGGAGCGCCGGGAAGGGAAGGACAGCGATGACCGCAGTGATTTCGGGGACGCAGAAGAAGTTCCTGCTCGACGAGAGCGAGATCCCGACGCGGTGGTACAACGTCGCGGCCGACCTGAAGAGCCCGCCGCCACCGCCGCTGCACCCCGCGACGCACGAGCCGATCGGGCCGGAGGCGCTTGCCCCACTCTTCCCGATGGAACTGATCAAGCAAGAGGTGAGCGCGGAGCGCTACATCGACATCCCGGACGAAGTGCGCGAGGCCTATCGCATCTGGCGGCCCACGCCGCTCATTCGCGCGACGGGCCTGGAGAAGGCGCTGGGCACGCCCGCCCGCATCTACTACAAGTACGAGGGCGTCTCGCCCAGCGGCAGCCACAAGCCGAATACGGCCATCGCGCAGGCCTACTACAACAAGCAGGAAGGCGTGCGGCGCATCGCCACCGAGACGGGCGCGGGCCAGTGGGGGTCGTCGCTCGCATTTGCGTGCGGCATGTTCGGGATCGAGTCCAAAGTCTACATGGTCAACATCTCGTACCAGCAGAAGCCGTACCGGCGGTCGCTCATGCAGGTCTGGGGTAGCAGAGTGGTCCCCAGCCCGAGCCCTGACACGAACGCCGGCCGCCAGGTCCTGGAGCAGGACCCCGTGAGCAACGGATCGCTCGGCATCGCCATCAGTGAGGCTGTCGAAGATGCGGCCATGCGCGAGGACACGAAGTACTCGCTCGGCAGCGTGCTCAACCACGTGCTGCTCCATCAAACGGTCATCGGCCAGGAGGCGATCCAGCAGATGGAGATGGCCGGCGCCTACCCGGACGTCGTGATTGGCTGCGCGGGCGGGGGATCGAACGCGGCCGGGCTGATGTTCCCGTTCCTGAAGGCGAAGCTGGAGGGGGAGCGGGACACGCGCTTCCTGGCCGTCGAGCCGGCCTCGTGCCCGAGCCTCACCAAGGGCGAGTACCGTTACGACTTCGGAGACACCGCGGGGATGACCCCGCTGATGAAGATGTACACGCTTGGGCACACGTTCATGCCGCCGGGCATCCACGCCGGCGGACTCCGCTACCACGCGATGGCGCCGATGCTGTGCCACCTATACGCCGAGGGGCACATCGAGGCGCGGGCCTATGCTCAGAACGGTTGCTTCGAAGCGGCGGTGCTCTTCGCAAAGACCGAAGGCATCGTGCCCGCGCCGGAGAGCTCGCACGCCATCAAAGGCGCGATTGACGAAGCGCTGGCCGCCAAGGAAGCGGGCGATCAGCGCAACATCCTCTTCAACCTGAGCGGACACGGCCTGCTCGACCTGCAGGCATACGACGACTACCTCGCCGGCAATCTCGTCGACGACGCATACCCGGTGGAGACGGTGCGAGAGGCGATGGCGGGCTTGCCGGTGATCGCCTGAGTCCTGAGTCCTTAGTCCTGAAATCGATCCCGAGAGGGAAGGGAGTCAAAGAGATGGCCGAGAATTTGGAGCAGCGGATTCGGAAGGTGCTGGAGGAGCGGTCGCTCTTGGAGCACCCGTTCTACAAGGCGTGGACCCAGGGGACGCTCGAGATGGAGCGCCTGCAGGAGTACGCGCGCCAGTACTACCACTTCGAGCTGGCGTTCCCGCGCTACCTCAGCGCTATCCACACGCGCACGGAGAGCGCGCACGTCCGGCAGCTCTTGCTGGACAACCTCTGGGACGAAGAGCACGGCGAGCGCAACCACCCGGTGCTGTGGCTCGAATTTGCGAAGGCGCTGGGCGTGGCGGCAGAGGAGGTGGTGAATTCGACACCGAATCGCGAGACCACCGCCCTCATCGAGCACTTCGGACGGATGTCGCATGAGGCGCCCGTGGGCGAAGCGCTGGCGACGCTGTTCGCGTACGAGGGCCAGGTACCCGCGATCGCGTGGCAGAAGATCAAGGGCCTGAGCGACAACTACGGCTTCACGCCCGAGCAGTTCGAGTTCTTCAGCGTGCATCTCGTGGCGGACATCTCGCACTCCGGTGCGGAGATGCAGGCGATCCACGAGATGGCGGCGGACGACGACGCGGTCGTGGCCGCCACGGAGGCAGCCTGCGACCGGCTGCTGACGTTCCTCGACGGGTGCTACGCGGTCGCGGGAGTGAACTGATGGCAGAGGCCGACTACCGCCAGAGTGAAGCGTTCAACACGAGCCTGCGGCTCGCGACGGCGGTTGGCCGCCTGAAGGTAGGCTCGAACCTGAAAGCCGCTGCGGACGCTCAGACGCGCGCTTTCGAACAGGCCGGCATGGCGGCTGCGCTCATCGCGGAGGCCACCACGCGCGAAGGCCCGGCACAGATCGGTCTCTACCGCGACGCGCGCGGCTCGCTCGCGCAAACACGCGCGTGGCTGCACGTGCTGGCGAGCGTGATGAACGAACAGGACGCGCTGTTCGGCAACGAGCTCGACATGGCCGAGCAGGCCTCGCGCCAGATCGGAGCGACCATTCGCATGCTCGACCGCGGCCCGGGAGCCGGCCCGCGGCCCGCCCCGCGCGGCCCCAGCGGGCCGCCCCAGCGCCAGCAAGGGCCACGCCCGGGAGGCGTCCGGTGACAGAGAAAAAGCGCATCCTCACGGGAATTCGCCCGACGGGCGCGTTGCACCTCGGCCATTACGCCGGTGCGCTGGACAACTGGGTGCGCCTACAGCACGAATACGAGTGCTACTTCCTCATCGCCGACTACCAGGTCTCCGACTACGCGGACGATATTTCACGGGTGCGGGAGGCAGTGTGGGAGGTCGCGCTCGACTGGCTGGCGGTGGGGCTGGATCCGGAGGGCAGCAATTATGTCATCGAGAGCCTGGTGCCCGAGCATGCGGAGCTGACGACCTGGCTCGGTTGGTTCCTCCCGGTCTCGATGCTCGAGCGGAACCCCACGCTGAAGGCCGAGATGGCGGAGATGGAGCACCCGGAGGACGGCCAGACCGAAGCGAAGTCGGTCCCGGTGGCGTTCTACACCTACCCCGTGATGCAGGTGGCGAACATCCTCATGCCGCGCGCCCACCTCGTGCCCGTGGGCGAGGACCAGCTCCCGCACATCGAGATGACGCGCGAGGTCGCGCGCCGCTTCAACCGCCGCTTCAAGGAGGTCTTCCCGGAGCCGGAGGGGCTTGTGGGTAAGGTGCCACGGCTCGTCGGGACAGACGGCCAGGCGAAGATGAGCAAGTCCAAGAACAATGCGATCTACCTGAAGGACGACGCGGACACGGTCACGAAGAAGGTAATGAGCATGTGGACGCCGCGCATGAGCCCGACGGAACCCGGAGACCCTGACACAACGCCCGCGTTCATGTATCACCGCGCGTTCAACGCCGACGAGGCGGAGGTCGCTGACCTGGAGGAGCGCTACCGGAAGGGCGCGGTCGGGGACGTGGAGGTGAAGCGTAAGCTCGCCGCCGCCCTGAACGCGTTCCTGGAGCCGATCCGCGACCGCCGCGCCACGTTCGAGGGCAACATGGGGATGGTGCGCGAGGCACTGGAGCACGGGACGAAGCGTGGCCGAGCAGTGGCGATCGACACGATGGAGATGGTCCGGGACGCTCTGGACCTGAATTACTTGGAGAAGTACCGGTGACGCCCCTCACCCCCCGAGCCCCTCTCCCCGCTAGCGCGGAGAGGGGGAGTGCCGTCGCGGAGGGAGCGCGATGCTGAAGCCGACGCTGGAGGAAGTGCGAGAGATCGCGCGGCTCGGGGAGGGGAACGTGCTGCCGGTGTATCGGGAGGTGATCGCGGACCTGGAGACGCCGGTGTCGGCCTACCTGAAGGTGGCGCGCGGGGAGTACTCGTTCCTGCTGGAGTCGGTGGAAGGCGGGGAGCGGCTGGCGCGGTACTCGTTTATCGGCACGCAGCCGTACCGCGTGCTGCGCACTGGAGACGATGCCGGGGCCGGCGAGATCCCGGGCGACCCCCTCATCGCCATCGAAGAAGAACTGAAGCGCAACCGGCCCGTGAAGGTGCCGGGCCTGCCGCGTTTCACCGGCGGCGCTGTGGGGTACATGGCCTACGAGGTTGCGCGTTACTACGAGCGCCTGCCCATGCCCGAGTGCGACCCGCAGGGATTCTCGGAGTCCGTCTTCCTGTTCACGGACACGCTGCTGGTGTTCGACCACCTGCAGCACGTGATCAAGGTCGTGAGCCACGTGCGCCTCGACGGGGACATCGAGGCCTCGTACCGGCAGGCGGCGTTCCGCATCGACGAGCTCGTCGAACGCCTGGGCCAGCCACTGATCCGGCTGCCGTACGAGGTCAAGGTGCCACGTACGGGGAACTCCGCCTTCCAGTCGAACACGACGAAGGAAGACTTCATGGAGAAGGTGATGGCGGCCAAAGAGTACATCGAAGCGGGCGACACCTACCAGATCCAGATCTCGCAACGGTTCTCACGGCAGACGGATGCGCACCCCTTCGAGGTGTATCGGGCGCTGCGCACGGTCAACCCCTCGCCGTACATGTACTACCTCGAGCTGGGCGACCTGCGCGTTGCCGGGGCGTCACCGGAGATGCTCGTACGCATCGAGGATGGCGTTATCGAGACGCACCCCATCGCCGGTACGCGCCGCCGGGGCCGTGACGAGGCGGACGAGCTGCGCATGGCGGCAGAGCTGCAGACCTCGGAGAAGGAGCGCGCGGAGCACATCATGCTCGTGGACCTCGCCCGCAATGACCTGGGGCGCGTCTGCCAGGCGGGCACCGTCGAGGTGACTTCGCTCATGGACATAGAGCGCTACTCGCACGTCATGCATATGGTCTCGCACGTGATCGGCAAGCTGCGGCCGGAGGTGTCGGTCTACGACGCCGTGCGCGCCTATTTCCCGCACGGGACGGTCACGGGAGCGCCCAAGATCCGCACGATGGAGATCATCGCCGAGCTCGAACGAGAGCAGCGTGGCGGATACGGCGGCTGCGTCGGGTACTTCGACCTCGGCGGGAACTGCGACACGGCGCTCGCCATCCGCACCATCTGGATGAAGGACGGCAATGCCTACGTGCAGGCCGCCGGCGGCGTGGTCTACGACAGCACCCCCGAGGAGGAGTACCTGGAGTCCGGGAACAAGGCGCGGGCGATGCTGCGCGCGATCGACCAGGCGGAAATCAACGCGGCCGAGATGCGAGTCGGGAGCCTGGGCTATGGTTGAGATGCGGCTCGTAATTCTCAAATGGCAGTTTCCAATTGCCCGAGTGGCCGATTCACGATTGGAGAACGGAGTCCCGGCATGACGGACAGGCGCCCAGACCGCGTGTACGGGATCCTGGTGCGGGATGGACGGGTGTTCCTGTGGAGGCACGCGGAAGGGGTCGGATTGCCCGGCGGCGTCTTCCGGAGGATGGCGGAGGACCGGAAGGTCGAGCTGAAGGCACACCTCTGGGACCAACTGGCCATCGAGGCGACGCGCATCTGGGCGCAAGGGGCGTTCACCTATCGCAACCCCGGTGAAGATCGCGAGATGTTCTGCGGGTTTTACACGGTCTGGGAGTGGGTCGGTGACGTGCCCGATGAGCGAGGCGAATGGCTCGATGTCGAAGGCGTGACGGCGGCGCTCCTTCCGCCTTCGGTGAAAACCCTGCTCACGAGCGTGCTCAACACCACCGCGCTGAGGACGACATGACCCGCGTCGAGCTTTGCGCCATCCTCGTGCGTGACGGGACGATCTTCCTGGTGCGGGCCCCCGGGCAGGATCACTGGGGCCTGCCCGGCGGCGCGCTGCCTGAGGGCCGCGACGACATCCCTCGCGAGATGAGGTTCATCCTCGAGGATTACGGGATCGCGGCGCCGTCCATCGAAGAGGATTTCGTGGACACCCACTACACCCGGACTGCCGGCGGGCCGGGCGTGCTGAACCTGTACGCCCCTTCCGGCTGGACGGGCGACCCGGCCGCGCCCGGGGGCGCCGAGTCAGGCTGGTTCTCGCTCGAAGAGATGGCGGCACTGGCGATGAACGAACAGGTCCGAAGCGCCGTCCTCCAGGCATTCGGGCTGGAGGTCGCCGCCGACCCGGCGCAAGAGGCGGTGTCGACCGTCCTGCGGTTCCCGACGGAGCGCGCCGCCGCGCGGGACCTGGATGAGGAAGATAGCCCCGCGGACGCGCTCGATGTGCTCGGCACGCTGAGCGGGCGTCCGGGACCTGAGGCGCTCGCGGGCCTACGGCAGGCCTACGGGGAGATCGCGAACGACGTGCTGGATGCGATCGACCGCGCATGGACCGGGCCTGCGCTCGAGCGCAAGACCCGCAGCCTCCTGGTGGTGGCGATGACGGCGGCCATGGGCGGCCGCCCACGCGCCCTGCGCTCGCATATCGAGGGCGCGCTCAATCACGGAGCAAGCCG
The DNA here is from genome assembly GCA_040877955.1 of Dehalococcoidia bacterium. Taxonomy (GTDB): domain Bacteria; phylum Chloroflexota; class Dehalococcoidia; order Tepidiformales; family Tepidiformaceae; genus JBBDMZ01. The sequence goes on along the minus strand of JBBDMZ010000031.1, from coordinate 51,615 downwards.
GGAAGAGTTGGTCGAAGCTATGCGGATGGTCGCCACCTATGCTGGTTTTCCCGCGGCGATCGAAGTATGGCCGGTGCTGGAAGAGGCCCTGGAGCGTCGCGGGATGGGCAGGCCCGAATGAAGGCAGTGCTCTGGGACCTCGATGACACCGTCCTGAATACGCTCCCGGGGCGGATGGGCGCCCTGCGGCACGCCTACTCGTCCTGCGTGGGCGGCTGGTGCGACCCGGAGGAGATCTGGCGCTCACACCGCGGGGGCACGCTGGAAGACCTCGGCCGGCGGTTGCTGGGGGGCGATTACAAGTCGTTCACGACAGCCTACCGCGACCATTACTACGGCAACCCGCGCCACATCACGGTCTACGAGGGCATCCCCGAGATCCTCGCCTGGTGCGTGGAGCGGGAGCTGCCCATGGCGATCGTCACCTCGAAGGTCGCGTGGGGAGCGACCGAAGAACTGGTGCAGGCGCGGATGCTGCAGTACTTCAAGTGCGTCGTGGGCTTCGACGACACCGAGCTCCACAAACCTGACCCGGAGCCCATCTTCGAAGCGCTCGACCGGTTGTGCGTCGACATCAACACCGAGAGCGACGTGCTCTTCATTGGTGACACCCCCGCCGACATCTTCGCTGCTCGAAACGCAGGCTGCCGGTCGCTCGGAGCAGGATGGGGAACGCTCGACGCGGAGCTGCTACAGGACGCCTACCCGGACCACTTCGCGGCAACGCCGGCGGACGCCTTCCGGGTCATCTCGGCGGCGGCGGAGGCAGCCGGGTGGAAGTGACGAAGCAGGTGGCACACGTGGGCGTGCGGTTCTACCGCGTCGGCGGCGTGGAGATGGTGCTCGTGCCCCTGCTGGAGGAAGTCGCGAGCTTCACGCGTTCGGCGGGCGACGGCTACTTCCTCGTGTCGCTCATGGGCGAGCCGGGGACGGCGTACCCGCTCAACCTGCGTGTTTCGGGTTCGTTCGAGCCCGGCTACCTCGAGCAGAAGTTCAAGCTCGACCGGCGGGGCTACGCATACTCGCCAGAGGAGCTTGCGGACGCCCTGACGGCCGTTGCTGCCGACCTGGAACGAGAAGAGGGGCTGGACCGATGACCACGTTGCTCATCGATAATTACGACAGCTTCACGTACAACCTCTACCAGTTCATGTCGGAGCTGGGAGCGGAAGTCATCGTGAGGCGAAACGATGACATCACCCCGGACGAGTGCCTCGCGATGGCGCCCGACCACGTCGTGATCTCGCCCGGCCCCGGGACGCCCGACGATGCGGGCATCTCGAAGGAAGTCGTGCGCATCTTCGCGGGCAAGGTGCCGGTCCTCGGGGTGTGTCTTGGCCACCAGTCGGTCTACGAGGTGTTTGGGGGGCGGGTCACAGGCGCGGGCGAAATCAAGCATGGGAAGATCTCGCCCATCGAACACGATGGGAAGGGTGTGTTCGTTGGATTGCCGCAGCGGTTCATGGCGTGCCGCTACCACTCGCTCGCGGGCACTCCCGAGACCCAACCTGGCGTGCTGGAGATCAGCGCCCGGTCGGATAGCGGCGTCATCATGGGCGTCCGGCACCGCGAGCTAACCGTCGAAGGCGTACAGTTTCACCCCGAGTCGATCGCCACGGAGCATGGGAAGGATCTGCTCCGGAACTTCCTCGCGATGTCGGGTGGGAGACGCTGATGCAGGACGCGATCAAGTCGCTCGTAGACCATGGCACGCTCACTCCCGAGCTGGCGTCGTCCGCGCTCGAGACAATCATGAGCGGGGAGGCGACGCCGGCGCAGATCGGTGCGTTCCTCGCCGGCTGGCGCATCCGCGGCGAGACGCCCGAGGTAGTCGCGGCGGCGCTCGGCGTGATGGAGCGCCACGCGGAGCCCGTGCCGGTGACCGGCGTCATCGACGTGTGCGGTACAGGCGGCGACGGCATCGACACCTTCAACGTCTCCACCGCCGCCGGTCTAGTGGCGGCCGCCGCGGGCGCGCGCGTGGCCAAGCACGGCAACCGGGCAGCCTCGTCGAAATGCGGCAGCGCAGACCTGCTGGAGGCACTGGGAGCGAACCTGCAACTCGGCGGAGAGCAGGTGGCGCAGGTAATCGAGGATTGCGGGTTCTCGTTCCTCTTCGCGCAGCGCTTCCATCCCGCGATGCGCCACGTGGGCGGGCCGCGGCGCGAGATCGGCATCCGCACGGCCTTCAACCTGCTGGGGCCGCTCAGCAACCCGGCCAAACCAAAGCGGCAACTCGTGGGCGTGGGCGCGGCAGCCCTTGGCCCGTTGGTCGCACAGGCACTCGCCCTCCGCGGCATGGAGCGCGCGATCGTCGTGCACTCCAACGACGGGCTCGACGAGATCAGCCCCGCGGCCGCCACGAACACGTGGATCGTCGGTGATGGGGCTGTGGCTCAGCGCGAATTGCGCCCGGCCGACTTCGATCTGCCCGAGCACCCGCTCGAACGCGTCCTCGGCGGCACCCCGGAGCACAACGCCGGGCTGCTCCAGGCGGTGCTCGACGGCGCGGAAGGGCCGGTCACGGACTTTGTCGTCATGAACACATCCGCGGCGTTGTTCGCGGCGGGGCTGGCGAGCAGCTTCCCCGAGGGCACGCACCTCGCTCGCGAGGCGATCGCCAGCGGCCGCGCCCGCGAGGTGCTCGACCGCTACGTCGCGCTCACGCAGGAACTCGCCGGTGAGTGAGGCGACGATCCTCGATCGCATCGTCGTCCAACGCCGCGAGGACGTGCGCGCCGCGAAGCTCGCCACACCGTTCCCTGCGCTGCAGGAGAAGGTGCGCGCCGCGCCACCCGCGATGGACTTCGCAGAGCGCCTGCGGTCGGCTGCGCCCATGGCATTGATCGCCGAGATCAAGCGAGCGTCCCCGAGCAAGGGCGATATCGCCCCGGGCATCAACGCCCCGCGGCAGGCGATGGTCTACGCCCGCGGGGGCGCGGCGGCGATCTCCGTGCTCACCGAGCCAACGTGGTTCAAGGGCACGCTCGATGACATGGAGCTCGTCCGCCAGGCCGTGGGACAGCTCGGTGACTCGCGCCCGGCCGTGCTGCGCAAGGACTTCATTGTTGACGGCTACCAGGTGATGGAGGCGCGAGCGCACGGTGCCGACGCAATCCTCCTGATCGTGGCGTGCCTCAGCGAATCCGAACTGAGCGGGCTGATGGAGCTATCGCGTGAAATGGGCATGGAGCCGCTCGTCGAAGTGAACAACGCGCCGGAAATGGAGCGCGCAGCGAAGTCCGGCGCGAAGGTGATCGGGATAAACAACCGCGATCTGCGCAGCTTCAACGTCGACCTCGGCACGACAGACCGGCTCGCGGGCATGGTCCCTGAGGGCACGATCGTCGCCGCTCTGAGCGGCATCGCGTCGCGCGAGGATGTCGAGCGCTTCGCGGACGCGGGAGCCAGCGCCGTGCTCGTGGGCGAGGCGCTCATGCTCGCGGTCGACCCCGGAGAGAAGGTCCGCGAACTGCTGGCCCTCACCCCCCAGCCCCCTCTCCCGACTGCGCGGGAGAGGGGGAGTGACGTGGCCGGTGCCCGGAGCGTTCATGATTCGACGGCAACCCGATGACGCGCGTGAAGATCTGCGGTGTGCGGTCGGTGGAGGCGGCGGTGGCGGCCGCGGAGGCGGGCGCGGACTTCGTCGGGGTGATGTTCGCGGAGTCGAAGCGCAAGGTGAGCCCACAGGAGTGCCACGACATCGTGACCGCGCTGAGAGCGTGGCGCGTTGAGCGGCAGAAGGGCCGCTACGGGGAGGATGTCGAGTTCGAGGCGCCCGTGGCCGGGGAGGTGGCACGAGGCGCCAGCTGGTACGGCGCCTGGAGCGAAGCTCTGGACGACGCGGTGATGCGCTGGCGGCCGCTCATCGTCGGGGTGTTCGCGGACCAGCCGCTACAGGACGTGAACGCCATCGCCGGAGCGGCCGGGGTTGACCTCGTGCAGCTCTCCGGCGACGAGAGTGCGCAGTTCGTTCACGACGTGGAGCATCCGGTGCTGAAGGCCATCCACGTGGGCGAACAGGCCGACGCGATGGACCTGCTGGACGCCGCCGTCGAACGTCGGGCCGCGGCGCTCCTCGTCGACACCGGAACGACGGAAGCGCGAGGCGGGACGGGAACGACCTTCGACTGGGACATCGCGGCAGAGCTCGGGAAGCGCCTCCCCTTCCTGCTCGCCGGGGGCCTGACGCCGGAGAACGTGGCCGCGGCCGTCGCGCAGGTCGAGCCGTGGGGAGTCGACGTCTCCACCGGCGTCGAGACGAATGGCAAGAAGGACATCGAGAAGATCCGTGCGTTCGTGCGCGCGGCGAAAGGGGCACGGGTTGGGCGTTGAGACGAAACTCTCGCCGCGATTCGGCGAGTTCGGGGGGCGTTACATCCCGGAGGTCCTCGTGGCCGCGCACGAGGAGCTCGAGCGAGAGTACGAGAAGGCCCGCGCGGACCCCGCCTTCCATGCGGAGCTGGCCGAACTGCACAAGCATTATGTCGGCCGGCCAACGCCTCTTTACTTCGCCGAACGGCTCACGCGAGAGGCGGGCGGCGCGCGCATCTGGCTAAAGCGCGAGGACCTCGCCCACACGGGCGCCCACAAGATCAACAACGCTGTGGGGCAGGCGCTCCTCGCCCGGCGCCTGGGCAAGCCCCGCATCATCGCCGAGACCGGCGCGGGCCAGCATGGGGTGGCCACCGCCACCGTCTGCGCCAAGATGGACCTCGAGTGCGCCGTGTACATGGGCACCGAGGACATCCGCCGCCAGTCGCTCAATGTCTTCCGCATGAAGATGCTCGGCGCGACCGTCGTGCCGGTGGATACGGGCAGCCGCACGCTCAAAGACGCGATCAACGAGGCGATGCGCGACTGGGTCTCGAACGTGGAGACGACGCACTATCTCATCGGCTCCGCGATCGGGCCGCATCCTTTCCCCACGATTGTTCGCGACTTCCAGTCCGTCATCGGGCGCGAGGCACGCACACAGATGCTCGAACAGGCCGGGAAGCTCCCGGACGTGGCCATCGCCTGCGTGGGCGGCGGCAGCAACGCCATCGGGCTCTTCCACCCGTTCATCGACGACCCCGTGCGGCTCATCGGAGTCGAAGCGGCGGGCGAGGGTGTGGGCACCGGCAAGCACTCGGCCACGCTCGTTGCCGGCCGCCCGGGGGTGCTGCACGGGACGCGCACGTACCTGCTGCAGGACGAGGCCGGACAGATCCTCGAGACGCACAGCATCTCCGCGGGCCTCGACTACCCCGGCGTCGGCCCTGAGCACGCCTTCCTGAAGACGACCGAGCGCGCTGAGTACGTCGCCGTCGACGACATGCAGGCGCTCGAGGGCTTCAAGGCGCTGACCATGGCCGAGGGCATCATCCCCGCGCTCGAGCCGTCGCACGCCCTCTACCACGCGATCCAGGTCGCCGGGAAGATGCGGCCGGACGAGGACGTGCTGGTCGGCCTCAGCGGGCGGGGCGACAAGGACATGCACACCGTCGCGGCCGCCCTCGGAGTAACCCTCTGACCACGCTGGAACGCGTCCACGTCCCCCAGGGCATGCGACGCTACCCGCGTGCCCGCCCGCCGTGGGGACCATGGAACTCGCTCATCACAATCGGTGTGAACATCGGCGGCATTCTGCTGCTTTCCGGCCTTGTGGCTGTGATCATCCTCGCCTCCGGGACCGAGTTCGACTCCCTCTCTGACGCGAAGGAGTGGGTGGTGGTGATGTTCGTGGGGCTTACCCTGGTGCAGCAGGGGATCACGGGAGCGGGCGCCTTGTGGGCGCTCAGGACCGGCTGGGGCCGCATCGTGGAGGCGCTCGGGTGGAACCGGTACGACTGGACGCAACTGTGGCGGCCGGCGCTCATGACGATCGCCCTCTACGGCGGGGTCATCATCTACTCCGTCATCATGAGCTGGCTCGACATCGACCTCCTGGAGCCCGAGAGCACGGTCGACGAGGATTTCGTGCGGGGCCCGATCCTGGTCGCTGGCTCGTTCCTGATGATCTGCGTTGGGGCGCCGCTCTCCGAGGAGATCGTGTTCCGGGGTGCGATCTTCGGCGGGCTGCTGCGGTGGGGGTTCTGGCCGGCGGCGGTGATCTCCGGCTTCCTCTTCTCGGCGGTGCACCTGGACCCCGGGAGTCTCATCCCGTTCTGGATCGTGGGCATCGGGCTGGCGTGGCTCTACTGGTCGCGTGGAAGCCTGTGGGACGCGATCATCTGCCACGCGATGTTCAACTTCTCGAGCTACCTGCTCCTGATTTCGGGGGAGACGTGATGGGCCTCAACTCTGCGCGCTTCGATGTAGAGCTGGACCCCCCTCTCCCTCTGGGAGAGGGGCAGGG
>JBBDMZ010000031.1:0-45265 GCA_040877955.1 Dehalococcoidia bacterium | reverse complement strand
CCCCCCGGAATGGTCGATCGGCGAACGAACGCGGCGCCCACCGCGGCGGCGCTTCGCTGGCCGCTCGGCAGCCCCACTTGACGATCGAGCGCAAGCCCCCCGCGGCCACGGGGGGCCGCAGCTACCTGATCCGTGGGCGATTCGCGATGAGTGAGCGCTTTCGCGAGGCGTTTGCGCGGGGAAAGGCCGAGGGGCGGGCGCTGTTCAACGGGTACGTGACGGCGGGATATCCGACGCCCGAAGACACCGTGCCCATCCTGCTGGCGATGGAGGCGGGAGGGTGCGACGCGATCGAGCTGGGCGTGCCCTTCACCGACCCCCTAGCGGACGGGGCGACCGTGCAGCACGCGAACCAGATCGCCATCGAGCATGGCGTGACGCTGGTCCGCGTGTTCGAGTTCGTGCGCGAAGCCCGAGCGCAGGGGCTCGCCATCCCCGTGGTCCTCATGGGTTACTACAACCCGATCCTCGCCCGCGGCATCGAGCGTGCCTGCGCGGAGGCGGCGGCCGCGGGGGCAGACGGATGGATCGTCGTCGACCTGCCCCCGGACGAGGCGGGCGAATTGGTCGCGGCCTGCCGGGCGCATGGACTGTGCATGGTGCCGCTGATCGCGCCCACCACGTCCGAGGAGCGCGTCGCCGAAATCGCAGCAGTCGCCGACGCCTGGATCTACTGCGTGAGCGTGACGGGCACCACGGGCGGGAAGACGGTCGTCCCGGAGCAGCTCCCGCGGATGCTGGAGATGGTGCGGCGCCATACGGACCTGCCGCTGGCCGTGGGGTTCGGGATCTCGAGCCGCGCCCATGTGGAAGCTGTGGGAAAGCTCGCGGATGCGGTAATAGTGGGATCTGCTATCATTTCCGCCATCGACGCCGCGGACGGAAAATCCCGCGCGCAGAGCGTCAGGGAGTTTGTGGAGAATGTTACCGGCCACTAATGGGCAGGTGAGTGCGGCTCGCGTACCGGGGGAGCGCCGATGGTGTTGGCGCTGGCCCCGTGCGGGCCATGCATATGGGTGCCGCCCTGTGGCCGGGGAATTTACCTCCACGGGCCTGGGCGAGTAACACCAGCCGTTACCAAACTTCCTGGAGGAGGATCTGCGCGTTATGCCGGTTCGTGGCATCCGCGGGGCAACCACCGTCACCAAGAACAGCAAGGAAGAAATCGTCGAAGCGACGAAAGAGCTCCTCGCTGTCATGATTGAGTCGAACGACATCAATCCCGACGACGTAGCCTCCGCATTCTTTACGACGACCACGGACCTGAACGCGGAGTTTCCCGCTGTGGGTGCGCGGCAGATGGGATGGACCAACGTCCCGCTGTTGTGCGGCCACGAAATGTACGTGCCCGGGAGCCTCCCGTTGTGCGTGCGGATCCTGCTCCATGTGAACACCGAGAAGGGTGCACATGACGTCAACCATATTTATGTCCGTGGAGCCAGGGCGCTGCGACCAGACCTTGCCAGCAGCACCCATTCAACCGCGATGTGAGCGAGCAGGAGCAGACGAAGTGATTATTGTAGTTTCCCCGGAGGCGTCGCCCGCCGATATCGACGCCATTGTTGCCCGGATCGAAGAGAGCGGGCACCAGGCGCACATCTCGCAGGGCACCGAGCGCTGCATCATCGGCGTCATCGGCCCGGACGTGCCCGAACTTCAGGACATGTTCGAGACGATGCCGCACGTCGAGTCCGTCCACCGTGTCACGAAGCCCTACAAGCTCGTCAGCCGCGACTTCCATCCCGGCAACACGGTTATCGACGTCGGCAACGGCGTGACCGTGGGCGGGACGGAGCTCGCCGTCATGGCTGGCCCCTGCTCGATCGAGAGCGGCGACCACATCATGGACACGGCCCGCGCGGTCAAGGCGGCCGGCGCGAACATGCTCCGCGGCGGCGCGTTCAAGCCCCGCAGCTCGCCGTACGCCTTCCGTGGGCTGGGCGAGGAGGGTCTGGAACACCTCGCGGCGGCCGGCCGAGAGACGGGACTGCCGGTCATCACCGAGCTTATGACGGTCCGAGACATCGACGCCGTCGCTGAGCGTTCCGACGTGATCCAGATCGGTGCGCGCAACATGCAAAACTTCATGCTGCTTGACGAGGTGGGCAAGCTTCGCAAACCCGTGATGCTGAAGCGTGCGCTTGCCGGCCAGATCGAAGAGTGGCTGCTGGCGGCTGAGTACATCCTCGCGCAGGGCAACCCGAACGTGATCCTGTGCGAACGCGGCATCCGCACGTTCGAGACGGCCTACCGCAACACGTTCGACATCAACGCCATCCCGCTGGTGAAGGAGCTCAGCCACCTGCCGGTGGTCGCGGACCCGAGCCACGGCACGGGCAAGCACGCGCTCGTCGCGCCGGTGGCGATGGCGGCCATCGCGGCAGGCGCCGACGGACTCATGGTGGAGGTGCATCCCAGCCCCGAACACGCACTCAGCGACGGCGCCCAATCGTTGACCTACGAGGGCTTTGCGTCGATGATGCGGTCGGTCTCCGCTATCGCTGCCGCCGTCGAGCGGACGCTCTCAGGAGTGGGAGCCTCTGCCGCGGCACGATAACGGGAACGGTCGTAGGACCCACCCGGCTGCGTTCCCGCGGGGGGACAGTGAGCCGTCGGATGCCATGCCGGCCATCTCTCTGCCTGTCTTCGAAGGCCCACTCGACCTCCTGCTGCACCTCATCGAGCGAGATGACCTGGACATCACGGCCGTCTCGCTCGTTGTCGTGGCGGACCAGTACCTCACGGCGATCCACCAGGGCGACGGCGTGGACCCGCAGGCCCTGGCGGAGTTCGTGGCGATCGGCGCCAAGCTCATCTATTTGAAGTCGAAGGCACTGCTGCCGCGCTCGCCCGAAGAGGCGGAGGCCCTGCTCGAAGACGACGATGTCGGGCGCGAGCTGGTGGATCTGCTGATGGAGTATCGCCGCTTCGGGGAGGTCGCCGACTTGCTCCAGGAGCGGCAGGAGCAGGGCGTGCGCGTCTATCCCCGCCAGGCGCCGCCTCCGCCGCGCGACCAGGGCAGCGGGCTCGACGAGGTCACGATGGAGGGCATGTTCAAAATCATGCTGGAGATGATGGCGAACGTGCCCGAGCCACCGGCAGCCATGATCCCCCGCGACGGCATCACCATGAGCGGCCGCCTCCAGCAATTCCGCGACCGCCTGCGACGCGGCGGCAAGTTCTCGTTCCGCCAGGCCATCGCCGAGTGCCAGACGCGGGTCGAGGTCGTCATCTCGTTCCTCGCCATCCTCGAGCTTCTCAAGAGCAACGAGTGCGACGCCCGCCAGGGCGCGCTCTGGGGCGACATCGAGGTCGTGGCGCTGGCGCCGGTCTCGGCGTGATTGGGCGCTAACCCGCCGCAGCCTCCGCCGGTAGCCCCACATCCACCTCCCTCACCCGAGGCGTCGAGCGGAGGTTGCGGACCTCCGGGACGAGAAGGACGAGCGCGGTGGGGACGAGGATGAGTGCGACGCAGAGCCAGAGGGTCTGGTCGACGCCGATCCAGTCGGAGAGGGGGCCGGCAGCGACGAGGCCGAGCGGGGACAGCCCCATGGAGCCGAGCGCATCGTAGGAGCTGACGCGGGCGAGCGACTCAGGCGCCACATGCTCGTGGAGGGCGGTGTACCAGTACACAGAGAACACCTCGAACGAGACACCCATGGCGAAGGCCGCGAGTGCGACTACGCCGACCGATGCACCCATCGCCATCGCCGCCAGCGGCAGCGCCGTGACGAAGACAGAGAGCGTCGCCACCAGGATTGGCCGCGAGGCACGCCATCGGACGACTATCAGACCTCCAGCGAGCAGGCCCACCGACTGCGCGGCCACGATGATCGCCCACGAGCTCGCGCCGGACATCTCGTTGTCGGCCACGACCGGGCCGAGCACAAGGAACCCGCCGAAGAACCCGATGAGCATGATTGAGAACTGGACGACGATCGTCCAGAGCCAGCGGTGGGCGATGAACTCGTTCCAGCCCTCCTTGAGGTCATGGATGATGCTGGATGACGCCCCTGCGGCGGCGCTGATGCCGCGCATGCCCGCCACGAGCAACGCCCCAACGAAGAATGTGGCGGCATCCACGGCGATGGCCCACCCGGGGCTGAAGAGCGCGACGAGCAGGCCCGCGAGCGCGGCGCCGCCCACCATGCACAGGTTCGTGCCCAGGCGGAGCACGGCGTTCGCCTCCTGCAGGCGGCTCTGAGGGACGGTCAGCGGCACCACCGATGAGTCGGCGGGGTAGAACAGGGCGAAGGCTGCACCGTTAATGACTTCGAGGACGACGATCTGCCAGAGCTCGGCCCAACCACCGATGAGAAGCACCGCGACGCCGAGTTGGGAGGCGCCCGCGACGAGGCTCGTGCCAACGAGGACGTGGTGGCGCGGGAAGCGGTCGGACACGACGCCGCCGATGAGCAGGAAGATGACCTGCGGGACCATCCGCGCTGCAAGGACGAGCCCGAGGGCGCTCGCCGAGTCCGTGAGGTCCAGGATTGCAAACGCGAGGGCAACCGGCGCCATCGCGTTGCCGAGGAAGTTGACGCAACGCCCGGCGAAGAGGAACGCGAAGTTGCGTTCGTGGAAGAGGGTCAGGGCGGAGCGCATGGAGGTTCAGTTTGCAGGAGCCGGGGTGGTGGCGGAAGTTGACACGTACTCCGCTAGCGTCGGAGCCGACTTCCTCTCCCGCGAGTGGGGAGAGCAGAATCACGCCGGTTGGCGCGGGCACGTGGTCTTGGGCCACAATCCTCCCGCGGCGACACCGCCGCCTGGAGGCAGACGATGGGCGAGATCAACGGTGGGCAACTCCTTGCCCGGCAGCTGAAGGCAGATGGCATCGACACGGTGTTCGGCGTCGTCGCAGGCCCGATGATCGAGGTCATGGCGGGCGCACAGGCTGAGGGGCTGCGGGTGGTGAACTGCCGCCACGAGGTCTCCGCGGGGTTTGCGGCCTCCGCGTACGGGTGGATCAAGCGCCAGCCAGGCGTGCTCGTCGTTGGCTCCGGGCCCGCGCTCACGAACGCGATCACGCCCCTCTATGTCGCTACCAGCAGCGGGATGCCGCTGGTCGTCCTCGGCGGGTCGGCGGCGGCGTTCCAGCGCGGGCTCGGCGGGTTCCAGGAGGCGGACCAGGTCGCGTTCGCTGCGCCCGGGGCAAAGTGGGCCGTGCAGGCGGACAGCACCGAGCGTATCCCGGAGTACGTACACCTCGCTCTGGGCCGGGCCGCGGCCGGCCGGCCCGGCGGCGTCTATCTCGATTTCCCGGGCCAGACCATCGGGATGCGCATCCCGGAGGAGCGCGTGCGGCTGCGCGAGCGCTCGCCCCGGGTCACGCTGCCCCATCCAGATCCAGCAGGCGTTGACGCCGTCGCGGAGATGCTGGCCTCCGCGGAGCGGCCGCTGGTCCTCATTGGCAAGGGTGCGGGATGGGCGGAGGCGGGGGACGCGCTAACTCGGCTCGTCGACCTGGGCATCCCCTTCGTGGCCTCGCCCATGGGGCGCGGCACCGTCCCCGATGACCACCCCATGTGCCGCAACGCCGCGCGTTCGACGGCCCTGGCTGGCGCGGACGCGATCCTGATGGTCGGTGGCCGCTTCAACTGGATCTTCCAGTTCGGTCGAGGCCGCCGCTTCGCGCCGAACGCTCGGCTCGCGCAGATCGACGTCGAGCCGTCCGAGTTCTACGGCGGTGCGGACATCGAGATCGGGCTGACGGCCGACGCTGCCGTGGCGGTCGACCAGGTGGCGAGCGCGCTAGGCGGCCGCTCGCTCCGGTCGGCGACATCGGGCTGGGCGGAGCAGCTACGGGAGGACGCGGAAAAGAACGAAGCGTCGACCGAGGCAGACCTCAACTCGGATGCCACGCCCATCAACCACTACCGGCTCCTGCGCGAGCTGCGAGACCTGCTGCCGCGCGAGTCCACCATCAGCATCGATGGGGAGCTCACGATGGCGGTCTCCCGCATCGTCATGCAGGCCTACGGTGAGCGCCGGATTCTGAACTCCGGGACGACCGGTTGCATGGGCACCGGCCTGCCGTACGCCATCGGCGCTAAGCTCGCGCGGCCCGACGAGCCGTCTGTCGCCCTGGTGGGCGACTACGCGTTCGGAGCGGCCGCGATGGAGGTGGAGACGGCCGCGCGCGTGGGCGCGAAGGTGGTGATCGTCGTCTCGAACAACCAGGGCATCGCCGGGCATTCGATCCAGGACCGCATGTTCGCGGCCGACGCGCCACCGATCGCGGCGCTGATGCCCGCGGAATACGAGAAGATGGTGGAGATGGTCGGCGGCTTCGCCCGGCGAGTGGAGCACCCCGATGACATCCGCCCGGCGCTTGAAGCGGCGTTCGCGTCGGACCGGCTAGCACTGGTGAACGTGCTCACGGACCCGAAAGGCTCGGCGCGGGGGACGATGTATTTGGGGTAGGTTGGGAGGTTGGGAGGTTGGGAGGTTGCGGGCGGATCGCGGGCATGGATGGTACCCGTCGCTGACGCTCCGGGCTCTGATGGGGCCGCCTGTTGAGTGCGAGCCCCTCGCTAACGCTTCGGTTGGCTTCTAAACGACTCGCGAAGTCCGCAGCTCCTCGATCTCGCCCGGGGTCAGTCCCAGCTCGCCGCAGAGGACTTCGTCGGTGTGCTCGCCCAGCAGGGGCGCGGGCACGAGCCGGGTGGCTTCGCCATCGGCCCGAACGGGGTTTCCGAGGATCTCCACATCGCCCCGCGTCGGATGGTTCACAACCTGGACCATCTCGCGCGATTTCATATGCGCATCGTTGAAGATGTCGCCGGAGTCGAAGACCGCTCCCGCGGGCACGCCGCAGGCCTGGAGCTCGGCCATCGCCTCGTGCTTGGTGCGCTGGCCGCACCACTCCGTGAGCAATTCGTGGAGCCAGTCATTGTTCTCGCGGCGAGCCATCGCGTTTGCGACACGCGGGTCGTCGCACAGCTCCGGGTGGCCGATGGCGATGAGCAGGCTTTCCACCATGCGGCCGGAGACCGCGACCACATACACGAAGTCGTTGGGGCCGAACGGCTTGCAGGGGTAGGTGTCGGTGGGCGCGAGGCCCTTGAGGTTGTTGCCGCCGCGAGGCACGGGGTCGCCTGTGACCTCGCGCGCGAGGAAGCCGATGCGGGCGTAGTTCGCGATGGCGTCCTGCATCGAGACCTCGATGTGCGCGCCCTCGCCGGTCCTCAGTTTGTGGGTGTAGGCCGCGAGGATGCCGATGGCCATGTGCATGCCCGTGCCGGTATCGCCCCAGGTAACGCCGGAGCGCAGCGGCTCGGTGGCGGACGTGCCCGTGAGCGACATCGCGCCGCCCACGGCCTGCGCGACCATGTCGAAGCTCTTGAAGCGCGCGTACTGGCCGCTGTTTCCGAACCCCTTGAGGGTGGCATAGATGATCGAAGAGTGAGCGGCACGCAACCGTTCGTACCCAAGACCGAGGTTCTCGACGGTTCCCGGCCCGAGGTTCTCGACGAAGACGTCGAACTTCGGTGCGAGACGGAAGAAGAGGTCGCGCCCCGCCAGCTGCTTGAGGTCGATGGTGACGCTGCGCTTGTTTCCGTTGAGGTTGAGGAAGTACCAGCGGTCCAGCGCCTGGCCGTTCGGCTGCGCGCCGAGGCCACGCCCGGGGTCGCCGATGCCGGGCGCCTCGACCTTCACGACGTCCGCCCCGAGCCAGGCGAGCATCTGCGTGGCGGAGGTGCCGGCCTCGTACTGGGTGAGGTCGAGGATGCGCAGCCCCTTGAGCAGTTCGATCATCGCGGCGTCCTCCATCATCAGGTCGTTGGCGGCATCTTAGACTTCCCCGAGAGGGATGGCACCCGGCAAGACTCATGCGAATTGTGCAGAATGGGCACACCAACGGAGGACACATGGCCGAACAGAACGAATTCAACCTCAAGATCATCGAGGAGTTCCGGGCGAACGGGGGCGAGACCTCCGGGGTCTTCAAGGGGCGACCACTGCTGCTGCTCACCACCACGGGCGCGAAGTCGGGCGAGGAGCGCACGACGCCCCTCGTCTACTCACGCGACGGCGACCGGGTGGTGGTCATCGCCTCCATGGGCGGCGCCCCGAAGCACCCGGCGTGGTTCCACAACATCTCCGCGAAGCCCCAGGTCACGGTCGAGCTCGGCACGGAGAAGTTCACCGCGAAGGCATCCGTGCCCGAAGGCGACGAGCGCGACCGGCTCTACGCAGCGCAGGCCGCGCAAATGCCCGCGTTCAACGAGTACCAGCAAAAGACCACCCGCCGCATTCCGGTGGTTGTGCTCGAACGGGCGCCGTAAGGGTAGGTGGTCAGTCCTCGCCCTCGCCCGGCCGGAAGAGGAGCACGGGGATGGTCACCTTGCGGACGACCGCGTCGGCGATGCTGCCCATGACCATGCGCTTGAGCCCGCCACGCCCGTGCGTGGCCATGGCGATGATGGATGGCCGCTGGCGTTCGACGTAGTCGAGTATCGCCGCTTCGGCGTGTCCATCGACCAATTCGGTTGTGACGCGCGCGCCCACACCCTCGAGCCGCGCCTTCACGCCGGCCAGGTATTCGGCGCCAGACTTCGCGGCGGCGTCATGGATCTCCACGGCGTCAATCGCGACGGGCGGGGCCACCGGGTCCACCGGCACGGTTAGCAACGACTCGATCGACGGGACGGCGTGGAGGAGCACCACCTCCGAGCTCAGTTTCGTCGCCAGTTCCTCCACATAGGGGAGAATGGCCTCCGCCAGATCCGACCCGTCCAGCGGGACCAACACGCGTTCATACATGGGCGCACATCCTGACTCTTTCGTTTGGAGCGATTCTACAGGTCGCACGCTCATGCGCCCGGCGCAGCAGAGCGCTTCGAGTCGGAGTACGATTCACGGCAACATCAGCCCTCGCCCCCGGGTAGGGATTCTGCTCTCCCAGAGGGAGAGGGGAGTTCCCTTGCGAGGAAGGCACACATGGTTGCGACGCTCGACCCCTGGATCCCCGAGTACATCGTCGACCCTTATCCGTGGTATCAGCGAATGCGGGCCGAGTCGCCCTTCCGTGCGGACGGGACCGCAACGGCAATGGGGAACGGCGGCGCGTGGACCCTGCTCAAGTTCGAGGACTGCTTCCGCGTGTTGAAGGACCACGAGACGTTCTCGTCGCGCCTGCTTGGGGGCGGCCCGGCCGGCGGCGGCATGGTGCTCATCGGCCAGGACCAGCCGCGCCACACGCGCATGCGAAACCTGGTGAACAAGACGTTCACCCCGCGCCGGATTGCGGAGCTCGAGCCATGGGTCACTTCGGTCGCCGCTGAATTGCTTGACCAACTGCAGAGCGACGAGCCTGACGTGGTGGAGTCGTTCACGGTCCCGCTGCCGGTGAAGGTGATCGCCCGCATGCTGGGCATCCCGGGCGAGGAGCACGAGCGCTTCAAGCGCTGGAGCGACAGCTTCCTCGACTTCTACGGGGCCGATCCGAGCGCACGCATGCAGAACGGCATGGAGATGGCGGCGTACTTCGGCGAGATGGCCTCGAAACGGCGTGCCGACGGGGCAGAGGACCTCATCACTGCGCTCGTGGAGGCCGAGATCGACGGCGAGCGACTGAGCGACCAGGAAGTCCTCATGTTCTGCATCCTGCTGCTGATTGCGGGGAACGAGACCACGACCAACCTGCTGAGCAACTTCCTTGGCCTCGTGTCGAACCGGCCCGACCTGTGGGAGCGGCTGCGGGCGGATCGCTCCCTCGTGGAGCGCGCGATCGAGGAGACCCTCCGGTTCGAGAGCCCCGTGCAGATCATCCCGCGCCTCGCCCTCCGCGACGTTGAGGTGGGCGGCCAGCAGATCCGTGAGGGCGACGTGGTCCAGGTGTTCTTCGGCGCGGGCAACCGCGACCCGGAGGAGTTCCCAGAGCCGGAGCAGTTCGACGTCAACCGCGACCTCCAGCAGCACATCGCCTTCGGACTCGGCATTCACTTTTGCCTGGGCTCGCCGCTCGCGCGGCTCGAGGCGAAGGTGGGGATCAACCAGCTCCTCGACCGCTATACCACGATCGAACCGGCGACCGATCCGCGCGAGCGGCAGACGCTCGCACCGGTGGTGTTCGGCTACCGGCGGCTGCCCTTGCACCTGACGCGGTAACTCGGCCGCGATCCCCACATCTTAGCCAGCGCACCCTGACCGCTTGCTCACGCGCGCGGCTCCGTGCCCGTCATTGCTCGAGGGTGGCGCGGATGCGGGCGGCTTCGGCGTCGTTGCCAGCAGCGGTGGCCTGCGCTAGGGCGGCCCGGAGCTCGCGTTCCGCCTCGGCCAGTCGCCCGAGGCCGGCGAGGGCGCGCCCGCGGAGGCGTCGCAGTGACGCCTGCGAGGCGATCTCCATGGCCGACGCGCTCTCCCCCAGCAGCTCGTTCACCAGGGCGAGCGCCTGCTCGTGCTCGCTGGAGGTAAGGGCGTCCAGGTTCTCGACGATTCGGAGCCGCGTCTCCGCAATGAGCTGCTGAGTGCCGAGCGCCTCGAACGAGTCGAGGGCCTGGGTCAGGAGGACGGCTGCTTCCGCGGGGCGGCCCGAACGTGTGGCCGCGCGGCCGAGGTTGCTCTGCGCGAATGCGACGCCCAGCGCATAGTTCGCGCGCTGGAATGCCTCCAGCGCGTCGTTGAACAGCACCTCGGCTTCCGCCACGTGCCCCTGGTCGGAGAGGACCTCCGCGATATTGTTTCGCTGGCGGGCAGCGCCGATGTAGTCGCCCGCGCGCTCCGAGGCCTCCATGCCCTGGCGCCAGTAGTCCACAGCTTCGTCCAGCTGGCCCCGGTAGTAGGCGTCGACCCCGAGGTTGTTGAGCACGCTCGATTGTCCAACCAGGTCATTCAGGTCCCTATATATGGGGAGGGCGAGGGCGGCATATCGTCCCGCCTCGCCTTCCCCAAGGAACGAGAGCGAGTGGTCGAGCACGAAGTAGGCGTGCGCTAGCAGGCCCGGGTGCTCGCCGTCGTTGACGAGCTCGATAGCGGCGCGACACCAGCCGGCGGCCTCGGCATATTTGCCCTGCCGGAATTTCACGCCCGCTAGCCCGATCAGGGTCTCGGCACGCTCTTCGTCTCGCTGGGGGTCCTGGGGCAGCCGTTCGAGCATGGCGAGTGAACGGCCGAGCCAGCGGAGCGCCTGGCTGTAGCCGCCACTGTGCTCGCGGAGCATGCCCCGCTTGCGCACGAGGCGCGCCACCGCCGGGCCGCCGGGGTCGGAGCGCTTGCCCGCCAACGCGAAGCTCGCCTCAGCTTCGCTGAACCGCGCGAGAAGCTCGAGGACGTCGCCTTGCGCCTCGTACACGCGCGCGACCTCATCACGTTCACCCGGCGCCAGCCCGCGCCCATGATGAAGCGCCTGGGTGTAGAAATTCACCGCCTCGGCTGTGGCATAGCGATCCCGCGCGCGATCGGCGGCCTGGACCGAGTAGCGCCAGGCCTTCCCGTCGAGTCCAGCGCGGCTGAAGTGCAGCGCGAGCGCGTCGACCTGCTGTTCCGCATCCGGCTCGCCTTCGAGGATCCCACCCACGCGCTCGTGCAGCCCCCTGCGCGCACGGAACGCGAGCCCTTCGTAGGCCGAATCGCGGAAGAGACGGTGACGGAAGCGGATGATATTGCGCTCCGAGTGCTCGATGAAGTCAGACAGCCGGTGCCAGACCTCCTCATCCGCGTCCCACGCCTGGTCCACGGAGCGGCAGCGCTGGAGCAGGTCCTCCGAGAACACCGACCCGAGCACGGAGGCGCTGCGCAGGAAGCGCCGGTCGAACGGGTCGAGCTGGTCGATGCGGGAGGCGATGACCGCCTCCACGTTGTCGGGCAACTCACCCGTGGAGGTCGTCGCGCCGGCAGCGAGCAGCTCGAGCAGGAAGAGGGGGTTGCCCCCGGCACGTTCCTGGGCGATCGCGAGCTGTTCGGGGGCCACGGGCGTCGACTCCACCGCGTTGAGGGCGAGGAGCTGGGTCGCCTCAGGGCTAAGGGGCTCTAGCGGCAGGTGGAACCGGTTCGCGCCGTCCGGCTGCACGAGCGGCGTGGAGTCAGCGTGGTTGAGCAGCAGCAGGAGCCAGGGCCGGTCGTCGACGCGCGCCACCAGGTGGCGCAACAGCTCGAGCGACGACTCGTCGAGGAAGTACAGGTCTTCGAAGACGATGACCGCGGGCTCCGTAAGCAGCGCCTCAAGGAAACCGGTGACCGTCTGTTGGAGCCGTTCGCGCCGGAACCGCGGGTCGAGGGCATCAGTCTCCGGCGTGGCCGGCACCTCCACGTCGGCCACCACGGCCAGCAAGGGCAACCACGGGGCCAGGTGGGGCGCACCCCGCTGCACGGCTCGTTCGAGCGAGCGCCCGCCAGGCTGACCGCCGCTGGTGATCCGGGCCACGGCGCGCACCACCTCGCGGAAGGCCAGGTACGGCGTGCGCTGCGAGTACTGGTCGGAAATGAAGCGGAAAGAGCGGTACTCCTGCAACTGCGCCAGCATCTCCTCGACGAGCTTGGTCTTGCCCACGCCGGGCTCGCCGCGGATCTCGACCGCGCGGCCACTCCCCTTCTTCGCGGATTCGAGGCCTTCCTTGAGAACGCCCATCTCCGCCGCGCGGCCGATGAGAGGGAGGTTGTACGCCTGCGCGACGCGACGCGCACCCAGGGCCCCACCGATGCGCACCGACTCGACCGGGAGCGCCTTGCCCTTGGCCATGAACGCTGGCTCTGCTTCGGCCTCGAACATCACGCGGGACCGCTCCGGCACGCCCCGGGTAGCGAGGATGTCGCCGATGCGAGCGCGGGCCATGAGCCTGGCGGCGAGGTTTACGTCGTCGCCCATCACGGTGTACGTGCGCCGAAACTTCGCCCCGACGTCGCCGGCGAAGACATGTCCCCGGTTCACGCCCACGCGCACGGGCAGCGCCGTGCCGTCGTCGAGCAATTTGCGCACGGTGAGGAGCAGCCGCTCCTCATCGTCGCGCGTGCCCTTGGGCGCGCCCGCGGTGAGGATAATCTTGCCGCCGTCCGAGTCGATGTCC
The DNA here is from genome assembly GCA_040877955.1 of Dehalococcoidia bacterium. Taxonomy (GTDB): domain Bacteria; phylum Chloroflexota; class Dehalococcoidia; order Tepidiformales; family Tepidiformaceae; genus JBBDMZ01. Next base: position 32,258 of record JBBDMZ010000031.1, on the reverse strand, counting down.
GTGGAGAGCATGCAGATGTCCATCTCCGCGGCGGCGGCCTGGACGGCAGACACGAGCGCGTGCAATCGCTCGGCGATATGCGCCGTGGCGCCCGCGGCGAGCAGTGAGTCGACCCCCTGGAACTGGATGAACCCGATGACGACGCGCCGATGCTCGCCCTCGGCGGCGGGTGTCGCAAGGTAGCGTCGCAGCGCCACCGGCACGAAGTTCACGAGGTGCTCCGCGGGGCGCGGGAGGGGCAGTTCGACGATTGCTGCCGCCGGAGGCGTGCGCGCGAGCAGCACTCCCCCACCCTTCCCCGGCCCGAGCACGTTCTCGGGGAGATGAGCTGCCGTCGCGGGGCTGACGAGGATGTCGTTCGCCTCCGCCGCCTTCTCCATCGCCGCCGTCGCCGTGGCGGCGAGCCCGGTGATGACGAGCTCCCGGTGCTCGGTGCCCACGAGGAACAGGTCCACGAGGCCGGAGTGGACGCCCACGGACATGCGCAGAGGCTCGCCGCCAGTGACCGCGGCGCTGCCGGCGATGCGGAGCGTGGCCCGCATGCGGGCGGCCGCGGCGGCGGCACGAGCCTCGTGGCCCTCGTCCGTGAAGAGGAGGAGGAGGGCATCACCGCCGAACTTCAGAAGGTCGCCGCCATACTCCGTCGCCTTCTCCAGCAGCTGGCTGAAGCACTCGCTCAGGATGAAGCTGACCTGCTCGGCGCCGACCTTGCCATTCACGGCCAGGCGCTCCGAGAGGGCCGTGAATCCGGAGATGTCGACGAAGACGAGCGTGCCGGGGACGGCCATGTGCACGGCGCCGCCGGGGTCATCCCAGGAGGCGAGGATGCGGGGAACGTACGGAGCGAACCGCGCGGGCGAGCGGTTTCCGCGCGCGGCCGGGCTGCGTTCCATGGTCGTCAACGTTCGTGCTTCTCCGTGGCCGTGCGAGCCGGGCTCCCGCACCGATTCTGCCACACGGGGAGCCTCCGGGCTGTCCCTTAGGGGTGTTATGTGGGGTGGTTCACACTTACCGGTAAATATAGGAATTCTGTTAGTTCAGGGCGCTCGTATACTGCGCAGTCGTAACACTTCTGGCTCGGGCCGGTACATGGCGGTGTCCGATCAGTGACCAACTGGTGGACGGCGGGGGTTCGGAACTCCGCCGGGGGGGATCTGCGTGTCGATTCAATCTGTCCGTAAGGATGTCTCGCGGGTGCCGCTGTGGGCCCGCATCGCTGGCGCGGCGGTCGCGCTCGCACTCGTCCTCGTCGCCTTCAACGCCACGCGGGAGAACGCAGTAGCCGCGACCTTCTCCGTCGACAGCACAACGGATCTGCCAGACGCCAACACGGGTGACAGTACCTGCGCGACTGTGCTGGCCACCTGCACCCTGCGCGCGGCCATCCAGCAAGCGAACGCGACGGGAGGCGCTCCCCACACCGTCACCCTGCCCGCGGGCACGTATGAGCTCACGATTGCCGGGGTCGACGAAGACGCAGCCGCGACCGGTGACCTGGACATCACGGTCGGCCTGACCATCACTGGCGCGGGCGCAGGCGCGACGATCATCGACGCCAACGGGCTGGACCGGGCATTCCACGTGCACGGCCCGGGCGTGAGCGTTTCGTTCGAAGGTATCACCGTTATCCATGGCCGGGTGGCAACGGGAGGCGGCGGCGCGATTCTGAGCTCGGCAGCCAGCATCACCGTCAACGCCAGTCACTTCGATGACAACCAGGCCACGTCCGGCGTGGATGGCGTCGGCGGCGCAATCTTCGGTGCTTCAGCCGTGGGCACGGGATCCACCGTCGCGGTCTCGCGGTCAACGTTTACCGACAACGTGGCGGCGTTCGGCGGAGGTGGGATTTCGACAGATGGGACGGTGGTCCCTGCGGTAACGGGTTCGACGCTTACGGTCACCGACTCAACGTTTGAGTCAAACGTCGGCACGCTGGGCGGTGGAGGGATCTACTCCAACGGCCCAAGCACCACTATCCAGCGCAGCACCTTTATTGCGAACGAGAGCCCTGGAGGGGTGATCGACGGCCGCGGCGGCGGTGTGCACAGCAACAGTGCGGCGGCCACGATCGAGAACAGCACGTTTTTCCAGAACACCGCCAGGACCGGTGGCGCCGTGGATAACCGCGAGGGGGACATGGAGATCAGCAATAGCACGCTGGTCGGCAACGTCGCGACGATAACCGGCCACTCGCTGAGCCAGGATCCAAATTTTCCCCCCGCGGCCAGCCTAACCGTCCGCGATTCAATCCTGTCGGGTGCTGGCACGGACAACTGCCAGGGAGCGATCACGGATGACGGGGAAAACATCACCTTCCCGGTTGGCGAGGACTGCAACGCTGCAGCGGACGTCGATCCGCTGCTCGCCCCGGCGCCGGAGGACAACGGCGGGCCAACGCTCACCCTCCGGCCGCTGGCGGGGTCACCCGCAATCGATGGCGCGGCGCTCTGCGCTGCGACCACGGACCAGCGCGGCGGGCGACGGCCAATTAACAATTCGGGTTCGGGAATCGCTCTGTGTGACGTCGGGTCGTTTGAGCTCGGACTTGTTGTGACGAACCCCGGGGATGCGAACGATGGGTCGCCGGGAGATGGCTTGTGCGACGCAGGAGCGGGTGAATGCTCGCTTCGCGCGGCCATTCAGGAAGCGAATGCGGGTCCCGGTCTTGACTTCATCACCTTCGACATTCTCGCAGCTTTGGTCGTCACGATCAGCCCAGCGAGCGCGTTGCCCACACTGACCGACCCTGTATTCATCGACGGGGCGAGCCAGCCCGGGTCGGTCTGCAGCGCCGATACTTTCGTGGGCCGGAATCTGCTCATCGAGATTGACGGTGGCGGTCTTGACGGAGACGGGCTCACAGTCGGTGCAACGGCTGACGGGAGCTCCATTAGAGGCCTCAGCATCGGCGGCTTCCCGGACCCCAATCCGCTCGCGCCCGGGATTGGCCTCCGTGTCTTAGCCGACAATGTCGCGGTCGAGTGCAACCACCTTGGTGTGGGTGCTGACGGTAGCACCGCCACGCCGAACAGGGCGGGCCTGGTCGTTGGTTCCTCCGTGATCGGGGGCACGGTCCGGGGGAACGTGCTCTCCGGCAACTCGGGCACCGGGATGCGCGTCCAGTTCGCCACGAACGTCAACGTCACAAATAACCGCATTGGCATGGCGGCGGATGGCGACACACCCGTCCCGAACGGCGTCTTTGGCCTGCGGGTGCTCGCCTCCACGAACACGGTGGTGGGCGGGAGCAACGGGGTGACTCCCGGCGGCGCCTGCACGGGCGACTGCAACCTGATCTCGGGCAACGACCCGGCGGACGGTGTGTACATCGACAGCAGCTCGCAGGGCACTGTCCTCCGCAACAACTTCATAGGCACCGACGTCACTGGGACGCAAAATCGCGGCAATGCCGCCGATGGCATCACCATTGAGAGCGGAGCTGCCGCGGTCATCGAACAAAACCTGATCTCAGGGAACGGCTCCGACGGGATCCACTTCATCGTCGACCCGCCGGAACCGGGACCGGGCACCTCAACCGTTCGTGGCAATCGGATCGGGACGAACACGACTGGCACCGGGGCCATCGGCAACGTCGTGCATGGCATCCACATCACGGGCGGCGTGGGCATGACCATTGGCGGCCCGTCCGCCGCCGATCGGAACGTCATCTCGGGCAACGGTCAGGCGGCGATCAACGCCTGTGGCCTCGACTGCTTTGGGGAACCGGTAGCGCTGGCCCTCACGGTCGAAGGGAACTATATCGGGACGAACGGGACCGGCGACGCGCTCCTCACGAACGGGAGTGCGGTCGCGGCCCTCGCGTTCGATGATGTGGCCGGCGCAATCGTGCGCGGCAATGTCGTGGCCTCGAGCGCTGGTTTCACGGGCATCTGGTTCCAGGACTCCGCCACTCCGACCGTCGAGGAGAACCTCGTTGGCCTCAACGCGGCCGGGACCGGGGTACTCGGCGTGTCCGGTAGCGGCATCTTCATCGACACCACCAGCAACGGGCTGGTCACCAGCAATACCGTCGCCGGAGCAACCGGCAACGCCATCGAACTCGGGGATGGGGCCGAGGGAAACACCGTCCTCGCGAACAGCATCGGCACCGACGCGAGCCAAAACGTCGTGTTGGGCAACGGCGGAAGCGGAATCAGTGTCAGTCTCGCGAACAACAACATCATCCAGACGAACCTTATCGTCGGCAGCGGCGGCGACGGGATCCGCATCGACGGCTCGGACGGCAACACCCTCACTGGCAACGCCATCGGGTTCATCCCGGGCAGTTCGCCGCAGCCCGCCGGGAATGGCAACGGCATCGGCCTGCTGAACGCCTGCGACACGACCATCGGCATGGCAGGCGCGGGCGAGGGCAACACGATCGGCTTCAGCACAGGCTGGGGCGTACGCATCGAGGGGTCCACTTGCGCGGGGTTGGCCACGAACGCGCTCATTCAGAACCGGATCGGTACGGTCCTCCCCCTCCTGGCCGACATCGGCAACGGGCTCGGCGGCGTGCTCGTGCAGGACTCGACCGGCGTGCTGGTGGGCTTTGACGGCCAGCCCGCGAACGTCATCACGAACAACGGCGGCCCCGGCGTGCGCGTCAACGGTGCGCTCTCGATCGCGATCATCGGCCCGAATTCGATCTACGCCAACGACGGCTTCCTCGGGATCGACCTCGTGGCGGGCGGCGACGTCAACGGCGACTTCCGCACGCCGAACGACCCGACCGACAATGACAGCGGCCCGAACTCGCTGCAGAACACGCCCGTCATCACAAACGTGACGGTGGGCGAGGGTAACCTCACGATCGACGGCACGCTCCCGGGCGGCTCGGGCGTGACCACGTACCACTTCTTCGCCACCGACCAATTCCTGCCCGGAGCCGCCTGTTCCGCCGCGAACCCGGCGAGCTCGGTGGGCCAGCGCTTCCTTGGCTCGGCCGGGAGCAACGGCGATACCTTCAGCATTCTTCTGGTGGCCGCCACGCTCGGCGCCAACGAATACGTAACCGCGACGGCCACCGCGGACCTCGGGGCCGGGACGTCCGAGTTCTCGCCGTGCTTCGTCGTGGGCGGTGAGGGTGGTGGAGCCGGGCTGAGCGCGAGCATCTTCGCGGGTGCGGCTTCCGTGCCGGCGGGTGCGTCGGCTGTCCCGATCATCGACATCCCGCTGTCGGCGCTCTCGACCCTCCCGGATGCGGTGCAGGGCGTGCCGATCAGCGCGATCGACATCGACTCCTCGCCCATCTCCGCGATCCCGATCTCAGCCATCCCGATCTCGGCGATCACGGTGAACGGCGTGCCGATCTCGGCCATTCCCATCTCCGCGATCCCGATCTCAGCCATCCCCATCTCCGCGATCCCAATCGATGACTGGGAGGACGTGATCGCGGGCACCGCGCTTGAGGGCGTCCCCCTGCAGAGCATCACCTTCCAGCAGGTCATGGACGACACGCTGGCCTGGAGCCGCATCCAGAACGCACCGATCAGCGCGATCGAGCTCTTCAGCACGTCGTTGCGGAACGTGAGCATCACCTCCGTGCTGCTTGGCGCGACGCCGATCAGCGCGATTGCAGGGACTAATACGTGGCTGTGCCCGACCGCTAGCAGCCTCTGCACGAACGGCGAGACGCTGATGGCAGCGGAGATCGAGGGGCTACCGATCTCGGCGATCCCAATCTCGGCCATCCCCATCAGCGCCATCCCCATCTCCGCGATCGAGCTGGCGGGCACGCCCATCAGCGCCATCGCCCCGAATGCGTCGCCGATCTCGGCGATCGACCTGAACAGCATCCCCATCAGCGCGATCCCGATTTCGGCTATCCCGATCTCGGCCATCCCCATCAGCGCCATCCCGATTTCCGCCATCCCGATCTCGGCGATCGGTGTGGGCGGAGCGCCCATCAGCGCGATCCCGATCTCGGCAATCGGTCCGAACGCGATTGTCACCCCAACCGGGCAGGCATTCTGCGACTACGCCGCCTCCCTGGGTGAGCCCTGTGGCAGCGCGACGACCATCGGCCAGTTTGTGGGCCTCCACGGGGTGGGCAGCGACACACTGGCCTCCGTCCCGATCTCGGCGATTCCAATCTCAGCGATCGCGGCCCTTACCGGATTCGAGGACAGCCTGGGCTGGCTCATCGGGTTCGATACCGTCGGGCATCTTTATGACGCCAACGGGCACCTGGGCACGATGACCATGGGCCAGCTCGTGGTCCTCATCCTCGAGGCGGAGAATTACCCGTGGGAAGAGCTGCCGCTCGACAAGGTGGACCTGCAGTCCGTCATCGGCACGGGCCCGGCGCTCACGTACACGGTCGAACACACGCTCGCGTCCGGCGGGCTATACGCGGCGAGCGTGAGCGTCACGCTGCCCCGCGGCTTCGTCTACAAGAAGGGCTCCTCGGCCGTGGACGCGGTCGCCGCGGGAGACCCGGTGATCTCAGGATCGGTGCTGAACTACACCCTGCCCGGGCTGACGGCAGCCACCTCGCATGAGCTCACGTTCGACGCCTTCTCCAGCCTCTCCACGGGCAGCGCCTTCGCCATCGCGACGGTGAGCGCCGAAGGCGAGAACGTGACCACCGTGAGCGGCACTGTCGTGGTGACCGAGGCGTTCGAGCCGGAGAACAACGACCCGTTCACCGCGCCCGAGGCCGGAACGGACACCCTCTACCTCAGCCACATCGGCTCGGTGGATGACGTTGACTTCTTCCAGGTACCGGACGTGGCAGCGGGGTCGCGCATCGCGGTGTACCTGAGCCAGCTCGGCGTGGACATGGACCTGGTCATGTACACGGGCAACCAGTTGCCCATCAACTCCACCAGCCTGACCGCGATTGCCCCCCAGACGTTGCCGGTCGGCGACCAGGGCGCGGGCGCGGTGCAGGAGGGCCAGTTCCTCGAGCCGCAGACACTCCAGGACATCGCCATCCAGAGCCTCCCGATCAAGGCCACCTCGGCCCTGCGCGGCACCGCCGACGAGACCATCGAAGCAATCGCCCTGCGCGACGATGAAGGCCCCTACTTCGTGGCCGTGCGCAGCTACAACCGCGCGGTGACGGAGGCGCCGTACGTCCTGCGCGTACGAGTGACCGCACCACCACCGGTCGAGGTCTGCCCGTCGCCGTTCCTCGGCGGAGGCTCCCCGACCGCCGCGCTCGCCGGCTACATCGGCGCCGACGCGAATACGGCGATCGTCGTCAACACCGAACGGCTCGCACAGCTCCACGGCCAGGCGGAGGCGGACGCCCTCATCGCGAAGCTCAACGAGTTCGCCACGAGGACCGACGTGAAGGGCCAGTTCATCGACGTCAGCAACGTTAGCTACGCCGCGTACGACGCCAACCCGTGCGACCCGGAGGCCGCGAACGCGGTGGTATCGGATATCTCAGCGTTAACGCTCGGCCTCATGGGCTCGAGCGACACCTTCAAGCACCTCGTCATCGTGGGCGGCGACGACATCATCCCCATGGCCCGCATTCCGGACCTGACGCGCATCTCCAACGAGCGCGACTACCGGCTGGACCTGGTCGACCTCAAGGGCGGCGCGTTCGGTGCGGCTGCCTCCGGCCACTACCTCAGCGACGACGTATACGGCGACTTCGACCCGATCCCGTGGCTCGAACGCTTCCTCTACGTCCCGGACGTGGGCATCGGCCGGCTGGTCGAGACGCCGTCCGAGATCCAGTTCGCCCTCCAGGCGTTCATCAATTCCGGCGGCGCGCTCAACCCGGAGAGTGCCTTGGCTCCCGACGGGATCAGCCCCGGCCCGGACTCTTACGCGGTCACCGGCTACGACTTCCTTGCGGACGGGGCTGTCGCCGTTGATGGCCTGCTCGGCGGCCAGGGATGGACCACCGGTTCGTTCTTCGCGCTCATCAACGAGTCGTGGGACCGCGCCCAACTCCTTGCGCTGCTCGCGTCCGGGCGGAGCGTGCACAGCATCAATGCCCACTTCGACCACTTCCGGCTGCTGCCGGCCAGCCAGAACGCGGCCGGCCTCAGCGACGACCTGGTGACGACCGCCGACGTCGAGAACATGCTCCAGTTCGAAGGCAAGCTCATCTTCAGCATGGGCTGCCACTCCGGGCTCAACGTGTCCGACCTGCTCGCAGCGACGGGTGACGCGCGCACCCAGGACTGGGCGCAGACCTTCGTGAGCCGGGGCGCCGTGCTCATCGGCAACACCGGCTACGGCTACGGCGACACCGAGTCCGTAGCCCTCAGCGAGCGGCTGATGGCGCTGTTCGCGAAGCGGATGGACGGCAGCATCAGCGCTGCTCAAGCCCTCACTTTCGCGAAGCAGGACTACTACGCCACGCTCGGCCTCTACGGCGTCTACGACGAGAAGGCACTGATGCAGACCACGTACTACGGCCTGCCGATGTACCGCATCGACGAAGGTGTCGACATCCCCACGCCCGCCGAGCTGCCTATCGCACCGGCTCCAGACGGCGGCGTCCCCGGCACATCCAGCGCCCAGGTGACGGTGAGCCCGGGGTTCGTCGCGAACACCAGCGACCTCGGCACGTTCTATTCGGCAGGCCCCGGGTCGACCTACCTGCAGGGCAGCACCGTCACGATCGATGAGGTCGGGACGCAGGTCACCCACTACCAGCCCATCCAGCCGCGGCTGTCGTTCGACGTGACCGACGTGAACGGGCTGGTGGCCCACGGCGCGCTCATCACGTCGCTGACGACGGCCGGTCCGCCGCTGAATGGCCCGGACCAACCCATCAACCCCGTCTACGCGCGGCCCATCGTCGATGGCTCGACGGAGGCGGAGATTAGCTCGGGCGATGCGGTCTTCCCCGCGCGGCTGCAGGCGATCTCGTCCTACAACGCGCCTGACGGACCGCGGCAGAACCTCGTCCTCGTGGCGGGCCAGTTCCTGCCGGACGGCAACCCCGCGACCGATAACGGCGCCCAGCGGCTGTTTACGGAGATAGGGGCGAAGGTCTATTACTCCGCCAGCGCCGATTTCTTCGCCCCGGACATCCTTCGTGCCGAGGGCATCGTCAACAGCGACAACGTCACTTTCACCGTCGAAACCCAGGACCGGAACGCCTTTGGGCTGCCGGGCGGCACGGTGGCACTGGTCAGCGTTCTCTACCGGGACGCCGCCTGCGCCATAGATTGCGGAGACTTCGCCTTCCAGCAGGTCAACCTGACGCCTGGCCCGGGCGGGAGCTGGACGGCGACGCGACCGGCGGGCGGCGCCGGAAAGTTCGAGTTCCTCGTCCAGGCCGTGGACGTTGCCGGGAACGTCGGCGTATCCACGAGCAAGGGCGTCCTCTTCCTCACCGAGACGCTGCCACCGGCAGCGGTCATCCTCACCGGACCATCCGACCCCACGACGACCACGGCGGCATCATTCAGCTTCGGCACGGTCACGCCGCCGCTTTCGCCGGTGAGCTTCGAATGCTCGCTGGACAACTCCGTCTTCGCCTTCTGCGAGGACCCGGCCTTCTACGCGGGCCTGGGGAATGGTTTGCACGAATTCAAGGTGCGGGCCGTCAACGCGGCAGGCGCGGGGCCGGAGGCTGCGTTCCAATGGACGGTGGCGGCAACGGCCCCTGGCGTGCTCATTGATCCCGTGGCTCCGCTGTCCGTGGGCACGACGGCGATCATCAACGCAACGGCGAACGCCCAGCCCACGGGCGCGGCCATCAATAAGGTCGAGTACTCGGTCGATGGCGGCCTCTTCCAGCCAGGCCCGACGATCGTCCAGGGAACCTCGGCGACCTTCCAGATCTCGATCCCGGCACCAGCCGGAACGGGGATCATGGAAGTGTGCATCCGCGCGACCGATGTCAGGGGGACGGTCAGCGAGCCGGCGTGCGTGCTCATCGCATGGATCGATGTTTCCGCCGGGTTCGCCACCGGCAACCTCCAGTTCGCGTCAGCCCCGGGCGCGTACGCGGCGGATGCCGGCCTGGCCGGCCCCGCTTCTATCAACCTCAACACGAAGTACAAGGAGGGCCAGAGCACGCCAGAGGGGCAGGCTGACTTCAGCTTCCCCGCTGCCGGGCTCGAGTTCGACAGCACGTCGTTCGAGTGGCTCGTCATCTCGGGCAACCTCGTGCAGTTGCAAGCAGCCGGGACTATCAACGGCTCCGGAAGTTACCAGATGCTCGTCTCGGCACGGGACAACGGGAAATCGGACACGGTCCGCATCAAGATCTGGGACGCCTCCAGCGGGAGCCTCGTGTACGACAATCAGCCCGGCGCGCCGAACACGGCGGAGCCGGTGGTTCCGGTCACAGCCGGCAATCTCTTCGTCCACAACAAATAGAGAGGAGGGGCCGCCTCACGGCGGTCCCTTCGTCATTCACTTCCGCGCGGAGGACCTACGCAAGCGCGCCCTTGCTCGCGCCGGTGATCTCGGCCATCAGCTCGATGGCCTGGTCGTCGCCGCCGATCGTGAGACCGGTAGCGCCCGAGTCCTCCCACTCACGATACTTCTCGCGGATGCGGGCGACGGGTCCCACGAGGGCTCCGTCATCGCAGAACTCGTCCGGGACGGCTTCCATCGCCTCACCCTTGCGCCCGGCGAGATAGAGCTCCTGGATCGTCTTGGCGGCGTCACCGTAGCCGCGACGGACCATCATGTCGTTGTGGAAGTTCTTGTCGTTGTGGCCCATGCCGCCGACGTAGAGGGCGATACGGGGCTTCATCTGGCGGAAGGCCTCGCGCACGTCATCCGTGATGATGACGGTGGTGCTCGCCTGGATTTCGAAGTCCTTCCACGACTTGCCGTTGCCGGCCCGGGCGAAGCCCTCCTCGATCCACGGGCGATACATCTGGGCGGTGCCAGGCACGAACCCGAGTGGCAGAAGGCCGTCGCAGACTTCCGCCGCCATGCGCACGTTCGTCTCGGTGCCGCTGCCCAGCCAGATGGGAATGTCCGGATTCATGTGGAGGATAGACTTGAGCGGCTTGCCGATGCCCATCGCTCCCGGGCCAGTGTAGGGGAGTTGGAATTCCTTGCCCTGGTGGGTGACCGGCGACTCGCGGGCGAAGACCTTCTTCATGATCTGGGCATAGTCGCGCAGCCGGTAGTACGGCCGCCCCCACGGCTGCCCATACCACCCCTCCACGATCTGCGGCCCCGAGACGCCGAGCCCCGCGATCATGCGGCCACCTCCAGCGAGCGCATCCACCGTCGCGACCTGCATGGCGCACATAGCTGGCGCTCGGCCGGCGAGCTGCATGATGCCGGTGCCCAAGCGGATGCGCTTCGTGTGAGCGGCGATGAACGCGAGCGGTGTGATCGCGTCCGAACCGTACGCCTCCGCGGTCCACACAGAGTCGTAGCCAAGCTCTTCCGCGCGAATCACCTTCTCGATGGGCAGGCCCATGTCCGCGCCCGAGTAGCCGACGCTGATGCCAAGCTTCATCGTGTCCTCCTCTCTGTCGTCCGAAGGCTTACGCGGCCTCCGGCGCTATGACCAACGATCCCAGCGCATGATTTCCGGCACGGGCCTGCGCGTGACCGGGCCGAACTTCCCGGTCGGGTAACCGACGGGAATGATGCAAAACGGCTCGATGTCCTCCGGGAGGCCGAGAGCGGCCTTCGCGGCGGTTCGATCCATGAGGCCCAGGGTGGTGGGGGTGGCCGCCAGACCGAGCGCCCTCGCCGCGAGCAGCAGGTTCTGCACGCCCGGCCAGATCGAACCCCCGGCGCCAGCGCCAGCGGCGAAGCTCTGCGGCGCAGGCCCACCCATCTGCAGGCAGGCGATGACATGGGCGGGAATCTCGGCGAAGTGCTCGGCCTGCCACTGGACCGCGGCCAGCATGCGTGCGCGAGAGTCCGCATCCTGGTGCGGCAGAGCCGCGGGACGCCCGCTGGCAGGCCCCACATACGCCTGCACCGCGCGCAGGTTGAGCTCGGCCAGCTTCGCCCTTTGTGCGGGATCACGGACGACGAGCCAACGGCCATTCTGGGCGTTCGACCCGGATGGCGCCTGGTTCGCGGCATCGATGAGCTTCACAAGCAGCTCTTCCGGAACCGGGTCAGGCTTGATGCGCCGCATCGCGCGGCAGTTGTACATGACCTCGAAGAGGCCCATCTCCTCGCCCACGGCACTTGCCGCCGCTGCTTGCTGGCTCACGCCGCGCCGCCCGCAGCCGACGCCGCCGGCACCCCGAGGGCGCCTCGCAGGGCTTCGCCCACGAGTTGGGCAGCCTCCCGGCCATCGTCGATGGCGGGGTTGGCGAAGAACCCGTGGATCTGCCCGTCGAAGCGCTTGTGGGTCGTGGCCACACCAGCTCCCTTCAAGCGTTTCGCGTAAGCCTCGCCCTCGTCGCGGAGGGGGTCGAACTCGGCGGTGATCACGAAGGCGGGCGGCAGGCCGGAGAGGTCGGCTGCGCGCAGGGGCGAGACCCGCGGGTCCGCACCGTCGGCCGGGGTGTTCACGTAGTGCCCCCAGAACCACTCCATTGAGGCTTTCGTGAGGAGGTAGCCCTCCGCGTTGTCCTGGTACGACTGTGTGTCCACGCCGTAATCGGTGACCGGGTAAACGAGCGCCTGAAAGCTGATGTCCGGGCCGCCCGCGGCCTTTGCGACGTGCGCCACGGCCGCCGCCAGGTTGCCGCCCGCACTATCGCCGCCGACGGCGATCCTTGTGGGATCGATCCCCAGGGCGGAGGCGTTCGCGGCGACCCATTGCGTCGCGGCGAGGCAGTCGTCGAACGGCGCGGGGAACTTGTTCTCCGGCGCGAGGCGGTAGTCGACCGACACCAGCTTGCAGCCGCTCGCGTTCGTGAGCATGCGGCAGGCGAAATCGGCGCTGTCGAGGTTACCGATCACCCACCCTCCGCCGTGGAACCAGACGAGGCCCGGCAGGGGACCGCCCCCGGCGTCGATCGGCGCGTAGATGCGGACGGGGACGTCGCCCGCCAGACCGGGAATCATGCGGTCTTCGACGTTGCCGACCGCCTCCCCTTCGGGGCGCGGAGCCGCCGCCATGAAGGCGCGCACGGCGGCTGGATCGCCGCCGAGCTCGAGGCCGGCAGCGGCCATCATCTCGAGGACTTGTTGTGCCTGTGGATTCAGGGGCATGAGCGTCTTCTCCCGTTCGGTGGTGTAGAGACTCCCGGAGTCAACCGGTTAGCGAGAGGTTTGACTCGTGGCCGAGCTTCGAGTCTGGGGCCATCAGGGGTTCACGTAGTGGTTTTCCACCGGTTTACCCCCAGGGTTGTGCCTGGGGCCGCGATGTCATAACACTGAACCTACCACCTGACACAGAGGCTTCTATGCATAACAAATCCGTTGCCGCAGGCACGGATGCGGGGATGCTGTGCGCGCTCCGCAGGCCACTCATCGCCGCCGTCCTCGGCGCCTTCGCGCTGGCATCCCTAAGCGGGATGATCAATTCGGACCGTGCTCACGCCGAAACGCCGCAGCAGGCCGCTCCCGCCAGCACGGCAGATATCGTGAAAGCCAAGACGAACGTCGCCGACCTCTACGCGGGCTACCTTGCCGGAACCACGAGCTACGCGGACTTGAACCAGGCCGAGCAGGCACTCTCAGCGATGACGGGCGAGGAGTTGAAGGGGCCCGTGTTCGGGGGCAAGCGCAAGCTCGAGGAGCACTACTCGCCCTTCCGGCAGGTGACAGACTATTACTGCGGCCCGGCGACAGTGCAGAGCATCCTGTGGTTCCTCGGGGCTCGGGACGAAGATGCCGTTAGCGACCCGGCGTCTGCCACGGGCATGACCGGCCGCGGGGACGTGGACCAGCGCCTGCTCGCGAACGGCACCAACCTGCGTACCGAATCTGGCCACGGCACCGACTGGGGCAGCATCGTGCCGGACACGATCAACAAGTGGCGCGGCACCCGATGGTACGCCGCCTTCGCTACACCCAACGCTGGCGGCACCCTGCACAAGGACCAGGCATGGCGCGACATCCAGTACGCCGTGGACCACGGCTACCCCGTGGCCGCGAACGTGTCTCTGAACTCCAACACCCTCATCCCCGCGGGCTTCAATCCGGGCATCGCGTATCAGCACTGGGAGACCATCGCCGGATACTTCGAGAAGGACGGCGTGAGGTACGTGAAGGTGGGTCAGGTGTACGGGGCGAAAAACCTGGAGTACGACTCCCTGCAGGAAATCCCCTGGGACACATACTGGCCGGCGATCGGCACGCACTTCGGAATCGTCTGGTAGCGCGCGCGAATGGCGTCAGGCTGCGCGAGGCGTGGCCTGACGCTGCAGGAGTTGCGCGGTGAGCCGGGCGTGGATAAACGGCGTGACGTTCTCCGAGCCCAGCGAGGCGACGACCGCGTCGAGGTCTGCCAGCGCGGCGCGATAACCCGCGAGCCACTCGGCGCTCAACCGGTCGGTGATCTGCGATGCCTGCCTCATGAGGTAAGAATCGGCAGCTGAGACCAGCAACAACAACCCCCGCCACCATGCCCGGCCTCGAACCAGCTTCGCAGGGCGTTATGTACTGTGGACCGGTCGCGTCGGTGCGGCGTTCACGTTCGATCTACACATTCGCCCCTTCCGTACCCGTTTGTCATGCCCCGGGACGGACGAATCTACCCGTAGGGAAACAGAACCTGAGAGAAGGGGTACCGAGATGATTCGACGCTTTGTCGCCCGCGGGGGCCAGCCGCGCGCCACGCAAAGCCCGGGAGACGAGTCCGGCCAGGGGCTCGCAGAATACGGGCTAATTCTCGCGCTCATTGCAGTCGTGTGCGTCACTGCACTTCAGACGCTAGGCCTCGGGATCGCGGGTTCCTCGGGATTCACCGTGCTGCCTGGAGCGCTGTAGTCAGAGCTCGATGTCTTCGCATGATGGCTCGGGCCGGTAGACCCAGAGCACGTCACCATTCGAAACGTGGCTGAGGTTGCGCGCGTAGGCGGGAACGCCGGGCGCCCATCGGAGCCACGTTTCTCCGTTTTGCAGGTAAATCGCCGCCACATCCAGTTCGGCCGTGTCGAACACGTCGTCCACTTCTCCGCTCACCGGGATCGTGAGCAGGTTCCAACCCCCGCACACCGTGATCGTGACGCCGAACTCCGCGACGGGTGTGGGCGTGGCTGTGGGCGTGGGAGTGGGAGTCTTCGTGGGAGTGTTCGTTGGGGTGTTGGTGGAAGCAGTGGTCGAGGCGGTACTCGTCCCAGTTGCCGGTGGGAGGGAGGTGTCGGGATCAGGACACCCTTCCCAACTGGCCATGACGAGGGCCACCCACGCTGTCTTCCTGCCGTCGGCGGAGACTGCTTTCCCGACGCCCACGCAACGGACCAGGGCACCCACGTTGGCCGGGACCCAGATGCCGCCGCCCTGCCCTGCCGCCATGATGCTCAGCGCCGCGGAGGGGCCCACCGGCGTGGGCACGGATGCCTCCACGACCGCGAGGCCCTCGCCACCAGCCGGAGTGTCGTATCCGCATTCGCCGGCACGCTGGACCCAGGGAAAACCGCTCGTGTAGCCCGGCTCCGCGTGGTGGCCCTGGGCTCCCGGCGTGTTGGCCAGGAAGTTGGCGTAGTGCCATGCCGCCTTGTTCAGCGAGACGGACCGAGTGAGCGGGAGCGACCCGCTGATGTTCTGGTCACGCCAAGACTGGAGCGCGCCGAGGAACTCGAGCTCCTCTGCCGTGTTTGCGTGCGGGGTGCAGGGAATGGCAGCGGAAGCATCTTGCGACCGGGCCGCGAACGTCAGCATCGCGCCGGCGACCATCATCGCCGCGCCAAACATCATCAGGAGGCGTGTCTTGTTCATCTGCACCGCGTCGGCGGGGGCGCCGGCCGCGACCATAACATGGTCATTTCCGTGAAGGTCAACCGCATGCGGGCCGATGCGTCCGTGATTTTGCAGCCAATTTACGAGTAATCCGCACGAGCCCGCTCAGGCGATGACTTGCTGGACCTGCGGCAAGGCCAGCTCAGCGCTCCCCTCCAGGTAACAGGCGGAGATGGTGTTCAGGTTGCGGAGCTGTCGCCAGGTGTGCGCCCGTGGGAGCTCCGCCGGCGTCTCCAGCGTCGCCCCCTTGCTCAAGAACGCCTCGGCAGCGGCGGGCCGAGGGCCGTACTCGACCAATTGGACAGCACCATCCAGGTCGGCGAAACCCAGCCACGCGTCCCACCGGAGCATACCGGGGTCGACCGCCGAGAGCGCCGGAAGCAGGACGCGCGCCAGGGCGCCCTCGGACGCCGCCACCGTAGCCGTGAGCTGGCCATCCACGCGGTGGATCTCCACGGAGCCCGGCCTGAATGGGCCGCCCAGCGCGGCCGCAACCGCCCCCATGTCGCCGTCGACGATACCTTCGACGAGCAGGTTGCGCGGCATCATCCGGTAGCGGCCGCCGACGAACAGGTTCGCCATCCGGAATGAGCCCGCCGGGCTCGACGCGGCCTCGGTGATGATGAGACGCGCATAGCACGGCACGGGCCGGCCGACGTCCTCCGGTAGGAAGCTGAGGGCGGCCTCCCGGTTCACTTCGAACGTGACCTGGGCGATGCGGACGCCGCCAAGCGACCACGTTGCCCCCTCGTCGTGAGGGCCAGCGGGCCCCGCGGCGATGCTGGCACGCTCCAGGAGTCCTCGATCTGGCATGTCCCCTCCCTACCGTCTCGCCACGGGAGCGACGCCGATGCCGACCGTCCCCGGCCCCAGCTGGGAACCGATGGTCGCGCTCAGCTCCGTGACGATCACCCGCTCCACGTTCCACCGGGCCTCCATCATCTTAGCGAAACGCTGCGCGAGGTCCGGGTTATCGGCATGGTCGATTGTGACGATGACCGGCGTGCCGTCACCTGCTCGCTGGCCGGCGCTCTCCACCGCCTTCGCGATCGCTGCCTGGTGCGACGCGGCCAGCGCGACGCCCGTGATCCGGGTGCCCACGCGAACCACCGGCGTCCCGTCTCCGATCTCCCCGATCCGGTCCTCGATGAGCTGAAGGCGGCCGGCGCGCGCCAGCCACTCGACATCCGCCGGCACAAACACGGTGTCGCAGAGCGGCTCGATCTCATCGACCGCGACAAGCGCGCGGGCGAGGTCCCGCCCGTCCGCTGCTCCCGCCGCCAGTGAAAGCACGAAGGAGCAGAGCCCCGCGGAGGCGACGCCCGGATTGAGGATCTTGATGGGGACGTCGTCCATGGAGAGCATGGCCGCGCAGGCCGTGGTGAACGACGGGCTTACGTCGAAGGGCATCACCAGGCAGAGCACAGCATCCGAATCACGCAGCGCCTCATCGAAGGCCACCCGCCAGGCTGCCTCTGGCACCCCGAACGGACGGGGCGCCCGCACTTCGGTCCGCATCCGCCCATAAAGGTCGCCCGCCGAAAGCTCGCCGTCGCTGAAGGCGTGCTCCTCGAAGGCGGAGCGAGCGCGCACGACACGGACACCCGCCTGCGCCGCTTCGGCCTCGGGGATATCCGCCGTGGAATCGGTGACGAGTGCGAGCGCCGGCATCTCTACTCCGGTCCGGCCCCAGCCTGCCGGCGGGTTCATGCTAGCATAGGTCTTTAGCCTAAGGCTTACGATCTGGAGGCGAGGGGCCTCCACATGTGAATCTGAGGGAAGGCACATGAAGTTCGGGATCTTCTATGAGCACTCCGTCCTCAAGCCGTGGGACGATCTCTCTGAGCACCGGGTTTATCAGCAAGCCGTGGAGCAGGTCGTGGTCGCCGACGAGGTTGGGTTCGACCAGGTTTGGCAGGTGGAGCACCACTTCCTGGAGGAGTACTCCCACTCCCCTGCGCCGGAGGTCTTTCTCTCCTACTGCGCCGCGAAGACGAAGCGCATCCGCTTCGGGCACGGGATCGCGCTGATGCTGCCGCCCGTGAACCACCCGGCCCGCGTTGCCGAGCGCGCCGCCACCCTGGACCTGCTGAGCAACGGCCGGCTCGAGTTCGGGACCGGCCGTTCGGCTACCTGGACGGAGCTGGGCGGCTTTCGCTGCGAGCCGGACCACACCAAGGAGATGTGGGACGAGTGCACCCGCGCCGTCGTGAAGATGTGGACGAGCGACAACTTCAGCTGGGAGGGCAAGCACTTCAGCATGCCCCCACGCAACGTCATTCCGAAGCCGCTCCAGAAGCCGCACCCACCGCTCTGGGTGGCAGTGCAGTCGCCCGAAACCGCCGTGCAGGCGGGCGAGCGGGGCATGGGCATGCTCGGGGTGACGCTGGGCGCGCCCCTGGACTACCAGCAGATGGTGAAGGATTACCGCCGCGCGATCCGCAACTGTGAGCCGGTGGGCGAGTTCGTGAATGAACAGGTGAACGGCGTGGCCTTCATGTACTGCAACGAGGACGACGAGCAGGCCAAGGCGCTGGGAGGCATGGCTGCGATGCAGTTCGGCATCCGCGCCGCGCACCTGGTCGGGGTCGGTGGCATCTATCCATCGCCCGCCTACCACGCGCACGCCAGCGCCGCTCCCCTGCGGAATCGCCCTGGCGACGTGGTCGGACCGGTGCGCGACGGCACTCCCATCGGCGACCCCCAGCACTGCATCAAGCAGCTCAAGTGGTGGGAAGAGGTCGGCGTAGACCGCATGGTCTTCCTCATCAACACGGGCGAGACCATCCCTCAAGAGCAGGTGCTGGAGTCGCTGCGCCTCTTCGCGCGCGAGGTGACGCCTGCGATGACCGTGCGCGAACGCGCAGACGCCGCGCGGGTGGCCGAGGCGGCAAAGACGGACGAGGCCGCGAAGCGCGCAGCCGGCGTTCCCATGAACGTCTGACGCTTTCGCATCATTACCGTCTCACGCGATACCCTTCTCACGTTCGATGAAGCGGTTCTTGACGTCCCTCGCCGCCTGCGCGCTCGCCTTGTCGCTGGTTGCGACTGTCCTGGCGCATGCCGAGCCCGCCCAGGTGAGCCCGGGGCTCGGCGCGAACGTCACTTCGGCGCCGGGCCAGGTCGAAATCGTGATGTCGCAGGAGATGGCCCGCCGCGACGGCGCCAACGACATCGACGTCTTCGATGCCTCCGGCGCGGAAGTCACTCGCATCACGGCCGTTATCGACAACGGCGACCGCCGGAAGATCAGCGTCCCGCTCCCCAGCGACCTGGCGCCCGGGAGCTACACCGTGAAGTGGAAGACCCTGAGCTCCGAGGACGGCGACACCGACGAGGGCGAATACGCCTTCACCTACGATTCCTCGAAGCCCGCTGACGCCGGCCGCACGAATCTACGGGAGGAGGTGCCCGTCGAGACACCGGCCAACGGGGACGTCCCATCCGGCCCGGCGCCCGCGATTGGCGTCGGCGGTGATGATTCGGGGATGAGCTGGATCCTGGTCGCAGCCGTGGGCATCGCCGGGCTAGCTCTCGGCAGCGGCGCGACTTTCTTGCTCGCGCAACGGAGGCCCTGAGATGCGGCGCGTTCTCGCCGGGATCATTGTCGTCCTGCTCGTGGCCGGTGCACTGCGGTCGGAGGAGGCGCTGGGCCACGCCGCGCTCGCCGGTTCCGACCCCGGGGAAAATGCGTTCCTCCAGCGGCCGCCTACGCGCGTCTCACTCACCTTCACCGAACCCATCGATAGCGGCCAGTCGGCCATCCAGGTGCTGGACGCCGCCGGAGCACCCGTCGAGACGACCGCGCTCGACGTTTCCGACAACCGGGTCGTCGCCGAAGTGACGTTCCCCCAGGACTTGCCCCCAGGCATCTACAACGTGCTCTGGTCCAACGTGAGCACGATCGACGGCCATGGCTACCGCGGTTCCTTCCCGTTCACGGTCCTCAACCCCGATGGGAGCGTGCCGGACGTCGTGAACACGGTCGGCGGATTTGGGAGCGACGGCGACCCCGCTCCCCTCGCCGACGGCGTGGCCGTGCGCGCGCTCTCGCTCCTCGGGCTTGTGATCGCCGCGGGCGGGGCGATGCTGCTGCTCCTCACCCCCGTGACGGTGGCAGCCGACCACCGCCGCGCCTTCGAACGGACGATCCTCTTCGGGGCGGTCGTGCTCGGCTCCGCCACGTTGCTCAACCTCGCCTCTCTCCGCGACGTGTACTCGAGCACATCGCTGCGGGACCTCGTGTTCGAGACGCGCACCGGGGGCTACTGGCTCATGCGGCTTGGCGCGGTCGCCGCAATCGCGGCTGCCGTGCCCTTCATCACCGATGCGCGGCGCGCTGCCTCGGGTGCGGCGTTGGCGGGCGCCGGCGTCTATCTCTGGGCTTACTCCGCCACCAGCCACGCCGCGGCCGGCACGGGGAGCAACTGGGCGATCGCCTTCGACATAGTCCACGGGCTCGCTGCGATCCTGTGGATGGGCGCGGTCGTGGGGCTCGCCCTCACCGCTCGTGTGGCCGGTAGAGAGGCGCGCTACCGCGAACTGATGCCCCGCTTCGGGCTTGCGGCATCGCTGCTCGTGTTCCTGCTCCTGGGGACAGGAGTGCTTAGCGCGTTCATCGAGATCGACAGCCTCGACCGGCTCACAAACACGCGCTACGGCTGGACGCTGCTCGCGAAGCTGGCGCTCATCGTGCCGTTGCTGGCGGTGGCCGGGTACAACGCGCGCTGGGGACGGCGAGCGGTGGAGGCGGAAGCCCCCGGCGCGGAAAGGCGACTCGTACGGACATCACTGCTCGAAGGCGGCATGGGCGCGCTGGTGTTCGTGGCCGCGGCGATGCTCACCCAGACCACCGTCTCCAAGTCGATCGTCGACCTCCCTGACGCTGAACCGTTCGCGGCCGAGTCCCAGGCGGGCGACCTTAACGTCGCGCTCGCCATCGACCCGAACCGCACAGGGTTCAACAGGTACGAGGTGAAGCTCACCGGCGCCGACGGCCAGCCGGTCACGCCCGACCGGGTGCAATTGACGTTCCGCTACCGCGACGACCAGACCGTCGGGCCGGCGACGCTCGTCCTGCAAGCCGGCGCAGAGGCGGGCACGTTCGTGAACCAGGGCCCCTACCTCACGCTCGAAGGGAACTGGCGTGTCGAGGTGGGGGTTCGGCGGCCGGATGCAGACGATGCGACCACCTTCTTCGATGTCCGCCCGGCGGGCGCTGGCGCTGCCAACGTGCGGCGGGGCGGTTCGTGGGACAACCCCGCCCCCGGTCTCACCTGGAACGAGCTCGGTGGCTTCATCTTGCTCATCAGCGGGCTGGGGTTTGCGATCTTCGGCGGTCAGCTCGGGCGTCTCGGGCGGCCCTACGGCTGGGCCGGGAGCGGGATGACGATGGCGTGCTTCGGGCTCGGCGCGCTGCTGCTCTTCGGGGTGCATCGCGATGCCACGAACGACGCGAACCTGAGCAACCCGATCTACCCCGACCAGAACTCACAGGAAGCGGGGCGAACGATCTTCCTGGAGAACTGCGCCGCCTGTCACGGACAGCGTGGCATCCCACCGGAAGGGCTCGACCTCAACCCGTATCCGCTGGACCTGACGGTCCACGTCCCGGCGCACCCGGACGGGACAATCTTCAACTTCATTCACGACGGCCTACCCGGCACGGCCATGCGCGCCTGGGGCGAGGGCGACGGCGCCCTCAGCGAAGAGCAGATCTGGCACGTCGTGAACTTCCTGAGAACGCTGGGGACGGTGGATCAATGAGACTGTCCGGCACGGAGCCGCGCGCGTAAGCAAGTGGGCACGCCACGCGCACGAACGGATCCGAAGGGAACGTGGCCATGCGCCGAGGCTGAGCCTATTCGTCTCGCGTTGGACTGCGCCTCAGGGCCAGGATCTCGAGCAGGCCGATGAGAATGAAGCTGTCGGCGACGGCGGCGATGGCCCACTGGGCGCCGGGGTCGAAGTCGTCGCGGAGGATGGCGAAGAACGCCCAGAGCACGACGCCTCCGGCGATGTTCGCGCCCGCGAGGCTGTAGACGAGCTCCCGCACCTCGACCTGCAGCACAGCGATGAGACCCACGCCCAGGGCGGCCATCAGGAACACCAGGGCCGCCAGCCAGATGATCGCTTCATCGACATTGAACAGGTCCGCCCACGTCGAGGCCCACACCGCAAGCAGGACCGCCACGATCAACTCGAAGGCAGCGTCGGCGTAGAGCGCGAGCCGGACCGGGCCAGGAGCGGCAAGAGCGCGTGCAGCCATTGGGATGATCTTACCCCGGCGGCAGTGCGCCCGTGAGCGACGCGCGCTGCGAGACTTCGAGCCAGTTGCCGTCGGGGTCGCGGAGGAACGAGATGCGGGCGGTGGTCCCGAGGGTGCGCGGCACCTGGCCCTCGGTCGCGCCGCGGGCGAGCGCGCCCGCATGCTCCTCGTCCACGTCCCACACCTGGACGGTGAGGTAGCGGTAGCCGAGTCCCCGCAACTGTCCGGTCCTCTCTGCGGAGCTCGGGCCGGGGTGCTGCTCGAGCATTAGCAAGCTGTCCCCAACTCGAAATCGCGCGCCGCGCCGCCCCTCGTTTCCCGGCGCGTCGCCAGCCTCTTCCCAGCCCAGCACTTCGCGATAATAGCGGGCACTGGTCGGCACGTCGTGCGCCAGGACCATCACGGCGATACCTGTGATCCCGTCGTAGCCCGGAGGGACCAGGACCACCGGGTTGCTGTCCGGATCGACCAGCGCCTCCGGCGCCGTGAGCCCGTCCCGCGCGATGATCAGACTGGTGTAGCCGCTTGGCGAGCCAGCGGGAACGGGATCGCGGCTGGCATTGAGCTTGAACACGGAGCCGTTCATCGCGTGGCGGTACTGCTGGTTGCCGCCGCCGAGCGGGAGCACCTCCTCGAGATCGAGGCCTACCTCGCGCTGACAGAACTCGAGCTGCTCGTCCAGCCGGTTGGTGAAGATGCCGATGTCGAGATGCTGCTTGGCCAGGCGCATGGAACGGCCTCCTGTTTGCATCGCCGAGTCATGGCCACGAGTCGGCGCCTGCCTGGCGCCCAGCCCGCGGAGTTGGCGAGAGCGAAGTGTCGAACGCACGTCGCAAAAAGGGCCGTCAGGCGAACGTTGCTTCCTCGGCCTCCACGAACGGCGAGTAGGCCGGGAAGTCCACGTCGTACGCGGCTTCGGGATTCTTGCGGACGCGCTTGTCCAGCCGCGTAACGTCCTCGCCCACGAGAATGCGCCAGCGATCGGCCTTCACGCCATCGAGGATGATCGCCGCGGCCCTGGCGGCCGTGGTCGGCGCCATCGTCTCAAAGCGCTTGATCATCTCCTTTTGGGCCAGCAGCAGCGCTGGCTCGTCCATCTCCATGGCGCCCGCCATGCCCATGGCGGCGAAACGCTGGCGCATCTGGTCTTTCTCTGCCTCGGTGAGCGGGACGTTGTCTCCGACCAGCACGCGCCGGGAGTTGAGGCCGATGGGCGTGCCCACGCCGCCGGGCATCACGATGTGCGCTTTCAGCTGTGGGGCGTTGCTACGGAAATCGTTGATCAGCGCCTCGGTGAAGCCCTTCACGGCGAACTTGGCCGCGCTATAGGCCGTGTGCGTCACGTTCGGCATAAGCGCGGCCCAGAAGCCGTTGGCGCTGGAGGTGTTGATGACGGCGCCCTCCTCCGCCTTCAGCAGCATCGGCATGAACGCGCGGCAGCTGTTGTAGACGCCGCCCCAGCAGATGTTGAAGACCCGGTCCCACTCCGCGCGCGGGGCGTTGATGAAGCTCGCGCCGCCGCCGATCCCGGCGTTGTTGAAGAGAAGATGGATCTTGTCCGTCTCCTGATCGCGCGCGACCTCAGCCGCGAAGCGCATCATCGCCGGCTCATCCGCCACGTCCGCGATGTGCGTGGTCACGCGTACGCCTGGCGGCAGGCCGCCGGCTTCGCAAATGCTCCTCGTCTCAGCCATGTTGTCAGCCAGCACGTCGCACATGGCGACGCTGGCGCCCTCGGCGACCAGCTGGCGCGCTAGCTCCCGGCCCATGCCCGTGCCGCCGCCTGTGATTACCGCGATCTTGCCGTTGAAATCCTTCACCGCGTGCTCCCGTTGTTTTGACGCAGCTTAGGTTGCGGCCGCGGCGGGTGCCACGTCCTGTCTTTGGGTCCGGCCTTGGGCTTGACCGGCAGGCGCATGGACCCTCCACCCCACTGACCTGGCGGCTCGTCCACCGAGCGTCCGATAGAGAGTGGCAGGCTCCGGCGACGACGCTATGATGCCTCCACAACCGGCGGCCCGCCCGCCTTACGGGAGCAGATGCATGGTCACCATTCTTGGCAACGTCAAGCCCGAAGACGACTACACCCATCCCCTCGGCCCCGAGGAGAACTTCAACGAGAGCGTCTACTTCAACTTCTTCGATCGCGAGAGCAACCTCGGCGGCTTCATCCGCATGGGGAACCGCGCGAACGAGGGCCACGCGGAGATGACCGTCATCGTCTACCAGCCCGACGGGTCGGCCCTCTTCAACTACAAGCGCCCGCAGATCTCGAGCAACGACGGCTGGGACGCCGGCGGCGCGAAGGTGGAGGTGCTCGTCCCCGGCGAGAAGATCCGCACCACCTACGACGGCGATGTGGTCTTCCTGAAGGAACCGCGCGAGATGCGCGACCCGAGCTCGGCATTCAAGGAGAACCCGCACAAGCACCTCAAGCTCGACCTGCTGCACGAGGGGGTCGGCCCCATCTACGGGCACGTCGGCGACCCCAACGACGGCAACCAGTTCGCCCGCGCCCACTACGAGCAGCACATGCGCGTGACCGGCACCATCCAGGTCGACGGCGAGCCCGTGCTCGAACTCAACGGCAACGGCCTGCGCGACCACTCATGGGGTCCGCGCTACTGGCAGTCGACGCCCTCGTACCGCTGGATCACCGGCAACTACGGCGACGACCTCGGGATGGTCATCAACGTTTCGCGCGGGCGCGCGGGCGGCGTGTGGCAGAAAGGCCCGAACGAGATCGTCCGCATCGAGTCGTGCGAGATCGACACCGAGTACGAAGGCGAGACGAACTACCACAAGGGCCTGAAGGCGAAGATCAAGCTCGCCAACGGCGAAGAGCACACGATCGAGGGAAAGGTGACCGGGTTCATCCCGCTTCGGAATCGCCGCTCCGGCATGTTCACGCACATCGGCGAAGGGATGACCGAGTACACGCTCGACGGCGAGCGTGTGGGCTACGGCCTCAGCGAGTACCTCGACAACAACGAGTAGCCGATGAAGCTCGAAGAAGTCCAGCAAGGACTCGCGGAGTTCATCGCGGGCCAGACGGGCGCGTCGAAGGTGACCATCGAGAACGCCGCGCGGCTGTCGGGTGGCGCCTCGCGTGAGACGTGGACCTTCGACGCGGAGTGGGACGGGGCCGGCGGCCACCAGCGCCTCGAGGGCATTCTCCGCGCCGACCCCGTGGTGGGGGCGCCGGAGATGCCCGGCCGCGCGCTCGAATACACGAGCATCAAGGCCGCGTGGGATGCGGGCGCGATTGTGCCCGAACCGATGTGGGACGGCAACGGCACGTTCCCGGTGAACTTCTTCGTCATGCGTCGAGTCCCCGGCGAGGCCATCGGGTCGCGGCTCATCCGCGGGGAGCAGTACGCGAAGGCCCGGGAGGATCTGCCCCAACAGCTCGCGCGGAGCATGGCCCGCATCCACACCGTGAAGCTCGAGGACTACCCGGCGCTCGGGCGGCTCCCGACGCCGAAGCCAGGGGTCTCGCCCGCCCAGGCAGAGCTCGAACGGTATGAGGCGAACTTCCGAAACTCCTCACCGGACCCACACCCCGTCTTCGAGCTGGCGCTGCGTTGGATGTGGGCGAACCTGCCGCAAGTGGACGAGCAAACCTTCCTGCACGGCGATCTGCGCCTCGGAAACTTCATGTTCGGTGAGGACGGCCTGCGCGGCATCATCGACTGGGAGCTCGCGCACTGGGGCGACCCCATGGAGGACATCGGCTGGCTAACGGTGCGGTCGTGGCGGTTCGGCGGGAAGCAGCCGGTCGCGGGCATCTGCGAGCGCGAGCGCTTCTGGGAGCTCTACGAGCAGGAGAGCGGCCGCGCGGTGAACCGAAAGCGCGCGCACTTCTGGGAGCTGTTTGGCAGCTTTAAGTGGGGCGTCATCACGATCACGCAGGCGGGCAACTACCTTGGTGGCGCGCAGAAAAACGTGGAGTACGCGAGCATCGGCCGCCGCACCGCGGAGACGGAGATGGAGCTCGTGACCCTGCTCGAGGCGGAGGGAGCCTGATGCAAGACCGCCCGAATTATGACGAGCTGCTTGAGGCGGTTGCCTCGTTCCTCTCGAACGACGTCATGCCGAACGCCACGGGCCGCATCAACTTCCACGCCCGCGTGGCCGCGAACGTGGTCGAGATGGTGCGCCGGGAGCTCTCCACCCGCGAACGGCACCTGGCAGAAGAATGGGTGGGACTCGACACGCTGCTTGGGGGGGAGTCCCGGCCGGCTTCGATGGCTGACCTCACGGAACGGCTACACCAACGCAACGCGGACCTGGCGGAGCGCATCCGCGGCGGCTTTGGCGACGGTGGCTCGGAGCGCGCCGCGCTGCTCGCCCACCTCCACCGCGTGACTCACGATAAGCTCACGGTCACAAACCCCGCCTGGGCGGCGGAGGCTTAGCGGCTAGAGGAAGCTCCTCCCCTCCAGGCGATCGGCTGGCGTCACGCCGACCCGTTCGAGCACCGTGGGTGCGAAGTCCAGGTTGTTGACCGTGTCGCTCTTTGGCCGCGCGTCGCATCCGGGGCGGTAGAAACAGAAGCCCTGCCCAGTGTGGATACCGTTCCGGCTCTCGGGACCTGTGAGGCGGAGGACGTGGCCGTCGTCGCGCGTCAGCTCGCGGGTGCGGAGGACGTTCGGGTTGTAGAGCAGCATTGCGTCGGGCAGCAATGCCGCCCGCGTGCCGCTGTAGGCATCCGCGGTCACCATCATCTCGACGAACGGGGGTTCGCCCGACTCGGTCAGGTACCGGCCGAGCTCCACCCAGAGGTCATCGAGGGCGGCCCGCGCGTCCTCAGCCGGCACCACTCCGTGCTTCTCCCGCCCCTCGATGTTGAGCCGGAGGGCGACGGCGCAGTCGCCTTCGAGCACGAAGATCCGATCGTGCTCAGCGTCGAACCTCTCGCGCCACGCCTGCATCATCCGCTGCAATCGGAAGGACGCGGGCAACCGCAACCAGATGGCCCGGTGGAGGTCTTCAGGAAAGAGGTTGCGTGCCTTCCGGAGAAGATCCTCCCTCGGCGGCCCCGGCGGTGGCTTGCCGTGCATCTCCCCCAGGACCTGCTGCACCACTTCCGGGTACGAGACCTTCGGCCGCATCCCGTGCAGTGCGAAGAGCATGATGTCGCAATCATCACCCGCGGCCTTCACGATGTCGGGCCAGGCGCGGTCGAAGGGGTCGAGGACTCCGATCATGGCGGCCTCGTTGTCGACCTTCGGTGAGAGCTGCATCGGCATGCTCAGGTGGTGGCCGCCGAGGTGGTACTCGCCGTAGCCCAGGATGAGCACGTCCCAGTCCCGCCGTTCCACGAGGTCGAGCAGCACACGGCTGCGCTGGCGGGCGCCTGCCCGCAACTTCCGCGCGAGCTTCAACCGGTCCTCCGGCGTGCGCACGAGGAGCGTGTCCTTCTCCACTTTGCTGCGGCCGTGACGCTTCCGGATTTCTCTCTTCAATGAGCGCGGGTGGACGTACTGGTCCATCTCATCCTGCAGGCCCCAGCCGGTGTAGACGCGCTCGTTGCTGTGGCCCAGCGGCAGGACATAGGGCAGGTCGAACACGGTGACCCGCCGGCCAGCTTCAACTGCCTCCTTCCAGAACGGCAGCACCGCCATGCGCGGGTCCGTTGAAGGGACGAAGTCGCTTTCCTCCGGCATCCACTGGAAGAACCAGTGGTGCCCGTGCGTTCCCGGGCCAGTGCCCGTCGCGAACGTCGGCCAGACAGTGCCCTCCAGCCGCTCGCCGTCCGACTGGACCGCCAACGACATGCTGGTGTCCACGAACGCCTTGAGGTTGGGCAGCCGGCCGGCGGCAAACGCCTTGTCGAGGAGCGATCGGTCAAGCCCGTCGAGGGCGACCATGAGTACACGTCGTTCGGGCATCGAATTACCTGCGAGCGGGGTCAGCAGAGGTTCACGCTTCGGCGCTCAACAGGCCAGCCCCGCGTGGCCCGGGAGAGCGGTCACAGGTGCGTGACCGCCGCGCCCCACGCCTCCGCGAGAATGGCGGCGAGCGCGCCCCGGTGGCAGCGGTCGGCGGTGGGCTCGCTGCACAGGAGGGCCGTGCGCTTCCGCTCAAACGACGCCCGGTCGAGGATGCCCGGCACGTCCCGCTCGTCCATCAAGGAACGGTAGCGAGCGTGGAACTGGTCAAGGGGGAGCCTCTCCTTGCGCACTGCCGTGAGCAACGACTCGTCCGGTGCGAGCCGGACATCGTGCTCGTACGTGGCGCCGATGAGCTCGCGCAAGAAGTACGGCAGGTCGCCCGCCTTCGCGAACGCGGCGAGCTGAGAGTCGTTATGGAGGCGGATGTCGAGCACTCGCACCACGCTCGCCTCCTTCAGGCGCGCGAAGAAACGCTCGGCGGACGTCCGGGTGAAGCCGATCGTGAGAATCTCGATGGCCACGGACAGAGGATAGCTCAGGCGACGTTGGGCCAGCTGCGCATCACGCCTGCGGTTGCGGGGCCCGCCTTCTTCTCCAGCCACCCGATCAGGTCGTCGTCCGCCACGGGGCGGTCGCAGCACACGAGCGAGGCGTCGAAGATGCGGCGCAGCACGCCGGGGCCTTCGCGCTCGAAGATTGCCCGCGCAGCGAGGAGCAGGTTCCAGTGGTACCAGATGAAGTTCCCAAGCCCGAGGCTGGCGACGGGCCGGTCCAGGTCCTCGAGGCTCTGATAGATCAGGTCCTCCGCGGGACGGTGGACGGCCTGCGGCAGCGCCAGCAGGTATGGCATACGCTCCGGCAAGCCGACCGCCACGGCCACGTACTGGCAGAGGTTCGCGAACAGCTCGCGCAGCCAGGGCTGAGGAAAGTCGAACGGCACCTGGCGGTGGAAGATGTGCCCGAGCTCGTGGAGGGCCGTCAGGTCGTTAAAGGGGCGCACATCGAGCTCGCCATCGACCGTGCCGTAGAGGCCCTCGAGGCGGCGCATCTCCGAGGAGTCGACGGGCTTGAGCACCCATGAGCGAGCGCCCTCCCAGAACTCCGGCGGGTCCGCGGCCATGACCAGCGTCTGGCCGTCGGTGCAGTGCGGCATCCCGTAGACGGGGTTCTTCGTGAAGCGCGGCCAGTCTTGGCGCGAAAGGATGAGGACGCGGAGGCTCGGGGAGAAGCCGAGCGTGTTCGAGAGAACGGTCAGGCCGGCAGCGAGGATTTCGCCGATCTCGCTCGCCCGCCCCTCAAGACCGGGACTGTGTTCGAGTCTGAATGAGAATCCTCCAACCGTCTGGAGGGTGTGTGTCTGTGTGGTCAACTGGATGCCCCCAACCTGATGTCCCCTGTTGCGCGGTTGCTCCACTACGGCAGCCGCGTCACCCATCTCCATGGTTGCGAGCAGACAGGTGTGCGACTGTGCCCTGCTTCACACAAGACGCCCGCATCTCCGCCAGTGAGATGACTATTGCACCCGGAACGGCGTGTGCATGCCCTTCATGTAGTGGCTGACGGCCTCGCCATCGACCTCTTCCACGATGTCGCACTGCAACTCGTAGTCGCCCGGCTCCAGGCTCACGGTGAGGCGTTCGCTCTCTCCCGCGGGGATGTTGGCCGTGCGCGCTACGAGGGAGTAGCTGCCGTCACCGTCCTTCTTGAGGATGGCAAGGTCGTGGATTTCGCCACCTTCGTGGCCGCCGTGACCGTGATCCTCTTCGTGGACGGCTACGAAGGTAACTTCGCCCGCCGCGACGGACGTGGCGGAGGGGTCGATGGACCAGTTGCTGAGTGCCACGTGGACCTCGCCCGGGGCGGCCACTGCATCGTTGCCGTCCAGGCCGAACCAGCCCCTATCGATGGACGTGAACACGACCAGCGGGACCACGAGCACGACAATCGCTGCAACCATCGCCAGGAGTGGCGCGCGGGCTGCGCCGAACACACCGCGATTGGCGCCGGGCGCGTATGGGTTCCCCGTCTCACGAGCGATGCGCCGGCCCCTGGTGCGAAGGCGCAGGCTGTTCGCCATGACGCTCACCGAGCTCAGGGCCATCGCCGCGCCCGCGACGATGGGGTTCAGGAGCCCCGCGGCGGCAATCGGGATCGCGACCACGTTGTAGCCGAACGCCCACACGAGGTTCTGGCGGATGGTGCTGAGCGTGGAGCGCCCGAGCGCGATCGCCTCCGCGATCTTCGAGACGTCGCCGTGGAGCAGCGTGATGTCACCCGCTTCGATGGCAACGTCCGTGCCCGTGCTCATCGCGATGCCGATGTCCGCTTGCGCGAGCGCGGGGGCGTCGTTGATGCCGTCGCCCACCATGGCCACGCTGAGGCCGTCGGCCTGGAGCTGGCGGACCCGCTCGAGCTTGTCCTCCGGGCGCACGCCTGCGCCGTACTCGGTGATGCCGACGCGTTCCGCCACTGCCGCCGCGGCGCGTTCGTTGTCGCCGGTCATCATGATGACCCGCAGGCCGAGGTCGCGGAGGGCGGAGATGGCCCGCGAGGCGTTCTGCTTCACGTCGTCGAAGATGCCGAGCACACCCTGTACCTCGCCGTCGACGGCGATGAAGATGGCGGTTCGGCCGCGGGACTCGAGGTGGTCGGCCTCCGTGACGGCCCGTTCGCTCACGGGCCAGCCGTACTCTTCGATGAGCTTGCGGTTGCCGGCGAGCACGGCCTGGCCGCCGACGGTGGCTGCCACCCCACGCGCGGTCAGCGACTCGAACCATGACGCGTCCGAGAGGGCCAGGCCGCGCTCCTGGGCAGCATCGACGACTGCCCGGCTGAGGGGATGCTCGCTGCCGGCCTCGGCCGAGGCGGCGATAGCCAGCAAATCCGCTTCGGCCAGGCTGCCCGTGGGCACGACCTCGGTGACCTGCGGCCGACCCTCCGTGAGGGTGCCCGTCTTGTCGAGGATGATGACATCGAGCTTGCGGACGCGCTCGAGCACTTCGGCGTTACGAATAAGGATGCCCCGCTCGGCGCCCATGCCGGTGCCCACCATGATCGCTGTCGGCGTCGCGAGCCCCAGGGCGCAGGGGCAGGCGATCACGAGCACCGCGACCGTGTAGACCATCGCGTCGATCCAGTCGCCGCCGAAGAGCCCCCAGCCGAGGAAGACGGCGGCGGCGATGGCGATGACCACGGGTACGAAGACGGCCGCCACCTGGTCGACCAGCTTCTGGATGGGCGCCTTCGAGCCCTGCGCTTCCTCCACGAGCTGGGCCATGCGCGCGAGGGTCGTGTCGGCGCCGGTGGCGGTCACTTCGACGCGGATGAGGCCGTCCTGGTTGATCGTGCCGCCGATGACATGATCGCCGGAGCGCCGCTCCACGGGAATGGACTCGCCCGTGAGCATCGACTCGTCGATGGCGGCGCGCCCCTCGCGGATGAGCCCGTCGACGGGGACGCGCTGGCCCGGCCGCACGACCACCATGTCGCCCGAAGCCAGGGACTCGACCGGTACTTCGATCTCGTTGCCGTCGCGGACCAGGGTCGCCGATTTCGAACCAAGCTTGAGGAGCGAGCGGATGGCGGATGAGGCCTGCGCCTTCGAGGTCTCTTCGAAGTACTTGCCCATGGTGATGAACACGAGCACGGCGGCGCTCACGTCGAAATACATGTTCTCGTGGCGGTCGGCGAGCACGACCCAGGCGCTGAAGGCCCAGGCGACGCTTGTGCCCAGGGCGACGAGCACGTCCATGTTGGGGTTGAGGTGGCGGAGGCTGGCGAAGGCGCCGCGGTAGTAGCGCCAGCCGAGCCCGAACTGCACCGGCGTCGCAAGCGCGAGAAGGATGTAGCCCGTGAGCCGGGGGTCGTCGTTGATGTGCATGCCTGCGATGTCCATCGCCATCGCGATCACGATGGTGGGGATGGCGAGGACCGCGCCTGCGATGAGCGTGATGAGCGTGCGCTTCGCGTGCGCCGCGCGCTCCTCGTCGCGGTCCCCGGCGGACTCCTTGGCGGCATAGCCGGCCTTCTCGACAGCGGAGATGAGGCTCTCGGTGGGCACGTCGCGGCCGAGGGTTACGCGCGCTGTCTCCGAGGCGAAGTTCACGCTGGCGGTTTCGACGCCCTCGACCTTGCCGAGGGCGCGCTCAACCCGCCGCACGCACGAGGCGCAGGTCATGCCCTGGATGTCGAGGGTGACGGCGAGGTCGTTGGTGGTGGTCATGGTGGGTTCCTTCTGGGCGATTGTTCGGCGGAAGGGGGGCGAGTATTCGGCGCCGGCGATCCGCGCCCTCGCCCCCGGCCCCTCTCCCGCCACGGCGGGAGAGGGG
>JBBDMZ010000030.1:0-20804 GCA_040877955.1 Dehalococcoidia bacterium | reverse complement strand
CCCCCCGGCATTCTGACTCCGAGGCCAACGGCACATGCAGCGTTACATCGCCCGTCGATTGCTCCTCATGATCCCGACTATGCTCGGGGTCACTTTCGTCGTGTTCATGATGGTCCGGGCTGTCCCGGGCGACGTGACCGACCTCCTCCTCGGGGACTTCGGAGCGAACCCCGAAGCCAAGGCGGCGCTGCAGGAGGAATACAACCTCGATGCGAACCCCGTGAGCCAGTACATCACCTGGATGGGTGACGTCGTCCGGCTCGACTTCGGCCGCTCGATCATCAGCGACCGCACGGTCACCAGCGAACTGAGCAATCGCCTCCCCGTCACCTTCGAGCTCGGGATCATCGCCATCTTCTTCAGCCTGCTCATCGCCATCCCGATTGGGATCCTCTCGGCGGTGCGCCAGGACACGATCTTCGACTATATCGGCCGCAGCCTCGCCATTGGCTTGCTCGCCATCCCCGGGTTCTGGTTGGCGATTGTGCTCATCACGATGGCGGGCCGGTACTTCACCTGGGGCGTCCCGCCGCGGACATATACCAGCTTCACCGACGACCCGATCACGAATCTCCAGTTCATGTGGCTCCCGGGCCTCATCCTCGGGTTCGGCCTCTCGGGCAGCGTCATGCGCTTCACGCGCTCCGCCATGCTGGAGGTGCTCCGCCAGGACTACATCCGCACGGCATGGTCGAAGGGCCTGCGCGAGCGAGTGATCATCACGCGGCACGCGATGCGCAACGCACTCATCCCCGTGGTCACGGTCATCGGACTCCAGATCCCGATCCTTGTGGGCGGGACGGTGCTCATCGAGAGCATCTACTCGATCCCCGGCATGGGGCGGTACTACATCGCCTCCGTGAACCAACTGGATTACCCGGTCATCCAGGCCATCAATATCATCGTGGCGGTGGTTGTGATTTTCACGAACCTGTTTGTTGACCTGCTCTATTCGGTACTCGACCCAAGGATCAGGTACTCCTGATGGCGACATCTGACGCTGCCATTCTTGATGTTTACGCGGTGCGGCCGGAGGCGCCGCGTCTGACCCGTTGGCGCCGAAGCCTGTTCACGTTCGCGCGAACGAAGCCGCTCGGGTTTTTCGGCCTGTGCGTAGTGATGCTCCTGCTCTTTATCGCGGCCTTCCCGGGCCTGTTTGCCACGCATAGCCCGACGCCCGCGCCACCGCCGATCCTCGAACGTCTCCAGGGCCCATCGGCCGAGCACTGGATGGGCACCGACCAGTTCGGCCGCGATGTCTACAGCCGCATCATCTACGGCGCGCGCACGTCTATTGTGATCGGCTTCCTGGTCGTGGCAGTCAGCGCCGTCATTGCTAGCTTCCTGGGAATCGTTTCAGGGTACTTCGGTGGCTGGTTCGACATCCTCGTCCAGCGCCTCGTGGACATCGGCATTTCACTGCCGGGCCTCATCTTCATCATCCTCGTCGTCACGACGCTCACCCAGTTCCCGCCTTCCTGGATGGGCCTCTCACCCGCACAAGGGACGGTGATGCGCATCGCCGTGACCCTGGGCATCCTCGTGGCCCTGGGCTCGTCGCGCGTCATTCGAGGTTCGGCGATCACGGTAAAGCAAAACCAGTACGTCGAGGCGGCGCGCGTTGTGGGCGCGGGAGATGGGCGGATCATCCGCTCCCATATCCTGCCGAACGTGTTCGCGATCATCCTGGTGGGGGCCTCGATCCAGGTGGGTGGGGCGATCCTGACCGAATCGGCGCTGGCCTTCCTGGGTTACGGGGTGGAGCCGCCGACGCCAAGCTGGGGGCTGATGCTAAACGAGGCGCGAGAAGAGCTTTCGCGGTACCCGCACCTCGCGATCTTCCCTGGCCTCGCCATATTCTTCACGGTCTACAGCTTCAACATGCTGGGCGACGCCCTCCGGGACGTGCTCGACCCGAGGCTCCGTGGATCGCGTTAGTTAGTGACTGCTCAGGATCTTGACACCCCGCGGGTCGGCTCTACCATGAGCGGGCCCGCGGCCATTTTCCGGACGCGAGGGAACTGAAGGAGCTACCAGTGGCGGAGTTGAAAGACACGGCGGATCAGTTCGCCAAGGACCTCATCGCCCAGAACATCGCCGGCCTGATGATGTCGTTCACGCCGGAGGGCATGGGCAAAGCCATGGCCATGCAAGCCCAGGCCCAGGCGCGCGGACCTCAGTCCCCGAACACCGGGTACGAGATCAAGGTGGTGGGCCAGGAAGGCGACGACCATGTCGTCGACATCGTCATGAAGAGCGCCGAGGGCGAGGGCATCATCGCCACCCGCTGGCGGGACGTCGCCGGCAGTTGGAAGGTCAACGACATCGTCCTCAAGGAGTGACTCGCTCCGCGCAATGCACCGAAGGGGCCGTCTAGGACGGCCCCTTTCTCGTGCGGTCGGGTACAATTTGTGAAGGATGGCACGATCACTTACCGGCGCCCGCCCCCTCCCCCTCCACCGCCGCGTACGCCGCTTCCTCATGGTCGGGTGGACATTCCTCGTCGTGTACTTTCGCTACAAGCGGATCGCCCGCAACAAAAAGCTCACGCCGGAGGAGAAGGAGCAGCGCTACTCCCGCGAGCACCAGCGCAACGCCGAGCGCATCTACAAGCTCGCCACGCGCATGGAAGGGCTGCTGATCAAGACCTGCCAGTTCATCTCAAGCCGCGCGGATGTCGCGCCACCCGAGTACGTCGCGGTCCTCAGCCGCCTCCAGGATCACGTGCCGCCGCGCCCGTTCGAAGAAGTGGTGAAGCAGATCGAACAGGAGCTCGGGGCGCACCCCGACCAGATCTTCGACGGCTTCGCGCGCGAGCCCATCGCCTCCGCCTCGCTCGCACAGGTGCACCGCGCCCGCACGAAGGCCGGGGACGATGTCGCCGTGAAGGTGCAATACCGCGGCATCGAGCGGGTCGTCGAGACCGACCTGCGCAACCTGTCGATACTCGTGAAGCTGCTCGCCCGCATCGAACGCGACTTCGACTTCCGCATCCTTATGGAGGAGGTTAACCGCTACGTCCCCCGCGAGCTCGACTTCGTGCTCGAGGGGCACAGCGGGGAGCGCGTGGGTGCGGCCCTCAAGAACCGGGCGGATGTGCTCGTGCCCCGGGTCTATTGGGAGCACACCGCCCGCCGGGTGCTGGTCACCGAGTTCATCGACGGCATCAAGATCTCGGACATCCCTCGGCTCCTCGAAGCCGGGATCGACCCCAACGAAGTCGCACTGATCATGACGGAGGCGTACTGCGAGCAGATCCTCGTGCACGGCTTCTTCCACGCCGACCCGCATCCGGGGAACCTGCTTGTGCTGCCCGGCCCCGTGGTCGTGTTCATCGACTTCGGACTCTCAAAGGAGCTCCCGCCCGGGTTCCGGCTTAACTACGCGAAGCTTTCGCTGGCCGTCATGCGCCAGGACGAGCAAGAGATGGTGGACGCCTTCCGTGCCCTCGGGTTCAAGACGAAATCGGAGGACCCGGAGTCACTGGTCGCGCTCGGCCGTTCGTTCTTCGAGTCGGGCGGTCCCGAGCAGCGCCCCTATGTCGACCAGGACGTGATGCCGGAGGTGAACGAGCGGATGGCGCGCATCCTCAAGGAGAACCCCGTGACGGCCATTCCGCCGGACATCCTCCTCATATTCCGGGTGATCGGGCTGATGAGCGGCCTGCAGAAGCGGCTGGACAGCCGCGTGAGCATGTTCGACACGATCGCACCCTATGCTGAGGCGCAGGCGCTCGGACCGCAGTTGCTTGGGGGCGAGGCAGCAGCCAGCTAGGGTTACTGGGCATCGCCAGGGAGCAGCGGCGATACAACCGCCTGCAGTATGTCGGCGATTTCCCCACGCCCAACAACCACGAGCGTGAGCACCTGGAGGGCGACAAGGCCCCCGAGCGAGTACACGAGCAGGCGGCGCATGCCCTCGCGCCGGCGTTCGTGTGCGACCTGGCGCTTCTCCGCGACCTCGCGCTCGCGCACGAAATAGGCGCGGTCATACTCACGCCGCAGCTCCGGCCGGGAGAGCACGCTGTAGGCCTCGTTCAGACGGTGCAAGGCCGCGCCGGACGTCTCGTCGACGTCCATGCGATGGGCAAGCTCGTCGGAGAGGCGCGCGTACGCGTTCTCGATGCCCTGCAGGTCCGCGCGCGGGGGGAGATTGAGGATTGCGTAGTAATCGACCAGCTTCGCTTCGGCCACGGGAGATCCTCCATATACAGAAACGGCAGGATCCGGCCGGACTTCAGGGTGGATTCTTACAAATGCCGCTCTTGCAGGCCGCGAATGTAGTAGCCGACCTGGCGCAAGGCGCCTTCACGGTCGATGTCTGCCCCGCCGAACACGTGGGCGAGAATGTACATGTTGAGGATGCCCGTCACGGCCGTGGCGCTCATGGAGACGCTATCGACGCGGAGCACGCCCACGTCCATGCCGCGGCGCAGGATCGCATCGAGCGGCTGGCGCACCTGCTCCCCGAGCGCCTGCGAGAACTGGGCCATGGGCACGCCGCCGAGTCCGAAGACCTCGCGCAGTACCAGCGCGATGATCTCTTCCTTCGCCAGGAAGTGGTCGAGGTAACGCTCGCAATAAGCGATGATCTGGCGCTCAGGGGGCGCCTCCCCGGGGAGGTAGCTGCGAATCGCGTCTGCCATCTCCTCCAGGATGTCGCGCACGATGTTGCCGTAGAGCCCCTCTTTGGAGCCGAAGTAGTAGTAGATCATGGGCTTCGTGGTGCCCGCGTCCTCGGAGACCTCGCGCAGCGAGGTGGCGGCATAGCCCTTGTGGCTAAAGTGCCGCAGTGCGCTCTGGAAGATGCGATCTCGCACATCGCCTTCGCGATCGGGGTTGGCAGGTGAGGGGCGCAAGAGGTCACTCCGGCCCGCCACCAAATCCCAGAGGCAGGGGCCATCTTCGAGTATAGGAGGCCGCTCCCTAGGCGGTAGCCGGGCGCGAAGAGCCCCCCTGGGCGGCAGGCTGACCGCTGTCGCTCGAGATAATCGCCGCGAAACGTGAAACCTAAGGCCGCACGATTGTTCTACGCCTGGGCGTGCCGTAGCATGGGTGGTGCCCTTTAAGACGGTCCTGTGAGGCCGCCAAGGGAGGAGGTAGCCGGAATGACCGGCTTGTCGACACGCGTGTGCGCCTGCCCTGGGGACCGGGGGAGGCGTTTTTCATGAGTCCAGAACCGCTTCTCGGCAAGGATGAGATCGCCCGCACGGTCCGCCGCCTCGCCCACGAGATCATCGAGAACAACCATGGCATCGACGGCCTCGTGCTCGTCGGCCTGCTCACGCGCGGCCACACGCTCGCCCGGCGCCTGGGCGCGGCGATCGAGGCCTTCGAGGGCCGCCCGGTGCCCGTCGGGAGCCTCGATATTGGGCTCTACCGAGACGACCTCACGCGCCTGCAAAACGCACCGCGCATTCGGCCCAGCGACATACCCGCGAGCATCGACGGGGCAACTGTCGTGCTCGTCGACGACGTGCTCTTCACCGGCCGCAGCATCCGCGCGGCCATGGACGCACTGCTCGACTACGGCCGGCCCGCGCGCGTGCGGCTCGCCGTGCTTGTTGACAGGGGCCACCGCGAGCTACCCATCCGCCCCGACTTCGTGGGCAAGAACCTGCCCACCGCCATCGTCCAGAGAGTCCGCGTGCGGCTCGAGGAAGTCGACGGCGAGGAAGGCGTGTTCCTGCTCGAAAGGGAGGCGACCCATGCTTGAAGTCAAGGAACAGCAGGCACCCGCACTCGAGACGGGCGCCACCTGGCGGGCGAAAGACCTGCTCGACACCGACGTCCTCTCGCGAGAGGAGATCGAGCTCGTGATGGAGTCGGCCGAGGCCATGCGCGAGGTGCGCAGCCGGCCATCCTCGCGCCTCGGCACGCTCCGCGGCGTCACCATGGTCACGCTCTTCTACGAGCAGAGCACGCGCACGCGCGCCAGCTTCGAGGTCGCGGGCAAGGCGCTAGGCGCGGATGTCGTGAACCTGACGGCGAGCGGCAGCTCCGTGGAGAAGGGCGAGTCCCTCATCGACACGGTGCGCACGTTGGAGGCGATCGGGGCCGACATCGTGGTCATGCGCCACCAGTCCTCCGGGGCGCCCTATCTCGCCGCCCGCAACACCAGTGCGAGCGTCATCAACGGTGGCGACGGCACCCATGCCCACCCCACGCAGGCGCTGCTCGACCTCTTCACCATCCGCCGCCACCTGGGCAGCCTCGAGGAGAAGAAGGTGGTCATCGTCGGGGACGTGCTCCACAGCCGCGTCGCCCGCTCGAACATCTGGACCCTCCTGGCCAGCGGCGCGGACGTGACACTCTGCGGGCCGCCCACGCTGCTGCCACGCACGCTCGCGGGGAGCCGCGAGCACGGCCGCATCGACGTCACTTCTGACCTCGACGCCGCGCTCGTGGACGCCGACGTGGTCATGGCCCTCCGCATCCAGAAGGAACGCCAGGAGAAGGGCCTCATACCCTCCATCCGGGCGTACATCACTGGCTACCAGCTCAACGCGCGACGCCTCGCACTCGCAAAGGAAGGCGCGCTCGTGATGCACCCCGGGCCCATGAACGAGGGTATCGAGATCGCGCCGGATATCGCCCACGGGCTCTCTTCGGTCATCGAGGAACAGGTCGCGAACGGGGTCTCCGTGCGCATGGCCATCCTCTACCTGATGGCGATGGCGAGGCGCGGCTGATGGACCCGATACGAAGTAACGGGCACATCCTCATCCGCGGCGGCCGAGTCATCGACCCGGCCAACGGCATCGACCGCGTCGCCGACGTGCTCCTGCGAGGTGGCGTCGTGGCAGGGGTCGGCGAGAACCTCGACGCCGGCGGTGCGCGCGTCATCGATGCCCGAGGGTGCATCGTGGCGCCCGGGTTCATCGACCTCCACGCCCACCTTCGCGAGCCCGGGTTCGAGCAGAAGGGCACCATCGCCACAGAGACGCGCGCCGCACTCCAGAGTGGCTTCACAACCCTCTGCGCCATGCCGAACACGAACCCTGCGCCCGATTCCGGGCCGGTCGTCGAGTCGCTCCTGAAGCGCATCGCCGGCGACGCCCACGTACGCGTGCTGCCGATTGGCTGCGTCACCCGCCGGCGCGAGGGCCGCGAGCTCGCCGACCTGGCTGAGCTGGCCGCCGCAGGCTGCGTCGCGTTCAGCGACGACGGCAGCCCCGTGGCCGACGGGCGGGTGATGCGCAATGCGCTGGCCCTCACGGGCGCCCTGGGCCTGCCCATCAGCGAGCACTCCGACGACCCCGGGCTGAGCGCGGACGGCGTGGTCAACGAAGGAGTCGTGAGCGAGCGCCTGGGCCTGCCCGGGCAGCCTGCCGCGGCGGAGATCACGGCCATCGCGCGGAACATCGCCCTCTGTGAGGCCTCCGGCGGGCGCCTCCACCTCGCGCACGTCACCACCGCTCGCGGCCTCGAGCTGGTCGCGGACGCGAAGGCACGCGGGCTGCCCGTGACCTGCGAGGTCACCCCCAGCCACCTCTTTCTCACCGAAGACGCAGTCTTCGGGAATGGGCGGGAGGCAGCCTACGACACGAACGCCAAGATCAACCCGCCCCTCCGCACCGAGGCCGACCGCCGGGCGCTCATCGCGGCGGTGAACAGCGGCCTCGTCGATGCCATCGCCACCGACCACGCCCCTCACGCCATCGAGGACAAGCTCTGCGAGTTCGACCAGGCGGCCTTCGGCATCAGTTGCTTCGACACCGCCCTCGGCACGCTCCTGACGCAGGTCGAGCGGGGAGAGCTCCGGTT
Source organism: Dehalococcoidia bacterium (assembly GCA_040877955.1). Taxonomy (GTDB): domain Bacteria; phylum Chloroflexota; class Dehalococcoidia; order Tepidiformales; family Tepidiformaceae; genus JBBDMZ01. The sequence goes on along the minus strand of JBBDMZ010000030.1, from coordinate 13,038 downwards.
GGAGCGCGTCATCAGCGCGCTCACCACCGGGCCTGCCGCCGCCTTCCGCATCGCCGAGCGACTACCTGGCGCCGGTGCGCTCACTGCGGGTCTGTCCAGCGACGTCGTCGCCTTCGACCCCTCGGAGCGCTGGACCGTAGATCTCGCAAAGTTCGCCTCGAAGGGTAAGAACTCGCCCCTCGGCGGCGTCGAGCTGCGCGGACGCGTCCGCAGCGTCGTGATCGGCGGCGAGGTCGTGCACAACGTGGAGGCCGCGCATGTGTGAGGCCGCGCGGCTCGTGCTGGCGGACGGGAGCGTCTTCGAGGGGCACGCCATCGGCGCTCCCGGCCACGCCGATGGCGAGGTGGTGTTCAACACCTCGATGACCGGCTACCAGGAGATGCTGACTGACCCCTCGTACGCCGGGCAGCTCCTCGTGCTCACCTACCCGCTCATCGGCAACTACGGCATCGATGACAGGGTCGAGGAATCACGCAAGATCCAGCCCGCCGGGTTCATCGTGCGCGAGGCGGCTGTCTTCGCCAGCCACATCCGCTCCACGGGCACGCTGCGGGACTATCTCCGCGCGCGACGGGTCGTGGGCATCGATGGCGTGGACACACGGGCGATCACGCGCCGCATCCGCCGCCACGGGGTCATGCCCGGCACCATCACCACGCACGAGTCCACTCCCGAGGCGCTCGCGCGACTGCAAGCGCTCGCCAACTACGACGACGTGAACTGGGTGGCCACCGTGACCACCGCGGAGGCATATGACTGGGACGCGCCCGGCATGGGCGGCCGCTTCCGCGTCGCGCTCCTGGACGGGGGCGTGAAGCGAAATATTATGCGCGAGCTCTCCTCCCGGGGCTGCAGCGTCCGCGTCTTCCCCGCGGATGCGCCCGGCGCCGACTTGCTCGCGATGCGTCCCGATGGGATCGTGCTCTCCCCCGGGCCGGGCGACCCCCGCCTCCTCGACGGCATGGTCGAAGAGACGCGGCGGCTCATCGGAAAGGCGCCGATCCTCGGCATCTGCCTGGGTCACCAGGTGGCCGCGCGAGCGCTTGGCGCGGGCATCTTCAAGCTCCCATTCGGCCACCGCGGCGGCAACCACCCCGTGCGCGACGTCACGACGGGCCGCGTGACCATCACGGCCCAAAACCATGGCTACGCGGTCGACCCGGACGGGCTGGCCTCGTCGGCGTTCGTCAGCCACATCAACCTGAACGACCAGACGGTCGAGGGGCTGGCGATGCGAACTGAGCCACTCCTCACCATCCAGTATCATTCCGAGGCCTGCCCCGGTCCGCTCGACAACGAGGCCATCTTCGATCGCTTCGTCAATCTCATGGCCGGGGTAGCCGGAGGTGTGCGATGACAAGGGTGACTGAGATGCGACGCGCGACCGTTGACGACGCGGAGTCTGTGGCTGCCATCGTGCGCGGCCTGGGGGACTCCAACGTGGGCCTCCCCAAGGACTTCGATGCCGACCGCATTCGCCAGTGGATCCAGCGGCTCGGGGACGACGGCACGGTGATCGTGGCCTACGACGGCAGTATCCCCATCGCCTTCGGTACGCTCGACATCACCACCATGGAGCCGGAGACGGGGCTGCTGGGCGTCTACGTGCTACCGGACCACCGGCGTAAGGGCCTCGCCACCGACGTGGCCGAAGCGGTCATCGAGTTCGCGCGAGAGCGAGGCTACCGCCGCATCCGCGGCCGGCTCCCCGAGGGTAACGAGCCCGCGCTCAGCTTCCTGTCGTCCATTGGGGCGATGGTGCCCCTGCGCAATCCGAACATGACGTTCGAGCTGCCCCTATGACCGAAGCCCAGGGCCGCATCGTGAGGCGGAACAACGCGCCGATCAGGCCTCCCCGGCCCGCCACCACGGTGCCGGATGTCCTTTTCGCCTGCGCGTTCAGCTGCTTCACAATGGCCGTCATCTTCTTCATCGCCTCCTTCCTCAACGACGATGTCGTCTCGGGGAGCGCGGGAAAGGTGCTCGCTCGCTTCTTCGCGGGCACGCTTTTGCTCGCCGGTGCGTTCATGTTCGCGCTCGGCTACGGCCTCCTCCGCGACGAACGATCCACGGCCGACCACTACACCTTCCCCATCATCCTCGGCGTCATCGTCGGCGCCGTGGAAGCGTTCCTCTTTCTGCAGACCGTCGAGCAGCTCCTGTTCCTTCCGTTGCTGTTCCTCCTGCTCGCCATCCGTCCCCTGCGGCGTGCGATTTCGCGGCTGTTGTTCCGCGGCTCCCAGCGGCAGGCGAGGTAACACCGTGATGCACCACGAACCCGCCGGCCGGTCCGCCAGAACGCGACCGGCGACCTTTCCGCGAATCGGAGGATGCGAGTGAAGCCCGAGAGCGTCCTCATCATCGGTTCCGGGCCCATCGTCATCGGGCAGGCGGCGGAGTTCGACTACGCGGGCACGCAAGCCTGCCGCGCGATGCGCGAAGAGGGCGTCCGCAGCATCCTCGTCAACTCCAATCCCGCCACGATTATGACCGACCTCGAGATCGCCGATAGCGTCTACATCGAGCCGCTCACTGTCGCGGTACTCGAGCGCATCATCGCCCGGGAACGCCCGGAAGGGCTGCTCCCGACGCTCGGTGGCCAGACCGGCCTGAACCTGGCCGTGCAGCTCGCGAAGGCGGGCATCATCGAGAAGTATGGCATCCGGCTCCTCGGCACGCCCCTCAGCGCCATCGAGCGCGCCGAGGACCGCGAGCTCTTCCGCGATATGCTCGTGAAGCTCGGCGAGCCCGTCCTGGAGAGCGAGATCTGCCACACCCCCGACGAGTGCGTGGCCGCCGCGGAGAGCATCGGCCTCCCGGTCGTCATCCGGCCGGCCTATACACTCGGCGGCACGGGCGGGGGCATGGCGTTCACGATGGAGCAACTGCGCACGGTCGCGACGGGCGGTCTCGCCGCCAGCCCGATCACGCAGGTGCTCGTAGAGAGGAACCTGCTGGGCTGGAAAGAAATCGAGTACGAGGTGATGCGCGACGGCGCGGGCAACTGCATCACTATCTGCAACATGGAGAACCTGGACCCCATGGGCGTCCACACCGGCGACTCCATCGTGGTCGCGCCCTCGCAGACGCTCAGCGACAAGGACTACCAGATGCTGCGCTCCGCGGCCCTTCGCATCATCGAAGAGCTCGGCATCGAGGGCGGCTGCAACGTCCAGTTCTCCCTGGCCCCGCGGAAGGATGTGCGCGAGTGGGGAGGCGACCCCAACGACCCGCTGCCCTATTACGTGATCGAGGTGAACCCGCGCGTCTCCCGCTCCTCGGCGCTGGCGTCGAAGGCGACGGGGTACCCGATCGCCCGTGTCGCCGCCAAGATAGCCTGCGGCAAGACGCTCCCGGAGATCCCGAACGCTGTCACGCAGCGCACGACGGCCGCCTTCGAGCCCGCGCTCGACTACTGCGTGGTGAAGATCCCCCGCTGGCCCTTCGACAAGTTCCCCCTCGGCGACCGTCAGCTCGGCACGCAGATGAAGGCGACGGGCGAGGTCATGGCGATCGACCGCAGCTTCGAGGCCGCGCTGAACAAGGCCGTTCGCTCCCTGGAGGTGGGCGGCCGAAGCCTGCTGTGGGAGCGGCCGGAGTGGCGCCTCGGCGGCGAATTCCCGCTACATGCCACGGACGAGCGACTCTGGGCGCTCATGGCTGCCCTTCGGCGGGGCGCCAGCACCATGGACCTGGCGCGCCAAACGGGCGTCGACCCGTGGTTCTTGGAGCGGCTCCAGAACATCGTGGCGATGGAGCGACGCCTCCTGGCGGAAGAGCTGCACCCCGAGATCCTGCGTGACGCCAAGCGCCTCGGCTTCAGCGACGAGATGGTCGGCCAGCTCGCGGACCGCCTGCCAGAGCAGGTGCGCGCGCTCCGTCATGAGTTGGGCATCCTGCCCGTCTACAAGATGGTCGACACCTGCGCCGCCGAGTTCGACGCGGCCACGCCCTACTTCTACAGCACCTACGAGTCCGAGAATGAAGCCGAGCCGGAGGCAGGCGCCGCGGCGGTAGTCGTAGGCAGCGGGCCAATCCGCATCGGCCAGGGGATCGAGTTCGACTACGCCAGCGTGCACGCAGCCTGGGCGCTACAGGAGGCCGGCCTCCGCTCGATCATGGTCAACTCGAATCCGGAGACCGTCTCCACCGACTTCGACACCAGTGACCGCCTCTACTTCGAGCCCCTGGACGAGGAGTCGATCCGCGACATCCTCGAGAACGAGAGCCAGGGAGCGGACGAACCACCGGCCTCCATCGTCCAGTTCGGCGGGCAGACCGCGATCAACGTGGCTGAGGCGCTGCGGCGCTCGGGCATGCCCATCATCGGCTCCAGCGCCGAGACCATCGACACGGCTGAGGACCGCCGGCTGTTCGAGCGCTTCCTCCAGGACCTGGGCATCCCGCAGCCGCCCGGCGCCGCCATCCTGAATATCGAAGACGCCATGAAGACCGCGCAGGCCATCGGCTACCCGGTGCTCGTGCGGCCGTCCTACGTGCTCGGCGGGCGCGCCATGGAGGTCGTCCAGAACGCGACCGAGCTCGTGGGGTTCGTCAAGGAGGCCGCGGAGGTCGCGCAGGGCAAGCCCATCCTCATCGACAAGTTCCTGGAGGGCGCCGAGGTCGAGGTCGATGCCATCTGCGACGGCGAGACCGTCCTGATCCCAGGGATCATGGAGCATATCGAGCGTGCCGGCGTGCATTCCGGCGACTCCATGGCCGTCTATCCGCCGCGGAACCTGGCCTTCGACGAGAAGGAGGTCATCCGCGACTACACGGAGCGCATCGTGCTGGGCATGGGCGCAATTGGCCTCACGAACATCCAGTACGTCGTGCTGCCGCGAAGCGAAGGCGAGGCGCCGCGCGTGTTCGTGCTCGAGGTGAACCCGCGAGCGAGCCGGACAGTGCCGTTCCTCTCCAAGGTCACGGGCGTGCCCATGGTACAACTCGCCGTCGGCGCCATGCTCGGCCGGAAGCTCGCAGACTCCGGATTCGGGAGTGGCCTCTGGCCGGAGCGGGACCTCGTCGCGATCAAGGCGCCCGTCTTCTCCATGTCGAAGCTGGTCGGCGTCGACACCTTCCTGGGACCGGAGATGAAGAGCACGGGCGAGGTGATGGGCATCGACCGCACCTTCGAGGGCGCGCTCATGAAGGCGCTGATGTCCAGCGACCTGGCCCTTCCCCCGAACGCGGCCATCCTCCTCAGCGTGAGCGACAAGACCAAGGCGGCCGCGCTGCCCCTCATCCACAAGCTTGCGGGCGCGGGGTATGCCCTGTACGCCACCGAGGGCACCGCGGTCATGATCGAAGCGCTCGGCCTCCCCGTGACGATGGTCACGAAGGTGCTCTCCGGGCAGCATCCCAACGTCGTCGACGTCATCCAGGACGGGACGGTGCAGTGCGTCATCAATCTCCCCGAGGGCCGGTTCACCGGCTCGCTGAGGGATGGGTTCCACATCCGCCGCGCGGCCGCGGAGAAGCGCATCCCCTGCTTCACCTCGATCGACACGGCGCGTGTCGCCATCGACGCCCTCGCGAACGGCGCGAGCTACGACGTCGCGACCCTGCGGGAGTACGTGGGCGCGTGAACATCGAGACGGCCACAGTCATCTCGAACGAGCCCGCGTATGAGGGCGGCAAGGTCATCTGGTTCCATGCGCCGGGGCTATCGCGCGGTACCGAGCCCGGCCAGTTCGTCATGGTCCACTGCAGCACCGAGGGCACCGACCCCATGTTCGCGCGCGCGTTCAGTTACCACCGTATAGACGGGGACCGCTTCGCGCTGCTCTACAACACAGTGGGCAAGGGCACCGGGTGGCTCTCGCAGCGAACGCCCGGCGAGGGTGTGCGCATCTACGGGCCGCTCGGGCACGGGTTCCGGTTCCCGGACGACCCGCCCGGCAACCTGCTGCTCATCGGCGGCGGCGTGGGCATCGCCCCCATGGTCGACACGGCCGAGCGGGCCGTCGCGAAGGGGCACCATGTCGTGGTCATGATGGGCGCGCGCAGCGAACGCCATCTCCTCCCCCCGTCCGCCTGGCCACGGGAGGTGGAGTACGTAGTGGTGACAGAGGACGGTTCGGCGGGGCCGAAGGGGCTCGTCACGGAGCACCTGGGGAAGTACCAGGAGTGGGCGAGCCGCATCTACGCCTGCGGCCCCAACCCCATGTTCGGCAGCCTCGCGGACAAGCTGCGGCACAACGGCCGCCGTCAGCGCCCCGAGATCCTGATGGAGGAGAACATGCCGTGCGGATGGGGCATGTGCTACGGTTGCGCCATCTTCACCAAGCACGGCGTCAAGCTCTGCTGCAAGGACGGCCCGCGCTTCAACCTCTTCGATGTCTACTGAGTCACAGGTGCCGGAGCCGAATCGATGCGCTCGAGCAGCAACTGCAGGCAGCGCTCCGTGATCGCCTCCATCACCTGCGTCCGCGACCCGGGGAACACCCGCTCTTCGCTCACCACGCCGTTCGGCCCTATCACCGCGATCGCAACGGAGCCTACGGGCTTCGGTGACCGCCGGCTGCCCTGCGGGCCTGCGATGCCGCTCTCCGCGACTGCCCACGCGGTGTTCATCGCCCGGGCGAGGCCCTCGGCGGTGGCGCGCACCCAGGGCTCACTCACGGCCCCGTGCTCACGCGCGATCTCGCGGTCCACGCCGAGCTGCTCCCATCGGTGCGCGCCGGAGTAGGGGACCACCGCCCCATCGAACCAGCGCGACGCCCCGGGGACGCTTAGCATCCGGGCGCTGATGAGCCCGCCCGCGGTTGTCTCGGAGACGGCCACCTTCTCGCCCCGAGCGACCAGGGCCTCGCCGATCGCATTACACAGTTCATCGTTCTCGAGCAGCATGGGCGTGGTCCTCCCGCAACATGGCATCATACGTGGATGTTGATCGAGCGACCGCCGGGTGACCCCAGTGACTGGACCATCGAAGGCTGGGCGGAGCAAAAGGCGCCTCAACTGATGTTCCCGTGGGTCGGGCGAGCGCACCGTGTGCGGAATCCGTGGGAACTGCGGACGGTCGATGCGTTGGACCGGATCGGTACGCTGGACGACCAACTGGCCGTCGTCCTTCGCGACGTCGACACGTTCGTGCTGTCCCACGATCGCCGGTTCCCCGGACGGCTGGCGTCGGTGGACATTACGCTCGATCCCAACCCTGCCCACGTCGATTGGATTCGCTTCGCTGCGCAGACAATGGCGGCCATTGGCTACGACGCTGTTCCGGTCCTGATGGCGTCGAACGTCAAAGCTGATCTCGTTGAGCACGCCCGAGACAAAGGTGTGCTGGTGCTGTGGTGGGAGCCCCTGAGGCATCACGTCGAATGGTATGGACCGAAGCCCGGCTATGTGTTCCCGTCTGATACCCTCGTCCTGTGACCGACGGCGGCATGGACTTCGACGACGCGGAACGGCTCCTCGAGGAGGCAGAGTTCGAGGACTGCCGGTCGCTCTGGTACTCGTCCAACTACGTGTTCCTCGCGCAGATGTGCGCGCCGGGCGGCGTGCAGTTCGCAGCCGTGTACAAGCCGCTGCGCGGCGAGACCCCCCTGTGGGATTTCCCCGAGGGCGAGCTCTACAAGCGTGAGGTCGCGGCCTACCGCCTCGCGCGGCTGCTCGAGTGGCCATTCGTGCCGCCGACCGTTGTCCGGGACGGCCCTGAGGGGCCGGGCTCGCTCCAGGTCTACGTGAAGCATGACCAGCAGTCGCACTTCTTCGTGCAGCGAGAAGTGCCGGAGCTCGTCCCGCAACTCAAGCGTATGTGTGTCTATGATTATGTCTCGAACAACGCGGACCGGAAGGGCGGCCACTGCCTCCTCGACGGTTCCGGCCGGATCTGGGGCATCGACCACGGGCTCTGCTTCCACCCGCAGTACAAGCTGCGCAGCGTGATGTGGGACTGGGCCGGCGAGGCCATCCCGGACGAGTTCCTGGACGACGTGGAGCGTGTGCGCGACGCGTTGGTCGCGGAAACTGCCGCGACCGCGGGGCTCCGCGAGCTCCTGACCACTGGCGAGATCACGGCCATGGGTCAGCGGATGACGCGCCTGCTCAAGGACCGCACGTTCCCCCAGCCCGGGCCCCATCGAAGCCACCCCTGGCCGCTCGTCTGACCAGGGCCTGCCGAGCTACTACCCCTTCGCCGCGACGCGGCCGCCGCGAATGCCCGGCGTACCATCACGCCGGCGGACCTCGACGTCACGCGGGTTGATCTCATCGCCACAATGCTGGCAGGTGAGGATCATGCCCGGGGCATGGCCACACTTGTGCGTGAATAGCACCGGCGGACCTGCCTCTGTCACCGCCCACTTGTCGCCCCAGCGCAGGCAGCTCATCAATACGGGGTAAAGGTCGCGGCCCTTGTCCGTGAGGCGGTACTCGAACCGCTCGGGGCGCTCCTGGTAGCGGCGCCGCTCGAGGATGCCCGTATCCACCAGGCGTTGGAGTCGCGCGGCGAGCACGTTCCGGGCGATGCCCAGCCGCTCCTGGAAGCCATCGAACCGGCGCACGCCGTTGAACGACTCCCGCAGAATCAGCATGGTCCACCATTCGCCAATCACTTCGAGCGTGCGCGCGATGGAGCAATCCATGTCGGCAAAGCTGGTGCGCTTCATCGGTTCCCTCTGCCGCGGTGCGTGAGTGTGCCAGAGTCGCACCGCGACAGTTGCATTGTACAACTTCCTCCGACAGGGTGCGTTTCACCAAGCAACTCGACGCACCTCTCGCCCAATGCCGTAGAATCCCGCGACATCGGAGGCTCAACCATGCAAGCAGCTCTGCAGACGGTCACCATCGGGAACGTCGAGATCGTGCCCATCGTCGACACGCACATCCTCATGAATCCGCACCATTTCGTCCCGCAGTTCGCGGACCAGTTCCTCGCGGAATACGGGCAGGATGCGGATGAGCGCGGGCTCTTCGAGATGTCGATCACCTGCTTCCTCGTGCGCTCCGCAGGCAAGACGCTCCTCGTTGACTCCGGGCTGGGCAACCGCCAGCGGCCGGGGTTCCCCCAGGGCAAGCTCGACGAATCCCTCCGTGAAGCCGGCGTTGACCCGGGCGACATCGACGCCGTCCTCAATACCCACCTCCACATCGACCACGTCGGCTGGAACACGATTGACCGGCCCGACGGGACGCGAGACATCTTCTTCCCGAACGCCCGCTTTGTAATCCAGCAGCCAGAATGGGACTTCTGGATGACCCCGGAGCGCATGGCCGAGCCGGGCAACGCGCACCTCGTCGAGTGCGTCGAGCCGTTGACGAGCACGGGCCGCATCGATTTCCTGAGCGGAGAGTCCGCCTTCGACGAGAACCTTACGTTCGTGCCCAGCCCAGGGCATACGCCCGGCCATGTCGCCATCGGCATCTATTCCGGCGGCGAACGCGCGATCATCATAGGCGATGCGAGCCATCACCAGGTGCAACTGGATCACCCGGATTGGTCACCTGCCTTCGATACCGACCCTGTTCAGTCGGCGAGGACGCGCGACCGGTTGTTCGACGAGGCAGCGGCGGATGGGCGCACATGGATCGCGGGCCACTGGCCCTACCCGGGGATGGGCCGGATCGTCCGCCTTGACGGACGCCGCGTCTTTCAGGCGCTGTGAGCTTGCCCCTGACAGCGACCGGACGGTAGCTTGCCCTTCGTGAAGCATCGCTGGCTACTCCTGGCAGTCCCTGCTCTTGTCGCTGGCTGTGCGCTGCTGCGGGCGGTGGGTGAAGCTCGCGCCGCGCTCGACGTTGTCGTGACCAATGCCGGCGACGACGAAGCCGCTAAGTGCCCCCACGAAACGGAGTGCACGCTCCGCAAGGCGATCGAGCTCGTGAACGCGGACGCGGGTGAAGGGCCATACATCATCAGGTTTGACCCGGCGGTGTTCCCGGACGACGGCGACGCGCCCACGATCGAGATCGAATCCGGTCCGCTGCCGGCGGTCGCGAAGGCGGACGTCACAATCGATGGCACAGGCGCGGAGGTTCGGGTCGACGGCAGCGCGCTCAACGAGGGCGGAGAGGACGGCCTGCTGCTCACGGGCGAGGGCGCCGTCGTTCGCAGCCTGGCGCTCCGCGGCTTCGGCGGCACATGCCTCTCGCTCTCAGGTGCGCAATCGCTCGCCGACCAGGTCCGCGTCGGGGGCTGTGGCACGGGCATCGCCGCCTCCGGCACCGAGACCCGGCTGCTCGGAAACATCGTCGGGTTCGGCGCCGGGTCGAACCCGGCGACCGTCGCAACGGGCATCCTTGTCGCCGGCTCCGGCATCGACGTGGGCGACCCCGGCGGTGGTCCCAGCAGCGCCAACATCGTCGGCAACGCCCAGACAGCCATCCAGGTCGGTCCCGGGAACGGCTCCGCGCCCACCGATGTGACGATCGCGGGCAACGTAATCGGCAAGGCCCCGAGCGGCGCCGCCGGGGCGCCGGTGGGCACTGGCATCCGCATCGAGCCCGCCGCCGGTGGCGCTCGCGTCACCGGTAACCTCATCACCTCCGTGACGGGGAGTGGCATCGTGGTCGGCCCTGACACCGAAGCGGGCTCATCGACCGGCAACCGCATCTCCGGCAACCGCTTCGAGACGATCGGCGGCATGTCCATCGACCTGAACGGGAACGGGCTCCTGGAGCCGAACGACGCCGGCGATGACGACACCGGACCGAACATGCTCCTCAACCATCCCGTCATCACGCGTGCCGTCCAGTCGCGCATCCAGGGCACTGCCTGCGGCGGCTGCACGATCGAGATCTACGCCGCGCAGCATTTCCCGGGGGGCACCGAGGACTTCGGGACGACACCAATCCCCGGTGGCACGCTCACCGCCGGGCCGGGCGGGGCATTCGAGCTCGACTCGCCGCCGGTCACTCCCGGCCAGTGGATCACGGCCATCGCCATCGATGACGACGGCAACACCAGCGAGTTCGCACCCAGCTCCCGGGTCGGCGCGGGCGTCGCACAGTGCGGCGACGTGCCCTTGCGGACGGGCTGGAATCTCGTCGGGTTCTTTGGCCAGGCCAGCCTCCCGCTCGGCAACATCTATCCGCCGGACAATGGCCCCACCAGCAAGGTGAGCGCAATCTACCGGCTCATCGACGGCACCCTCGGCTACGAGGCTTGGTTCTCGAACGGAGGCGCCGGCCGCACCCTCAACAACCTCGAGTCCGGCGAGGCTTACTGGATGCACGCTCTCCAACCCGCGTCCGTGAACGGCGGGTTTTCTCTCACCGTTCCCCTTCCCGTCGCCCTCAAAGCGGGATGGAATGAGTTCGTCTACATCGGCGCACCCGCCGACGTCCGGGACGCGCTCTCCAGCATCGCGGGCAAGTACACCTCGGTGTACCGCTGGCTGAACGACGAAGTCTCGGGCGAGCGCTGGGCGAGCCATCACGCCGGGCTGCCGCCGTGGACACAAGGGTTCAGCAGCCTCGACACGTGCGCTGCCTACTCCATCTTCATGACCGAGGACGCCACGCTCACCCCCCTTCAGCCGTAGCGAGGTGTCGGCGTATCGGCGTATCGGCGTATCGGAGTAACGGGGTACCGACACTCCGACACTCCGACACGCCGACACTCCGATATACTTGCTCCCCCACCCACTCCCACCCGCGAGGTACACCCGTGACCATCGAAGTACGCTCCTGCAAGGACAAAGAAGAGGTCGACCTCTACGGCAAGGTCGTCAGCTACGTCTTCGCCGAGGACGACAAAGACGCTCTCTCGACGGAGATGAGCGGCACCCAGCCCGACTGGACCACGTGCGCCTGGGTCGACGGTAAGATCGCCACCACCATGGGCACGTTCCCCTTCACCGTGCGGCTGAACGGCGCGCCGGTGCACATGGGCGGGGTGACGGCCGTCGGCACGCTCCCGCAATACCGCCGCCAGGGCCTCCTACGGCAGGTGATGGGCCTCGGCTACCAGCAGATGCGGGAGCGAGGGCAGTCGATCGCCATCCTCTGGGCGAGCATGGGCGCGATCTACCAGCGCTTCGGGTACGGCGCGGCCAGCCCGAGCGTGGGCTACAGCTTCGACCCCCGGTTCGCTGGCTTCGCCTTCCCCCAGGAGCCCACGGGACGCGTCGAGCTCATGGAGAAGGAGGACGCCTACCCGGTCATCAAGCAGCTCTACATCCAGTACGCGACGCCGCGCAACCTCCACATCCACCGCTCGAGCATCCTCTGGAACGTGGGCACCTTGCGCCCGCCGAAGAAGGACAAACCCGTCTACATCGGCGTCTACCGCAATGGCGACGGTGAGGCGCGCGGCCACATCGTTTACAACACCCAGAACCACGACACGCCCGAGCCCGGCCCGGGCCAGGTGCTCAACGTCAGCGACTTCGTCTACCTCGACATGGACGCGTTCCGAGGGCTGTGGGAGTACATCCGGCGCCATGACCTCGTCGGCCGCGTCAACATCCGTGGCGCCTTCGGCGAGGACGACCCCGCCCGCGACCTCCTGATGGAGCCACGCATGCTCAACCGCAGCGTGAATGACGGCATCTGGATGCGGGTGGTCGATGTGGAGAAGGCGGTCCCCCAGCGTCCCTACGGCGGGCGCGGCGCGCTGGTCTTCGAAATCCAGGGCGACACCATGTGCGGATGGAACGAGGGCGTTTGGGAGATGGAGACGGGCGGCGAGTCGACGGAGATCCGGCGGAGCTCGCGCACGCCCCAACTGAGCATGCCGATCAACTCCCTCGCGACCCTAATGTCCGGCCACCGCTCGGCCACTACGCTCGCCCGCAACGGCCTCATCGCCGCCCACGACGAACGCGCCCTGAAGGTCGCGGACGACCTCTTCCGCACCGAATACCCCCCCAACTGCCCGAACGGGTTCTAGGGCCGTCGGCCATCGGGCGTTACGCGGCGCATCCCAGCGCGAGTGTCAACGAGCGTGCGATGGTGATGTGCGCGAGCAGTTCGAAGTCGTGGACGAGCGTGCTCGCTGCTGCGGCGAACGCTCGAACCGTGGGGCGACATGGCACGCTCCCTATACGTCGTAGCGAAGCGGCGAGAAGGTCGACTGTGAGCCACAC
>JBBDMZ010000029.1:0-21654 GCA_040877955.1 Dehalococcoidia bacterium | reverse complement strand
GCCGCGCCGACCGCGAGGCCCTCGTCGAGGTCGGCGGGAGTAACAAGCGCATCCTCTACATGGAGATGTACCCGCGCGTCGTCAAGCTGGCGAACGCCCTCACCGCGTTGGGCCTGGAACGCGGCAACAAGGTCGCCGTGATGTCAGTGAACAGCGCCGAATACGTCGTCACCTACTATGCCTGCGCCATGCTCGGCATCACCTTCGTCCCGCTGAACAACCGCGCCAAGGACGACGAGCTGACCTACATGCTCAACGTCAGCCAGGCGAAGGCCATCTTCGTCTCGGACCGCTACGTGGACATCGTCGAGCGCATCCGCCCCGGCCTGACGGAGACTCAGCACTACATCGCCTACGAGGGCGGGCGCGACGGCTACGTGGACTACGAGCAGCTCCTCGCAGCCGCCTCAGAGGACGAGCCCTGGGTCGAGATCGACGACAACGACGCCACCATCATCATCTTCACGAGCGGCACCACGGCCGCCCCCAAGGGCGTCCAGCTCACGTACATGGACATGACCTCATACGTGACCAACCAGAACCCCGCCGACCCCGAGATCCACGAGAAGGTGCTCGTCTCCGCGCCCTTCTTCCACGTCGCCGGCGCGACCACGATGATGCTCGCAATCTGGAGCGGCCGCACGCTCGTCATCCTCCCCGCCTTCACCCCGGAGGACTGGCTTAAAGCCGTCCACCAGGAGGGCGCCACCCACGCCTTCGTCGTTCCCACGATGCTCAAGCGCATCATGGAAGTGCCCGACTTCGACAACTACGACATCGCGTCTCTGAAGAGCATCACCTACGGCGCGGCGCCGATGCCCTACGACGTCGTGCGCCGCGCCTGCGACGTCTTCCCACCGAAGGGTGTGGGCCTTATCAACGCCTACGGGCAGACCGAGTCCACCGCCACCCTCACCTTCCTCGGCCCGGAAGACCACGACCTCAGCGCCGACACCGCGGTCAAGGAGCAGCGCCTCCGCTCCGTCGGCCAGCCCATGCCAGACGTCGAGATCGGCATCATGGACGAGCGCAACCGCGTCCTCCCCGCCGGTGAGGAAGGCGAGATCTGCGTCAGGTCCGACCGCGTCATGAAGGGCTACTACAAGCAGGAAGACGCCACGAGCACCGCAATCATCGACGGCTGGCTCCACACCGGCGACGTCGGCAAAGTGGACGAGGGGGGCTACCTGTACATCACCGGCCGCAAGAAGGACATCATCATCCGCGGCGGCGAGAACATCTCCCCCGGCGAGATCGAGAACGCCCTCGAAGACCACCCCGCGATCGAAGAAGCCGCCGTCATCGGCGTGCCCGATAACGACTGGGGCGAGGTCGTGAAGGCCGTCATCGTCCTCAAGCCCGGAGCGAAGGTCACCCCTGACGAGCTGGTCGAATACACCAAGAGCCGCCTCGCGTCGTTCAAGGCGCCCCAGTACTACGCCGTCGTCTCCGAGCTCCCGCGCAACCCCATGGGCAAGGTCCTCAAAACCGACCTCCGCACCGCCCACGGCCAGCCCGGCAACCACGGGGTGTAACGTCACCCCTCGCCCGCCGCAGCGGGAGAGGGGCCGGGGGTGAGGGCGGGATCGTCGCCCGGCGTGCAGACGTACGAGTAAACTCGTGGCCATGCACGAACTCTACCGGGCGACCAGCGTCATCGCTCTGGACGGCTACCGCCTCACCGTGACCTTCGACGACGGTCTCACTCGGACAGTCGACCTCGAACCGGTGCTGGCTGGCGAGCTGTACGGCCCACTTCGCGATCCGGCGCTTTTCGACCAGGTTACCATCGACCCGGAAGCCCACACCGTCGTCTGGCCGAATGGGGCCGACTTCGACCCCGAGACGCTGCACAACTGGCCCCGCTACGAAGCGGCTCTCATCGAACGTGCACGCCAGTGGCAGTCAGCCACTGCGACGTAGTCCCCGCACCTAGCCGTCTAACTCGCGAACGTGGTCCATCTTCGACGTCATGTCCAGGGTGCTAGTGTGCACAGCGTGGGTTAACGCCGCGGCATCTCGCGGGAGACCCCGGGCGACAGGCTGGCGAGACCCGTCCGCAATGCGTACAGGATCGCTTGCGTCCGGTCGTTGACTTGCAGCTTGGAGAAGATGTTGGCGATGTGGTTCTTCACCGTCTTCTCCGTGATCACCAGGGCAGCGGCGATCTCCTTGTTGCTGCGGCCCTCGGCTGCCAACTGCAGCACTTCCAGCTCCCGGTCGGTCAGGTCCTCATAGAGCGAAGGCGGCTGGTCGCGCCGCGGTGCGTCGCCGAAGTGCACCAGCACCTTCTTAGCAATGATCGGACAAAGGAGGACTTCTCCCACGTGGGCCGCCTCGATTGCCCGCCGCAGCTCCTGCGGCTCGGCCTCCTTGAGGACGTACCCCCTCGCGCCGGCGCGCATCCCTGAGAACACCGATTCTG
This sequence comes from Dehalococcoidia bacterium, assembly GCA_040877955.1. GTDB lineage: Bacteria > Chloroflexota > Dehalococcoidia > Tepidiformales > Tepidiformaceae > JBBDMZ01. The sequence goes on along the minus strand of JBBDMZ010000029.1, from coordinate 19,229 downwards.
CATCGTCGAACATGGTCACGAGGACGACGCCGATGTGAGGGTTGTCCTTGAGGATCTGCCGCGTAGCCTCGATCCCGTTCATCAGCGGCATCTGGATGTCCATCAGGATCACGTCCGGCACGAGGTCGCGCGCCAGCGCAACGATCTCGTCTCCCGTGGAAGCCTCGCCCAGCACCTCCACGTGCTCCATCTGCTCCAAAATCGTGCGGATGCCCTTTCGGAAGAGCGTGTGGTCGTCAGCGAGCAGCGTGCGAATGCGTTCCAACCGGCGCCTCCTTTAGCGGAATGCGAACGGTGACCCGGCACCCAGCCCCTGGTTGGCTATCGATCACCACGCTGCCGTCCACCAGCTCCGCTCGCTCCCGCATGCCGATCAGTCCCACGCCCTTGACCTGCCCTCCGGCTGGTGCCAGGGACGCGTCGAATCCCCGCCCGTCGTCGGCTATGTGGACCTGGACCTCCCCGTCGACGGCTGCCAGCGCGACCTCCACGTTGGCGGCGCACGCGTGCCGCTGCACATTGCTGAGGCATTCCTGCGCGACCCGCAACACCGTCACCTCTACCAACGGATTGAGGTTGAACTCGCCCGCGCTGGTGAAAGACGCCCGTATAGCGTGCTCCTGACCGAACCGTTCCACGTACTGCCGGAGCGAACCCACCAGCCCCAATTGGTCGAGCGTGACCGGTCGGAGGTCATAGATCAGCTCTCTAATGTTCTGGATATGGTCAGTGAGCCGGTGCGCAACGTCCCCGAGCTCTTCCCGCACGCGGTCTGGCTCAGTGCCGACCCTGGGCTCAATCACCCGCAGCCGGTTGACGATGGCAGCCAGGGAAGGCCCGAGGTCATCGTGCAACTCGCGGGAGATCCGGCGGCGTTCCTCTTCCTGCGCGAGCGAGACCTGCGTGATCCGTTCTTGCAGCGCCTGCGCGCGCTCCGCCACCACGGTCGCCTCGTGTGCGGTGGCGAGCTCCGTTGCGGTCTGGTTGATGCGGTTCGCGAGCGCCCCAAGCTCGTCGCGGTTCTCCAGCTTGATCGGCTGAGAAAAGTCCCCGGCGGCGATCCGGTCCATTCCCTGCTCCATGCTCCGGATTGCGCTCAGTACGGACCGTGCCATGCCGATGCCCAGACCAACCGCGAGCATCCCCCCGAGCAGCGCCACGAAGGGGGCAAGGTCGAACAGGGCGCCATGTGACGTTCGCTCCAGCTCGTCCACAGCTCCACGCACCCGCAGTGGCTCCGTGCTTCCCAGTTCCTGGATCTCGTGAACCTCAGTGTGCATGTAGTTCATCGCCTCGAGGTTCACCACCGCAACGAACACCACCAGCGCGATGATCGAGGACAGGATCAGGCCAACCTTCCAGCCGATGCTCATCCGCGTCCGGGAAAGCCCCCGCGAGACAGGCCCTGACGTGAGCTTGAAGAATCCCACCGTCAGCCCGATGACGATTACCAGGAATGCCAGGCCCCCAAGAACCCCGGCGCCCGCGAGCACACCCAGGACAGCGACTCCCGGGAGCCCCAGGCCGAGTGAAGCCACCAGCCACTTGTGTTCGGTCAATGCGCGCATCGGTGCAAACCCGTCCGGCCCATAGCCGTTTGGCGGGCTGAGTATGGCAGCAACTGCCCGGGAGTACATGGGCCTAATTCCTCAGTGCGATATAGGCCCGCAGGCCCATCTCCCGTCCCCCTCAAGAGTGCATGGTTCCGTTGGGACGTTGAGTCGGGCCGCACAACGCTTCCGCCAACACGATCAGAAGGTAGGAACACTGTCATGCTTCGTCGCATCATCGCCATCGGGGCCATTTCCATGGTCGCCTTCGGCGCCCTCAGCGCCCAGGTCTTCGCGGAGGACCCCACCTACGGAGGCACCGCCGTCAAGAGCGTCACGGGCACGCTCGTCGACACTACCGGGACCGCCATCGGCACGGTGCAACTCCACCAGGACGCCAGCGGCGTGGTACTCGTGCGCGTCGACGGTGCCGGGCTTCCGGCGGGCGCCCACGGGATGCACGTTCACGCCGTCGGGCGTTGCGAAGGCCCCGCTTTCGCCTCGGCCGGCGGGCACTTCAACCCCAGCGGCCACAAGCACGGACTGAGCAACCCGGAGGGGCCGCACGAGGGCGACCTCACCCAGATCGGCGAGTCGTTCACCGGCACGGGCACTGTGATGGTGACCACCAACCGCATCTCGCTGACCGCCGGCCCCAATTTCGTCGGCGACGCAGACGGGTCTGCGCTCATCATCCACGCCGCCGCTGACGACCAGGTGACCGACCCGACAGGCAACTCTGGTGGCCGTATCGCCTGCGCCGTGATTGCCGCCGCCCAACCCGTCGCAGCGCCGGTCGCAACGGTGACAGCCCCGGCGCCGAAGCCACCGGCCACGGGAAGCGGGTCCGCGTTGGACGACAGGCAGTCCCGGTCGATCGGACTCGTGGTGGGGGCAGCCGCTGTGCTCTGCGCGGGAGCCGCGGCCTTCGCGCTCCGCCGGCGATAGTCCCTGATCGAAGGGCCTGGAAGCCTCGCGTGTATGACGTGATGGCTTCCGGGCCTTCGGCCCCACACAGCCGGCGCCACGCGCGCGTTGCGGAGGTGACCTATGGCGACCATGGTGCGCGATCTCGAATACCAGGGCACGGACGCAGGGGCAGGCCCCCGTGGTGCTCGAGCGGAGTTCTTCCACTTCGCGCAGTGGGCGATCCTCGGGGCGGCGGCCGGCGGGCTCGCCGGGCTTACCGTTGGAGGGGTCGGCGGACGCCTCGCGATGCTCCTCCTGCGCCTCACTTCTTCGGACGCCGTGAACGGCGTCGAGTCCGACGATGGATTCGAGATCGGTCAGTTCACGCTCGCCGGCACGTTCAGTTTGCTCATCGCGACCATGTTATTCGGCGGAGTCGTGGGCCTGTTCATCGTGCTGGCACGCGCGTTCATGCCGTGGCAATGGGTGACATGGGCGTGGGGCTTGGTCGGCGCGGTCGTCGGTGGAAGTCTCATCGTCCATGACGGCGGGGTCGACTTCGAACTGCTCGAACCAGCCTGGCTCGCGGTTGCGCTGTTCGTCGCGCTCCCGGCAGTCGGCGTGCTTGCCATGGCCTGGCTCGCGCGCTGGTTCGAGACGTGGTGGTGGGAACGCAGGCGAAGGATGGCCGTAGTATCGCTTGCCGCCCTCCCGATGGTCGTATTCTTTCCGATTGTGATCATCGTTGCCGTTGTCGCAGCCGCGTGGACGTGGGCCAGCCGAAGCCCGGCGGTGCGGTCCCTTCCGAGCCACAGGGGCATGCAAATCCTCGCGACCTGCGTGTTCGGCACAGTAATTGCGGTCGGGGGCTACGCCCTCGTGCTCGACGTCCAGTCGGTGCTGTGAGACGGGCGAAAGCTCAGCACTAACTCGCGAAGGTCGTCTCCATCTTCGACGTCAAGTCGAAGTATTCCTGGAACGTCTGGTTGAAGCGGTAGAAGGCGTCCCGGCGGTGGTAGTCCTTGCCGATTGCCAGCTCTTTCTCGCTCTTCAGGTCCAGCGAGTTCAGCGTGTAGTCGTGCGTGGCGCGCCCGTTCTCCTTGATGTCCTGGAGCATCGCCTTCCACTCCGCGTAGGGCTGCACGAGCACGAAATCCAGCTCCTCCGCCCGCTTCGCGTCGATCGCCCGCACGTCCTTCACCTCGAACGCCTCGAAGTCGATCTCGAAGTACTTGTCGTCCACCTGCACGCCGACGTCGGCGTCGCATGTCCCCAGGCGCTTGAAGCTATCGGACTTGTTGAGCCGCTCAGCGGCTTCCTTGAACCATTCGACAGACGGAAACACAGGCACGAGCGCATGACCTCCATGGTGGGGGCAGGTGTAAGTCTCGGGAGTCTACCGCACGGTCGAACCCCGCGCTACGCGCCCTTGTCCGTCCGCCGAAACAGTTCGTAGTCCACCGTCCGGTGGTGCAGCACGCCGGCCGCGATGATGCCGACACCGGCGACGATGCCGCCCGTGACCGCCAGCCAGCCGGTGTCGTTCGCCGCCCCGATCCCGAGCGCGATCGCCCCGGCGCCCGCGATGAACGTCGCCAGCCCTTGCTGCAGGTGACCCTCTTCCGCGTCGATCGCCGCTACCAATTTCATCCGTGCCATCTCTGTCCTCCCGTGCGGCGGATGGTACGCCCATGCGGAATGGCGTCAATTACCTCGTTCGCGACCTACCAGCCGTCGCCAGGTGTCCGCGGCTCGCCAGCCGACGGCGTTCCGTTCGGTTCCTTATCTTCGGGGGCGGCGACGCTTCCACGCTGCGCATCCTCGAAGCGGTAGCCCACGCCCCACACCGTCTGGATCACGCCCGACTGCTTGCCGAGCTTCTTGCGGAGCCGTTGCACGTGCGTGTCGATCGTCCGATCCGTGACCTCGTAGTCGTTTTTCCAGATGCGGTCCAGGAGGTCGTCCCGGCTGAAGGGGCGGCCCGGGTTCTGCGCGAAGAGCGCGAGCAGGTCGAACTCCTTGGGCGTCAGCTCGACCGCCCGCCCGTTCACGCGCACGCGGCGCATCGCCACGTCCACCATGAGTCCCGGCTCAGGCTCCTGCTCAACCGTCGGCGTCGACGTCACGTCGTTGGTGGCTTCGACGACAGTGCCCGGGTCCAGGACCACCGGAGCGCCCGGGTTGCTCCACGCCCCCGCCGCCGCTCGCGCCCGTTCCACGACGGTCGGCCCCTCCTCGGAGATGCCCGCGTACTGCGTGCCCAGGAACAACTGGTTGATGAGCCCGGAGACCCACCCGGCGCCCCACAGGAGCACCATCGAGATGAAGAACGTGGGCACGGCCAGCGGCAGGATCAACAGCCCTTCCTCCCACGTATTGGCGAACATGATGTCCCCGCCTGTGATGCCCACAATCGGCGCCGCCAGGAAGCCGAGCGGCAGGCTGAGCAGCACCGTCACAACCACAAACCCGGCAACTGCGAACGCGAACTGCACGAAGATGTAGACAGCCAGCCGCCAGGTCATCGGGTTCGTCACCCGCGCCTTGAGCCGCGCCCAGCTCCAGAGTGGCCCGCTCTCCCGGAAGGGTAAGGGAGCAATGCGTGTCCCGAGCAGCCGGTTCGAGAGCTGCCGCTGCAGCTCGCCGTACGGCTGCAGGCTGTACATGAACAGCGCCAGCAGCACGAGGCCGACGAGCGCGAGCACGATTGTGCTGACGCCTACGGAGACCATCGTCACCGCATAGACGAACGCCGCGACGCCAATCGGGAACTGCACAAGCAGATAGAGCGCCGCCAGCCACGGCTCCCTGCGAAAGGGCGCCCGGACGAACCGCCGGAACAGCCCGCCGGGGTCCTGCATGGCGCCCGCGGACCCGCTGCGCATCTCTTGTGCCGACTCGTTGGCTGCCATATCGAAGCCGCCTGAGTTCAGTACCGGGTAGGTCATCTTCGCACCTCACTGGGATCGCGGATACGCCTTCGACGGTAGCCGGGAACTGTTACATCACGATGGAATCGGCACCAACCAAATGTCACAAATCGGTCACGCCAGTAAATGAAGCCCGAAGCGTCAGCGAGGGTCCGCGCCCCTTCACTCCCCCTCTCCGCGCGAAGCGGGGAGAGGAACCCGATTCTTCCGAATCGGGCTCTGGGGGGTGAGGAGCCGCGCCCAACGCCGCTCCAGCGCGTCCACGCCCGTCTCGCTCCCCGGCACACCCGGCATCACCAGTCCTCGGCGCACCAGGTCCCGCGCCTCCTGCACGGCCGCAAGCGCCTCCGCCCGGTCGCGGAGCTTGTGCTCGGCGATCTTTGCCAGCTCGACGTAGGGCGTGAGCCGCCGCTGCCGCGGCTCCGCCACCAGCGCCCGCCACCAGCGCGCCGACTCTTCGTACCGCTCGGCCTTGCGCAGGCAACGCGCCAGCCGCTCCATCGCCTCCAACCGCAGCGCACGCGCCAGCTCACCGTCCAGCGCCCGTTCGTAGTGGGTCACGGCCGACGCCATGTCGCCGGTGTACTCCGCCGCGCGCGCCGCCTGCAGCGGTTGCTCGAGCCCGTCGCACACGGCCGCGAGGTGTGCCGCCAGCGCCACCAGCGAGAGGATGTCCCAGGCGTTATGTCGCAATACGGGCAGGATGTGCGTCGGGTCGCTGGTCCGCTGGAAGCGGAAGCACATCGCCGGCACTTCCGCCGAGGGGCAGTCGTCGTCGCGCTCGAACCCGAGCAGCTCCACTTCCATGCGCACGAGCCGGTGCGAATCGAACTCGCCCCGGAACAGCCGCCGGTTCGGGTGGAGGAGGTCCAGGTGGGGCAGCCCGCGCCATCCCGCCTCCTGCCGGGCGAGGACGTAGCGCGACTCCAGCAGGGGCACGTCGAACGATTTGCCGTTGTAGCTCACGAGCGCCGCCGCCGTCGCCAGCTCCTCTGCCAGGCCGCCCAGCAGGCCGCCTTCGTATGCCGGCGAGGGCAGCAGGTACTGCCGCAGTCGCAGCAGCGAGCCGTCGAAGCGAGCCACTCCGGCAAGGAACACGAGCGAGCCGGCGCCGCCGAGCCCCGTCGTCTCCGTATCGACATAGAGGAAGTCGCAGGGGGCGCACTCCCCCAGCCGTTCATCCTTGATCTGACCCGCGAGCCGTCGGGTGTCCACGTCCAGCGCGCGGTGCAGCGGGATGCGGCCGTGCTCGTGCCCCACTTCGTAGACGCTCTCGACCACGTAGCCCGGCCCGTTCGGCGACTGGAACCAGTGCCCGCCCAGCACCGACAGGTCAACCAGCTCGGTCACGCTCTCGATGCGCGGCGCGGGCCCATCCCGCAGCGGCTGGTTCAGCGCGGCCCGCAGCCGGTTGCGCAGCACCGTCGAGTCAGCCACCGGGGACAACCGATCCGAACATCTGTGCGAGTATGGCCCCGCCGGGTCAGATGTTCAACGTTCCCTGCTCGCTCTCGCTGATGGCGGTGGCGTCCTGGCGTTCCGGGTCCGTCTCCACGTCGCCGCGCCGCCAGCCGCGGCGAAGCTGCTGGGTCGCCTCCTCCAGCTCGTTCACCTTCAGCCAGCGGGCCATGCCTGCGTACACGGCCGCGCCCGCCAGCGCCCCACAGATTGCGATCGCCCCCTGGTCCACCACGCCCTCAGGATCGAACGCGGCAAACGCCAGTGCCAGGAACAGAGCCATCGTCGCCCCGCAGAACGCGAACCGGCTGATGGCCGCGAGGCCGGCCAGCGGCGCCGCGTCCAGGCGTCGCACGTAGAATATGTACAACAGCACCCACTCGATCCAGGCCGCCGTCGAGACCGCGAGGGCGAGCCCGTCCGCCTCCCACACATCCCACACCATCGCTGCGATCACGAGGTTCACGAACATCGCCAGCACCGCGAATATCACCGGCGTGCGGGTATCGCCCACGGCGTAGAACGCTCGACTGTGAATCTCGATCCCGGCCTGCGGGATGATGCCCAGCGAGTAGAACATCAATGCTCCCGCGGTCACTTCCGTGTCGAAGGCCGTGAACTCCCCGCGCTGAAGCAGCATCGCTGTGACGGGCTCGGCGAGGATCGCCAGACCCAGCGAAGCGGGGATGGTCAGGAACATGATCGCCCGAAACACGCGCGCGATCGTGACTCGCACAGTCTCCAGGTCGCCGTCCGCGACGTTGTCGGCGAGACGCGGGAACGCGGCCGTGCTCAGCGCCATGCCGAAGAGCGCCAGCGGCAGCGTCGCCAGCGTCCACGCATAGCTCAGCCCGCCCACGTAGGTGCTCCCCAGCTTCGAGGCGAAGTAGATCGTGATGACGAAATTAAGCTGCGCCGCCGCCAGTCCGATGACGCGCGGCCCCATCAGCCGGCCGACCTCCCGCACGCGCGCGTCCGCCCAGTCGAACGTGGGCCGGAACTTCATCCGCTCGCGCACGACGCCGGGCACCTGCACCGCCAGGTGCAGCGCCGCCCCCGCAACCACGCCGATCGCCAGCCCGTTGATGCCCCATCGCTCCGCCAGCACGAGCGCACCGAAGATGATCGCGAGGTTGTAGAGCATCGGCGCCAGTGCTGGGAGCAGGAACTGCTGACGGGCGTTGAGGATGCCCGTGAGCATCCCGCTCACGGCGAACAGCAGCGGCGAGAGCAGCATCACGCGCGTGAGGAAGACGGCCTTGCCCTCGTTCTCGATGCCAGGCGCCGTCAGGGGCACGAGCCACGGCGCGAGGATGAACGCAACCACACAGAGGACCGCCGTCGCCGCCGTCACCAGCACGATGACCTTGCTCGCCAGCGCCCACGCCTCGTCCACACTCTCCCGCCGGTAAATGCGCGCGAACACGGGGATGAACGCGCTCCCGAGCGTCGCGCCGGCGAGCACCTGGAAGATGAGATCGGGCAAGCGGAAGGCGACGACGTACGCCTCGTAGTCCGCGCTCGTACCGAACTGGTCGGCGATCACGATCGAACGGACGATGCCGAGGAGCCGGGAGCCCACGAACCCGAACGCGACGATTGCCGCGGCGATGGCCAGCCCGCCCATGCGGGAGGGCGGCGTGATCGTGGCTCCCTCGGCGGGCGCTTCCGCCATCCGCGCATCGTATGCCCTCCCACCCATGCGGTCGTGTTCAGGGCCCGGGAGTCGGGACTCGGGAACACCCAACCACTAGACTTCGCCCGGTGGACCCGCTCTCTCTCGTCCATGTCTACTGCGACGGCGCCTGCTCGCCCAACCCGGGCATCGGCGGGTGGGCGGCGCTGCTCGTCGCCCTGGACCATCCCGGCCACACCCGTGAGCTCAGCGGCGCCGAGCCCGCGACCACGAACAATCGCATGGAGCTGACCGCCGCCATCCGCGCGCTCCAGGCACTTAAGCGCCCCTGCGACGTCGTCATCCACACTGACTCCACCTACGTGAAGAACGCCTTCACGAACGGCTGGCTGCGGAAATGGCAGAGCAACGGCTGGCGCACCCGCGAGCGGACCCCCGTCCTCAACGAGGACCTCTGGCGCATCATCCTCGAGCTCGAAGCGACCCACCGCGTCACCTGGGTCTGGGTCCGCGGCCACACCGATAACGAGCTCCACAACCGCGTCGACGCCCTCGCCGTCGAAGCCCGCAAAGCCTACGCCGCGAACCTGGCCCCAAGCGCCTAAGCGCTAGCCGTCCCTCCCGGGCCGTGGGTATCATCTCCCACCGTGATGGATCGCACCGCCGAACCGGCGACTCTCGTTCGCTCCCTCGCTGACACGACGGCGCGCGTCGACGCAGTTGCGCGGCGCCTCTCGGTCGCTCAACTCAGGCTCTCGCCCGTGCCGGGGGGTTGGTCGCCGAACGAAATCCTCTGGCATATTCGCGCCACGGCCGACGTGTATGGCGACCACATCACCCGGATCATGAATGAAGACGATCCGCGCTGGCGGCACGTCTCGCCACGCGCGCGGATGAAGAAGGCCCGCTACGACCAACTGCCCTTCGCTGAGTCGTTGGCGGCCTTCGGGAAGCAGCGCACGGACCTGCTTGCCCTGCTTGAAAGCATCGCGCCAGAAGGGTGGCAGCTCGTTGCGCTCGTTTCTGTGCCGCACAATCAGCGCGAATGGCGGTTAACGCTCCAGGAGCGCGTCTGGGGGATGGTGAACCACGAGGAAATTCACTGCGCCCAGATGGAAGAGGTGGCCGCGGCCCTGAGTCAGCCTCCATAGGTCCAGGCGCGGTCCGGAACTCGGGACTCGGGACTCGGGACTCGGGACTCAGTGAAACATCGCCTTGTAGGCCGGGCTCACGAAGAACCCCTCCAGGATCGCCCGCGCGGGTGGTGGCACCGGTACTCCCGCCAGGTCACCCGGACCGAAATATCCGAGCGCCTGACCCTCGTTCACGTCCAGGATCTCGACATCGAGGTCCGCGTCCACGTAGTACACGTGCCAAACCTCCAACGTCGACCCCGGCAGTTCGTCCCGCCGGAAGGCGCGGTACAGCTTGAGGCTCTCCAGCATGTGGCCCGTCTCCTCCTCGAACTCGCGGAAGGCGGCCGCGTCCGGCGCCTCACCCGGCTCGATCAGCCCCCCCAACGTGGACCAGTGGTCCGGGAAGCGCTCCGGCGGCAGGTCGGAGTCGCGCAACTGCAAGAGCACCCGGCCCCAGCGGTCCAGCTCCAGGATGGACACGCCGCTTTTAGGCCCTTCGGCCCGCCATGCGACCGTCCCGCGGTACATGTCGCTCGCCAGGAACTCCGTCAGCATCGCCCGCGTGACGGGGTTCATCAGCAACCCGTCAATCTCCGCCGGCGCCCAGTACTGGAAGTCGAGGCCTTCGTTCACCTCGATCCGCTCACGAGGCACAGCGTCGTCTGCGAAGAACAGGTCGAGCCTGTCGATGAACAAGTCTGGGGTCATCTCCCTCGTCACGGTTCGAAAGAAGCGAAGACGGTCCAGCCGCACGCCCGTCTCCTCCTCGAACTCGCGCAGAGCAGTCTCCCGCGGTGACTCGTCTCCCTCGCGGCCGCCACCGGGGATAGCCCAGCGGCCGTAGCCCGCCGGCGGGTGTTCATCGTCCCGCTGCTGCAGCAGAACGCGCCCTTGCGCGTCGATCAGGATGACGCCCGAGCCCTCGCGTCGTGTCATCGATCCAGCGTCGTTGTCCACCCTCGCACAGGCAACGGCCATTCGCCTTTCCCGAAATGTCCCTGTTCCTCCACCCATGAGTTGCCGTCATTCAATGCAAGACCGCAGTGCGGCGACGGCCCCGCCGTCCCTGCCGCGTGTGCGAGGGGGAAGAACATGCACGCCAGCACGGACCCCGTGTGCCTGACGATGGCGGGAGGCCACCTGTGACCAGCCCCCGCAAGGACGCCCTCGAGCCACTTCTACGGTTGATGCGCCCGCAGCCGCAGCGGCCAGGTGGCGACGAAGAGCTCCGGCTCATCATCGAGACCTGCCCGGACTACCTCTGCACGACCGACATCGAGGGGCGTTTCCGCTTCTGCAACGCCGCCTTTGAGACGGGCCTCGGCTACGACCCGCAATCGCTCATCGGCCGGCAGTCGCTCGAGTTGATTCACCCGGACGACGTCGCGCGCGTCATCGAGGCGGTGCGCACGAACCCTGCCATGGCCACGGTCGAGTTCCGGTTCCTCCACGCGGACGGCCACTGGGCATACGTGGAGATGAATCGCCGGCTCGTCACAGACGACAAGGGCAACCCGCGCGGCGCGGTGGTTGTCTCGCGCGACATCACCGATCGCCGCAAAGCGGAGGAACGGTTCCGGCTCCTGGCGGACAACTCGCCTATCGGAATCTACATCGCCCAGGGCCGGAAGATGGTGTACCTCAACCCCCGCTTCCTGCAGTTCACGGGCTATGACGAGGACGAGCTTCTCGACACCGATCCGCTCCACCTCGTCATCCCGGAGGACCGCGCGCACGTCCGCGAGACCGCCGTCAGGATGCTCAAGGCCGGCCACCCCTTCGAGTACGAGTACCGCATCCACAACAAGGCCGGCGAGGTCCGCTGGATCATGGAGTCCGTGGTCTCGATCGAGTACCACGACGGCCGCGCCACGCTCGGCAACTACATCGACATCACGGAACGCAAGCGCGCCGACGATGCCCAGAAGCAGACCCTCGGCGAGCTCGAACGCTCCAACCAGGAGCTCGCCCAGTTCGCCTACGTCGCCTCGCATGACCTGCAGGAGCCTCTGCGCATGGTCGCGAGCTTCACCCAGCTCCTCTCGCGGCGCTACAAGGGCCAGCTCGACGACGATGCGGATGAGTTCATCCGTTTCGCCGTGGACGGCGTCACGCGCATGCAGAGCCTGATCAACGACCTCCTCGCCTATTCACGCGTGGGCACGCGCAACAACGCGATGGAGCCGACGGACGTGAACTTTCTCATCGAGCGCGTCTGCATCGACCTCGCGCCGGCCATCGAGGAGAGCGGCGCCACCGTGACCAGCACCGGCCTTCCCACGCTCGATGTCGACCCCACACAATTCGGCCAGCTCCTGCAAAACCTGGTGGCGAACGCCATCAAGTACCGCTCGCCCGGCCGCGCCCCGGAGGTCTCCGTGACCGCCGTCCGCGAAGAGACTGCCTGGCGTTTCACGGTCAAGGACAACGGCATCGGCATTGATCCCGACTACTTCGACCGCATCTTCATCATCTTCCAGCGCCTGCATGGCAAGGAAGACTACGAAGGCACCGGCATCGGCCTCGCCATCTGCAAGAAGATCGTCGAGCGCCACGGTGGCCGCATCTGGGTTGAATCGGAGCCCCACACAGGCTCCGCGTTCCACTTCACCGTTCCCGACAAGGAGGAGGACACACTATGAGCAGCGTCGGTCGCCCCATCGAAGTCCTGTTGGTCGAGGACAGCCCCGGCGACGTGCGCCTCACGCGTGAGGCGCTCAAGGAGGGCAAGATCCGCAACAACCTCAGCCACGTGCCTGACGGCGTCGAGGCCATGGCCTTCCTCCGTCACGAAGGCCAGTACGCCGGCGTCCCCAAACCCGACATCGTCCTGCTGGACCTGAACATGCCCCGCAAGGACGGCCGCGAAGTGCTTGCCGAGATGAAGGCGGACACCCGCCTGCGGCGCATCCCGGTCGTCGTGCTCACCACCTCGGAGGCCGAGCAGGACATCCTCAAGACCTACGACCTCCACGCCAATTGCTACATCACCAAGCCCGTCGACCTCGACCAGTTCATCTCCATAGTCCGCTCCGTCGAGAACTTCTGGCTCCAACTCGTCAAACTCCCCCGCGAAGCCGCCTAGGAGTCGCGGCCCTCCGTGGCCGCTGGAGTTCCGAACCCTCGTCCCGCTCACCGACCACCGACCACCGACCACCGGACACAACTATGACTGATCCCATCCGCCTGCTGCTCGTTGAGGACAACCCGGGAGACGCCGTGCTCCTGCGGGAGACCCTGCGCGAGGTCGGCGGCAAGGATCAGTTCACGCTCACGCACGTTACCCGCCTCGATGAGGCGCTCGAGAAGCTCTCCTCGCAGACCTTCGACGTGATCCTTCTCGACCTCTCGCTGCCCGATGCTCACGGCCTCGAGACACTCAGCCGCACCAACGCCAGCGCCTCTGGCACCCCCATCGTCGTCCTCACCGGCAACAACGATGACACCATCGCCTACAAGGCCGTCCAGGAGGGCGCCCAGGACTACCTCGTCAAGGGCAAGGCCGACGCGAACCTGGTCGCGCGCTCGCTGCGCTACGCCATCGAGCGCCAGCGCATGGTCGCCCAGCTCAAGCGCGCCCGCGAAGTCGAGCGCCACATGGCGAACCACGACGCGCTCACCGGCCTGCCCAACCGCCAGCTCTTCTACGACCGCCTCGGCCAGGCCATCAACCATGCCCGCCGCGAAGAGAAGTCGGTCGCCGTCATGTTCCTCGACCTCGACGACTTCAAGCTGCTGAACGACACGCTCGGCCACGAAGTCGGGGATCGTTTGCTCCAGGCCGTCGCGGACCGCCTCCGCGAGGTCCTGCGCGACACCGACACGGCCGCCCGCCTCGGCGGAGACGAGTTCACCCTCATCCTCTACGGCACGATGACCGCGGACGAGCCCGCGCGGGTCGCGCAGCGCGTCCTCGATGCCATCGCCGAGCCCTTCCAGCTCGACAACAACGACCTCTTCGCCACCGGCAGCGTCGGCATCAGCGTCTTCCCCCAGGATGGCGACGACGTCGAGACCATGGTCCGCAATGCGGACATGGCCATGTACCGCGCGAAGGGCGCCGGCAAGAACAACTACCAGTTCTACACGCCCGCCATGAACCGCGAGGCGATCGAGCGAATGGAGATGGAGAAGGAGCTCCGCCGTGCCCTCGAGCACGACGAGATCATCGTCTACTACCAGCCCCAGGTGGAGATTCGCTCCGGCCGCATCACCGGCATGGAAGCCCTCGCTCGCTGGCGCCTCCCCGATGGCACCATCATCGATCCCGACCGCTTCATCCCCCTCGCCGAAGAGACCGGCCTCATCGTCCCCCTCGGGGAACGCGTCGTGCGCATGGCCTGCGCCCAGAACAAGGCGTGGCAGCGCGCGGGCATCCCGCCCATCCGCGTGGCCGTCAACCTCTCCGCCCGCCAGCTCCAGAAGCGCCCGGCCGGGCGCCAGGCTGGCTACGACCCCGTCACCACAATCCCCGGCATCCTCGAAGAGATCGGCCTCGACGCAAAGTACCTCGAGCTCGAAATCACCGAGAGCGTGCTCATGCGGGACGCCGAATACTCCGTGCAGACCATCTCCGCCCTCTACGACCAGGGTATCCGCTTCGCCATCGATGACTTCGGCATCGGCTACTCATCGATGAACTACCTCAAGGTGCTGCCCGCCTCCAAGCTCAAGATCGACCGCAGCTTCGTGCGCATGATCGGCCGTAACCCCCGCGATACCGCCATCGCCGAAGCCATCATCGCCATGGCCCACAGCCTCGACATGAAGGCCGTCGCCGAAGGCGTCGAGACGGTGGACCAGTGGGAGAAGCTCCGCAGCCTCCACTGCGACGAAGTCCAGGGCTACCTCTTCAGCGAGCCCGTCGCCCCCAACGACGCCACCGCCCTCCTCGCCGACGCCGTCCGCAAGAGCGCCTGATCTCCCCGTGATCCACTCCGCCGCCGGTACTCCCCTCTCCCCCTGGGAGAGGGGCTGGGGGTGAGGGCCCCGTCGCCCCCAACGATGCCACCGCCCTCCTCGCCGACGCCGTCCGCAAGTCCGCATAGTCCCCCTCGAAACAGCGTGCGTCGGTAGCCGCGGCCGCCTCTGGCCGCGAGGGGCTTGCGCATCAACGACCCCCACTGGAACCAGCGGCCAGCGGAGCGCCGCCGCGGCCCCCCGGAAGGGCCCCACTTCGCCCCCATCCTGGGCCTCGTCTTCTCGTCTTGAAGTCTCCGCGCCCTCCGCGACTCTGCGGTTAATTGGATGGTTACGCAGTGACCGCCTGCGGCATCAGCCGCGTGCCCGCATCGCCCATCACGGCTGACTGCATCTCGAACAGCTCCTGCGAGTACGGGGTCGCGCCGCCCGCCGCCGACAAACCGCCATCGACCGCCAGGATCTGCCCTGTCACGAAGCTGGAGGCATCGCTCGCGAGGAAGAGCAGCGGACCAGTGAGCTCGCCCGGGTCGCCCACGCGTTGCATCGGCGCCTGGTCCACGAATCGCGCCAGGAACTGCGGCACCGCGAACCAGCCCGCCGTCATCTCGCTTGGGAACCAGCCCGGCGCGATGCAGTTCACCCGCACACCGCGGTCCGCCCACGAGCACGCGAGGTTGCGCGTGAGGTTGATGACCGCGCCCTTGGACGCCTGGTACGCTGCGGGCGCGTTCTGCTGGCCCGCCATCCCCATGATCGACGCCACGTTGATGATCGAGCCGCCCTTGCCGTCCGCGAGCATGTGCTGCGCCACTTCGCGCGCACAGTAGAACGTGCCCATCAGGTTCACCTGGATTGTCTGCGCGAATGCGTCGTCCGGCACTTTCTCTGGCACCACGCCGGCCTCCGCCGAAACGCCCGCGTTGTTCACGAGGATATCCACGCGCCCGAACTGCTGGTTCGCCGCGGCGACCAACGCTTTCACGGCCGCCGAGTCGCCCACATCGCACGTTACTGCGAGAGCCTGACCCCCCGCGCCAGTGATCTCCTGCGCCAGGGCGTCCAGGTTCTCCTTGCGGCGAGCCGCCAGCACTACCTTCGCCCCCGCCTCCGCCAGCGCCTGCGCGAACGAAACCCCCAACCCTGACGACGCCCCCGTCACAATCGCGGTCTTCCCCTCCACCGAAAACATGTTGTTGCCCATGGTCCTACCCCCGAATGAGTGCGGGGAGTATAGATCACCGGGCAGCGCAAACAGGAAAAGCGGCGCAGGGAAGGGCTGGCTGCGCCAGCCCCTACTATCGGTGGCTGATCGTTGGGACGCCGATGGATAGTAGGGGTCGGCTGCGCCGACCCTCTCCACGCGCGCTGGCGCAGCCAGCCCTACCATCGGCGTTCGATAGTAGGGTCGGCTGCGCCGACCCTTGCGAGCGCGGCCCTACAGCCTAGTCGTCGTCGCCATCGCCCTCGTCGTCATCGCCATCGCCCTCGTCGTCATCGCCCTCATCATCGTCGTCTCCGTCATCGTCCGGCTCGCTCCCGACGACCTGGAACGACGAGTCGAGGTCGACCTCCACTTCCGTCCCATCGCCCATCCGCACGTCCACGCTATAGGCGACATGCCCTTCGCCCTCGGACTCGGTCTCCACCACGGTCCCGCCACCGGTGTGGGCGAGTGCAGCCGCGGACGCCTGCTCACGTTCGTCGCCGGTCAGAGGCTGGTCACCATCGTCATCGTCGTCCTCCTCCGTGGCCACTACCTGGAAGCCCGAGTCGAGCTCGACCTCAACCACGCGGCCGTCGTCCGTCCGCACCTCGACGCTATAGACCACCGGGCCATCGTCCTCCGTTTCGGTCTCGATGACCTCGCCCCCGCCGGTGTGTGCGAGGGCCGCCTCCGCCGCACGGTCGTAGGTCTCGCCCATCAGGGGCTCGTCGTCCCCGCCCACGCCGGCGGCGGTCACACCCCCCGCGATCGCAACGGCGGCCGCCGCTGCCCCTCCGACTATGTACATTGCTCGTCGATTCATCTGACTCCTCCGCAGGCCACCCTCCAGGCGGCCCACCCGCAGCATGCCCCTCCCACGCTGAACGCCACCTGACACCTCAGATGGGACAGAGCCGCGCGTAAGCAAGCGGTTTCGTCCCCCTACCCACACCGCCGCACGCGTAGCGGCACCGACATCTCCCCCTCTCCCCGCCCAATCAGTGCCGCGCGCGTAAGCAAGCGGTTCGTCCCCTTACCCACACCGCCGCACGCGTAGCGCCACCGACATCGCCCTCTCCCCGCCCGATCAGTGCCGCGCGCGTAAGCAAGCGGTTCGTCCCCCTACCCACACCGTCGCACGCGTAGCGCCACGAAGTCCCCCTCTCCCCGCCCGATCGGTGCCGCGCGCGTAAGCAAGCGGTTCGTCCCCTACCCACACCGCCGCACGCGCAGCGCCACCAACACTCCCCTCTCCACGGGCGCGTGGAGAGGGGGCGGGGGTGAGGGCCATTCAGCCACCGTTCAGCCACGGCCCCATACTAAGGAGGAGGGCGCCGCACTCGCGGCGGCACGACTACATGAGCCGCTCCTCCTCGTCGAAGACGAAAAGAACCTGGCCAACGCCGTCCGGCGCGGGCTCGTGGCCGAGGGCTTCGCCGTCGACCTCGCCTTCGACGGCGTCGAGGGCCAGTGGATGGCCGAGGAAAACGCCTACGACGCCGTCATCCTCGACATCATGCTCCCCGAGCGGGACGGCTACGAAGTCTGCTCGAACCTCCGCTCCGCAGGGAAGCGGGTGCCCATCCTCATGCTCACAGCCCGCGACGGTGCTCGCGACGAGATCCGCTCGCTCGACACCGGCGCCGACGACTACCTGGCAAAACCCTTCGCCTTCAATGTCCTCCTCGCCCGCATCCGCGCGCTCCTCCGCCGCGGACACGGCGGGCGCCCGCCCGTTCTCCGGGCCGACGACCTGACACTCGACCCCGCCGCTCACCGCGTCCTCCGGGGCGAGACCCAGGTCGAGCTGACCAGCCGCGAGTTCGCCGTCCTCGAGGCGGTCATGCGGCGCGGCGGCGACGTCATCTCCAAGCTCGAGATCCTCGAGCACGTCTGGGATTTCGCCTTCGAAGGCGACCCCAACATCGTCGAAGTCTACGTGCGCAGGCTGCGCCGGAAGGTGGATGAGCCGTTTGGCCGAAAGACTATCGAGACCGTCCGCGGAGCCGGTTACCGCATCGCCGCGGGCGCCCAGTAGCGCCTGGCGCCGCGCCAGCAGATGGCTGGCCGCCCGCGCCAGCGGCATCCGCCTGCGCGCGACGGTGCTCACCACCCTTCTCGTGGCCGTAGTGCTCATCGGTGCCTCGTTCGCACTGGTCTCGCTCCAACGACGCACCCTCACCGACAACCTCGAGACCACCATCGAGCTGCGAGCGGAGGACATCGCCGGCCTGCTCGCGCAGGGCGCGCCCCTCACGCCCGCCACATCCGGCGAGGATGACGACGTCGACTTCGTCCAGGTCTTGACTCCCGAGAACGAGATCGTCTCGTCCAGCGAAAACGTCGCTGGCCTCCCCGCCATGCTCGACACCCGCCCGCCCGTTGGCGGCTCCGAGACCGTCCGCCGCGACGAGCTCCCCTTCGAGGACGACACCTTCCTCGTTGTCGCCCGCACGGTCGATACCCCCGAGGGCGAACGCACCGTGTACGTGGGCGGCAACCTCGAAGAGGTCTTCGAGAGCGCGGAGAGCCTGGCGGGGCTGCTTCAGATCGGCGTTCCCCTGCTCTTGCTCGCGGTCGCGGGCGGGACGTGGCTCCTCGTCGGCCGCGCCCTCGCCCCCATGGAGCGCATCCGCGACGAGGTCGTGGGCATGAGCGGCGAGGACGCCACCCGCCGCGTCCCAGAGCCCCGCTCCCAGGACGAGGTCGGCCGCCTCGCCCGGACCATGAACCAGATGCTCGCGCGCCTCGAAGTGGCCCACGACCGGCAGCAGCGCTTCGTCGCCGACGCCTCCCACGAGCTGCGCAGTCCGCTCGCCAGCATGCGCGCCCAGCTCGAGGTCGCTCAGTCCCACCCGGGCACCACCGACTGGCCGGCCACCTCCGCCGATCTCGACCTCGAGGTCGAACGCATGCAGCGCCTCGTCGACCAGCTTCTCTTCCTCGCCCGCACCGACCAGGCACAGGCCCCAGAGCTGCGCGCCGTCGACCTCGACGACATCGTCCTCGAAGAAGTGCGCGCACTCTCCCCCCGCTCCCGGGTCCCAATCGACGCCTCCGGCGTCTCCGCCGGGCAGGTCCTGGGAGACGCCGAGCAGCTACGGCGCGCCCTCCGCAACCTCCTCGACAATGCCGTCCGCCACGCCAGCACGCGAGTGACCATCGCCCTCCAGGAGAGCCCCGAGTGGGTCGAGCTCTCCATCACCGACGACGGCCCCGGCATCCCGTCCGAAGACCGTGAGCGCATCTTCGAACGCTTCACCCGCCTCGACACCGGCCGCACCGCCGACCACGGCGGCGCCGGCCTCGGCCTCGCCATCACCCGCACCATCGCCACCTCCCACCACGGCACCCTCACCCTCGATCCCACCTTAACCCCCGGCGCCCGCTTCCTCCTGAAACTCCCCACCCCCGGCACGGAGCCGCGCCCGTAAGCAAGCGGTCGATACTGCCAAACCCAGATCCCACGCCAACCGCCACCAA
>JBBDMZ010000028.1:0-99650 GCA_040877955.1 Dehalococcoidia bacterium | reverse complement strand
ATCCCTAGTAACATCACAATCCCGCAAGCTGTCCATTCCAAGTTCAAAAGACCACGCTGCCCTCAGGCCGGAGCGCCCGAGGCATCAACGTTCTTGGCCCCTACGTGTTGCATTCTGTCCGCGACGCGTGGGCAGGTGTTGGTCCGACGTACCCGAGCGCGACGACTATCCGCGCATTCTGCACGAGCGGCACAAGGATGGTGGTCGGAATACCAGGACGGGCGTAACTGCGAAGGCGCCGACGGCCACCCTACGCGTGCACCTCCGACACGCCCGTTCCGAGCGTTTCGCCACAGGAGCGTCACTGTTATGTCGCCACACGATACCGGGCAAGCCATAACACACTACATTATGTCCGCGAGTGGTGGTGAGGTGGTGGTCAGCTTAACAAAAGTCGGGGTCAGCGCTAATCCTTATGGAAACTCTTATTGTTGAGTCCAGTTTCGGGGAGGGGTGGTAGGCCCGCAGGGAATCGAACCCTGGTCAATGGATTAAAAGTCCACTGCTCTACCGCTGAGCTACAGGCCCACGTAAATGGTAGGCCGGGGGCGTGGTCGCGCGGAAGGGCGAGTGCGACTCGATCACAATTGCAGGGCCGCGCGTCGCTCCGACGGGGCTGTTAAGCTCGTGTTGTGGATCACCTGACGATCGAGCGCATCCCGGACCTTCATGATCCCGTTGTCGTGATCGCCTTCGCGGGCTGGAACGATGCGGCGAGCGCGGCGACGAACGCCGCCAGGTTCGTGGGCACACGGCTGGGAGCGCGGCGGTTCGCACACTGCGACCCCGAGCCGTTCTTCGACTTCCGTTCCACGCGGCCGATGGTGAAGCTCGATGCGAAGGGAACCCGCGAGGTTGCCTGGCCGACGAACGAGTTCCTCTATGCGCGCAATCCGGTGGGGCCGCACGACGTGGTGATCGCACTGGGGGTGGAGCCGGACCTGCGCTGGCGCACCTTCGTGGAGTCGTATGTGTCGCTGTTCAAGGAGTTGAAGGTGAGCTTCACGGTGTCCCTCGGGGCCCTGATGGCAGATGTGCCGCACACGCGCCCCACGCGCGTGACGGGCACGGCGCTGGACCCGGAGGTGGCGGAGCGGCTGCACCTGACGACCTCACGCTACGAAGGGCCGACGGGGATAGTGGGGGTGCTGCACCAGCGGTTGCGGACGGCGACGATCCCGGGTGCAAGCTTGTGGGCGAACGTGCCGCACTACCTGACGACGAACGAGAACCCCCCGGCGACAGCGGCGCTGCTGGACCGGTTGCAGGTGCTGCTGGGGATGGAGTTCGACCTCAGCGACCTCCAGGTGAAGGGCGAACGGTTCGTGAACGAGGTGAGCACGGCGGTGGGGGCCAACCCGGAAATCGGCGAGTACGTGAAGCGGCTGGAAGAGGCGATGGACTCCGGCGCCGCGGACGACGAGCGGCCCGCGCGCCCGTTGCCGCGCGGCGAAGACGTCGTGCTCGACGTGGAGGCGTTCCTTCGCTCGCAGCGTCCGCCGCAGTAGGGATTAGGCCATAGGCCTTGGGGAAGCGCGCCTTACGGGCTCATGGTCCTATGGACCTATTGCCTCAGATGAAGAATCCGAGGCCGAGCTGGCCCTTGACGGCGTTGATTTCGCCGAGGTGCATGAAGCCGTGGGTCATGCAGACCTGGCGGAAGACGCGCCAGCGGGGCATCTCGCCGAGTGGCTTGACCATCTGGATCTCGTTGAGCGAGTCGAGGTCGACGTCCTTGAGGTAGGCGACGCAATCGTCGCCAACTTTGCGGCCGTACTCGCGGAGGAGAGCGAGGTCCGAGATCTTGAGCGAGCGGGCGATCTCCATGTCCATGCCGGTGCCCTGCTCGACCTTTGGGAGGCCGAGCCTCTCGAGGTAGCCCTGCTCCATCCAGATGGGGCTTTGCTTGCGGAAGACGAAGTTGGTGATGTTGTCCTGGGTGCGGAAGATGTGCCAGGCGTTGAAGCCGATGCTGGTGGTCTTGCCCTGGGGCAGGTAGTTGACCTGGTCGGGGGTGAGGCCGTCGAGGGCCGTGTCCATCCACTCGTTCATCTGGGTGATGCCGTCGATCAGTACGTCGCGAATGTCCACATCGTCCTCCTCGGGGTTGAAGCGCGGGTAGCATAGTGCACAACCCGGTATAGGCTGTGACTGGCCCTCACCCCCCGCCCCTCTCCCGCTACGGGGGTGAGGGGAGCCATTGGCCTTTGGTGCGGGTGTTCATTGGGGCGCGATCCGGCCCTCACCCCCGACCCCTCTCCCAGAGGGAGAGGGGAGTCATTGGCCTTTCGTGCGAAGAGGGGGAGTCAATCGGGGCGGGCGGTGGGCATGAGGTTGCGGGCGCGGAGGTCGGCGGCGCGGACCAGGGCGTAGAGGGCGTCGATCGTGGGTGTGGGGACGCCGAGGGCTGAGGCGCGGCGGCAGGGCTCGCCGAGGATGGCTTCGACTTCGAGCTCGCGACCGAGCAGGTAGTCGATGACCATGCTGGTCTTGTAGTCGGCGAGTGCGTCGGTGGCGGGGAAGAGCTGAGCGACTACCGCGTCGGGGTCGAGGCGGGCGGCGCCGTGTTGCGCCTCGAGATCGGCGTTGGCTGCGGCAACGACCTCGCGCATGGCGCGCTCGGCCATCGCGCGGAGCGGCGGGTCCTCCATGATGGCGCGCGTGCCGAGACCGCCGGCGGCAACGCTAAGCCCGTTGAAGGGGATGTTCCAGCAGAGCTTCTCCCAGCGGGCATAAAGCAGGTTCGGGGACAGCGTCGACTCGATCCCTGCGCTGAAGAGCAGCTCGTGGAGGCGCGCTGTTTCGGCTGCGGCGTCGTGGTAGTGGCCGATGGAAACGCGGCCGGCGGCGAGGTGGTGGATGACACCGGTCTCGTCCCGGTTGATGCCGACGAAGGCCATGCCCCCGAACACTCTCTCAGGTTCGAACCAGGCGGCGAAGCGGTCTTCCACGCCGAGGCCGTTCATGAGCGCAACGATGCGCGTCTCCGGGCCGACACAGGGGGCGATGAGCGGCTCGGCGCGGTCGAGCGCGGTGGCCTTGAGCGAGCAGAGCACCCAATCGACAACGCCGATCTCATTCGACGTGCCGAAGGCGGCACAGGGATCGACGCGGAAGTCGCCGAGGTAGCTGCGAATGTCGAGGCCGTTGGCGCGGACGCGGTCGAGGTCGCGGCGCATGAGGAAGCGCACGTCATGGCCGGCGCGGGCGAGCATGGCGCCGTAATAGGAGCCGACAGCACCCGATCCGATGACGGCAATCGTGGCCATGGCGGCAGTTTAGGAGAGAGTCAGGAGGAGCGCATGCCCTTCGGGAGCTTGTGGCCGCGCTCACTCTCGTATTCGGCAACCCGTTCGAGGTGCTGCTTGAGGAGTGCGTTGAACTCGTTGGGAGCCTGGAGGTTCGAGAGGTGGCCGGAGTGTTGGATGACTTCGTAGCGGGCGTTGGGGATGCCGTCGGCCATGGGCTTCGTGGCGTCCGGCGGGATGAGGGTGTCCTTGTCGGCGGTGATGACGAGCGTGGGGACCGTGACGCCGCCGAGCTCGGCGGTGAAGTCAGGGCGGGCGGCCATGCCGAGGGAGGCGGCGGCGATCGAGGCGGCCGGCTGAGCGGCGATGACGTTCTTCACCAGGGAGAGCAACTCGCCCGGGGCCTCCTCGGAGAACAGAGGTGGCGGATTCTCAGCGAGGAAGCCGTTGCCTTCCGTGAGCAGGCGGTCAGCGAGCTGCTTGCGGCGTTCCTTCGCGGCGTCGTCGTCCGCGGATGCCTTGGTGTTGGCGAACACCAGCCCGTCGACGAGGTCCGGGTGGCGCTTCCAGACCTGGAGGGCGACATAGCCGCCCATCGACAGCCCACAGACGACGAGGCGTTCGACGCCCTGGGCGCGGGCGAGCGCGGCGATCAGGTCGGCGCACGCGTCCATGCCCATCACGGGCCCGATGGGGTCGGTGCCGCCGAAGCCAGGGAGGTTCGGGGCGAAAACGCGGAGGCGGCCGCCGAATTCGTCCACCTGGGGCTTCCACATGGTGTTGTCGAGGGGGAACGCGTGAATCAGGAGCAGGCCATCGGTCACGAGACACCTCCAACGGTGTTAGTTCGACCGTACAGCCGCCGGCGAAAGGATTGAACCGCAGAGAGGCGGAGAACGCGGAGGTTTTGTTGAGATGTCACGCGACTGCCGCACCCGTTCGGGCGAGAAAGACATCGCATGCTTGCTGACGCGCGCGCTCGGACTAATCGTCGGAGAGGCCCAGGGCCCCGATCGCGTTCCGCTGGACGATGGCCATTGTGAGGTCGCCGCGGGTCCGTTCGAGGATCCCGCGGGTCTGGTCGGTGGTGCGGCGGAGGCCGCCGGTCATGGCGTCGGGGAAATCGATGGTGACGAGGACAGCGTAGATGTCGTCCATGGCGCGGAGGAGGTCCTCGCAGCCTTCGAAGGTGCCGGCGCGGAGGCGGTCGAGGATGGCGCGGCGCAGCTCACCGACGGCCTCGGCGATGCCGTTGAGCCAGGCGGGGTATTCGACGCCGAGCTCTTCCGGGGAGGGCAGCGAACCGCCTGAGAGAAGGGCGAGGGTGGTGCGAGCCTCGGCGTACTCCTTCTGGGCGTCGTGGAGGAAGCCGGCATAGGCGATGTCCTGGTGTGCGGCCAGCGCGGCCACGGCGTCGTCGCGGACGGAGCGGGCCTCGTCGAGCATGGCCGCGGCCTTGTCGAATTCACCGCGATGGATCGCGCGGATGGAGTTGGCGCTCTGGCGAATGAGGGTGCGGCTGGCAGCAAGCGTCTTTTCGCGGGCGGCGTTCTTCTCGGCGAAGTGGTCCAGGACGCGGGGGATGATGGTGTCGAGGGGGGACGTGTCGCTCATGCCCTCACCCCCCAACCCCCTCTCCCGACTTCGCGGGAGAGGGGGAGTTGAGCGCGCGGAACTTGAGGAGAGCTGGGAGCTGGGAGACTTCGGTCTTCTGACTCACACCGCCGGGCCTGCGGCGTTGACCGCTTGCTCACGCGCGCGGCTCCGTCCCAGTCGTGCTGGACCGGCGTTCGAATCCTTGAGCTTGCACATTCCGCGCTCGCCCCCGGCCGCCGTGTCGCGGGGAGCGGCGGCGACGCGAGCAGGCAGGAGACCGAATCGTGAATCGTGAATCTCGAGTCGTGAATCACCTAGAGGTCCTTCACGGGCTCGGGGAATTCGCCGTCGCGGGCGGCGTCGATCATCTCGCGGGCGCCGTCGGGGAGGTCCATGCCGTATTCCTCGAAGCGCTTCTCGACCCAGCTGCCGATCTGGCGGGGGTCGCGGTAGTCATCGGGGCCGCCGCGCCCCTCTGAGGGGTCACCGTACTTTTCGATGATGTCCCCGCGGCTGTAGGTGCGGCCGAACTTGGACATCATGCGGGAGGTCTTGCCACCGCCGCAGTGCTCGCAGGCGACCTTCAACTCGGTATCGATTTTGCGCGTGAAGTGGTTGGTCACCCTGCGGCAGTCGGCACACAGGAATTCGTAGATGGGCATGGTGAGATTGTCGATTTTCGATTGCCGCTTGTCGATTCCGTCAGCCAAAGCGCACGGCTGGTGGGTAGCTGTTAACAACTCTCTGAACTCCGTACACTCGCGGCTATGTCGGAACAGGCCGCGGTGGCGGCGCCACCAGCAGCCGATAGTGGCCCGGCGATCGTCAGCCGGAATCCGTTCACGGTGGGGAACTACCAGCGCTGGTGGTTCGCATCGGTGGCGGCGGGCCTCGGGGTGGGGATCCAGGCGGTGACGGTGCCGCTGTTCGTGCGGGACAGGGTGGCGGAGGATGACCGGGCGATCGCGATCGCGGCCGCGCTCATCTGCCAGAACGGCGCGGCGGCGGTCCTGACGCTCGTTGGGGGCGTGATCGCGGACCGGGTGGAGCGCAGGCGGATCCTCGTCCGTACCTACGGCGTGGCCGCGCTCGTCTCGATCGTCTACGTGGCACTCGCCGGGTTCGATGTCGGCGCTGTGTGGCCCGTGTTTATCCTCGGCGCGATTGTGGGCTCGGCGGGTGCATTCACGAACCCGGCGCGGCAGTCGATGATGCCGCAGATGCTGGCGCGGCCCCAGATCCAGAATGGGGTCATCTTCGGGACGATGGCGTTTATGGCATCGCTCCAGTTCCTGGGCCCGGCGACGGGCGGGCTGGTAGCCGATGGGGTGTCACTGACCGCGGCCTTCGCCGTGGAAGTCGGCTTGCTCGCCGTGGGTGCGCTGCTGTTCTGGCGAATCGCTACGGACGCGCCCGTGCCCACAGGCAAGAGCGTGGGCCGGGACCTCGTGGACGGGCTGCGTTACATCAAGGATCAACCCGCGCTCGCCGGGCTGCTGGCTCTCGGCACGGTGCCGGGCGTGTTCTTCATGGGTTCGTTCACGGTGACCGTCGTGATCATGGTCGAGGACGTGCTCAAGGAGGGCGACAAGTACGTCGGCCTCCTGTGGGCGGCGTTCGGGCTGGGGATCGTGGGCGGCTCGTTGCTGATGGCGCTGCGGCCGCTGCCGCATCGTGGGACGCTCGTCATCTGCTCGGTGATCTTTGGGCCGCTCGGAGCGCCCCGCGAACTCGCGTGACCAGCGAGCGGTAGTCGTCGAGGTCCGCGCGGCCGAAGCGGAAGACATCGCCGGGCCGCAGGCGCTCCTGCCGCACGAAGACCGCGAGGGCGCAGATGATGGCCGTGCCGTAGGCGATGGAGCTCGCTGCCGCCGCGCCAGGCACCCCATAGGGAGGGACCAGCGCGAATGCGAGCGCGATGTCGATGACGAGGCCCGTGCCGGCCACCACGGCCGCCGCCCATGGGAGCCCCCGCTGATACGTGTAGAACCCGGAGAACGACTGGGCGAGCCCGTAGAGCAGTACCCCGGGGAGGAGCAACCGGAGGGCTGTGGACATCTGGTCGTGGGTGCTGAACAAGGCCGCTTCGATGACGTCCGCCAGCAGGAACAGCGCGAGGCAGAACGCGCCGAGCAGGACGATCGTGTGGCGCATCACCCGCGTCGTGAGGAGTGCCGCATCGGTGCGCGAGAGGGAGCCCAGGCGCGCGTAGGTCGCCAGCGTCAGCGAGCCGCTCACCTGCCATACAGATTCAGCGAGGCCGACCGCGAGGAAATAGGTACCGGCCCCGGAGGTGCCTTCGAAGCGCTCGACCACGAACAGGTCAGCGCGGTAGTTCAAGAACGAGATGCCACTGGAGAGCCCGGCCAGGGCAGCGAACCGCACGACTGTGCGCATGAGCCGGGGACTGAGCGCCGGCACGCCCGTGAAGCTGCGCACGCTCACGAGGAACAGCATGATGATCGCGGTCCACTGGCCCAGCGCGTACATCCAGAGGGCGAGCTCCGGAGTCCGGTCGTCGACCATCAGGAATGCTGCCGCGATGAACGTGAGCGCCGACAGCGGAGGCGCTACCAGCGCGACGTTATAGCGTACGAACGACTCGCGCCCGAGGAACACGCCGGCCATGGCGCTGTTCAGGATCACAGCCGAGGCGGCGACGGCCACGGGCAGCGCTTCGCTCGCGACCCATCCGTCCGCGAGTGCGGCGACGCCCAGGCCCACGCAGATCGCGAGCGCGGCGAACACCGCGCCCGGCACGCCGCCGTTCGCCAAAGCGGTCGCGGAGCTGCGACGCTGGTTCGCCACCTGGTAGGCCGTCGACGCCGTCAGTCCGCCCGCGACCGCATTAGTAATGCCGACAAACGCCAGGCCGAGAACGAAGGCCCCATATTCATCATCATCGAGGCCGCCCGCGGTGATCAGGATGGTCGCGAAGGCAACCAGCAGGTTCATCCCGCGGAACGCGAACGCGACGAGACCGCCAAAGGCTATGGACACGAGGACAACTTGGAAGGCCACGGGCCAAGGGTCAAAGCGGGCGGCGGGGGAAAGCTATTCGAGCGGGCGCGGCTCCGGCGTCACGAACGTGGCCTGGGCGGGAACATCCCGGCGGACGAGGGCGTGCGCTCCGACGGTCGCCTCAGCGCCAACAGTGACCCCATGAAGGACCGTGACGCCGGCGCCCAGGTAGCAGCCGTCCTCGAGCGTGACGGGCGCCTGCTGGCGTGGGCGGCGCTCGCTCAGTGGCCCGGGGCCGACGTCGATGTGGGTGACGAGCGTGCAGCGCATGGAGACAGTCGCGTAGTCGCGGATGGTGACGCGATCCGCCAGGTCGATGAGGGTGTCGGCCCCGATGTGGACGTTGTCGCCGATGGTCAGGTGCCGGAAGTCGCCATCCGCGTTGACGATGATCAGCGGCCCGAAGATCGACGGGTGCTTGCCGACGGTGGCGCCGTACTCGCGGAGGATGGGCACGGGGTCGACGCAGGTGCGCAGCTCGGCGGCGATGCCGTCGATGCCGTCGCGCAAGTAGCGTGCCCGCCGCCGCCAGCGCCCGACAAAGCGGGTGCCGCGCTTCACGGGCCGGAGAACGGGCCGCGCTGCCTCGCGGATACGGCCGGCACTCACCGGGGGTCCCCGTGCGACCGCTCCGCCGCTGCATCGCGCCAGAGGGGAACGCGCAGCCCGACGATCAGCGCCAGGAACGCCATCAGCAGGAACGTCTGCAATTCGAAGCCGATGGGGATGCTGTCGGGGTCGCGGAAATTGAGCGCGACGAGGCAGGCGCCAAGTGCCACCACCAGCACGACGCGCGGGTCGCGTGGGCTGTCGACCAAGGCCCGGGCGCCCACAATCGCGAGCCAGATCATGGCCGGGAAGCCGAACACCAGGAGACGCTCGATGTTCAGCGCGAACAGGAGCTGGGCATACACCAACAGCAGGAACGGCGAGAGCCGCAGCGCCAGCAGCGGGTTGCGGACCGCCCCTATCGCCGCGAGGGTGAGGATCGGGACACCCCACGTGCCGGTCGTGTACAGCAAGAAGGTTTCTTGCGTGCGGTCGTGGGCGCGGATGTCCCAGCCGATGTCGCGGAGGAGGTCGAGGTAGTTGTAGGCGGGGATGAACTCACGGAACTGCCGCAGGTTCGCGGGCAGCGTCGCGACGTAGGCGAGGTCGTCGTTGCGGGCGTCGATGAGCACACGAACGGCGACAAGCAGCACCAGCGCGGGGATCGCGACGAGCGCCGTCTCCCGCAGGACGCGCCAGTCGAGCAGCCGTTGCGCCTGGAGGGTATACCAGAGAGGCAGTGCGAAGAGCACCGCCTCCTTCGCGGCCACACCGACGAGGAGCGTGATGGCGAAGGCGGCTGGCTGGCGCCGGATTGCCCAGAGGACCGCCAGCGCGACGGCGAGGAAGGCGGCCGCATCGGGCAGCCAGTAGTCGACGAGCGCGAACTTTGCAGCCCAGCCCAGCGCGAGGAAGAACAGCGCGCCAACGACACCCCAGGCACGTGACTCGCCCGCGTGGAGGCCGAGGTAGTACATCGCCACCGTCGCGCCGGCGACGGATGCGAACGCGATCAGGAAGAAGCTCGTGGACGCGCTGAACGGGAGGATGGCCGCCACGAGTGGCACCAGGAACCGCCAGCCGAAGGGAGCCAGATGGAAATCGAACGGGTTATCTTCAGCCATCGCGATGTAGGCGTGGTGGTCCCAGCCGGGCTCAGCGAAGATCGGGTTGGAGGGTGACATCAGGTTCGAGCGAAGGGCGAGCAGCCCCACGGCGGCCATAGCGGCGAGGGAGACGGTGAGGAGCTCGTAGAGTTGTGCGCGGGTTGGCGCCGCCGGGCGGCTGAGCGGGAGCGCCCAGCCGCGCAGAGCTTGACCACCGGGAGAAGAGCCTGCTTCCGCCATCGCCTTGCGCCTCACTATCCGGTCCGTCCGCACCTCGCACAACCCCGAGGGTAAAAGAAGCGGTCCGCTTCGTCGGTTCCTCAACCGAGGGGGTGTTAGTTGCCGGTGAAGGCGTTGTAGCGGCCGTCCGTGTCACCAGCAACGACATCGTTGGCGACGTCACCGATGGCGACAATTGGCTTGTCGCTCGTCACCACCATGCCTCCCCAGAAGCACGCGGGGTTCGAGTTGAACCCGTTGTCCGTCGGGGTATCGAGGTTCTGGTAGAAGATGAAAGATCCGGTGATCTGCTTGGTGATGGTCGACGTGAAGTTCGAGCCGAGGCAGCCCGGCGCCGCGGACGTGGAGTCGTTGACGGCCTCAATGGTGATGTTGGCGGTGCTGCCGTCGGCCACAGTCACGCTCACCCAGCTGTTGAAGCCGAAGGCGCTGCCCGACTGGTAGGCCCGGCGGAAGATGAGCGGGAACTTGGCCTCTGTCGCGGCCTGGTCGGCGGGCACACCGTTGATGGCAGCGTACACGTCCTCGCCGACGAAGCTGTTGGCGACGGTCATCTTTCCAAAGAACGCGACTACCGCGATCGGCTGGGTGGAGGTGATGCGCGCGGCGCCCACAAAGCCGACCGGGACGATGGCGTCACTGTAGACACCGTGGTCGGTGGTGCCGTTGGCGGGGATGCTCAGCGTCTTGACATGCGTCCCGGTGTTGCCGGTGTAGGTGATGGTCACGTCCGCGGCTGCGGGGTTCGGGTTCGAGAGCAGGAACTGGCTGAGGAAGCCGTCCTGGTGCTTGATTGCGAGCGGGACAATGACGTTCGTGCTCAGGTCGCCGCCATCCCCCACGATGAAGCCGTCATAGGCGCCGAGCGAGCGCAGCCCGCTCACCCAGGCGTCGACGCCCACGGTCACGGTCGAGCCGGTGGCGGTAACGGTGGCGGACATCTGGGCGTTCACGGTGCCGCCGGGCATGGCGATGGCGCCATCGATGGCGGTGGAAGCGAACGCGACCTGCCCGTTCACGGGGATGGGGTAGCCAGTGCCACAACCACTGCCGCCGGGGCCGGAGTCGGTCAGGTTGGCCTTGCCGCCAGGAGGCGTGGAGCCTGTGCCGGGCTTGAAGGCGTATTCAATCGTCACGCAGGCGACGGCGGTGCCCGTGTTGGCGATGGCGAACCGCGAGTTGAAGGTGCCCTCGAGCGCGTTCACCACGAACGGCAGCGAAATCTTCGTGCCGCCCGTCGCGTAGGCGTTATGGATGGAGGAGGAAGAGCGGCCGTCGGTGTTATCCACACCGCGGACGAGGAGCGCGTTGAACGGCTGGTCACTGCTGACCACGCCCACCCCGCGGAATCCTGGCGCCAGGCCAGTGTTGATGGCCTGGGTGAAGACGCGAGTGCCGCCCACGGGGACATTCGTGTACACCTGGCTCGCGGAGGTGACGAGCACGCCGCCAGCCGTGTAGATGTCCATCGCTATCGTCGAGGCGGCGCTGCCGTCGTTCTGCGCGATCACGTTGGTGTTCTCTTTGCCGGGCAGCACTGCGGGCATGACCTGCATATGCGGCATGTCCGGCTTCCGCGTTTCGGCTGCGGGCGGCCGCAGGGCGCCAGCATCGGCATCCCGGGTTGCCATTGGAAGAAGCGCGAGGCCAGCCAGCGCGACAAGGCCGAACGCGAGGGGTCGGATTCGAATTCGCTCCATGGTCATTCTCCTCATTGACCGCAGTGTAAGAATCCCCCTCAGTGTGGGCAACGAAAACGTCTCGGAATGGGGGAAAGTCGTGTAAACCGTCTGTAATTTTTGGCTTTGGCAGGTTCAGCGGGGCTCGTCAACTCCACTGGTTCAGGGCCTGGAAGATGAGCACGAGCGCGAGTGCGCCGCCCACCATCAAGAGCACGAGCCGGGTGCCGTTCACGGGGAGGATTGTCGCACGCCCGCGCCGCTGGGCTACATCGGGATGACGGAGATTGCGCCGCTCCGCTCAACGACCGCGTACTTGATCTGCTCCAGCCGCTCGATCCCCTGTGTCGTTCGCCCTCGTTCGAGCACGTCGTCCACGCTGACGCGGAGCCTGGCCATGCGATCCACGATGGGCTTGCCATCCTCCACGACGATCGTGGGGACATCGCTGAGCAGCTTCTCCACCCTTCCGGAACGCGCCGTCACAAGCGAGAGGGCGATGTCCACTGTCACGAGCGTGAGGATGACGATGGCGGCGTTTGTGATGGAGAAGTCATTGCCCAGAAGGGCGTTCTGCGTGGCTTCGCTGATGATGAGAAGGAGAATGAAGTCGAACGTGGTGACGTCCGCCAGGGCGCGCTTGCCGCTGAGGCGAAAGACCACCATCAGGATCAGGTAGATGGTCAGCGCACGAAGTACGGAGTCCATAGAGGTCTCTACGGCAGAGCGAGCTGCCACACGGAAAGCGTGCCCGAGGCTGTGACGATATTCGCCGAGTGGACGCCGATCTTCTCGGGGCGGAGGGAGAAGCTGACGTCAGCCGACTCCTCCCCCTCTGCGAGCTCAAAGACGTAGGTCACGGACTCGCTGCCGGCGCGGACGGCAGCGGGCTCGGGGTGGATGCCCTCGATTTGCATGTCCGCGAGGAAGGGCTGGTTGAACGTGATACGTGCCTCGCCGCCCGAACCGGGCACAGTGATCTCCAATCGCGTCTGGCCCTGGAAGCGGATCATGCGGTTATAGCGGACCTCCGAGTCGCCGGACCGCTCGGTCGCCCGCATGAGAGGCCCTCCGCCGCCGAAGAAGCCGAGCAAGGCGAGCAGGATCACGAGGGCCATGAGGATCCAGGCGAAGCGCTCCACACGCCACTGGATCCGGTCGAAGCTCGGATCCACGCCGATCTGCAGTCCCGGCTGCTGTCCAGCCCTTGACCCCGCCATGGCACCAGTATTCGGCGTGGCGGGCGCTCAGCGGGGCAGAACCAACGGTTCCGCGACAGCTGGTCCGCGGCCTGCAACGATTACGCGAGAACCGGGGTGAGCCAGCCTGCTACCTGAGTACGGCCTGCGGCGCGAGCATGCGGTGCGCTTCGAGCAGCTTCTCGCGGCGCTTCTCCCGGTCCGGCTCCATCGTGTTCAGCGAAAGGAACGCGGTGTCCACGCCGGCATCATGATAGCGGCGAATGTGGTCACGGATCTCGTCCCAGTCGCCGCGGACCATGAGGTCGTCCATGACCTGCGTCGGCACGGCAACGAGTGCGGCCTTGCGGTCGCCGGACTCCCAGGCGTCCCACATCGGGGTCAGTTCCTCGGTCCGGCCCAGCCAGCGGTGGAACTCTTTGTAGACGGGCACATTGAGGTAGGCGTTGATCGCGCGGCGCACGACCGCGTCCGCTTCGGGTGTGCGGCCATCGATGTTGATCATGAGCCGGGCGGTGATTTCGAGCGATCCGGGGTCACGGCCGGCGGCCGCCGCGGCGTCGCGGACCACCTTCACGGACTTCTTGCAGTCCTCGGCGCTCAACCAATTGATGATGGCGCCGTCCGCAACCTCGCCCGCGACTTTGAGCATGCCGCCGCGGAGCGCGGCCACCTGCAGGGGGATGGGCTCGGAGGGGACGCGGCTGAGGCGGAAGCCGTTGACCTTGATGGTCTCGCCGTCGAAGACCACCCGCTCGCCCGCGAGGGCCTGGCGCAGGAAGAGGACGGTCTCGCGCACACGGGTGGCCGGCTTCGCGAACTTGCCGTTGTTCCACATCTCCACGATGGGCTCCGAGCCGGAGCCCACGCCGAAGATAAAGCGCCCCGGGGCGAGCTCGGCCACGCCGGCAGCGCACTGCGCGAGCGTTGCAGGTCCACGGGTGTAGACATTCGCGATTGCCGTGCCCAGGCGCATGTTCGTGGAGAGCGCGAGAGTTGCCAGCGGGGAGAAGCAGTCGATGCCATCGACCTCGTAGGACCACGCATCGGTGTAGCCGAGCCGCTCCATCTCTTTCGCGATGTCGACGTGCTCGGCGAGGGTGAAGGCATCGAGCGGGACAGACAGGGCGAGTCGTTTCTGGAACATCTAGCGGTCCTCCGCGGCGATGAGCCGCTGTGCAGTTTCGATCATCATTGGTACGCGGGTCTCGAACTCCTTCGCCCCCGGATTCGAGGCGGCCCCTTCGATGTAGTGCATGTAGAGCCCTTCGAGGATGACGATGAGCTTGTACTGGGCGAGCACGCGATAGAAGAGGAAGCTTCGCATGGAGCGGCCACTGCGCGCCTCGTAGCGGTCGGCCATCTCCCGCACGCTGGGGAAGCCGGCGCGCTGAACCAGCGGCGGCGGGCTACCCGGGGGAGGCGCCGCGGGCGCCCATGAGTTCATGAGGTAACCGAGATCCGCCAGGGGATCGCCCACGGTGGCCATCTCCCAGTCGAAGATGGCGATGAGGCGCGGATCATTGCGGTCGAACATGACGTTGTCGAGCTTGTAGTCGCCATGCACGACCGCGGAGGGGCCCTCCTCGGGGATCTTGGCCTTGAGCCAGTCGGTGAGGGCATCGAGGCCGGCGAGCTCGCGTGTGCGGGGCTTCGTGAGGGCCCACTGCGAGCTCCATCGCTCGAGCTGGCGGGAGAGGTACCCGCCTTCGTGGCCCTTGATGCCGGCTGCCTTCCAGTCGACCCCATGCATCTCCACGAGCGCGTCGATCATCTCCTCGCCGATATGGCGGCGACCCTCCGCGGAGTCGTAAGCGGCGGGGATGGCATCCCTGATGACTGTGCCCTCGGCGCGCTCCATCAGGTAGAAGGGCGCGCCGATGACGGACGCATCCTCGCAGACGGCGACTGGCCGCGGCACGCGCGCCTTGCCATGAAGGGCGGCGAGGAAGCGGTGCTCGCGGAGGACGTCGTGGGCGGTCGGCAGCAACGGGCCGGCCGGCGGGCGGCGCATGACCCAGCGGTCGTCACCGCGCGTCACGTAGAAGGTCTCGTTCGAGAACCCCGCGATGTGCTTCTCGACCGCAATAGGCCCGGCCGTCCCGGGCACGTTCTCGTTGACGAAGCGCTCGAGCGCGGGGATGTCAATCAAGTGTTCGATAGTCTGCGATGCCATGGGGGTCAGAGTCTGGCGTCGGGAGGATGGATCGTCAACGGCGGGGACGTGGCAGACGCGGCAGCGACGCCAACAATCCATCCGGGTTGGGACTCGCACCCGTCGCTAACGCTCCGAGATGGAGGCGGGTCGCGAGGTAGGAGAGGCTCCGGATTTTGCGGACCACCACGATCCCACCCGTCGCTAACGCTCCGGGCTCCGTTTGGCGCTCTGGTAATACAAAGAGGACGGCCCCACCCCACCCCGTGGGGGATCATTCGACCAGGCGGCGGAGGATTTCGCGAAGTCGGGGCGTTTTCATGAGGGCTTCGCGCATGGCGTCGACATTCTCCTCGTTCATCATGAGCGGGCTACGTTGGAAGGCGCCGCGGTGGTTGAACGAGCAGAAACGGATGGTCCAGGAGCCGGCGGCTTCGCCGTCCGTGTATTCCATGAGCTGGATAGCGGGGACGTGGTGCTCGCCGGAGAAGCGCGCCTCCTCCGTGATCATGCCGCTACCCCAGTGCATGGTGAACGGCCGCGGGACCTTCGGCGTGTCGGGCATGAGGACCTCCTGGCGTGGTCACCATTGTACGAGGGGCCAGCGGCCACTGAGGGCCGCGACTCCTTTGACCTTTCGCGGGGGCGGGTGCCTAATTCGGAGCATGTCCGCACCGACCCGCAACCACGTGTCCCGCCGCACGTCCGTGTTCACGGAGTCGGTCATCCGCGAGATGACGCGGCTGGCGATGCTGCATGGGGCGATGAACCTGGCGCAGGGCTACCCGGACTTCCCCGCGCCTGAGTTCATCAAGCGCGCGGCAATCGACGCCATCAACGCGGACATCAACCAGTACGCCATCACCTGGGGGTCGCCGCGCCTGCGCAAAGCGATAGCCGACAAGACAAAGCGTTTCTACGGCATGGACCTCGACCCCGACCGCGAGATCACGGTCACCTGCGGCGCGACCGAGGCGATGATGGCGGTCCTCCTCGCCGTCATCGAAGAAGGCGACGAAGTCGTCGTCTTCGAGCCGTTCTACGAGAACTACGTGCCCGACGCGGCGATGAGCGGGGCAACGCTCAAGTTCGTCACCCTGCATGCCCCCTCGTTCACATTCGACGCCGAGGAGCTGCGGGCGGCTTTCAGTGCCGCTACTCGTGCGGTCATCGTGAACACGCCGAACAACCCGAGCGGGAAGGTGTTCACTCGCGAGGAGCTGTCGCAGATCGCGGACCTCTGCCGCGAGTTCGACGCCCTCTGCATCACCGACGAGATCTACGAGCACATCCTCTACGACAACCGCGAGCACGTGCCCATGGCCACGCTACCGGGCATGTACGACCGCACAGTCACCATCAGTGGCCTGTCCAAGACGTTCAGCATCACCGGCTGGCGGCTGGGGTATGTGCTCGCGCGGCCGGAATTGAGCGATGCGATCCGCAAGGTGCACGACTTCCTGACGGTGGGCGCCCCGGCTCCGCTCCAGGAGGGCGCGGCCATCGCCATGGAGCAGGCCGATGCCTTCTACGGCGAGCTCAGCGACATGTACGACCGCAAGCGCGGCATCCTCCTGCGCGCCCTGCGGGAGGCCGGCTTTCTCTGCCACGAGCCCGAGGGCGCCTACTACATCATGGGCGACTTCGGGGACATCGCCTTCGAGGGCGACGACGTGAGCTTCGCGCGGCACATGATCGAGAAGGTGGGCGTGGCGCCCGTGCCCGGCTCGAGCTTCTACCGGCCGGGAAGCGCCGAAGGGAGCAGGCTCGTGCGCTTCACGTTCTCGAAGTCGGAGGAGACGCTCGAAGAGGCGGCCCGCCGGCTCGCGCGAATCTAGGCTCCCTGGTTGGCTGTAGCGATGCCCGGGCTAACCTCGAATCAATGAAGCGACCATTCCTGCTGCTCGGCGCTCTGACCATGGTGGCCATCCCCTCCTTCGTGGGCTGTGGCGGGGACGACGATGACGACGACGTGCCAGACCTGCCGACGTCCACCGACACTGCCACCACGAGCACGCCCGGTGAAGGCACGCCAACGCCAGGAGGCCCGAAGTTGGAGAACTCCACCGCGACGCCCAGCGGGCTCGAATACCGCGACGAAGTCGTTGGCACGGGCGCCTCGCCCCGGCTCGACCAGCAGGTCACCGTCCACTACACGGGCAAGCTGGCGGCCACGGGTGAGGCGTTCGACAGCTCCGTTGGCAAGCAGCCGCTGACCCTCGCTCTCAACCGGTTCATTAAGGGCTTCACCGAGGGCGTGTCGACGATGAAGGTTGGCGGCCAGCGGACGATCTACATCCCCTCGGCGCTGGGGTACGGCCCTGGCGGCAACCCACCCGTCATCCCGCCCAATGCGGACCTGATCTTCGAGGTCGAGCTGCTCGCGGTGAAGTAGTTTCGAAGGATTGAGGGCAGGCGACGCGCCCGCTCCTTGTCAGTCGCGGCTCTGGATCACTGTGACCGTCCCCTTGCTGCCGTTGACCTGGACGAGGTCGCCGGTGCGGATGCTGCGGGTGCCGCGGCGCACGTTCACCACTGCGGGCAGGCCGTATTCGCGGGCGACGGTGCTGCCATGGCTGAGCGCGCTGCCCATGTCCACCACGAGCCCGGAGGCCAGCGCGAAGAGGGGCGTCCAGCCGGCGTCGGTCACCGGCGCAACGAGGATTTCGCCGGGCTGCATCGGGCCGTCGAGGGCGGGGTCGAGGATGACGCGTGCGCGGCCGGTGGCGACACCGGGGCTGACAGGCGTGCCGGTGAGCATGTCTCCCGCATGATGCGAGAGGTCGGGCTCGATGGGCACAGGGTGGCCGAAGAAACGCTCGGGGAGAGTGACGTGGCGGTTCCGTTCCATCTCACGGCGACGGCGCGTGATTGCGGCGCGGAAGTCGCCCGTCGTGGCGCCGGTCAGGGCGGCGTCGGTCTCATCCGCGGTCAGGTAGAAGATGTCGTCGGGCTGGTCGATCAGGCCCGCGCCGGCGAGGCGGTTCGCCGCTTCCGGGAGGTAGTAATCCACCAGCCGCGTGCCACGCACGATGACCGACTTCGTGTGCTCGCGGCGCGAGACCCAGGCCTGCGCCTGCTTCAGCTGGTACTTGAAGAATCGGCGCTTGAGGAGGTTCATGCGGCCCGCGAGGTCGTCCGTGAGACGTAGCCGCTTCTGCTCCTGGCGGCGCAGGGTTTCCTCGGGGGCCAGCTCCTCGGGCATGTCCAGGTAGGAGCGAACCACCGAGATTGCGGGAGTGGGGTCCTGCCGCCAGTTGGGAGCGGCCGGCTCCATCTCGTTCAGGCCGCGGTGCCCGTGCCGCTGAAGGAAGGCGCCGAACGCCTCTCGCCAGGCGGCCGGGAGGCCCTCGCCGAGGGGATCGAAGGCGGGCTCCCGGAGGCGGTCCGCGACGCCTTCGCGGAGGACGATGCGCGACAGCTCCCATAGATCGAGGCCGATCTGCGCGCTCTCGACGCCGCGCATGCCTGAGAACAGCGCCGGGACCGTGCCCTCCGTCTCGTCCTTGAGCACGGGCTTCACGAGCTTCGCCACCTGCTCGAACCCGAAGCCCGCACAGCCGCTCGCCTGCAAGTGCACCCGGAAGGTACCCGAGACGAACTCGGACAGCTCCTTGCGACGCGCCGCCAGGCCGGCGCCGGTGAGGGCGGCGACCTTCTCCGCGCGCACCTTGCGCTCCATCGCGAGCGTCTCGCGTTCGATACGTTCGCCCGCCTTGTGGATGCCGATCGCCATTCGAAGCATGGGGATGATGGTGCGGAGACGGTACTTCCAGACTCGCCTGGTCACCGTCCCTTTGGGCTTCTGCGGCTCGATCTCGCCGCCGAGGAAGCGGTGCTCGACTTTGTCGGGGTCCCCGCCGATGACGCGCTCGGCGATGAGCCGCGTCGCACCCACGTTGAGGAACGCGCGGTTGTAGAAGATGCCGACGAACATCGGCCACTCGTCGCGGTCGAGGGCGCCGAGGTCCTGGTAGCCCTCGGTGTAGGCCTTGTGCACGTACTCGTTGAACGTCGACATGGTGAGCGGCGTGAGGATCGCAGGCAGCACCTCCTGCACGTTGGCGCTGGTCCACTGCTCCTCGGGCGATGTCGGCGTGTCGAATTCGCTCATCCAGCCGCCTGCGAGGACCCCGTCCGGCGCGGCGGTGATGGGGCGCGACTGCAGCATCCACACCTGGCCGCCCTCGACCGCAAACTCGATGTCCTGGGGCGACCCGAACGTCTCCTCGGCGCGAAGGGCGAGGCGGGCAACTTCCTCGGCCAGCTGTGGAGAGAGCACCGGCGCGCCGGGACGATGCTCTTCGATGACGGAGAGCGACACGCGGTCCAGCACGACCCTGTGTGCCTCCGCCTGGCCGCTGACGAGGGCCTCGCCGCTGCCCGAGATCGCTTCGACGACGATGCGGCGTCGGTCGCTCGTGACGGGGTCGAGGCTGAAGGCGACGCCGGCGCACTCGGCGCGGACCATGCGCTGGACGACGACCGCCATGCGAGGCTCGGCGGTGTGCCGGGTGCGGGCGCGGTACGAGGCGGCCGCTTCCGAGTGCAGCGAGGCGATACATGCGGCGACCGCCTCGAGGAGCGGCTGCTCGCCCGCGACATCGAGCACGGTGGCGTGCTGGCCCGCGAACGAGGCGCCGGCACTGTCCTCATCGACCGCGGACGAGCGCACAGCGACCGGGTGGCCGTGCGGGACGAGCGCACGGTATGCGGCGAGGATGGCCTCGCGGACTTCGGGCGGCCAGGCGCTCGGCTGACCAGCGAGGTTGGCGGTGACGGAAACGGGGATCGCGAAGGCCTCGGGCACTCGAAACCCTGCCGTCGAGAGACGGCCGAGGCTGGCCCCCTTGCCGCCGACAGAATCACGGCCAGCGTCTGCGAGATCCGGGAGGGTAGGGAGCGTGGTCACTTCACGAGTGTATGGAGTGGGCCCGAGACGTGCAGGAAAAGCGCTTGACGCGGTAGAACATTTGTTCTACTGTGCCATCAGACCCTTGGAGGTGGCTCCCATGCGAGTCCTCTGCCTGTTCTTCCCTCGCCTCTCGATCCAGCTGGCCCTGCAGCAGCGGCCCGACCTCGCCGGGCGTGCCCTGGCGATGATCGCCGGCTCCGGCGACGAAGCGCTTGTCAGCGCCGCCTCCACGGAAGCGTCCGCTCGCGGCGCCATCGCCGGACTGACTCCCGGGCGGGCCCGTTCGCGCTGCCCCGGGGCCGCCTTCCTGCCTGACAACGCGGGCGCATGCCTCGATGAGCTGGAACGCATCGCCTCCATCATCCGAACGCGCGCGACAGGTATTGTCGCGATCGTCTCTCGTGAGGAACTGCTCGTCGACCTCGATTCCCTCCCCGCTCACGTCGGCAGCGACGATTTCGAAGCTGCCACCAGGCTTTCCGCACTCGTCCGCATGTGGACGGGGCTGAACGTGCGCGCCGGAGTGGCCAACAGCCGCGCCGAGGCGCGCGCGGCAGCGCGCGGGGCGCGCCTTGCTCCCGCCGTCCGGCCACCAGTCCTCGCCTGGGGTGAGCCCCCGCTCCAGGCCAGTTCCACGGGACCGCTGGCGGTCGAGGTCCTCATCCCTCTCGGGACCTCGCCGCTGGCCGCCCGTGCCCGCCTCCTCCGCGCGACGCACCAGCTCCAGGCACTGCTGGACGGCGCCGCCCAGAGCTACCGCGAAGTGCGTGTAGCCATTCGCGGCGAGGACGGCGCCGAGAGCCACTTCCGCAGGCTCATCGAACCCACAAGCGACGTCCAACGCGCCCTTCTGGCCGCCGCCCTCGTTCTCGGGGACCAGTCCCTCGCCAGTGCATCGAGCGTCCGGTTGGAGCTCGGGCGCCTGGGCCCGGACATCCGCGTGGCCCCGGCCACCGCCGCCAGTCTCGCCCGCGAGCCGCTCCTCCGCGCCGGATAGCGCCCGGGACTCCCTGGCGGTCGTCGCGGCATCTGACACTCCACCGACCGCGCTATCACTGTCACAAGTCTGGCGCCCGCTGCGCCCTGGCAGTTAGCTCCTCGCGCCGAAGGGCCGAGCCGGTAGAATCGCGTGAACTAACTCCACCCCGGAGCGTCTCTCCATGACTGAGGGTCCCCTCGCGGGCATCAAGGTGCTCGAGTTTTCGCAGATCATCGCGGCCCCGTTTTGCGGCATGCACCTCGCCGACATGGGCGCCGAAGTCATCAAGTTCGAGCCGATTGAGGGTGAGCCCTGGCGGCTATTCGTCGAGCTCGTGCCCAAGGAGTCGCGCACGTACGCGAGCCTGAACCGCGGCAAGAAGGGCGTCGCACTGGACATGACCCGCCCCGAGGCGCGCGAGGTCATCCACAAGCTCGTTCCGGACGCGGACGTCGTGATCATCAACTACCGGCCGGGCGTGGCCGAGCGCCTCGGCATCGACTACGAGACGCTCGCGGCCCTTAACGCGCGGCTCATCTATTGCGAGAACACGGCCTTCGGCACCTCTGGCCCGCTCGCCCGGCGCGGCGGCTACGACATCGTGGTGCAGGCGATGACCGGGCTCATGGCCGGCGAGGGCAAGCTCCAGGACGGCGTACCCGCGTACGTCTATCCCGCGGTGGCCGACTACGCGACGGGCATCCAGATGTCGAACAGCATCTGCGCGGCGCTGTTCGCGCGGGAACGGACGGGCCGCGGCCAGAAGATCGACTGCACGCTCCTCGGCACGGCGCTCGCCATGCAGACCTCCCAGTTCACCTGGCTGGATGCCTGGGACAACGAGATCCTGCCGCCCATGCTCGAGGAGCTGAAGCAGGCGCGTCTCGAGAAGAAGACGTTCACCGAGCAGCAGGCGATTCACCGCAAGTTCCGCCCGCAAGCCGCCGGCAACATCTACTACCGCGTCTACCAAACCGCCGACGGCTTCATCGCCGTCGGCGCGCTGAGCATGCCGCTGCGCCACAAGGTCCTCGCCGCGACGGGGCTCGTGGACCCCCGCCTGAAGCCGGACGGGACCTTCGAGCTCGCCCCAGACAACTGGGGACGTGGAGGGCCCAAAGCTCGTGAAGCAGGCGGAGGCCCTGTTCCTGACGAAGACCACCGAGGCGTGGGGCCAGATCATGGAGCAGCATGGCGTCCCTGCCGGGCCTATGCACTTCGTCGAGGAGCTGTTCGACCACCCGCAGACCCTCGCGAACGACCTCGTCCGGGAGATGGAGCACCCGCTCTTGGGCAGCTTCCGCATGGTTGGACCGGCGTTCCAGATGTCCGACACGCGCCTCGAACCGGCCGGACCGAGCCCCATCCTTGGGGCGGACACGGACGATGTCCTGGCGGCGGCGGGCTACTCGGGCGAGGAGATAGATGCCCTCAGGGAGTCGGGCGTCATCCGCTAAGGGCGACCAACGATTGTCAGCATCGCGCAGGATGGAAATGCGGTCGCTGGTTCGCGTGGGCGCCATCCCGCCTTCACCCCCGACCACTCTCCCGCTGTGGCGGGCGAGGCGAGCGTCCCGGTTCAAAAACCCCGCCTGGGGGCCGTCACCGATACATGACCCGCGCGAGCTCTGCGACGGCGTCGCCGGACCGGGCGCCGGGGCTCCGCAGAAAGAGGCTCGAATCGAGCGTCACTACGCGGGCGTCGCGCTCCGCCCAGGCGGGCGACGCCTCGATCTGCGCGCGAAGGTCGCTTTGCGCGCCAGCCACGAGCAGCACCACATCGGTCGCCGTGGCGGCGGCCTGTTCGACCTCCACGAGCCCGAACCCGGCGATGGGCGCACCCTGAGGTGCGGCGCCCATCACGTTCGTGGCGCCCAGCAGCGTCACCAGTGACCCGGCATAGCTCGCGTCGCTTCCCGCATACACATCGCGCCCTGAGCCCGTGAGGATGAGCACCTTCGGCTGCGCCTTTCCGATGATCGACTCCTTCGCCGCGGCGACCTTCTCCTCAGTGGCAGCGACCAGCTCTTCGCCGCGCTCCTTCTGCCCGACGGCCTCCGCCACCGCCCGGAACGCGTGCAGAGACTCCTCGTAGGTCGCCACTTTGATGAGGAAGACGGGATAGGGGAACTCATCGAAGCTTCGCCGGAGTGCTCCCTGCAGGCCCGCATCGGCGATCACGAGGTCCGGCTCCAGGGCCGCGATCTCGTCGAACCTCGGAGAGATGGTGGACCCGACGGTGGGCGCGCTCGCGGCTTCCGCGGGAAACGTCGCGTCGCTCGCCCTCCCCACTATCTCCACGTCGAAGGCGGCCACGTATTCGAGCGCGGAGGGGCTGAGCGCGACCACCCGCCGAACCTCAGCGGGCACGTGCACGGTGCGTAGCGCCATGTCTAGCACGGCCACCCCGCCGCGAGGCACCCCGCCCTCGAGCGTGGGCGTGGCCGTCGGCCGCGGGGCCACCGGCGGCTCCTCCTCGCCGCAGGCCAGCGCCAGGAATCCAGCGAGCGCCATCGCCAGGACCAACCGTGGCATCACACCCGTCCCGCCAGCATCTGCTGGAGAATCATGCGCACTGGCGACCCCTTCGCCTCGGGCATCGCCATGAACGCCTCGATGTCCTCCGGTGTGTCGAGGTCCAGCGCCAGGGTCTCGCTCTCAACGGCGCGGACCTGCGTGCCGGCAGCGTGGGCAGCTTTGACGTGCAGGGCGTAGCTCCCTTGCCCGTAGTGCAAGGCGAAGGTCCCGGCTGGCCGCAAGAACATCGCGTTCGTGCCCCCGTCGCGGCTCCGTACGAGCGTCGCTGAGGGTGCGGGCGGTGCGGCGTCCACTACTCGCTGCAGTTCGGCGGCCTTCGCGAGAGGCAGGTCGGCGTGAAGGATCAGCACCTCGCGTCCCCGCAGCTCGGCCACGGCCGCCTCGAGCTGGGCATTCAAGCCGCTCGCGTCTGCGCGCTCTTCGACCACCCGCACCCCGTCGTAACCCTGCACGTCGGCGGGATTTGCGGCCAGCACGACCACCTCCAGTCCCGCCCGCTCGGCCGCAAGCGCCACCGTTGCAAAGGTGGCAGTCGCGAGCCCGGCCCGCTGCTCAGTCGTCAGTATCTCGGCCAGCCGCCCTTTCGCGCGCGAGAGGTCGTTCAGCGGGATGAGCGCGACCGGCTTGCGCACGTCAGCTCCGTCCGCTCGCCGCGGCAGCCACGACCTCAGAGGCGAGCTCCGCTTTGCGCTGGTCGCTCGTCATCATGGTGTCGGTCACCACGCAGCGCATGCCGAGCGCCTCCACGCGGGGCGCCAGGTCGCGGTCCAGGTCGTCGACCACCATCACATCGATCAGCCCGCGGTACATCTCGGCGACGCCGACGGCGGAGACCTCGTAGCCCAGGGTCGTCATCATCTTCGCGAGCGGACCCTTCACCACCTGCCCGGCAATGATGGGGCTGATGCCCACCCGCGTGGCCCGGCTCCCGGCCAGCGCCTCGCGGACACCCGGCACCGCGAGCATGGGTCCGATGCTGACAAGCGGGTTGCTGGGAGCCACGACCACCACGTCCGCCTCTCGCAGCGCGTCGATGACACCCGGCGCCGGCCGCGCATCCTCCGAGCCTACGAAGCGCACGCCACGCACGTCCACCTCTGTGCGCATGCGCACCATGTACTCCTGGAAAGGCAGCTCTCCATCCGGGCCGGCGATGACCGTGCGCACGGGCTCGTCCGACATCGGAACGATGCGGCAGCGCAAGCTCCAGGCGCGCACCAGGTCGTCCACGACCGCATGCATGGGCATGCCCTCGCGCAGTAGCCGCGTCCGGTGGATCGCCATCGCCAGGTCCCGGTCGCCGAGGTTGAACCAGCGCTCGTAGCCGAACCGCTGGAGCTGGTCGACCACGGCGAAGGTGTCGCCCGTGAGGCCCCAGCCCGTCTCGGGGTTGACGGCACCGGCGAGCGCGTAGATGACAATGTCAGTGTCCGGCGAGACGTGCAGCCCGAACATCTCCACGTCATCGCCTGTGTTGGAAATGACGACGATGTCCGCCGGGTCCACCACCTGGACGAGACCCTGCAAGAAGCGCGAGGCGCCAACGCCGCCGGCGAGCACGGTGTACATGCGCCGAGTGTAGCGTCCGAGCCGCTACCCGGCTCCGGGGACCGCCTCCGGGAGCGAACGCCGGGGCGGCGGGGCAGCGGCGCGCGGGGGCAGCGGCGGCTGCTCCTCGACTGGCGCCGCACCGGGCTCGTCGGTCTCCAGGATGTCCGCGCGGAGCTCCGGCGAAGTCTCGAACGCGATCAACATGGCGAGGAGGAGCCAGAGATACGGCTCATCGAGGAGCCTGCCCTCGGACTGGCTCTGCAGCAGAATCGTGATGAACGAGGCTCCGAGCCACCCGGCCAGCAGGCGCGTGAAGGGCGCCCGGGCGTGGACGTAGAGGGCGCCCGTAGTGATGCCCACCCGGACGGCGAAGAGGGAGAACACGGCAATCCCAACAATCCCGAGCTCGGCCATCAAGGAGACGGCGGACGTATGTGAGAGCGTCGTCCTCGCCCATGTGGGCAAGTGATGAAGGTAGCTGGTGATGAGGGACCGTTCGAAGTTGCCTGAGCCGAGACCGATGAGCGGACTGTCCGTGAACATGTCCCACCCGGCGCGAATCAGGAACTCGCGCTGCCCGATGATCTGCACGCCCTGCGCGAGGGAGCGCACCCGCTCCGCATCCGCGCCGCCCTGCCAGAGCAGGAGCGCGAGGAGCGTCCCAAGCAGGAGCAGAC
Organism: Dehalococcoidia bacterium; assembly: GCA_040877955.1. Taxonomy (GTDB): domain Bacteria; phylum Chloroflexota; class Dehalococcoidia; order Tepidiformales; family Tepidiformaceae; genus JBBDMZ01. The sequence continues at coordinate 74,197 of JBBDMZ010000028.1, read as the reverse complement.
CGGCGCCGCTCAACCGTAGCTTCGTGTATCGCGGGATGGGCGCGAGCATCACGGTGATGAACCCGCAGAGCAGCAGCGCCAGCCAGCCCGACCGGGAGGCGGTCGCCACGATTCCGATGGCGCCGACCGCGAGAGCGGGCACAGCAAGATACAGCGTCTGCCGGCGGGGCCCGGTCGCGAGCACGAGGGCGGCGGCCAGGGAGAGGGTGATGGCAAAGTAGCGAGCGAGGTTGTTTGGGTCGGCGAAGGTGGCATTCGACCGGTAGCTGTAGTCGTCGGACTGGACGAGAATCGTGCGCCAGTTGAAGACGCCGAGGAGCCGTTGCGCGACGGCCACGACCGCCAGCAGCACCGCAACCGCCAGGAACGCGCCGATGATTCGCTCCACGTCGCGGCGGTCCTCGATGAGGGTGGGCGCGACGAACACGAACGCGACGTAGAGGAAGAGGATGAGGACGCTGTTCGAAGGCCGGGTGGGCGTGTCGGACCAGGCAACCCCCAGGAGGAGCACCGCGAACAGTGCGAGCATCGGCACGACGATGGCCGAATCCGGGATGAGGCGCATGGGATTGTGCCGCAGCCGGAGGGCGCCGATGACCACAGTGGCGGCCATCGCGGCCTGTCCGGGGTTCAACAGCGAGCGAATCGCGCCCCGTGCTCCCGATTCCCCGCTCGCGCCGAGGTAGTCGAGCATCTTCGTCTCGACGACCTCGATGGGGAGCCCGATGACGACGCAGGGGATGAGGAGCTTGGGCTCGCGCAGCACGACCACCGCGATGAGCAGGGCGATCTGCGCGGCGAAGATGACGGCAACTTCAAGCATGGAAAGAATGGTCTTTGTGACGAGAATCACAATTGACCGGTCTCGGGAGTGACCCTACGATACCGCCGCATGCCGCCCCAACCAACCGGTCTGCGCCGAGACCTTAACCTGGTCCGCCGCCGGGCGTGGCTGTTCATTCCCTTTTTCCTGCTCGGAATACTCGTGGCCTATGCCTTTGGCAGCGTGGCCGGCGACGCCAACGCCGTCGCCACGCTGACCCTCGACACGGTCATCCAGGACCTCAACCCCGGCGGAGACCGCGGTTTCCGCATCTTCGAAGCGGAATCGATGACCTCCGATGAGCGCTTCAAGGAGAAGGTGATCGAGCGCATCGGCGAGCCCGACTTCGACTACGGCCGCTACAGCATCTCGCTGAGCCCCATTGCCATCGCGGACGGGGTCTCGCGGGGAATCCTCACGATATCGATCACCGACCCCGACAAGGCCAAGGCGGAACACTACCGGGGCGCCTTCGTCGCCGTCTTCAGCGAGGAGTACTCGTCGCCCGAGGGCCTCTTCCGCAGCCGGTTCATCGAGAAGAAGCAGGAAGTGGTCGACGCGAACGAGCAGCTCTACATGGAGCTGTACGACGAAGCGAAGCCCCTCGCGGACGCCGCGAACGTGCCGCTGGACGAACTGGTTCGCCCCCGCTTCGAGGACAACCTCTCGCTGATGGACTCGCTGGCGGACCAGGAGGGCGAGCTCATCGGAGACATCGCGCGGGCGAACGCGGCCGGGGACAGTGCACTGGCCGGCCAACTCACGAATGCCCTCACCCAACTGCGGGAGACGCGAGGGGGGTATACGGACGCGAACATGGAGGAGCCGCTGCGACGTGGCGTGGCCGCCCTGCGCGGTGTCGCGACGTCGAGAGAGACCAGCTACCAGCGGCTCGCCGACGCTCGCGCGGCCGCATCCAGCGCCCAGAGTGAGATGGAGACTTCGTATACGTTCTCCGGCGGGCTGGCAGCAAGCACACTCGGGCGAATTGCGGTGGTGATCGCGGTCACACTCGTCTTCGGGCTCATCGCCATCTACTCTTGGGAGTGGTTGTCGCAGGTCCGGGCTGGAGTGGAGGACCGTCCCAAACGGGACGCCTCGTCCAGCGCGAGTTAAGCGGCGCCGGTTCCTGACATGCGCATCGCCGAGATCAACGACATCGCCTCTGTGGCGTCGGGCCTGGCCGACGGGCTCTCCGCGCGCGGCCACGAGGTCACGGTCATCCGCCCGCGTCTGATCGGCGGCAAGCTCCCGTGGATGGTGAAGCCCGTTGTCGGACCCGTGCGTGCGATCGAGTGGGCGCAGATCATCCGCGAGATTCATGCGGGCCACTACGACGCCGTCCACATCCACTACGCCTACCTCGGCATGCTCGGCGTCGTCGGCAAGTTTCCGTTCCTGCTGCACTGCCACGGCAGCGACGTACGGCTGATCACGCCCTTCACACGGCCACTGTTCGAACGCGCGTTGCGCGCGGCGGACACCGTGTACTACGCAACACCCGACCTCGCCGCCTACGTGCAGGCCCGGCGCCCGGATGCGCAGTTCCTTCCGAACCCGGTCGACACCGAGCAATTCCGGCCGCTTTTGCCGGCGCGCCAGAGCCGCCGCGTCTTCATCGCCTGCGCGCTCACAGACGTCAAGGGAGCACCGCGGCTGCTCGATGCCTGCCGGAGGCTCGCCCGGGAGCGGCCCGACATCCACATCACGGCGATCGCCGGTGGCGACTACACGCCGGAGTTCCGGCTCCTGGCGAATGTGCGACTCATTCCTCACATGCCGCGCGAGCGGTTGCCAGAGGTCATCAGCCAGCACGGCATCGTCCTCGGCCAGGTGCTGCTTGGCGCGATTGGCATGGCGGAGCTGGAGGCGATGGCCTGCGCGCGCCCGGTGATCGCCTGGTACACCTACAACCACGCCTACGCCGAGCCACCACCCCTCCTCCGGGCCGTCGACGGCTACGACATCGCCGTTGCGGTCGCCCGGCTCGTGGACGACGCCGACGAGCGGGAGGCCATAGGCACCGCAGCGCGTGCGTGGGTGCAGAAACACCATGGCCTCGCGGGCATCGCGGAGTCCGTAGAGCGCTCGGCGCTCGACATGCTCGACCGCCAGCGCAGGCGCCACGGCGGTGCCGCGTGACGCTCGCGGGCACGGGCGCGCGCCTGGACGATGCTCCGCTGCTTCTGCCGGACCGGCCCCTCGTCTCGATCGTGATCCCCTGCCTGAACGAAGAGCGCTACATCGTCGCGCTGTTGGATGCGCTCGCGGTGCAGGACTACGACGCCAGCGGCATCGAGGTGATTGTGGCTGACGGGGGCAGCACGGATGGCACTCGCGACCTCGTGCGGGACTACGGCTCGCCTTTCGCGCGCCTGGAGCTCGTCGATAACCCGAAGCGCATCACCGTGGGCGGCCTGAACGCCGGCATGGATGCGGCAACAGGCGACTGCTGGATCATCATCGGCGCGCACAGCTCCGTGCGCCCCGACTTCGTGCGCGAATCCGTCGCGGCCCTGGAACGCACGGGCGCGGCCTGCGTGGGTGGCCCGATCGAGACGATCGGCGAGGGCACGGTCGGCAAGGCGATCGCCGCTGCCATGTCCTCCCCCTTCGGGGTGGGCAACGCGAAGTTCCGCTACGCCGCCGACGAGGGGGAGGTCGACACCGTGCCCTTCGGCTGCTACCACCGCCGCGTCTGGGACGTAGTGGGCCGCTTCGACGAAACGGTGGATGGCGCCGACGAGGACTCGTACAACGCACGCGTGATCGAAGCCGGCGGCCGCATCGTGCTGGTACCGGCTATCCGCAGCTCGTATTTCCCCCGACGGACGTTCAAGGCGCTGGGGAAGCAGTACTGGGAGTACGGCGCGGCGAAGGGCACACTCTTTGCGCGCGGCCGGCCGCTGCAGGCACGGCACTTCGCACCCGCGGCGATGGTCACGGGCGCGCCGGCACTGTGGCTGGCGGGAAGGGTGCTCGGCCGAGCGCGCTTCGCGCTGCGTGTGCTGGGCGTCGCTTACGTGGCGGGCGGGCTGGTGATGGCCTCCCGCGCCTCCCAGAACCAGGGAGCGAACCCGGTCCTCACCTTCGCTGCCATGGCAACCATGCACGCGACCTACGGAGCGGGCTTCGTCGCAGGCTGGTGGCGCGAGCGACGCGATCCGTCTTTGGGCTGAGATCGTTACCCGGTTCACGTAACGCCCGAGGGAGGCTCTCGTACGGTAGTGACATGCTCCGGGTACTCACTCCGGCACCCACGCGGCTCGAGGCCCCCCGGCGCGTCGTCGCGGGAGCGCGGATCGCGCTCCGCTCAGACCGCCGCAACACGCTGCACGGGGCCTCGTGGGCGTTGGCTCTCGGCTTCGAGCTGGCGATGCTCTACGTCCTCTGGGGCGGGCACATCTACGGCTGGGAGCAGTCCGTCACGCGCACCTTTCAGGACGTCCCGGGGCATTGGGGCATCTACGTGGTCTCATCCACGCTCACGAACACCATCTCCATCCCCTTCGGGCTGCTGTTTGTGGCAATCCTCGGCTTCGTATTCAGCCGGGGCGAACGCACCGGGGCAACGCTCCTGCTCCTGAGCTTCCCCCTGCACGTCCTCTCCCAGTTCCCGAAGTTCTTCTTCGAACGCCCCCGGCCGTCGTCGGACTTCGACGGCATCTCGGGGATCGGCGGGCTTAACAGCTTCCCGTCGGGCCACTCGGAGTACGTGATCACCTTCTACGGGTTCCTTGCGTACCTGCTCATCCTGCGACTGCCGGGGCGCGCGCAGAAAATCGCTGTGGGCGCCGGGTTCGTGGCGTTCGCGCTGACAACTGGCTTCGGGCGCATCGCGGGCGGCCGCCACTGGCCGATGGACGTGCTCACTTCGTACGTGATCGGGCTGGGCCTGCTCTCGGGGCTGATCTGGATCCACACGGCCTGGCAACGAGCATCGGTCGTGGAGGCAGCGGAAGTGGAGCCGATCGGGTTTCCCGCTCCCGCCCGCGCCGTCGCCAAGGCGGCCTGACTCTCTGCCCGCTTGACTCCACCTTTCGGCGCATTCCACGGGCGGGAACATTCGTCGCTGCCAGAGGGAGGGCAGTGGAGCCCGCGCGACCATGTGAAGTCCCGCACAGATGCTGGTATGATGACCGGCGCCGATGGCCCTCACGTTCCCCCAGGCACAGGCACGGAACTCACGCCTCCTCACCGAGATCGTGATCTTTGGCGCGCTGGGGTGCGCATTCCTGGCGCTGCTCGCGGGCACTCCGCACGGCGCCCCTTCGGGTATTGACCGCGCCCTGATGCGCGACGTGCAGGGCATCCCGTGGGGCTCGTTCTCGTTCATCCCACGGCTCGCGTCCGACATCGGCGGGGGCATCTACGGCGCCTACCTGGCGCCCGCGGCGGCCGCTGTGGTCTTCACGGTCACCAGGCAGTGGCGACTCCTGGCCTTGCTCGCGGCAGTCTTCGCCCTGCACTACCTGCTCATCTCACCGAAGCTCTTCATCGAAGCAAACCGTCCCTCACCCGTGTTCGGGGTAGATGGCGGCGGCGGGCTCGAGAGCTTCCCCAGTGGCCACGTGCAGTGGGCGACCTCCTTCTACGGCCTGCTCGCATTCGCCGCTTGGCGTTCGACGACCGGGCGCTGGCGCTGGGCGATCGTGGCCGCCTGCGCGCTCATCGTGCTGGGCACGATGCTCGGCCGCATGGAGCTCGGCCGCCACTGGCCCGTCGACGTGCTCGCGGGCGTGATTGCCGGCCTGATCGCGTTGCGCGTGCTCGTTGTGCTCCACGGGATTGGCCTCCCGCGGCGCAACCTGTCGAGCTGAAGTGCGCAGTCCTCAGTCCTCGACGCTCGGTGTATCCTCCGTCGCACACAACAACTCACCGGAGGACTCCCCATGAAGGTCGCCGTCGGATTCGGGCCTAGCAACGAGGACTGGGATCGGCCCGCCGCATTCGTGCAGGAGGCGGAGCGCCTCGGCGTGGACTTCGCCTGGAGCGCGGAGACGTGGGGCCACGACGCCGCCACACCCATCGGCTTCATCGCCGGCAAGACGAGCCGCATCAAGCTCGGCACGGGAATCATGCAGGTGGCCGCGCGCACACCGGCGAACATCGGGATGATCTCGATGTCTCTCGCCTCCATGTCGAAGGACCGGTTCGTCCTCGGCCTCGGCGCGAGCGGGCCTCAGGTGGTCGAGGGATGGCACGGCGTGCCCTTCAAGGGTACCCAGCAGCGCCTCCGCGAGACCGTCGACATCGTGCGCATCATCGCCCGCGGCGAACGTCTCGCCTACAACGGCAAGTACTTCACGCTCCCGCTGCCGGGCGGAGAGGGCAAGGCACTGAAGAGCGGCGCGCAACCGCGCGAAATCCCAATCTACCTCGCCACCCTCAGCCCCCGCGGCCTGCGCATGACCGGCGAGATCGCGGACGGCTGGCTCGGGACGTCGTTCATCCCGGAGCACGCCGACGTCTTCTTCGCGCACATCCGTGAGGGTGCCGAGAAGGCGGGACGGAGCCTCGGAGACGTCGACCTCCAGGGCACCGGTGGCGCCGTCCAGTTCTCCGACGACGTGGAGAGGCTGATTGCGCCGCGCAAGCCGGGGCTGGCGTTCACCCTCGGCGCGATGGGCTCCGCCAAGCACAACTTCTACAACGATGCCTACAAGCGCGCCGGGTATGACGAGGAGGCTCGCTACGTACAGCGCCTCTGGCTCGAAGGCAAGCGCGACGAGGCCGCCGCGGCGGTGCCTGACGAGATGGTGCTCACCACGAACCTTATCGGCACGCCGGATATGGTCCGCGCCCGCCTGCAAGCCCACCGCGACGCGGGCGTGAACACCCTGCGCGTCCAGCCCACGGGCCGCACGGCCGAGGAGCAGGTGGCCACACTGGGGCGCCTGATGGAGCTGGTGAAAGAAGTCACCGCGGAGCCCGCACCTGCACGCTGACCCGCATGCGATCGCGCATGTCCACATGCGCGGGGCATGCTAAGATTGGACTATGCCCAAGACCATCCAGATCAGGGACCTCGACGACGATGTCTATCGGGCACTCGCACGCCAGGCCGCCGAGGCAGGAATGTCCGTGCCCGAACTGCTTCGCCGGGAGGCAGCCCGTATTGCGGCCCGTCCCAGCATTCGTGAGTGGATCGAGCGCACCAGACGGGCCGGCTCCGCCACGCGTCCGACCGACGTTGTGGAGGCATTGGACGAGATTCGGGGTGCCTGGCCCGATGCTGGTGGTTGACGCTTCCAGTCTGTACGAGGTCCTCACGCAGGGTGTCCACGCGGAGACGGTGCGGGAAGCGCTGAGCGCTGATGACGAGCACGCAGCCCCGCACCTCGTCGACGCGGAAGTGCTGAGCATCATCCGGCGTGACTATCTTCTCGGGGCGCTCGATCGGACGTCCGCGGACCTGGCGATCACGGGGCTCCGCGAGTGGAGCGGCGAGCGCTTCGGACACACCGTCCTCCTCGATCGTGCCTGGGAGCTCCGGGGCAATGTCCGCAGTTGGGATGCGTTCTACGTGGCGCTCGCGGAGCTGCTGGGCGCGACGTTGGTCACTGTCGACCGGAGGCTGGCGGCGGCGCCTGGCCTGAGATGCCCCGTGCAGGTAGCTCGGAACGCGTAGCCCACCCAGCACCGGCGAACGGCGTGCCCATCCTATGCGATCCATGACAGTTGCCCACGGGCGCCTCGCACCTATGAGTCCATGTCGTTGGCTTGGCGCGCGAGTTCCGCGAAGGTCTCGGGGGTGAGTAGGTCGAGCGCGGGCGCGAAAAGGTCGTCCTCCTCGTCACCGAAGTGGCCCTGAAGGATCCAGTCGAGGCGCTTGACCGCATCCAGCAGTCCCGCTAGCGCGTCCGCAGTCGGGAGAGCGGTCGTCGCGGCGAGCGCGTTCGAGATCGCCGCGTGTTCCGACTTCACCTCGTCGTGCGTGTGGTCGAGGGCGACGATCACGCGCGCGAGGATTGCCTTGCGGTTCCGCACCTCGTCGTGCTGCTCCACCATCTCGTCGACCACCTTGTCGGTGTCGGCGGCGAAGCCGCGGAGTGCGGGGAAGAGCACGTCCTCTTCCTTGGCGATGTGGATGACGAGGTCCTCCGCCAGGTACGCATCTAGGTCGCGCAGCCTCTCCAGCGCCTCTGTGACGAGGCCCGGGTCGCCCGCGGATTCGAACGCGGCCTCGATGGCTTCGCGCGTTTCGGTGACGATGGCGTGCGCCTCGATGTGCTCGCGCATGAGACTGGCCAGCGGTTCGACCTCTGTCTCCAGGTTGCCGAAGGTAGCCATGTGTCCCAGTCTGCATCCCTGGCTCGGCTGTCGCACCCCGCCCAGTTAAGCTCCGCTGATGGCATTCCGCCCGGGCACGACCATCCTCCTACAGGAGATCTGGCGGGGCCGCGTGTGGTCTGCTCGCCCCATGCGCGTGGTCGAAGACAACGGCGACCGGGCAGCGCTCTGGTTCCCGAAGGGCACCCTCTGGATGGCCCCCACGACGCCGCCGTCCCGCCCTCGCGCGGGCACTCGCGGGGAGCGACTCATGGCGTCGCTGGAGCTCGGTGATTGGGTGCACGCGGAATTCCCGTGGGACGTGTCGTCGATCTGGCTCGTGGAACCGGGCGTCTCGCATGCGGTCTGGGTGTCGTGGCGTGAGGACGGCAGCCACCTGGGCTGGTACGTCAACCTTCAGGAACCATTCGTCCGCACCGATCGCGGCTTCAAGTACATGGACCTCATGCTCGACATCATCGTGAACCCGGATCGGTCCTGGTGCTGGAAGGACGAGGACGAGTTCGCGCTGATGGTGAAACGCGGTCTCATCTCGAGGGAAAGCGCTCGGGTGGTCCGAGCCGCGGGCCGTGTCGTCCTTGAGCAGATGCGGGCGAATCAGCCGCCTTTCTGCGAGCCGTGGCCCGAGTGGCAGGCGGATACCTCATGGGAGCGGCCGGTGCTGCCGGAGGGCTGGGACATCGCATAGCTCGATCCGCGGCATGCGTAGACGCATGATATGATGCGTGCATGCCCAAGACGATCCAGATCCGCGACGTTGACGACGACGTCTATGCGGCGCTCGTCAGGCGTGCGGCTGAGACGGGTATTACCGTTCCTGAATTGCTGCGGCGGGAGGCCGCCCGCCTCGCGTCCCGCCCTACCGTTGAAGAGTGGCTCGCTCGTACCCGCCGACGGTCATCTGACGTGACTCCCGCCGACGTGGTGGCCGCGCTAGACGAAATGCGAGGACCGTGGCCGGATGCTAGTCGTTGACGCGTCCTGCCTCTACGAGGTGGTGACGGGAGGCGTCCTCGCAGAGCAGATGCGGACGCGGCTTGCGGACGACGGCGAGTTCGGTGCCCCCCACGTAGTGGACGTGGAGGTGCTGAGCACCATCCGCCGATACCATATGCTTGGCAGGCTCGATCGTACTGAGGCGAGCCAGGCGGCCGATGACCTCCGAGACTGGCCGGGCGAGCGCTTTGGACATCGCGGCCTACTCGCGCGGGCCTGGGAGCTTCGGGACAACGTGCGGACCTGGGATGCGTTCTACGTGGCTCTAGCCGAGGCGCTCGGCGCGACACTCCTCACCCGGGATCGAAAGCTCGGGAATGTCAGAGGATTGGCGTGTCCGGTCGAGGTCGTGCCGTATTAAGGCAGCAGGTTGCTGGCGCAGGTGAGGCCGTCGCCATCGTCCGTGTCGCTGTTGGTGCCGTCGGGGCAGGTGGTGTTCTTGTAGGTGCCGCGCATGAGCGCGCCGATGGTGGATGCGCCGGTGAGGTCCGCGCCCTCGAGGGTGGTGTGGGAGATCACGGCGCCGTCGAGGACCGCGCCGCGCAGGTTCGCAGCGGTGAGGTCGGCGAGAAAGATGCTGGCGCCGAGGAGCAGTGCGCCCTCCAGGTCCGCGCCGGCGAGCGAGGCCCGTTCGAAGTCGGCCGCCTCGAACGTGGCGCCCGCAAGGTTGCACTTGCGGAGGTCGGCCCAGCGGAGGTCAGTAGTCGGCGGGCTGTAAAACGGCGCGTGGCACGTGCCGTCCGATTCGACCGCGATGCCATCGTAGAGCCCAGCGGCGCAGAACACGCCTGCCGCTGGCGGCTGGCCGTTGGTCGAGCACGGCGGCGCGACCCATCCGCCCGGCCCCGAGGCCGGCCAGTAGTCGCTCACGGAGATTGTGCCGACGCAGGTGCCGCCGTTCGCGTCGCTGTTCGTGCCATCGGGGCAGATGGTGTTGTTCCAGGTGGCGCCGCGGGTGATGGCATTAGTGAGGTCGGCCCCGAGCAGGTTGGCGTTGGTGAAGTTTGTCCACTGTAGGCCGGCACGGACGAGGTCAGAATGGCTGAGGTCCGCGCCCGACAGGTCGCCGTTGTTTAGCTGGACGAAAGCCATCCTCGCTCCAGCCGCGGAGACGCCCGCGAAGCTGGCCGCGTTCATCGTGTGCCGATCAAGTCGTGCGCCATCGAGGACGCAACCGCGGAAGTCGATGTGGTCGAGGTGCCCGAACTCGTCGCCCGTCGGTGCCAGATCCAGCGATCGCAGATCGCAGTTGCCCGCATCGGCAGCGGCGATCGCAGGCCAGTTGAGGGCATGGCAGAGCAGGGCCGCCTGGGCCTCCTCCCGGGTCGGACCTGAACCCGTCTCGCGACACACGTCCGGTCGTGGAGCCTCCACTGCCGGCTCAACCAGCCCGGTGGCACGAAGGAAGTGGCCAAACAGTGTCTCGGTCGGCGCTGTCCCCAGCGCCAGATACTGCACCACTCCAGAACCATCGATGAGTACCGTGCTGGGCAGGCCCGTCACGCCGTAGCGCCATGCGACCTCTCGCCGCTCATCCAGCGCGGCATCTATCAGCGTCGGGATGCCGTCCAGGTACGCCGTGGCCGTCGCGGCCGGCTCCTCGAGGCTGATTGCAAGCACCGCTAGCTGAGGGTACGCGCCGCGTAATTCGTCGAGGTCCCGCAGAATGTCGCTGCAGGCGTCACACCAGCTCGCGTACCACGTGAGGACGAGGGGCCGGCCGAGGAAGTCGTCGAGCTGGACAAACCTTGAGGGGTCACGCGCGTAGGGGAGGCTGAACTGCGGGGCCGGTTGTCCCAGCGTGACGGCCGGCTGCGTAGCCGGCGACGTTGCCGTGGGTGTCAGGTCCACTACCTGGGCTGTGCGCGGCCCGCCGCTGCCGTTCGCGACAACCGCTACCCAGACGGCGCCAGTCGCCGCGATGCCGGCGATAGCGCCGCCACCCGCCAACTTCAGCGCGGGACCCGCTATCAGCCCGCGGAGCGCACGCGTGAGGCGGCGCCGCGGGGCGCGTTCGTGCCGCCAGTAGTCGGCGACCTCCTCGCGGGAGTCGACGCCGACTTTGCCGATGAGCTCGCTCACGTGCCACTTGGCGGTGGCGAAGGAGATGCCGAGCGTCTCGGCGATCTCCCCGTTCGTGTGCCCGCGGACGATCAGGTCGAGCACCTCGTGTTCGCGCGGGGAAAAGGTGGGAGTCCGGTCGGTCGTGTTCGCTCCAGCCACGTCCGCAGCCTACCAGCGGAGCCGGACGGTGTGCCCATCCTATGAAGTCCATGACAAACAAACATTGGCCCGGAGAGTGTAAGCAGGCGCCCTGAGATTTCGACGGCGTCGCATGTACCGTCTGGCCGTGGAAACGAACCGGGCGTCGCTGTCACTGGCGCCACGCAGGACCCTGCACACGCCGCAAGCGCATCGAATGATGATGCGCTCGAATGCGCTCGAACGCGCTCCTGATGCAAAAACCACGCGCGCGCATCATCGTCAGCCAGTCCACTCGCCGCTGGGGGCGGGTCACGATTACCCTTACGCCATGACCGAGATCCGCATCCCGTTCTTCAAACCGGCCATCAACGACGAAGACGTGCAGGCCGTGGTCGACTCGCTGCGGTCGGGATGGATCACGACGGGCCCGAACGTGGCGGCGCTGGAGGAGGAGCTGGCGGCGTACTGCGGCGCGACCTACGTGAACGCAGTCAACTCGGCGACGGCTGCGATGCACCTGTGCCTGGCGGCCTGGGACGTCGGCCCGGGTGACGAGGTCATCGTGCCCGTCTACACCTTCAGCGCGACGGCGACCGTGGCCATCCATTGCGGCGCGACGCCGGTGCTTGTGGACGTGCGCGACGGCGACGCGAACATGGACCCGGAGCGCGTCGAGGCCGCAATCACTCCGCGCACGAAGGTCATCCTCCCGGTCGATTTCGCCGGTGAGTCGTGCCAGATGGACGCGATCATGGACATCGGGCGGCGGCGAGGGGTGCGGGTGCTGACGGATGCGGCGCACTCGGTCGGGAGCTCGTACCACGGGCGCCCGGTGGGCAGCATCTCCGACGCCACCGCGTTCAGCTTCTACGCGACGAAGAACATGACGACGGGCGAGGGCGGGGCACTGGCTACCGAGGACCAGGCGCTGCACGAGCGCGTGCGACGGCTGACGCTGCATGGCATCACGAAGGACGGCTGGAAGCGCTATGAGGCCGGCGGGAGCTGGCGCTACGACATCGCGGAGTTCGGGTTCAAGGACAACCTGACGGACCTGGCGGCGGCGCTGGGGCGCAAGCAACTCGCCCGGCTGGACGAATTCAATGAAGCGCGCACGCGCATCGCCCAGCGCTACTTCGCCAACCTCCGGGACGAGGAGCACCTCATCCTGCCGTCGTTCGATGAAGCGAACCACCGCGCCTGGCACATCTTCATGGTGCGCGTGAGGAACGACCAGTCCCCGGTGCCACGCGACGAGGTCATCCAACAGCTCGCCGAGCGGGGAATCCAGACGTCGGTGCACTTCATCCCGCTGCACTACTTCACCGCGTATCAGAAGCTCGGGCGCTGGCAGCAGGGCGATTTCCCGGTGGCCGAGCGCATCTTCGACGGCGCGATCAGCCTCCCGCTCTACCCAGAGATGACCGACGCGCAGGTCGACGAGGTCTGCCAGGCCCTGCGCGAGATCCTGCATCCCGCGTGATAATCTGTGGAGATGGACGCCGAAGAGACGGTCACCGATTACGAAGAAGAGGCCCCCGAATGGGACTGGCCGATCCCGTTCGAAACCGTGTGCGATACCCCCGACGCGCTTGCCGCCGCGCTGGCGAAGCTCCCCGCACGGGGAAAAGCCGCTGTCATTGAGCGAGACGGAAAGCGCGTCGCAGCCATCATCCCGTATGAGGACTTCGCGCTCTACGAGAAGCTGTTCTGGCGCGAAGAGATGCGGCTGGATAACGAAGCTGCTGACGAGGCATTGGCGGAAGACGGCCCCAGGATAACGATCCAGGAGCTGATGGCCGAACTCGGAGTGGTCCCGGAGCGGTGATCTATCGCGTCGATATCGCACCTCGCGCCCAACGCCAGATTGACCGGCTTCAACCCCGACTCAGGGAGCGCGCGCTCCACGCGATCCATGGCCTCGCGATCGACCCTCGGCCTCCCGGATGCCGCAAGCTCACCGGCCGGGATGCTCGCTGGCGAGTGCGGGTCGGAGATTACCGCGTGGTGTACACCATCTTCGATGACAGCCTGCTCGTAGAGATTGTCGAAGTCGGTCCACGGGACAAGGTCTACCGGTAGCCTCACTTCCAAACCCCGTATAGTCACCGTTGGAGGCTACGCCGTTCATGCCCGAGCCAGGCCAACCGCCTGCCCCGCTCCCGAAGAACGCCGTTGTCGTGCTGCTCGACTCGCTCAACCGGCACATGCTCGGCGCCTATGGCGGGACGGAGTTCGCGACGCCGAACCTGGACCGGTTCGCGGCCCGCAGCCTCCGGTTCCAGAAGCACTACGCGGGGTCTCTGCCGTGCATGCCCGCGCGCCACGACATCCTCTGCGGGGCGATGGACTTCCTCTGGCGGCCGTGGGGCTCGATCGAGATCTGGGAGGACGCGATCACGGTGCCCATGCGCCAGAAGGGCATCGCCTCGATGCTCGTCTCCGATCACCCGCACCTGTTCGAGGTGGGCGGAGAGAACTACCACACGGACTTCATGGCATGGGAGTACGAGCGCGGGCACGAGAGCGACCCCTGGAAGACCCGTCCCGACCTGAGCTGGCTGGGGACGCCCACGTTTGGCCGGTCGAACCAGCTCTATCAGCTCCAGTACGACCGCTCCCGGGGGTACTTCAAGGACGAGGACGAGTTCCCCGGGCCAAAGACGATGGCCACGGCGGCGAAGTGGATCGACGACAACGCCGCCTACCACGACCGCTTCTTCCTCTTCATCGACGAATTCGACCCGCACGAACCGTTCGACACGCCGGAGCCCTACGCCTCGATGTACGACGATACCTGGGAGGGGCCGCACCTCATCTGGCCGCCCTACCATGCCGCCGCCCAGCGCAAGGGCGTGCTCAGCGAGCGGCAGGCGCACCAGGTGCGGGCCAGCTACGGCGGCAAGCTCACGATGATCGATCACTGGTTCGGGAAGCTGTTGGACGCACTCGACCGCAATGGCCTCTGGGAAGACACCGCCGTGTTCGTGCTCACCGACCACGGCCACTACCTCGGTGAGAAGGACATCTGGGGTAAGCCCGGCGTGCCGGTCTACGAGCCGCTCGGGCACATCCCGCTCTTCGTCTCGTGGCCGGGACAAGCGCCGCGTGATGTCGATGCGCTGACCACCTCGGTGGACATCCACGCCACGCTCGTCGACCTTTTCGATTTGGACGTGGAGCACCGCGTGCACGGGCAGTCGCTGGTGCCACTGGCGACCGGCGCGGCCGAGGCGGTTCGGGACTGGGCGCTGATCGGCGTCTGGGGCCGCGAGGTGCACCTCGTGGACGAACAACACAAGTACGCGCGCGCTCCAGAGAGCGGCAACTTCCCCATCTCAATGTGGTCCAACCGGTGGTCGACCATGCCTGCGGGGCAGGCGCACACGCGGCTGCCGAAGCCTGATGCCCGCGCCTGGTTGGACCGGATGCCGGGGACGAAGGTGCCCGTCATCCGCCAGCCGTTCGAACCGGGCGACATGTTGCCTTATTGGGCGGGCAACCGCTTCACGGGCAACTACCTCTACGACCTGGCGAGCGACCCGGCGGAGGAGGAGAACCGCGCGGGCGAGAAGCTCGAAGCCGAGATGGCCGACAAACTGCGCCAGGCGCTCGTGTCGGTCGAGGCGCCGGATGACCAGTTCGCGCGGCTTGGGCTGGGCTGAGGCCGTGACCACAACGCTGCCCTCGGCGCTGGGGACGTTCTACGAGGGCTGGCAGAATTACCAAGCGACTGCTCGTGAGGACAGTAGACCTCCACGAGCTCAGGCGGTGGCCGGGAGGTCGTCGTCGGCGCCAACGACGCGCAGGACGCGGCGCTTGCACGTCTGGCAGAGCCAGGGTGGCGCGAGCTGCGGCTCCGGCTCCTCTCCTGCGAGGTCGTCCATGAGCTCCGTCGCCTCGTGGAGGGCGACCGCCCACAGCCCCCAGGTCATGCGCCGCTCAAGGCGTTCGACCAGTTCGAGGTTGGCGCCGATGCTCTCCGCCTCACGCCGGAACGACTCCCAGAGGTTTTCGACCTCGGGCTGGCGATCGCGGAGGCGCTGCTCGAGCTGCTTGCGGACTGACCTGCGGTGCTTCATGACTCACCCGTCGCGGGAGGAGTTGTAGCTGAAAAGTCGACCCGGCCGGGCACCCGCACAAACCAGTCACCCGGATGTCCACCGCGCGTCCACCCAATCGTCGGTGCGCCCCCACGGCGCGCGTGCCGATTGGCGGCACCCAGTCGCAGGACGGGTGCTATGATCCCGGGCATGGCTACTGATGAGCAGGACGAACGGGCGCGGGGCGAACAGCACGCGGTGATGCAAAGCGGGCTCGACTTGATACCGGTGGAGTTGGGCGAAGTTGCACTTAAGGCGGCCGGTCGCGGATTGTCCGCGGCAGGGGGCGTGCTCGAGGCGGGCATGCGGCTCGCCGCCGGGGCGGCGGGAGATGTCGCCAAAGCAGGACTCGGGGCGGCTGGTTCGGTTGACCTGTCCGGGATCGCATCGGCGGCGGGTGAAGTCGCCGGCGCCGCCGCCGATGGGCTGGGCGAAGTCGCGGGCGCTGTGGTCGAAGGTCTCGGGAGCATCTCGAGCTGAGGACAGAGGGTTGGTCAGGGCGGATGTCCACCATTCTGTAACCGTTCTGCCCGCCAACTGCCACTACACTGCAGATGTGAAGAAGAGGCAGGCTGAGCAACCCGAACGGCGGAGCAGTCCCTGGCGAGAGATCGTCGATGTGGTCTACGCGGGGCTCGCCGAACCAGCCGATCCCAAGCCGCCCGCCTCGGATAACCAGCCGCGTCCCATCAGCGCTGCCCGCTGACAACCACTGCTCTCCACCAGCCCCTGCGCGAGTGCGACCGCTGCTGCTACGCTGCGTCGCGCTCCCAGAGGGTGCGCCATGGATCGGCGCCGCGGATGGCGTCGCCGATTGCCACGAGCTCCCGGCGGCGAAGGCGCGACATGACCTCGTCGAAGACGCGGGCGGCGTCGGGCGAGGCGTCCTCGAGGCGCTCGCGGAGGGACGCGAGGATGTCCTGATCGATGAGGGTGCGCACCGTGTGCGGCCACGCGAAGAAGGAGAACGCCTCGGGCGCGCCGAAGGCGCTGCGGTGCTGGCCCAGCCAGTGGTAACGGTCCTGGACCGAGGCGACCGGCTCGACGATGGCCACGAGCGGACCATCCGTCTCGTTCGTGCGGGTATCGAAGAGAACGCGCTCCGGGAAGAGGGCGAAGGCGATGGTGAGCACGTCCGCCTGGCGGAGGATCTGGTTGACGCGCTCCGGGTCAATCTCGATGCCGTTCTCGGTGAACATCAGGGCCTCCGGGTTGTGAGACAGCGAGGGGGTGACGCCTGACGGCTCACCCCCTCGAGGATGTGTCCCGCGAAGGGGAGCCTAGTACATCGGAGGCGCGGAGATGGGGCCTTCACGCTCCGGCTTCTCGGTGACGAGGCAGTTCGTGGTGAGCACCATGGCCGCAATGGAGACCGCGTTCTCGATGGTCGAGCGCGTCACCTTCGTCGGGTCGGGGATGCCCATCTTGATCATGTCCCCATAGGTGTCGGTCTGGGCGTTGTAGCCCTGGCCCTTGGGGAGCTTTTTGACGTGCTCGACGATGACCGAGCCGTCTTTGCCGGCGTTGATGGCGATGCGGCGAAGGGGCTCTTCGAGAGCGCGGCGGAGGATCTTGGCGCCGGTCGCCTCGTCGCCTTCGAGCTTGAGCTTGTCGAGAGCCGGAAGCGCGTTCAGGAGCGCCACGCCGCCACCGGCGACGATGCCTTCCTCGACGGCCGCGCGGGTGGCGCTGAGGGCGTCCTCCACGCGGTGCTTCTTCTCCTTGAGCTCGACTTCGGTGGCAGCGCCGACCTTGATGACGGCGACGGAGCCGGCGAGCTTGCCGAGCCGCTCCTGGGCCTTTTCCTTGTCCCAGTCGCTCTTGGAGTCATCGAGGATAGCGCGCACCTGCGAGATGCGGGCGTCGACTTCCTTCTTGCGGCCCTTGCCTTCGATGATGGTCGTCTCCTCTTTGGTGGAGACGACGCGGCGGGCGCGGCCGAGGTCGGCGACATCGACGCTCTCGAGCGTGCGGCCGATCTCCTCGGAGATGACGGTGCCGCCGGTAAGCACGGCGACGTCACCGAGATTGTCCTTCTGGCGGTCACCGAAGCCGGGAGCCTTCACGGCGAGGACGTTGATCGTGCCGCGGAGCTTGTTCACTGCGAGGGTCGCCAAGGCTTCGCCCTCGACGTCGCCGGAGATGATGACGAGGTTCTTCGTCACGGACAGGATCTTCTCTAGCAGCGGCAGGAGCTCCTGGACCGAGCTGAGCTTCTTGTCGGTGATGAGGATGTACGGATCCTCGAGGACTGCTTCCATGCGCTCCGGGTTGGTGACGAAATAGGGGCTGATGTAGCCGCGGTCAAAGGCCATGCCGTCGACGTACTCGACCTCGGTGGCGATGCTGCGCGACTCTTCGACGGTGATGACGCCGTCCTTGCCGACCTTCTCCATGCATTCGCCAATGAGGTCACCGATGGAGCTGTCGTTGTTCGCGGAGATCGTGGCGACCTGCGCCATTTGGGAGCGCTCGGTTACCTTGATGCTGTTCTTTTTGATGGCCTCGACCAGGGCGATGGAGCCCGCTTCAAGGCCGCGCTTCAGGCCCATCGGGTTGGCGCCAGCGGCGACGTTCTTGAGGCCTTCTTGAACGATGGCCTGACCCAGGACGGTCGCGGTGGTGGTGCCGTCACCGGCGATGTCGTTCGTCTTGGAGGCGATCTCCTTGGCGAGCTGGGCGCCGATGTTCTCGAAGGGATCCTCGAGCTCGATGTCCTTGGCGATGGTGACGCCGTCGTTGGTGATAGTGGGAGCGCCGAACTTCTTATCGAGGACGACGTTGCGGCCCTTGGGGCCGAGGGTGATCTTGACGGCGTCGGCGAGTGCGTCGATGCCGCGCTTGAGGGCGTGCCGTGCTTCTTCGTCGAAGAGCAGCTGCTTTGCCATAGGGTGAGTACCTCGTGGGGGATGTGAGATTGTGCGAGGAGCATATTAGCACTCCCTGTCAATGAGTGCTAATCGGCGCAAAGTGAAGAGCTCGCCGCAGAAGAGGCGACGCTCCGGCCGGAGGAGTACGATGCCACTCCTATCTAACGGAGGTACGTTCATGACCAGCCCCACCGCCCGTCGCGCCACGACGCCGCAAGAGATGCACTCAGTCTTCAAGGAGCTGCTGGACGCCCGTGACCTGGACGGCCTGCTGACGCTTTATGAGGAGACGGCAGCCATGCTCAATGGGGCGGGCCAGGTCGCTTCTGGTTTGGCGGCGATCCGCGAGAGCCTGGCTCCATTCGTCGGGATGGAGGCGAACATCACCTTCCAGCCCGCCGAGGTCGTGCAAGCGGGCGACATCGCACTCGTACACGCGAAGTGGTCGGCCACCGGCAAGACGCCCGACGGGCCAATCGAGATGGCCGGGGTGACCAGCGAGATCGTGCGGCGGCAGCCAGATGGGCGCTGGCTGTACGTGGTGGACGACCCGGGCGTGGGCGCGACTGCGCCGTAGACCGGCCTGGCGACCCATCCCGACATCCCCGCAGTGGCGTATCCAAGAGGATGGGGACGAGAAGCCGCACGCTGTGGCTGACCGTATTCGCCGGCCTCCTCGCCGCCGCGGGCATCGCAGCGTTCGTGGCCTTCCGCGGCGATGGCGACTCGGAGACCGGACCGCGACGGGTGGACGACCCCCTCGCGGGGTTCGACCGGCCACGGACAATCCACTTTGCGCCAGACGGCCGCCTGCTCGTGACCGACGTGGGCACGGGCGAGGACGACGGCCGCGTGATAGCGATCGACCTGGAGGCCGGCACGCGCGAGGTGCTGCTCGAGGATCTGCCGTCGGTGGAGGCGGGCAACGCCGCCTTCGCCGGCATGTCGGGGGCGAGCGGCGCCGCGATGGCTAGCGACGGGACGCTCTGCGTGGTCATCGGCGCGGGACCTGAGGGACGCGGCTTCAGCGAACTCCGTTGTACCGACGGCCTGCGCGTGGATCTGCTGGCCTACGAACGAGAGAACAACCCGGGCGGCGGCGCCATCGAGAGCGACCCCTTCGACGTGGTCTTCGGCAGTGCCTTCGGCGATTGGTACGTCAGCGATGCGGGGGCGAACGTCGTGCTCCACGTGAGCCGCCAGGGCGAGGTGGCCGTGATCGGGGTCCTCAACGAGCACATCGGACTCGGCGGGAACGAGGGCGAGCCAAGGGGCCTCTCCGTGAGCGAGGGCTTCCTCAGCACCGCGCTGTTCGGTGGCGGGGTGATCACAGGTGGAGCGGGCATGTCCGTACCCGTGTTTGCGCCGGACGCGCACCCGATCGCTGTCGCCCCGTACGAGCAGCCGATTCCTGGTCCGGCCAGGGCGGTGATTTTCCTGAGCTACGGGGACCAGGCCGGATCGGAGAACAGCGGGAGCATCCGCATTGGCGACGCGGTGGTTCTCGACGGGCTCGACCGGCCGACGGGCTTCGTAGCGCTGGGCGGCGGGCGTTACGTGGTGGCGGAAGAGGAGCGAGGACGCGTGCGAATTGTGGGGGGAGATGCGCGATAGTCCCGGGTCGGGGAGGGCGGTTTTGTCTGGCCCTAGCGGGGAACGCCTAGCAGGTCCTTCATTTCCGGCTCACGCCGGATGGCGGACGCAAGGCGCCATGCGAACAATGCGAGCCCGATCCAGGCGAGCATGCCCGCGTAGGCCGAGTGGTTCATTCGCGACTCGTAGCCGCTCCACTCTTCCAGGAGGCCTGCCGCAGCACGCGTGACCAGGGCCGCCGTCAGAAACCAGAACATGGCTTCGTCTCGGATGCGGGCGCGCCGCGAACCACCGCGTTCGAGGGCGAACACGGGCGCCACGAGTTGGGCCATGCCCACGATGAGCATGGTGATTGTGCCGAGGGCAACCAGGTGCCTGGCGGCGTCCCTGGCCCAGAACGCCTGGTACTCGCCGGAGAGAAGCGTGGTCAACCCGGCCCAGATGAGGAGCGCGCCGGCAGACGCGGCTGCGAGGTTCGCCACGATGATGTAGCGTGCGGCGGGGCGGGCGCGGGGACGGAGGCGCTCGGCATGGCCCCAGACCGCGCCGACGGCGGGCGCCAGCCAGAGCATGGACACGCCCGCGAGGGCAAGCCCGAGGCCCTCGGTCCGCCACGACATCGAGCCTTCAGCCATGGGCACGGAGAGGACGACGAGCGCGAGCCCGCCGTTGAACAGCACGAGGGGGATGATGGTCTGGCGCCGCGTGCGCGGCTTGCGCCCGAAGAAGACGGCCACGCTGCGGCTCTGCACGGCCCACACGAACGAACCGATCACGCCGAGCATGGCGATCCACGCCACAGCGTCTTCGAGTCGCAGCGGCACGAACCGGTCGTTTCCAGCAGCTTCAACGGCCGCGGCGGCGGAGAAGATTGCCCACACGAGCCACCATGCAATTCCAGCGCGAACGAAGTCGCGCCAGGGCTCGGCAGGCTTCCGGGCACGGCGTACCGTCGACCAGAGCAAAACGGCCACCAGGACCATGCCCGCCGAGCCCGCGAAACCGGACGCGAGCATACCCAAGTCCCCGGCCGTGCCCTCAAGCCAGGGCTGGACGACGATGCGGCCGAGGGCGGAGGAGCCGAGCAGTGCGAGCGCCAGTCCGGCGAGTCTCGCATCGGGCGGGGCTACGCCCGCGAAACGCGGGATGAGACGCAGCGCCATGCCGGCGACGATGACGCCGGCAAACCCCAGAAGTTGAGCGAACGCGTGAGCCTGGATGAGGAGGTGGGTGCGGTCCTGGAACGGGAGCACGCCGGTCGCGGAGAGCGGCGCCATCACGGCGAGGACAAAGCCGCCGCCCAGGGCCAGGGCGAGGCCAGCGATCAGGAAGCGGAGGTAGGTGCGGTCCTCGACTGCAGCGGTCGAGGCCATGGGCACCCGATCCTCAGGCCGGATCCGCGCGGGGAGGGAAGACATGCTCCTCTAGCTTGATCGCCAGGTGGCGGCGTGTCGACGGCCGGTCGGCCCTACGCCAGAGGGCCATGCGTCGTACACTGGGTGCATGACCACCGAAGCTTCCTCCGGGCAATCCGGATTCATGGCGCCGACGCGTGAGCCACGCGTGGCCGTCCTTTACACAAGCGCGAACACTGTCATCGAGGACGTCGGGCGAGTGATGGACCTGGCCGGGTACCAGCGGCACCTCCCCCCGGACCGCGACACGTTGCTCAAGGTGAACATTAGCTGGCAGCACTACTACCCGGGCTGCAGCACTAGCCCCTGGCAGCTGGACGGGGTCGCCACGAAGCTCGAGCAGAGCGGCTTCGCAAACATCACGCCGGTCCAGAACGGCACGGTCGTGGTGAACTCGCACGAGGGCGAGAAGGGCAACAAGCACGACCGTGTGTTCGACAAGCACGGGATGAAGAGCGTCCACCTGCAGGACGCGGGCGCCCGCTGGGTGCCCTACGCCCCCCGGGGCGAGATGCTCGTGCTCGACAAGATCTTTCCGGACGGCATCGAGATCCCGGAGATGTTCCTGGGCCGCAACATCGTGCACATGCCCACGCTGAAGACGCACGTGTTCACCACGATGACGGGCGCGATGAAGAACGCGTTCGGGGGCCTGCTGAACAACCGGCGCCACTGGACGCACTCGGTCATCCACGAGACGCTCGTCGACCTCCTGCGCATCCAACAGGAGATCCACTCGGGCGTGTTCGCGGTCATGGACGGCACGATCGCCGGGGACGGGCCTGGGCCGCGCGCGATGCGTCCGCATGTGAAGAACATGCTCCTCGCGAGCTCGGACCAGGTGGCGATCGATGCGATCGCGGCGAAGATCATGGGCTTCGACCCGATGAGCATCCCCTTCATCCGCCTCGCGCACGAGGCCGGCCTCGGTGTCGGCGACCCGAAGGAGATCACGGTCGAGGGCATGGACATCAGCGGCATCAACTTCAACTTCAGCGGGGACGAGGACACGCTGGCGAGCTGGGGCCAGAAGCAGATCTACTGGGGCCGCCTGAAGCGCTTCGAGAGCTTCCTCCTGCGCACGCCGCTGGTGCCCTGGAGCTATGCCGCGAGCAACCTCTACCACAACTGGTACTGGTACCCGCTGATGGGCAAGAAGCGCATCAACAAGATGATGGACACGGAGTGGGGGCGACTGTTCGCGAGCTATTAGCTATTGGCTGTTGGCTCTTAGCCCCTGGGCCGCCGGCCATCAGCCGTCGGGAGGTCGACATTCGAACCGGGATCCCGATGCACGATCGCTGAAGGCCGACAGCCTTCTGGCTGACAGCCGCTATTGCGACCGCGGCTGATAGCTTCCCACCGGGGTACGGGAGGCGATTGCGAGGCGGTTCCAGCCGTTGATCGCCACAACCGTCATCAAGAGCGCGGCGAGCTGCTCGTCCTCGAAGTACTCCTGAGCGTCTTCCCAGGCGCGGTCCAGGCGGTCGTGTGGGTGCAGTTCCGTGAGCGCTTCCGTAAGGGCGAGGGCGGCACGCTCGGCCTCCGTGAAGAAGGGGGTCTCGCGCCACGCGCTGAGCGCGTAAAGGCGCTGCTCGGTCTCGCCGGCCACGCGAGCATCCTTGGTGTGCATGTCAATGCAGTAGGCGCAGCCGTTCATCTGGGAGGCGCGCGTCTTCATCAACTCGCGGAGGCCGGGGTCGATGCCGGCCTTGCTGGACTCTTCGACCGCGGACATCGCTGCGTACATCTGCGGAGCGAACTTCCCTGGCGAGAGGCGGGGCGTTGGGGGCGTGTGGATGGCTGTGCTGGTCATGCTTCTATTGTGGTTCTCCATACAGACAGGACGAAAGCCCCAGACCGGACGTGACAGAGGGAGCCACTGGACGTTCGATGTCACCATAGACACGGCACGCTTCCCCCACCGCGCGCCGCCGGGGTGTAATGCGCCAGACAACTGTCCCGGAGCCCGGCATGGAGAACTTCCTGCACATCGCCGCCATCTGGACGCACATCCTGGGCATCGCGCTTTTCGTGGGGCCGCAGTTCTTTCTCGCGTTTGCGTGGGTGCCAGCGTCACGCGGCATCACGGACCTTCCGATGCGCGTCCAGGCGATGCGGACGATCACGCGGCGGTTCGCCTACATCGGCGGTGCCGGCCTCGCGCTCATCATCCTTGCCGGTATCTACCTCATCACCACCTGGCGGGACTATTACGCCCAGCCGGACGACCTGGAATTTACGAGCCTGCGCTACGGCGTGATCTTCATCATCAAGATGAACGTGCTCATCCTGATGCTCATCGTCGTCGGCATCCACACGTTCTGGACGGGCCCGCGGCTCATCTCCCGGATCGAGGCGCAGGCGAACGGCGAGGCGGTGACTGATGCGGACGTGCGGAAGCTGCGGGTGCAGTCGATGGTGCTCAGCATCACGGGACTCGTGCTCGTGCTCGCCATCATGGTGATGGGGGCAAGCATGTCGTCCACGGCGTACTCGTTCCAGGACACGTAGCGCGGTCAGCCCCCGCCCACAGGGAACACCGCGAAAAGGCCGTTGTGGTCGCTCGCGTACAGCTGACTGCCATCCGGCAGCGTCACGGGGTGCTGGGCAAAGAGTTGCACCGAGCCGGTGGGAAACCTGAGCGACATGATGCAGTCCGGCCGTACCGTCAGGTCTGGCTGCGTGCCGACCACTGTCTCGCGGCAGCAGGTCGCCAGCGAGCCGCCCCAGGCGGGGTCACTGTAGCCGGCCGCCCGGAACAGGTCGTAGGTGGCCGATTCGACGGGGTCGCCCATGTCGCCGATGAGGAGCGTAGGCCGGTCGCCACGCCGCTCGTCGATGCGCTTGACGAGGTCGCCGGCCTGGGCTTGCCGAATGACCTCCCCACCGCCGGTAAGGTGGGTCACGAAGACGTTGATCTCGCCAAGCGGGGCGGGCGCCTTGATGCGTGCATACAGGGCGATACGGCCCTCCCCAAGCTCCGAACTGCGCGGGTTCAGGGGGATGCGTTCGTACTCGAGGATGGCGTACTTGCTGAAGAGCAGCTCGCCCTCCTCGAATCCGCTCGCCTTGACCACCGGCTCTGCATCCGCATTTTCGAGCCCGAACCCGGGATTGGCGCGCATGTAGGCCCAGTCCAGCTTGAGCTCGGCAACGAGCAGTTCGATCGCGTTCCCGGCACCCGTGACGGAGGCTTCGTTGAAGGCGATGAGGTCAGGGTCGAGGCGCTTGATCTCGGCGGCCAGTTGCTGGATCCGTGGCGTGAGGGTCTCTGCCGCGATCTCGTTGTTGCCCAGCGTGAGCGGGCTATACAGGTTGATGAACGCCACCTTGAACTCGCTGATGGACGTAGGAGTGGGAGTTGGGCCGCCCGGGAGGTCCGTCGTCGCGGTGGTGGAGGGGGTGGTCGAGCGATCGATATCGTCGTCATCGGCATCCCCACCGCAGGCAACCGCGAGCAGCGCGACCGCAACCAGCCCGGCGAGCAGCACCCAGCGGCGGGGAGCCGATCTCATTGACATCGCACGATCCCGGCTGCTTCACTGGACGCTACAGGCGACGACGGAGACGAGTAGCGCGCGAGGCCCTGACCAGCGAGCCCCGGCAGGTGTGAGGGGGCACAGGCAACACGCGTGAACATCCCTCCCGAGCCCCCGGCCGAAAAGGCCGCTAGCCGTTGGCCGTTAGCCGTTGGCCGGTGCTCGGAGTAGCCGTGGAGCCAATGGCCAACAGCCAATGGCCAACGGCCCCCAGTAGATCCGGGCGGATGCGCACCGTTAGCTGGCGCAGGGGCGTGATGGCGCCTCGATGAGTGCATGTCATCCGGGCGGGTGACATGAAACAGGGTGGTACCGCGGGCATGCACGCTCGTCCCTGCTGTAGGGACGGGCGTTTTTTGTTGGGCGCCGGTCTCGGTAAGTGCACGCATCACTAATGGGTACGACCCACCCCCCGTGGCGGTTCGCACCCATGAGACACCCCCACTACGGGAGGGCGCAAATGTTCACGCCGGTGGAACCGAAAGTCAGCTTCCCGAGGATGGAAGCAGAGGTCCTCGACTTCTGGAAGAAGAACGCGATCTTCCTGCGGAGCATCGACGAGCGCCCGGCCGACAACACCTTCGTCTGGTACGAGGGGCCGCCCACGGCGAACGCCCGCCCGGGCATCCACCACGTGCTCGCGCGCGTCTTCAAGGACCTGGTGCCGCGCTACAAGACGATGCGCGGCTACCGCGTGCCACGTAAAGGCGGCTGGGACACACATGGCCTGCCGGTGGAGCTCGAGATCGAAAGAGAGCTCGGGCTCAACTCGAAGCGGGAGATCGAGGACTACGGCATCGCTGCCTTCAACGAGAAGTGCAAGGAAAGCGTCAGCCGCTACGTGGAGGAGTGGACGCGCCTGAGCGACCGCATCGGCTTCTGGGCGGACATGGAGAACCCGTACGTCACCTGGCACAACAACTACATCGAGACGGGCTGGTGGATCCTCAAGCAGCTCTGGGACCACGGCATGGTTTACCAGGACTATCGGAGCACGCCGCATTGCCCGCGCTGCGGCACCAGCCTGAGCGACCACGAAGTCTCGCAGGGCTACGAAGACGACACACCCGACCCGAGCGTGTTCGTGAAGTTCCGAGTTCCGAGTTCCGAGTTCCGCGAGCGGGTGCCGGCGGCGGTGCCGGACGAGACGGTGAATATCGTGGCGTGGACGACCACGCCGTGGACGCTGCCGGGCAACACCGCACTGGCAGTGAAAGAGGACGCGGACTATGGGCTGTACGAGCACGACGGTGAGTACTACTTGCTCGCCGAAGCACTGGCGGAGAAGGTCCTGGGCGGAGAGGTGTCGCACACAGCGACTCTGAAGGGGGCTGACCTCGTCGGCCTGAAGTACGAGCCGCTCTACCGGCCGGAGGAGCTTCCCGTGGGGGTCATGCGGTTCGACGAGGAGGGTCGGCTGCGCAAGGTCGACAACGCTGCCTCCGCGGAGGGCGTGCGGCGGGTGGTCGCGACCGCGCACGTATCACTCGACGACGGCTCCGGGATCGTACACATTGCACCCGCCTTCGGCGGTGAGGACTTCCAGGACGGCAAGGACTTCCGGCTGCTCTTCGCCCAGCCGATCGACCTGGCGGGCATCATGGCGGAAGGCCTCCCGGGCGCGGGCAAGTTCGCCAAGGACGCGGACCGCGACGTCATCCGGGATCTGACCGAGCGCGGCCAAATGCTGAAGAGTGGCACCATCAAGCACACGTACCCGTTCTGCTGGCGGTGCGGGACGCCGCTGCTCTACTACGCGAAGCCGAGCTGGTACATCCGCACCACGAAGCAGAAAGAGCAGCTCATCAAGGGCAACCAGCGCATCAACTGGCGGCCGCAGCACATCCAGGCTGGCCGCTTCGGCAACTGGCTCGAGAACAACATCGACTGGGCGATCAGCCGCGAGCGCTATTGGGGCACTCCCCTCCCGTTCTGGCGGTGCCAGTCATGCCGCCATGATGCATGCGCGGGCTCGAAGGCCGAGATTGTGGAGCTGGCCGAGGACCGCGCGCAGGCGGAAGCACTCGACGACTTCCACCGGCCGTACATCGACGAGATCACTCTCCGGTGCGAGAAGTGCGGCGGGTCGATGAAGCGCGTGCCCGAGGTGGCGGACGCGTGGTTCGACAGCGGCGCGATGCCCTACGCGCAGTGGCATTACCCCTTCGAGAACGAGGACGAGTTCCTCAAGCACTACCCGGCCGACTTCATCTGCGAGGCGATCGATCAGACGCGGGGCTGGTTCTACACACTCCACGCGGAGGCCACGCTCCTGAAGGCGAGCGAGGCCGTGCCGGACGGGATCGCGTTCAAGAACGTCATCTGCCTGGGCCACATCCTCGACGAGAAGGGCAACAAGATGTCGAAGAGCCGCGGCAACGCGGCCGACCCGTGGGCCGTGCTCGACCAGCACGGGGCAGACGCAACGCGGTGGTACATGTTGTCAGCGAGCCCGCCGGGCTCCTCGCGGCGGTTCAGCACCGCGCTCGTCGAGGAGGGGCTGCGGCGCTTCCTTCTGACGCTCTGGAACACGTACAGCTTCTTCGTGAGCTACGCCAACATCGACAAGGCGGACCCCCGCCGCGCGCCGCGCGGCACGGTCCCTGAGATCGACCGCTGGCTGCTGAGCGAGTTGAACGCGCTCATCCTGAAGGTGACGGAGGAGCTCGACGATTACGAGCCGACGGACGCCGCCCGCGCCATCGACGCCTTCGTGGACGACCTCTCGAATTGGTACGTGCGACGCAGCCGGCGCCGCTTCTGGCGTGGCGTCAGCGCGAACGACGAGGACAAGCAGAGCGCGTACCACACGCTCTACACGGCGCTGGTCACGCTCTCGAAGCTGCTGGCGCCGTTCACGCCGTTCATCGCGGAGGAGATGTACCAGAACCTGGTGCGCTCGTTGGATGCGGATGCGCCGATGAGCGTGCACCTCGTCATGTGGCCGGAGCCGGACCGCGGCAGGATCGATGAGTCCCTGAACGCGGAGACGCAGCTCGTGAAGCGCATCAGCTCGCTGGGGCGCGCGGCGCGAGCGAAGGCGCAGATCAAGGTGCGCCAGCCCGTGGCCGAAGTTGTGGTCAAAACCCGGACAGCGGAGGAGTCCGCCGCCCTCCGCAAGAACGAGCAACTTGTGCTCGAGGAACTCAACGCCAAGTCACTCCGAGTCATCGAAGACGAGACCGCGATCGTCTCGTACGACGTGAAGCCGAACTTGCCTGTGCTCGGGCGGAAATACGGGTCGTCCGTCGCGGCCATCCGGGAAGGCCTTGCCGCACTGCCACCGGCGGACGTGGCCGAGGCTGTACGCCGCGGACGCAACCTGTCGGTGGCGGGGCACGAGCTCGAGCCGGAGGACATCCTGCTCCAGGCGAAGGACACCCAGGGTTACGCGGCCGCCCAGGAGGCGGGCTACACGGCCGCCGTGAGCACAGTGATCACACCGGAGCTCGCGGACGAGGGGCTCGGCCGGGAGATCGTGCGGCGCCTGCAGGACATGCGCCGGGAGGCCGGCTTCGAGCTGGCGGACCGGATAACGACGTGGTACCTGGGGGACGGCGATGTGGCGCGCGTGTTCGGCTCCCATGGCGACTACATCCGCGGCGAGACGCTGTCCACGGAGATAGTGGCGGGGGAGCCGCCGTCGGACGCGCATCGCGCGGAGCAGGACCTGGAGGGCACGAAGGTGGTGCTGGCGGTGCGGCGGAACCTCACCCCTTGACGCTCCGAGCCGGGTCAGGCCCGGAGGTACGGTTCGGGGAGCTTCACGATCACGCGAGTGGACTCGTCTAGCTCGAGGCCGAGCATCGTCATCGTGCCGCGATCGAGGATCGGTGTCGCGCCACGGGGCAGCGGTCGGCATTCCGTGTGCGCCCATCGATCTTCGAACTGCACCTTCACTGGCCCGCATCGGATGACTTCGTGACGGCCGGTCGGGCGCTCCTCGACCCATGCAATATGTGGCCGCAGATCGAGCGCCTGGACGAACTGTTCCGGGAGACCGAGCACGTATTGATAGCGTTCGACATCGACGGAGTGGATATCGAGCGAGGTTGAGAGGTCATCGGCGTAGTAGCCGCCGGACAGTGTGAGCCGCACCTCGACGCGCATGCCGCGATCTTACGCGCCCCGCCGCTGCGGCGCTTCGCTAGCCGCTCGGATGGCCCTCACCCCCAGCCCCTCTCCCGACTTCGCGGGAGAGGGGAGCGCGTCTGTCGGCGCCGCGGCGCCGGGATGGCCGGGGGCACGGTTGCTGACGCGCGCGTCACGGATGTCAGGCGTGGAGTGCGCTGAAAGGGGCTGCGCGGGCCGCGTGAACGGCTCCAACGAGGGTTCGGACTCCCGCGGCCAGAGGCGGCCGCAGCTACCCAAGTAACGCGCGGATTTGGGCGAGGTGGTAGGCCATGGCGCGCCGCATGGGCCGGGAGATTACGGCGTAGGCGGGAGTGTTGTGTTGGGCGTCCCAGGCGTGGATTTGGGCGAGGGCGGTCTCGGCGGCAGCGAGGGCGGAGAGGGTGTGGGCGCGGTCGCCCTCGTGGGCGCGGTCGCCCTTGTGGGCCGCGTCCCAGGCGGTGAGGCGGTGGGCGAGATGGGCGGCGAGGGCGGCGACGAAATCGGCCTGGGTGCGCTCTGCCTCATGCAGCGTCGTATCGCCAGCCAGCGATGCAAGGTCTTCGGCGGCGCGGCGAAGCTCGGCCGCCTTGGCGGTGAGGGTACGTCGGGGGGTGTCGGAGTAGTCGAGGACGTCGTGGCGGGGGAGGGGTTCGAGGTCGTGGAGCTCGAGTATCTGGCGGTAGGCTTCGCCGGCCGTGCGGTAGTAGGCGACGGGCGCGCCCTCACCCCCCGGCCCCCTCTCCCGACTTCGCGGGAGAGGGGGAGTTTCGGTGTCTTGAGCACGAGCCTTCGTGTTTGTCCGATCCACTGCGGCGCAGAACAACGCAAGGTCGGCGTTCGCGTCGGCTTGCGCGTCCCAGAGGCAGCGGGCCGTCCACCAGGCGTGCCATGGGGGGCCGACCCAGGGGCGGTCGCCGACCATGAGGTTGCCCATGTTCCAGACGCCCGCGGATGCGTAGGCCTGGGCGTCGCGAGGGAGGACTTGGAGATGTGTGGGCGCGAGGCCCTTGAAGAGGATGGCGTCGGAGTAGTACTCGAAGACCTGCATGCGGCCGGCAGGAAAGAGGCCGGCGAAGCGCGTGAAGGGCTCCCAGTAGTCGGGACGATTCCGCTGGCAGGCGGCGTCGTCGATAGCGTGGGCGTAGCAGCGTTCGCGAGGCGCAAAGAGGGCGGTCACGTTTTCGCGAGGCTCGATGGTGGGTGGCTCCAGGGTGTCGTGGTAGGCGAGGTGCGCGACCTTCGCTCCCGGCAGCACGCGAG
Organism: Dehalococcoidia bacterium; assembly: GCA_040877955.1. Classification (GTDB taxonomy): domain Bacteria; phylum Chloroflexota; class Dehalococcoidia; order Tepidiformales; family Tepidiformaceae; genus JBBDMZ01. The sequence continues at coordinate 43,984 of JBBDMZ010000028.1, read as the reverse complement.
CCACGGTCTCGGCCATGAGGTTGGTCGCGAGCAGGGCCTGGTCGCTGGCCGACATCGCTCCGCACGTGGCGCAGTTGCACCAGCCGCCGCCCCGGATGTCGTCGCCCCACATGTGGTAGATGTCCGCGCCCGGGAATCGCTCGAGGAACGCCTCGGTCCGGCGGGCAAGGTAGCCGTGCAGCTCGGGCGTGGCGGTGCAGAGGTTGTACTTCGGGTCGCGCGCGCCGTTCCGCACGGGGAACCAGTCAGGGTGGCGCTCAAACTCCTCGGGGGGCACGAGCGTGGGCAGGTGATGACCGCCGAACTGGAGGGTGAGACCGCGGCGTCGCGCCTCCGCGATGATGCGCTCGCCATCCGCGTCCCAGCGTTCGAACAACCAGCCCTTGCGGTCGGCGTCTAGCTCCTCGGCGGTGGCCGGGCGGTGCTTTCCGCCTCGGTCCCAGACGCTCGGCGGCGTGTCGTGGAAGAAGATGTCGTTGTAGCGGTTGCGGGAGGCCCACTCCATCCAATCGGACCATTCGTCGTGCAGAGCGTCCTGCCCGAGGATGAGGGTGCGCCGCGGGAAGCTGGGCACCTGCCGGTACTCGCCCTCGGCAAGTGACTTGCCGGGCACGAACGCGGACCCGTCCTTACCGGGTTCCACCCACGTGTGCCCGATCTGTTCCAGCAGCCAGTACACGCCATTCATGACCCCCCGTGGATTGTCGCCGCGAATCTGCAGGGAGTCCTCACCAACGGTGACCGTGAAGGCATCGTTCTCGCCCTCGTCACACGTGATGGCCGCGCCAATGTTCCCTGCGCCGCCCCCAACCGCGAGGTGCCGCCGCAGCTCGTCCGCGGCGAACGCCAGCACGGGGTTAGAGGCATCCACGGCGATGGCAGCAGCGTCGAGCGAGGGTGCGGTCAGCATCGGGCGGATGCTACCGGGGTGAGCGCCGACGAGCTATGAGGCCGCCCGGAGCGGCGCGTCCTGCGAGGCGAGCCGGGAGACCAGGCTTCGGACGAAATGCCTGCTGAACCAGCGTCAGCTCACGAAACTGGAGGTGCAGCAAGATCCGGTCCGCGCGCTTCTCGAACCTCACGGGGGAGGCGGGCCGGGTAACCATCGGCCTGCGGAGAGAGCTCGATGTCGCGGGCCTCCGGGTTTCGTGGCTACGAGGACGGCTGCCCCACCGATCGACACGTCGACCACCTTGCCCGACTGGCGGGAACCGCCGAGCACGGAAGTGACCTGGGCAGGGATGTTCACGGAAACCGCTTGCTGGCGCGCCCGTCGAACGCTGGCCACTCACGATTCAGGCCGAAGATGCGCGCCCCGCCATGTAGCCTCACGAACGTGGCCGGGGCAAACAAGCGCCGCCCGGGCAGGCCGACAACGAGAATGACCTCGGCAAGTGCCTGCGGGAGCGGTCGGTCTGGCGCGATGAGGGCGACCGCGTGCGCCGATGCGCCGGCGCATGTCGCCTGCCAGCTCTGGGTCTCCGTGGCCGCCTGAAACAGGAGGCCGACGGGCTCTCCGGGGGAAACGACGGGGCTCACTCCCTTGTTATCGGGCGGAACGGTCGCGCACCTTAGTGGGATCCGAACGGCCGTGGGGGTACGATCGGCCCATGGAACCACCGCCGCGGCTGGAGGTTCGGCTCATGACCCCGCGCGACGTGCCCTCGGTCCTCGCCGTGGAGCAAGAGGCGTTCGCCACCGGCTGGCCGCCGACGGCCTTCCAGCGCGAGCTCACTCACAACCAGATGGCACGCTATGTCGTCCTCAGCGAGGGAGACGAACTGGTAGGGTTCGCGGGGCTGTGGCTGATGGTGGACGAGGCTCACGTGGTGACCATCGCGGTGGCGCCGCGGGTACGGCACCGTGGCTATGGGAGGCTGCTCGTCCACGCGCTCATAGAGCTCGCACAGCGGGAGGGCATGGCCGCGGCGACACTGGAGGTGCGCGTTTCGAACGACGCGGCGCGCGCCCTGTACCGCGAATACGGCTTCCACGAAGTGGGAGTGCGTAAGCGCTACTACTCGGACAACAAAGAGGATGCCGTCATCATGACGAGCGAGCAGTTCGAGACGGATGCCTTCCAGGAGCGACTGCGCGCGCTCGCGGAACGGCTCGAGGCGACGATGCCGGGTTCGAGCAAGGTACTGGCTTCAGTCTAGGAAGGGTCGGCCGGCAGGGCAACAATCAGCGACTGCAGCAGCGCCTCGGCACGCTTCAACCGGGCGAGGATGCCCCAGTCCCCGTGGATGTTGAGCGTCATGTTCTCAGCCTGGCCGCGCACGCCGGGTAGCCGCCCGCGCACGCCGGCGGCCTCGTAGTAGCCCTGGACCTCGGGGGAGCCCTCCCCGTAGATGGCCACCAGCAGCTCGTGCGCGCGCGCATCCCACTGGTAGTAGTCGAAGGGGTTCGGGCCACCGCCCCGTAGCCGGGCCATCTGCGTGAGCAGGCCCTGCAAATGCTCGCTGGCGGAGGCGGAATTGATGAGGCTGGGCATGTGAAAACTATAGGGGGGCCTGTGGAGACGGGCGAGCCGGGGGAGTGAGTCGGTAAGAAGGGAAGAGACACGCGGTAAGTCCCCCTCACCGACGGTTGGGATCGGTAGGGGGAACTGGGGGCGAGGGAACCCCTGTTCGGTTCGCGCTGACTCTCGTCAGTCCTTACGCCTCGGGCGTCTCGTCGACGACTGCATCTCCGCTCCCCCCGGACGTTGTCGCACGAGGGCGGGACGAGTGACTGACGTCCCAAATGGTGTCCCGGATTGGGATGAGGGCTTGCGGACGCGCGCGGCTCCGTCCCCGGTGTCCCGGATGCGGGGCGCCGATTCGTGTCCGTCGCAGCGGTGGGAACGAGCGGCCGTGCGAGGTCGCGCCCGCTCCTTATCAGTCGCGGCTCCGATTCGCGCCTAGCCCTGCAGGCCCTGGGCGAGCATGAAGGTGTTGCCGTCCGGGTCGAAGAAGGTCGCGAGCTTGACCATCCCGGGGATCTCGCGCGTTTCGCCGTCGAAGCGTACGCCCTTGGCCTCGAGCAAGCCGCGGCTTATCTCGATGTCGTGCACGCCGAAGGTGAGCGTGGCGCCCCCCGGGCCGGGAGCGTCGTTCGAGCCAGGCTCGACCTGGGAGAGGCCGGCTGTCATGCCGGGGACGTTCGTGAGGAACTCGCCCCAGCCCATTTCCTCGAGCTCATACATGGGCGTGAAGCCAAGGACGTCCTGGTACCACCTGGAGGCGGCCCTGAAGTCGGTGACGTTGATGGCGCAGGTGGTCTCGACCCTGTAGCCCATCTCCTGGGCGCGGGCGGAGTTGGTAGCGGGGACGCTGACCGGGGCGGAAGAAGTGGACATGGATGTGTGCCTCCGAGGGTGTGGTTTGCAGAGTACGGTTGGGAAAGTATACTTCGTGTAGTTGCCTGTCAAGAGGGGGACAGCATCTCACTCGCACCAGCCGTCCGGCTGTTCCATCACCGGTACTCCGTGCCCATCGTGGCGGTGCTTGCCTACGACCACGGGGCGAGGTTCGTCACGCTTCTGAACCGCACGGGCGCAAGCCGGGACACCCTGAGCGATACGCTGTCGCACCTCATCGAAGAGGGCGTGGTCGCGAAGAACCCGGGCTACGGGCATCCGTTGCGCCCGGAGTACACCCTGACGCCCTTCGGCGAATCTCTTGGCGCGCCGTGCATCAAGGCGACGGAGGTCATGCCCGCCCTCGGCATCGTGGACGCGGCCCTGAAAAAGTGGCCGATGCTCGTGCTCGTCGCGATCGCCCGCGGCGGCAGCCGTTTCGGGGAGATCAAGGAGTTGTTGCCGGGGATCACGCCGCGGGCGCTGACGGGGGCGCTTCGCGATCTGCAGGCGTCGGGCCTGGCCGAGCGGACGATCACAGAGGCATGGCCGCCGCACACCGTGTACGAGCTAACGGCGCTGGCTCGGGAGGCGCTCCCGGTGCTGGAGGAGATCTGCGCGACGGCGGAGCAGCGGATGGAAGAAACGTGACACAGGTCACTCCGGACGGTCAGAGAGGGGATAGAATCGGCAGTATGACAGAGGACATCCCCGAACTACCACTGAGGACGGCCTGGGCCACGGTTCTGGTTGGGGGCAAGCGCCTCGCGGGACTCCTTGAAGCGGTGAGACTCTTCCCTGAGGCGATTGATCAATCCCGCGCCGAAGCGTACAAGGTCGCACTCCTTGACGAGTTGCGTGAAGCCATGGCTCACCCACAGATCATCGAGTTGGAAGGCCTCCAACCTCTCGCAGGAAATCTCGACGAGGTCGCTCTCGAAGCGCACGCCCAGCTCAACGCAAGCGCGGCCGTTCTGGGACTGGCGAAGGAACTCGGCACGCCGTTCGGTGGTGGATCCAGAGAGCAAATCGAGGCGTTCGTCGCCAATGTTTACAGCCAAGCCGGGGAGATTTCTTCCTGGCGGTGCCAGGAGATCATGAGGCAGCTCGAACCGGACCTCATCTTCGCGTGCCAGGTTCCTGCCTATCAGTTCGAGGCCGACTTGCAGAGGCGTCGATTTGGCGTCTATCAGTTCGGGTCGTATTGGAACGCCTATCAGAGCTATCTTTCGTACCGGGGCACCGCGCCAATGTGGATCAGTCCCAATCCGCTCGCTAGATTCGAGCTGCAGTTCAAGAAACGGATGCTTGCCGCCTCGGAGCTGACTGAGAGCAGGGAGCTTACGAAAGCAGTGACAACCCTGTTCGACCGCGTCCTCGATCCAGAGTCCGGGATAGTGTGGGACGAATTTGTCCAGCCTGTTATCGAGGAGATCGCCCTAGAGTTCGAATCGGTGCGGTTGGAGTTCGGCGGCGGATCGTTCCAAATTACGGCCGCCGAAGACCTGTTTCTGCGGACCGCTGCGCTGGCTCTTAGTGCGACGCGCGACCACATCCAGAACGAATGGGATCGTATTCTGACCAATGCTACGTCAAGACACGCTCGTGGGAAGCCAACTCAGACAGAGTCAGAGACCTTGACAGTAATGTACGTCGATGTCGTCGGGAGCACCGAACTCTATGCCGCCAATGGCGATGTCACCGCGCTCGAACTAATCGCCGCAAGGTTGGGGGCTGCCAGGAACATTGTCGTTGGGGGTGGAGGGGTCTACAGAAAGGGCACGGGCGACGGCCTCATCGCTACCTTCCGGAGCGTCGTGGGATCGGTGAGCGCAGCCGTGGAGGTTCAAACCGCTCCAGATCAGTCTGGACTACCTCTTCGCATCGGGATCCACATCGGCGAAGTCTTCGTAACCTCTGACGATGACATCGCCGGTCTGGCCGTGAACGTCGCGGACCGGATATGTGGGCAAGCAGACGTCGGAGGGATCTGCCTCTCCGCCCCCGTTGCAGCCCTGCTCTCCGGCAGTGGCGCGGACCTCACGGATCGCGGAGAGGTCGAAATTCGAGGCCTCGACGGCCGCCATCGGCTGTTCGATGTGATGCTCGCGGAGATACCGGCGACATAGTCTGCGGCCGATGGTTCAGACCGGATATCGCCCACGCACCTTATCATTTCTTCGTGCGACAATAGATGCTCGCCCGTCGTCCCTGCCGGGGACTCGGGACTCGGAACTCGGGACTTCCCCATGGCTATCGAAGTCACGCTCCTCTCGCACACGCCGGACCCGATCCGGTCGCTCTACATGGCGTATCGGACGTGCTACTCGCAATTCACGCCGGCGCAGATCGTGGCGCGTATCGAGGACGAGCGCATCACCGAGGCGCAGATGAAGCAGTTCATCGAGGAGCGCCTGAAGACCGGCCACGCCAGTCCCCTCGAGCAGGTGAGCTTCGAGTTCGGGATCTCGGGCGTCTCGCGGGCGTTCAGCCACCAGTTCGTGCGGCACCGGGTGGGCATCTCGTTCGAGCAGCAGAGCCAGCGCTACGTGACCTACAAGGAGGGCGAGTTCCCCTACACCGTGCCGGAGACCGTGAAGAAGGCCGGCATGGCCGACCGGATGGAGGAGCTCTTCGACCAGGTGGGCGAGCTGTATGAGGAGATGGTCGCGGCCGGGGTGCCCGCCGAGGACGCGCGCTTCCTGCTTCCAAACGCGACGAACACGAACTTCAAGATCACGGTGAACTTCGCCTCGCTGCTGCACATCTGCGACTTGCGGTTGTGCACGCGAGCGCAATGGGAGTTCCGCAAGGTGGCGGCGCTCATGCGCGCGGAGGTGAACCGTGCGGTGCCGGAGCTGGGCCGCTACCTGCAGCCGAAGTGTGGCGAGCTCCGTATGGGCTACTGCGACGAGAGCCTGAAGGACTGGGAGGCCTGCCCCATCGGCCGCGTGCGTCCCCACAAGGACGCCCTCTTTACGCTCTACAACCAGTACCGCAAAGGCGAGCTGGCGCCCCTGCGCGACGAGGACTGGGACACGATCGAGGAGAAGGACCCGGTGGGGTCGAGCGAGCCCTACTAGGGGCCAGGTGTTGGGCCATAGGGGTTAGGACTTGGCGCGTAAACGGACGTTGATACCGGCCCTGCCCGCGAGCAGCCGGACGCTGGATTGGGTGCTGATCGTGGCGGGCGCCGTGCTGGTGGTTACGTGGGTGGTGGGTGGCGGAGACTCGGGGCTGTGGGCGCTGGGGCTTGTCTGCATCGCGGTGGGCGGGCTCTTGTTGCTGGCCGACCGGTTTGGGGGCACGAGCCGGGATGGGGGCGACGACAGTCTCGAGTAATGTTATGTCGCGCCGTGGGTAGTGACCGGGCGCGCGACGCGTCCTAACCTGCGGGCATGGTTAGCGGCACGGCATCCGACTTCCGCGAGGCGGCCACGCACGAGCGCGAGCTCAATGGTCGCCAGCGGGAGATCCTGCGCCTGGTCGAGGCGGGGCACACAAACCGCGAGATCGCGGACATGCTGGGCCTCTCCGTCGATGGCGCGAAGTGGAACGTCAGCGAGATCCTCACCAAGCTCGGTCTCGCCACGCGCGAGGAGGCCGCAGAGTACTGGCGTTGGCGGCACAGCGGCGTGTGGGCACGTGTGCGCGGCCTGCTCGCTGCGCCGCTGGTGAAGGTGGCCGCTGGTGCGGCGGGCGCTGTGGCGGCGGTGGGCATCGGGGCGGCGGTGATGTTCTCCGGCGGAGACGAGGCGACGCCGGAGAGGCTGACGCCGGACCAGCCTTTCGTCCTGGAAGCGGTCGTCACGAAGTACGACCGCTCGCGGCTCGCAGACACCCCAATGCCGGACGCGGCGGCGCAGCAGGTCGTCGAGGACCAGCATGAGGTGAGTTGGTCGCACCGCGACTCGGCGCACACCCGGTGGGAGGCGGTTCAGACGAAGTCGTTCGAGGGCCGCTGGCAATCGACGTCGTTTGTGGCGGATGGCCAGCGCGAATGGCACATCGAGGACGGAACGGTTACGCACAGGCCAGTCGACCCGGGAGCGCAACGATCCGTCTACTCGCTCACGACCTTCGGACCGACCCACCAGCCCGACATCCCCAGCCTGATGGCGGCGTTGCTCCCGGGCGGCGCGTCCCAGATGCACGTCGAGATCGTCGGTAACGATGTCCTGCTCGGCCGGGAGACCGTCATCATCGAGTACGGCGCAGAGATGACGTACAGCTGGAATGGAAACGACTACCGGACCGGCCTCCTGCGCATGTGGGTGGACCCGGAGACGATGATGATCCTCCGCCACGATGTCGACAGCGGGCGATTCCTTGCGGAGGTCACGTCCCTGCAGTACGGCGCGACGCTCGATGATGCGGTGTTCGCATACACGCCGCCCGCCGGCTACCTGGTACGCGAGGGCGAGCCTCTGAACGCGCCCACCTCGACCGAGCCGGTCGAGCCCGAGTTTCGCGATGCCGCGGGCCTACCGCCCGGCTTCTCCCTGAAGGAGGAGTCGAGCGAGTCGCTGCGGGGCGAGGTGGTGTATGTGGACCGGTACTACGGTACAGATGCATACCCGGCGGGTCCGTGGATCCGGATCCGGCAGCGGAAGTGGGCCGGGGGCGGCGTACCCTTCTCGTTGCGGGCGGGCCTCAGCAGCCCGGGGGCAACGACCGACTGGTGGCAGGACGAACGTGCGGTCGGCGCCTGGTTCAAGGACGGCGTGGCGTTCGCCGTGAACGCGGACGGGCTGAACTCCTCTGACGTGGAGACGGTGCTCGAGTCCATGTCCCCGTTGCGCATCACAAGCTATCCATAGTCGTGATCAAGGTCCATCGACCGCACCTACTGGAGCCGATGATTGCTTACTCATCGAAGCACAACGCGCAATCGAACCTGGAACCCGATCAAGAGCCCCCGGGTGATCTGTTCGCGGGCGCCGGTGGGGGCTCGATCAGTGGGCTGGGCGGCACTGTGAACCGCTCGTGGCGCGGGATGCGTCGCGCGCGCGTCACCATGATCCCCGATAGGCAGAGAAGCCAGACGGGAAAGACAAGCGAGAGGACCCGGTAGAAGCTCGCGCTCAACAGGAGGAACAGCCCCACGGCGTAGCCCACGTAGAGGAACCATCGCGGGAGGATCCTGGCACTCCGCCCGATGCTGGAGGTGGTGAACACGAACATCGCCGCCATCCGCATCGCGAACACGAAAAGCAGCGTGTTGCCGTACTGGTTGATCTGCCGCGCGAAGGAGGCGTCGATTGGCGCGTTGCTGAACTCCGTGGCTGCGGCGATGGCGGAGGAGGCTCCCGATGCCACGAAGAAAAGGCCGGTGTAGAGGATCCCGCTCACCAACTGCACGTTCGAGAGAAGCGCGTTCTCCCTCCGCTGGGTCCCTGCGATCCACATCCTCAAGGCCACGATGAACCACACGAAGGCGATGCCCGCGAAGGGCATCACGTACAGCCCCGCGAGGGCCACCCGCCGGCTGCCCTCGGCGCTGTAGTAGTCGACGAACTCCTGATCCGTGGCTGCGGGTCCCGGCGCATCAGCAAGAAGCAGCAGCGCCACGATGAACAAGATTGCGTGTGCCGCTCCCACCCCTGCGGTGAGCATTGCCGCCTGTCGCACCGAGCGGCCAATCTCCTCGGCCGCGTCGGCGACAGCGTCGTCCAGCGCCCCCGCGGCCTTCATCATTCCCCGCTTGCCGCCGACAGGGTCCGCGCGACCCGGTTTCCTCACCAGATGCTAAGCGGGTGGACGAGGGCCACGGGGTGAGCGCTGCAAGAGTGGGGGCATACTTTCGCCCTGGTTGGATGCGCCCAGCGCGCGTGAAAGCGGCGCCGAGAAGCGTTGCTTGAACGTGAAGGCCTTTGCGCTGGGACCGTGAGCCTTGAGGTATGCCAACTTCGTCTCCGCTTCGTCTACCGTCGGCTGGTCGCCGGCCGGCACCCACCAGAGGACGGCATAGGGCGTGTCCTCGTGGGTGAACCACTCCGTCCGGCAGCGGTAGTAGTCCGCGTGGCTCGTGTAGAAGGCGAACTGGAACAACGCCTCGGCCGACTCCCACGTGCTGAAGTTGATGATGATGCGGTCATCGTCGCGGACGCGGATGGAGGTGGAGTTGCCGTCGTCCGTCTGGTGACGCCAAACGAAGCCGGGCGCCTCCTCGGCGAGGCGGTTGATGGCGTCGATGTTGTCGGTGAAGTGCGCCATCACCGGCGCTTCCAGCGGCGCGACGATCCAGGCGATGTTGTATTGGGCGAGGTGGTAGCCGGCCACCTTCGGAGTTTAACCCCAAGCCCGCGATAGCATTGTGCTATCATGGCCTGCATGGGAGACCTCCTCGTCCGCAACCTTGAGCCCTCGGTCGTCGATGAGCTGAAGGCCGAGGCCGCGCGTCGCGGCCGTTCACTCTCCGATCAGGCGCAGGTCATCCTCATTCGGCGGCTCGCGCAGGACGGCAATCTCGATCGCTCCAGGGCAATCGCGCTCCTGAGCGAGTTCAACGCCACCCTGGCGGAGGGCACCTGATGGCCGACCTGCTCGTCCGCAACGTTCGGGAGGACACCGCGCGTTCGCTCAAGGCCCGCGCCGCGGATGATCGGCGGTCCGTCAGCGCCGAGGCCGCGCAACTCCTGACGGAATCCACCCTTGCATCCACCGTCGCTGCGATCCCCACCCCCGGCCGGATGTCGCGCGAGGAGATGATCACCCTGAGCAAGTACTGGCGAGAACGCCTCGCAGGGAGAGATCTCGGCGATGACTCAACCGCGATCACGAGGCATGACCGCGACACCGACCACGGCCGCGCCTGATGCCAGAGGTGGTCGTCGACAACAGTGTCGCCGTCAAGTGGTACCTGCCCGAGGAGCACGCAGACTATGCTGCGGTGCTCCTGCTGACAGAGTTTCGTTTGAACGCACCTGACCTCATCGTCGCCGAGATGGCGAACGTGCTCTGGCGAAAGACGCTCACCGGAGGGCTCAGCCATCAGGAAGCCGGCGACATCGCGAGCGGTCTCAGCCGGCAGGGAGTTCAACTGCACGCCCTGTCTCCGCTCATGACGCATGCACTGGAACTCTCCGTTACGGCGAACCATCCCGCCTACGACTGTTTCTATCTCGCCCTCGCCCTTCACCTCGGGGGGACATGCGTCACCGCTGACCGCCGCTTCTACGATGCCTTTGCCCGGCGCTACCCGGACACCATGGTCTGGATCGAGGACCTCACCTCAGGCGTGGAGGAGCCAGCCCGGACCTGAGGCTTTGCACTCTCTCCTGCCACCGCCCACAATCCCGCCATGACCCACGCCGCCGACCATCGCCAGCCTGCCACCACCAACCTCGACATCGCCGAGCGCCTGTTCTCCGCCATTGAGCGCGGCGACCTCGACACCGTGCGCGAGTTGTACGCGCCGGGCTGCGAAATCTGGCACAACAACGACCAGCAAGTGCAGACGGTCGAGCAGAACATGCGCACGCTGATCTGGGTGACCACGAACGTGAAGGGCTTCCGTTATGAGGATGTGAAGCGGCAGGCCACGGAGACCGGGTTCATCGAGCAACACATGACCTGCGGCACCGGGCCGAGCGGCGTTGAGTTCCGTTTCCCCGCCTGCATCGTGGTCACCATCGTCGACGGGAAGATCAGCCGCCTCGACGAATACTTCGACTCGGCGCACCTAGCGCCCCTGGTGGGCTAGCGGTGGACTCGCCGGGAGCGCGGCTGCGCGAGTTGATGGCGAACGGGCTCGTCCTCGCACCCTTCGTGTTCGACGGCGTGCAGGCGAAGCTGGCGCGCCAGGCCGGCTTCGAGGCGGTGTACATGACCGGCTTCGGCACGGCCGCGAGCCACGGGTTGCCTGACCTCGGCATGATCGGCCTGGCGGAGATGAGCGCCAACGCCACTCGCATCGCCGCGGCGGTCCCGGACCTCCCTGTCATCGCCGACGCGGACACGGGTTACGGCAACGAGGAAAACGTGCGCCGGACGGTGCAGGTCTATGAGCGCGCGGGCGTCGCCGCCCTGCACATCGAGGACCAGGAGTGGCCCAAGCGCTGCGGCTTCCTCGAAGGCAAGCGCGTCATCCCCCTCCAGGAGATGGCGCTGAAGGTGCGCGCCGCGGTCGACGCCCGCACCGACCCCGGGCTCGTCGTCATCGCTCGCACCGACGCCCTCGCCCCGCATGGCTGGGACGAAGCGGAGCGCCGCGCCCGCGCCTACCGCGACGCCGGGGCCGACCTCGCCTTCGTGGACGGCCTCAAGAACCGCGACGACATCGCCGAGTCCGCCCGTAGGCTTGCCGGCATCCCCCAGCTCCTCAACAACTGGCAGCTCACGCCCGCCGAAGCCCGCGACCTCGGCTTCGCCCTCTACATCCACATCGGGCCCATGCTCCGCCACTTCGCCACCTTCCGCGCCTCCCTCGAGGAGCTCCGCGACACGGGCGGGGTCGCGTTGGGGGAGGGTGAGGAGCGGGTGGAGCCAATCGTGGAGCTGCTCTCGGTGAGTGAGTGATTAGGGCTGATTCGCGAGTTCCCTGACTTCGTCCGCCACAGCCGAGAACGCGCGCCCGTCTGTCGATGCAAAGACACTGTCCGGATCATCGCTCTCTTCGCCAAACGCGTTCTCGGCCGTGCCGTTGACTTCCGCCACCAGGCCCTGCGAACTCACCAGCATGTAGAACCCGAGGCCCTCGACCATTGTCCCGAGCCGCTTCGCCTCTGCGTCCTTCTGGAACAAGAACCAGAGGCCGCGCGTGCCCGGGAACCCCTCAATAAACGGTTCCACTCCGCTGCCGTCGCCCACGAAGATCTCCAGAGGCACCTCCTTACCGGGCGCCGTGCCTGCGTACGTCCGCTCCAGGCGGATGTAGGCGGTGACGAAGTACACCCGGGCTATCCCAGGCTGCCCGAACTCGCGGCCCCGCTCCACACGTTCCACCTCGCCTTCGACTATGAGATCGGCCTCGCCCGTCATCTCCTCCAGGCTTGAGAAGTGGTGGACCTCGTTCGAAGCCATGCTTCCTACGACAGCCACCGCTTGCGAGAGGCCCTCCGTCGAGTCGCGATCGGAATACCTGACGTAGCCCACGGCTCCTCCCGCGGATAGGGCGATCAGACTTGCGGTCATCCATAGAAGTGCGCGCATCGCGGTGAACCCCTTCTTCCCGTCCGGCTAATACTGGGCATTGATATGCGTTATGTCGTGGAGACTGATCACAGTGATAGAGTTGTTTCCCTGGCTCATGCAGGAATAAGGATCGTAACTCGGGTTGTCGCGAAGCCCCACGGTATGTCCCAATTCGTGACAAGACTGGAATACGCGCTCCTGCCAGGTGTCGTAGGCGAACTGATAGTAGGCATTCAAGTGGAGCGTTTGGCCATAGCACGTCCGATTCGGGTGAAGGCCCGGCGTTGTAGCGGTTGCGGGACACAACACCCAGCCGAACGAGCCAGTGGATCCGAAACTTCCGGAGTGGGCCCAAACGTCCTGCCATGGAGTCCCGTCATACGTCTGCAGGTCTGTGGAAAGTCCGTAGATTGAATCGCGTGCGTACTCAAAGTCCCCCGAGATGCTAGGAGGAAGGTAGTCTGTGTGCACGTAGTGGTGACGATCGTCCGCGAGGCTCACCGCGTAGCTCAGTAGCGCGCCCGAGCCCCAATTGCTTGCGATTACTGCCGAGGAGACGAAGCCCGTCGCCAAGCTCGCCAGCACTACTCCCGCTGCTTTCAGCCCGAGTAGGCGTGACCGACTGATGTGCATGATGGCATCTCCCCATTTCGAGTTGCCAGACTCTAGGGCGTTCCTTCAGCGGCGCACAGAGGGCCGTTCGGCCCCCGTCATTCCGCCTCCCCTTGCGGCGAAGCCACTCGATCGCCGCCTCGGTGCGGTTCGATACCCTGTACTTCGAGTAAGCCGACTCCAGGCGGCCGTTCACCGTTCGATCTCGTCTTCGTGGACGGCCTCAAGAGACCCGCGACGACATCGCCGAGGCCGCCCGTAGGCTTGCCCGCATCCCCCAGCTCCTGAACAACTGGCAGCCTAAGGCGCTCGGTCGGCGGCCTCCACCTGCTTCACGATCGCGGAAAAGCTCAAACCTTCAAGCTCCAGAGGAAATTCTGATCCATGGTCTCGCTCGACCGCTGCTGCGTACACCTTGCCGTTGACATCGGCGAGCAAGCCTTGCGACGAGACGATTCGGTAGAGTCCGATTTCTTTCTGCGCTTGCTCGGGAGGGAGGTCGAGCCGCTCAGCTTCCAATTCCCGGGACCGTAGGAAGAACAACGCTGGACTGGACGGCAATAGCTCCGTCTGCGCCACTGTGATCGACGGCGACTGCAGCCGCACGCGCTGTCGGTCAGTTTCCGGTAGGCTCCCCGACAGAACTTCGTCGACTTCCACAATGACGTCCTGTGTAGCGAAGGAGTCTGCGGGATTTCCCGGATCCCCTCCGCGCGGCCCTTCCGAGACCGACACGATCCTTCCCAGCACCACTGCATCCGCAGCACCAACCATCGCGGCCAGTGACTGGTAGCGTTCGACTTCGAAGGCTCCCGGGGTGCCATTGGATACTCCGGTAGTCCAGAAGGAACTATGATCGAGAGGCTTCGAGGAGTTCCCTGGCCACACCACGAGCACGGTGAGTGCAGCCACAGTAAACGCGACGACTACAGGAGCGGTATTCCTCAGGTGCATCGTCGTTGTCCTTTAGTAGGGGTCGTTGAAGCCGGCGCGAGTATAGCACTCACATCCGGACGTAATTCCAAACGGAATCGCGAGGAGAAAAGTTGCGGAGCGACGAGCAGCGGCCTAACTGCCGCTGTACCGATCGATGGGCGGCACCCACGCTCCCTACGCCGCTCGCAGCAGCAGCCGCTCGGGGAGGCGCAGCTCGAACGACTCCCGATACTCCGCCGGCGCCGCTAGCTCCAGCCGATCGAATCGCCGCAGGAGCGCGGCTAGCGCCGCCTCCGAGATCACCCGCGCCAGCGGCGCCCCCAGGCAGATGTGCTCTCCCTGGCCGAACCCAAGATGCCGGCGTGCGTCGCGGGCCAGGTTCAGCGTGTCCGGTTCCGCGAACGCCGCCGGGTCGCGGTTCGCCGCCCCCACCATCGCCAGCAACATTTCCCCTGCACGTACGCGCCGCCCGGCAAGCTCCACGTCCTGCACGGCGATGCGAGGCACGATGTGAGTCGGGCTGTCGTACCGCAGCAGCTCGTGCAGTGCATAGGGGATGAGAGCCGGCCGCCGCCGTAACGCTTGCATCTGTCCGGGGTGCTCCAGGAGGGCCACTACCGGGTTCGCGATCCCGCCCGCCGCCGGTCCCGTGCCCACCATCGCGATGTGCACCGCCAGCGACAGGATCTCGTCCATCCCGAGGCCGCGTTCGGCGCCCGCCGCGCGCATCAAGGCCGCCAGCACACTCTTCCGCGGTAGTCCGCCCGCGAAGTAGGGCTGCAGGTAGGCGGTCGCATCGGCGCGCGCCGTCTTCGCCTCCGCAATCAGCGCCGGGGGCACGGCCGGGTTCGTGCGAACGAGCTCGATGGTCGCGAACCAGCGCCGCACCATCGCCGCGTCCTCAGCGGGCACGCCCATCAAGCCCAGCATCACGCGCTTGGGGAGCGGGTCTGCGAGTTGCTCGATCAGATCCACCGGCTGCCCCGGCGCCAACTCCCCAAGCAGTTCCTCGGTGAGACGGTCGATCTCCGGCCGCGCCGCGCGCGCTGCCGCCGGTGTGAACAGGGGATTGACGATCGCCCGCAGCCGCCCGTGCAGATCGCCCGCGGTAGTGCCAAGCGTCGGCGTGTCCCCGAGCGGCGCGGACTCCCGGTACCGTGCCATGGCCGCGGCGCGCGGCCCCCGCGCGGCGCGGGGGTCGGTGGTGAAGCGATCGCGGTCCCTGAGGATGAGTGCGCAGTCGTCGAAGCGCGTGACGACCCAGGCGCCCACGGGGCCGCTCCAGTGGACGGGGTCCTGTTCGCGAAGCCGGGCGAGGGAGGGGTAGGGGTTCGCCCGGTACGCCGCTCTCGTGGGGTCGAAGAAGGCCATGTCGCGGCCATGGTGCCACTAATACGCGCGGCTTTGATCTTTTGTTTGGAACGAACCTTTCTATAGGCAACCAAGACGGAGTGAATACTCACTCACATTGTCATGGATCCGCCAGAGGACGACCCTCTGCTATGACGCGATGCCGTGATTGAGCGGTTCGCCAACCAGGCTGGCTATACGATTCCTTCACTCGTTCGAGTCCAGCCGCCGGGTTGGTCTATGATTCGCGCCGTCCATGTTGCGAATCGGCGCCTCCGCGATCGACATCACTCCGCCAGTCGGGACACCGCTCGATGGGTACGGCGGGCGCACGGACGTGTCCCTCGGGGTGCATGATCCGTTGTTCGCGCGCTGCCTCTTCCTCGACGACGGCCGGTCGCAACTCGCGATCGTCGTCTGCGATCTCATCGGCGTGGGCCGGGAGCTAGTGAAACGCGCCCGTGAGCTCATCGTTGAACGGCCCGGCATCCCGGCGGGGAACGTGCTCATTTGCGCGACGCACACGCACGCCGGGCCGGCAGGCATCCGGGGCAATGGCGAGCCCGTGCTCGTCGAACTCACCGCCCGGAAGATCGCCGGCGCCGTGCGAGTGGCCCATCGCGACGCCACCGTCGCTGCGCTCAAGTACGGGCTCACCGAGCTGTCGAGCATTGGCCAGAACCGGCGTGACCCCTCCTGGCCGATTGACCATCGCCTGGACGTGCTCGCGGCCGACACCCCGGATGGCCGAAACATCGCAACGGTTGCCCGCTACGCGTGCCACCCTACGACGATGGAGCGCGACAATCTCGAGATCACGGCAGAGTGGCCCGGAGAGGCGTGCCGTGTGATCGAGCAGGTGGTCGGCGCCGGGACGACGGGCATCTACCTGAACGGGGCCTGCGGGAACATCAACCCTGCGTGGATGTGGCAACGCTTCGACGAGGTACACCGCGTCGGCTCCATCGTGGGCGCTAAGGCGGCCGCCCTCTCGCAGGAGCTGCGTCCGCTCGGCATCAACCACCAGGCCCACAACATCCGCTGGGACGAGCTGACCACGAAACCGGTCGAGAGCGGCGCGCTGGTGGGCGAGGCGCCCTTGCGCGCGGCGAGCGTGTACTTCGACGCTCCATACCGCGCTGGGCCTGGCGATGAGGAGATGGAGCGGCTCGTTGCGAACCTCGAGGCTGAGCAGGCGGCCTCCACGGGCGCCGCCCGGCGCGACGTGACAGCTCGCCTCACGCGTGCCCGCGGCGAGCGCGCGGCCCTGGCGCGGATTCGCCAGCGCGGACCAACGCGGCGTGAGGAGGTGCAGGCCATGCGCCCGGGCGCGGACCTCTTCCTGGTGGCACTGCCCGGCGAGGTGTTCGTTGAGACCGGCGAGGAGATCCGAGCGCGGAGCGGGCTGGAGAACCTGCTGGTCGTGACCTATGCGAACGACTATCCCGGTTACTTCTGCCGCCCGGAGGCGTACGCGCAGGGCGGCTACGAAGCCGGAGTGACACCGTTCGCGCCCGAAGCCGAGAGCATTATGATCCAGGCCGCACTCGCGGCCCTCACGGAGGTCGCCTGATGCCCACCGTCCTCGTCCTCACAGCCCACGGCGACGACATGGAGTTCTTCGCCGGGGGCACTATCGCGAAGCTTTGCTCGCTCGGGTACGAGGTGCATCTCGTGATCGCGACGGACAACGCTCGCGGCACATTCGAGTTGACGGCGGAGCAGATGTTCGGGTTGCGTCTGAAAGAGGCGGAGGCCGCGGGGAAGGTACTGGGGCTGAAGAGCATCGCCTGCCTGGACTACCCCGACGGCGGGCTGTCGGACACTCCGCTCAACGTCCTGCGGGCGCAGTTCATGGAGGCGATTCGCCGGACCCGGCCGAATGTCGTCTTCACGTTCGACCCCTGGGCCCCGTACGAGGGGCACCAGGATCATCGCGCGGTCTCGTGGGCGGCGATGGAGGCGGCGAGCTTCGCGCACTTCCCGCTCTACCATCCGGAGCAGCTGACCGGCGGCCTCGAGCCGTGGGTGGTGAGCGAGGTCTACTACTTCGCGAAGAGCCCGCGGGACGTGAACAAACACGTCGACATCAGCGGAGAGTTCATCGAGAAGAAGATCGAGGCGCTGTTCTGTTTTGAGAGCCAGATGGTGCTGACACTGCGCGACGTGCAACTGCAGATCGAAGCGGCGCCCTACGACATCCCCGCCATCACGTCGCTGGATCCGCACGACTACCGCGACTACATGGACCGGACGGTCCGGGCGACGGCAGCCTCGATCGGGCGGAAATACGGCCTCGACTACGCGGAGCACTTCCGCCGCACCCGCTGGGGTGCCACCGAGCGACAGCTCGGACGTGCGATCGAAGATGCCTTCTAGGCGCGAACTTCCGTTTTTCACCCGCGGTTCACGTTCTCGTAAGGGAATTCCCTTAGTTGCTCCCGGTTGTTCCGGAATAACACACCGGCTCGCCCCCGAGGGCTGCCGTATCTCCGAATACGAATCACTTGGGGTGTGAAACGTGAAGATGAGGCTGTTAGGACTGTTGGCGGTCGTGGTGCTGGGGGTCGGGGTCGTGAGCGCGGACTCGATCCAGGCGCACGGCAAGGGCGAGAAGCAGTACACGCGCATATGCGTGCACAAGGAATCCGGCGCCGTACGGTACATCACCGACGACGAGAAGTGCCGCAAGAGCGAGCGCCTCGTCGAGGAGCCAGCCGGTCCCTCGGGCGGAGAGGGAACGCAAGGGCCAACCGGACCGATGGGGCCAGCCGGACCGCAAGGGCCTGCCGGTCCCGTGGGACCAACCGGGGCGACTGGACCCGCCGGACCGCAAGGGCCAGAAGGTCCGACGGGGCCAGCCGGCGCGACCGGGCCGGCCGGAGCGATGGGGCCTGCCGGACCGATGGGGCCTGCCGGACCGATGGGGCCAACTGGTCAGGAGGGTCCAGCCGGCCCGTCGGGCCCGACTGGACCAGCGGGCGCAATCGGGCCACAGGGACCTGCCGGGGGGCAGGGAGCCATCGGGCCAGAGGGTCCGACGGGACCCGAAGGCGCAACAGGCCCGGCCGGACCAGCCGGCGCGGACGGCGCAGCCGGCGCCGCTGGTCCCCAGGGCGTTCCTGGCCTGAGTGGAGTGCAGCTTGTCACCGGCAGCAGCACGCCCAGTTCAAACTCGACACAACTCCTCACCGTCGTCTGTCCGGCAGGCAAGGTCGCCATCGGCGGCGGAGCGCAGGTCGTCGGAGGAAACACTTCGGTCGCGCTCAGCGACAGTCGTCCGGCAATGGTCGTGAACGGAAGGCCGAACGGCTGGTTCGCGAGTGCCTTCGAGGTCGCGGCCTACGCGAGTGCGTGGCAGATCACGATCCACGTCGTTTGCGCCGACGTGACCTAATCCGCGGCGGCATACGGCGCGCCAGCCTCGGTGAGGTACTTCTCGAGCTCCTCGAGAGATACCTCACCGATTTCTATGTGCTGGACGATCCCCTCCCGATCGAGGAAGTACGTGACCGGTAAGCCTGAGACGCGGTAATGCTCGGCCACCTTCCCACCGCCATCCAGGAGGGCCGGGAAGGTGGCCTCCAGGTCGGCGAGGAATGCGCTGGCCTTGTCGGGCGACTCCCGGTAGTTCAGGGCGAGGACGACGACGTCGTCGCCAAGGGCCTGCTGGGCGGCCTGGAACTCCGGGATCTCCTTCTTGCACGGCCCGCACCAGGTCGCCCAGAAGTTGAGGACGACAACCTTCCCGCGGTAGTCGGTCAGCTGACGGATCTGCGAAGGATCGCGGGCATCGGGGAGGGCGAAGTTAGGCGCCGCCTCGCCCGCCTTCGGCCGGTTAGGCTCGAGCACGCCCGTTCCCGCCATGGGCGTGGGCGCTCCCGGGAGGTTCGGGATTGGGGTTACGAGCCCGTCGCCCCCGGCCGGGGGTGTGTCGTCGTCCGAAGAGAGGAGCAGGTACGAGGTCACGCCTAGGGCGACGAGCACCGCCGCTCCCAGCACTGCCATGCTCGTGAGCCGCTGCGTCCTCGACGCCGCGTTCGTGGGGCCGTCCTCGCTCACGCTGCCTGCCTTCCAAAGCTCGGGATTGATGCTATCAGCCGCGGTGTTCACGGGCTGTTAACCTGTGGCTCGAAGGATGACCGTAGATGGCAAGCGCCGCCGCAGCTTCGACAGTCCTCGTCGTCGAAGACGAGGAGACCCTGCTCTACACCCTGGCCCACAACTTGAAGCGTGAAGGCTACTCCGTGCTCACGGCCTCACGGGGGGACGACGGCCTGAAGCTCGCCCGCGAGAAGCAGCCGGACCTGATCGTGCTTGACGTCATGCTGCCCGGGATCGACGGAATGCAGGTCTGCCGCTTGTTACGACGAGACATGCAGGTCCCGATCATCATGCTCACGGCGTTGGGCGGCGAAGGTGACCGCGTTGCCGGGCTGGATACGGGCGCCGACGACTACATGCCCAAACCGTTCGGCATGCGGGAGCTGATGGCCCGCATCCGCGCGTTGCTGCGGAGAAGCGGCCCGCGCGCAGAGACTGACCTGGGGCCGAGCGTCGTGATCGCCGGGGATCTGCAGGTCGACCGCGAACGCCACGAGGTGCGCCGAGACGGCTCCGTGCTCAGGCTCAAACCGAAGGAGTTCGAACTCCTGTTATTCTTCGCGCAACACCCGGGCAGGGTCTTCAGTCGCGAGCAGATCCTGGATGAGGTTTGGGGATACGACTTCTATGGCGGCCCCCGAACGGTTGATGTCCACATCCGCTGGCTGCGCCAGAAGATTGAGCGCGACGCCGCCAATCCCCAACGGCTCCGTACGGTCCGTGGGAGTGGCTACCTGTTCGAAGGCTAAGAAGCCGTGAGGCCGCACCGGCTGGCGCTACGAGGCGCGCTGGCAGGCGCAGCTGTCGCTGTCGTTGGCCTCGTGGCGGGGCTGCTCGCGGAGCGCGGAGACGAACGGGGACTCGCCCTGGCAGGCATCGTGTTGGGCGTCGCGGGCCTCGGCGTGCTCGCCGGGTACCTTGCGCTGCGAAATCCCAGCCGCACTGTGGCGGCCGTGAGCGAGGCCGCCGACCGGCTCGCCGCCGGAGAGCTGGGTCAGCGCGTTGCCATGCGCTCGCGCGCCACGGGTGACCTGACCGACGCTTTCAACTCCATGTCCGGCCGTCTCCAGGACCTCGTGGAGGGCGGAGCTGCCGAACGTGCCCGCCTGGAAGCGGTCTTCGATGCAGCCACGGACGCGATGATCGCGATTTCCGGCGAGGGGCTGGTCCGCTTGCTCAACCCCGCCGCGGCGAGCCTCTTCGCTGTGGAACGGGAAGCAGCCATGGGGCGGCCGTTCATCGAGAGCGCCCGCGACTACGAGCTCGACGCCCTCGTGCGCCGCGCCATCGGCAGCCCGGGTGACAGCGACACGATGGTCATCACTTTCGGGCCGCGGCGGGCGCCACTCCGTGCGGTGGCCGTGCCCATCGCCGGCGGCGGGGACTGGGCGGTGTTGCTGGTGCTGAACGACCTCACCGAGGTGCAGCGCGTGGACCAGGTGCGCCGAGACTTCCTCAGCAACGTCTCCCATGAGCTGCGCACGCCGCTCGCCTCGATCCGGGCAATGGTGGAGACGCTCGAAGACGGGGGACTGGACGACCGCAGGGACGCAGAGGAGTTCCTCACGCGCATCCATCAGCAGGTCGACCGACTGACAGCACTGGTGAACGAGTTGCTGGACCTCTCGCGCATCGAATCGGGCGCGGTCGACCTCCGCCCGGAGGAGATCGACGCGGGAGCGCTCATCGCGGAGGCGGCTTCGCTGCTCGGCCCGCGGGCGGAGAGCGAAGGGGTGAGCATTGTCTGCGCGCCGGACCCCGGCCTCCTGATGGAGGGAGACAAGGCATCGTTGCTGCGCGTGATGAGCAACCTGCTGGATAACGCGATCAAGTTCAGCCCCAGGGGTGGCGAGATCCGTGCGGAGGCGCGCGACGAGGGCGACCTCATCGCGCTTTCGGTGACGAACGAGGGAGAGGGTATTCCAGAGGCGGACCTGCAGCGGGTGTTCGAGCGCTTCTACAAGGGCGATCACTCTCGCTCGCAGGGAGGGGTCGGCCTGGGGCTTGCGATCGTGAAGCACGTCGTGCGCATCCACGGCGGGACGGCCGAGGCGATGAGCGAGCCTGGCCAAGGGGCCACCTTCACAGTGCGGCTGCCACGGACGTTCGTGGGGACGCAGGGCGGAAAGACGAGGGCCGGCCCATAACGGGAGCCACGGGCGGGCAAGGGGCGACTCTTGCCTCTCGCCGGTGGCTGATGCCTAATGCCTGCCATGGGACAGCTGGAAGGCAAGAAGGCGCTCATCTTCGGGGTGGCGAACGACCATTCAATCGCATGGGGCATCGCGCAGGCCCTCCACCGCGAGGGAGCGGAGCCCGGGTTCTCCTACGCCGTCGAGACGCTCGAACGGCGCGTGCGGCCCCTGGCGGAGTCGCTCGGGAGCGAGTTCATCGAGCGCTGCGACGTGGGGAGCGACGAGGAGATCGAGGGCGTGTTCGGGAAGGCGAAGGAGCGCTTCGGGAGCATCGACATCCTCGTGCACGCCATCGCCTTCGCGAACCGCGAGGACCTTGCAGGGCGGTTCGTGGACACCAGCCGCGACGGCTTCCTGCTGGCGCACAATATCTCCGTGTACTCGCTCATCGGGCTGGCGCGCGCGGCGATGCCGTTGATGAGCGATGGCGGGAGCATCATCACCCTGACCTACTACGGCGCAGAGAAGGTCGTGCCCAAGTACAACGTCATGGGCGTCGCGAAAGCTTCGCTGGAGGCGACGGTGCGCTACCTCGCGAACGACCTCGGGCCGCAGGGTATCCGCGTGAACGCGATCAGCGCGGGGCCGATCCGCACGCTCGCGGCCGCCGGGATCAGCGGCTTCCGGGACTACCAGCGCACGTTCGCGGGCGTGGCGCCCCTACGGCGCAATGTCACCATCGATGACGTGGGCGCGACGGCAGCGTTCCTCTGCAGCGACGGGGCGCGGGCCATCACGGGCGAGACGCTTTATGTCGACAGCGGCTACAACATCATGGGCATGCTCGTCCCCGAGGAGGAGTGATGGCCAGGATCATCCTGGGCCCCGGAGAAGGCACGACTGTCTGGCTGGGCACCACAGAGACATCGATCAAGGTGGACCGCGCCTTGTCCAATGGGCTGCTCTTCATGGCCGAGCACGTCTTCGCGCCGGGCTTCGAAGGGCCGCCGGCACACATACACCCGGACATGGACCATGCGTTCTACGTGGTCGAGGGGATCGCCCGGTTCGTCGTCGATGGCCAGGAGAGCACGGGCGGACCGGGGACGTCTGCATTCGTATCGCGGGGGACCCCGCACACCTGGGGAAACGCATCGGACACGCCTGCGCGGCTGCTCGAGATCAACGTGCCCGGCGGCTTCGAGGAGTACTACCAGGAACTGTCCCGGGCTCTCCCGCAGGGCGCTCCGCCCGATCCCGAGGTCATCCGTGAGGTTCAGCGTCAGCACGGCATCGTGCCGACGTGACCGCGGCTGCCGCCACTTCCATCGCCATCCGTCCGTACGACCGCGAGCGTCATGGCGATGGGCCGTGGCGGGTGGTGTCCGCCGTGTTCGAGGAGTATGGGTTCCCGTTCGAGGAGAGCGACTACGACGCGGACCTGGCGCGCCCCGACCTGCACTATGACGGCGAGACCGGGTGGTTCGCTGTGGCGGAGGACGGTGACGGGCTGGTGGTCGGCTGCATCGGCGTAACCGACGACGGCGGCGGGGAGTACGAGTTGCATCGGCTGTACGTGCTGGCCGAGGGCCGCCGCGGCGGAACGGGTGGGCGGCTCGTGCAATGGGTGCTCGATCGAGTACGGGAGCGGGGTGGGAAGCGGATCGTGCTCTTCAGCGACGTGCATTTCGAGGACGCGCACCGGCTCTACCTGCGCGTCGGCTTTCGCTGCAACCGGTTCCGCTACGCCCCGGACCCCTGGCAGAGCCGCGAATGGGGATTCTTGATGGACCTGGCGTAAGGTGGATTGATGGCGCGACCACGATGCTTGCTCTGCATGGAGCCGCCGCTGCAAGAGGTGGCGGTGCTGAAGTGGCGCGGCGAGGAGCGCGAGCGGCTGACCGTGCAGATGTGCCTCAAGCACCTGAAGCGCCTTCGCGATGCCGGCGCAAACGGGCGCGAGATCAAGGGCTGGAACTACAAGATCGGCTGGTGGTAGCGGCCTGCCCTCAGAAGACGCGCGCGTTTGAGGGGTCCCGGCCGAAGAGGAAGGCGACGCCGGCGGAGGCCCATGCCGGGAACGCCAGGAGCTGCATGGCATCCGCGCCCGTCTCGGCCCCGAGGAACGCGAAGAACGACAGCCAGAGGAAGACCGCGAAGCATGCGAGCAGGGCATTGTCGGGGACGCGCGTGGGGAGGGAGCCGAGCGGGCCGAGCGGTGCTGCTAGCCGCTTCTCCCAGCTCTCAATATCCGCCTCGACGCGCCGCATCTGCCAGTTGAGGTCGGCCTTCCGCGCCCAACGGCGTTCGAAGCCGAGGTAGATGCCGAGGACAGGCCCGAGACCGAGGGCGAGGCAGAGCAGCGACAGGGCCGACGCCTGCAGCACGCCATACCGGTCGCCCACCCAGGCTCCGAGGCCGAGCACGGCAAGGAGCAAGGCCCAGGCGGCGCCGCCCCACAGCAGCTTGCGGCGGACGTTGATTTCGGACGCCGACGGCGTCCAGCGCCGCGGATCGGCGTGCTGGCGCCGCTCCCAGTCCGCCTGGTGGACCCAGAGACTCGCGCGTTCGGCATGAAGGCTGAACGCAGACTGCATGAACGGCAGCTGGAACGCAGCGAGCGCCACGAAGAGGCCGATCAGCAACAAGGGCCGCAGGGCGAGGGCCACCGGCGTGGCGATGAGAAGCGATATCGTGCCAAGCAGGACAAGGATGCTGGCCGCATACAGCGGCACGGCTGTCGAAGAGAACAGCCGCAGCGGCGGAGGAGAAAGCCGCTCTGACTCCATGTTCGTAAGACGCGGAGCGGACGCGCGCGTTACGGAGCGGTGCCTGCCGTCTCCGGTTTCGCGGGCTCGACCCACTCCTCCGCCCAGGCCGAGACGGCCTGGATCGCCTGCTGGAGTGAGTGACCCTTCTCCGTGAGGCGGTACTCGATGCGCACGGGCGTGTCAGGGTAGACGCAGCGCTCAACGAGACCCTCGGACTCAAGCTCCTTCAGGCGCGTCGAAAGGAGGCGGTCGCTGAGGCCGGGCACGGCGCTCGCGATGTCGCTGAAGCGGGTGCGGCCGCTGAACATGGCGCGAAGGATGGCGCCGGTCCAACGCCGGCCGATGAGCTCGATCGCGTGGTGGAAGCGCGGACAGAACGCGCTTTGGTTGCCTTCCACGAGCCTATCTTACCAGAAGTAAGCTACTTGACCAACCGAAGCCCGGGGGACTACGGTATACTTACGAGTTGTAAGTAACTCCGGAGAACCCTTGGTCAACGTGGCCGTCATCCACCACAGCGCAACGGGGAATGTGTACGCCCTCGCGCAGGCCATCGCCGAAGGCGCGCGCGGCGCCGGCGCCGAGGTGCGGCTGCTGAAGGTGCCCGAGCTGGCCGGGCCGGAAGCTATCGCGCGGAACCCGAAGTGGGCGGCGCACGTCGAACGGACGGCCGAACTCGGGGAGGCCACACTCGACGACCTGCTCTGGGCGGATGCGGCGATCTTTGGCTCGCCAACCCGGTTTTCGAACGTGACGTGGCAGATGAAGCACTACATCGACCAGGCGGGCGCGCTCTGGATGCAGGGCAGGCTGGTGGACAAGGTGGTTTCCGGGTTCACGAGCGCTTCGACGCCGCACGGGGGACACGAGAGTACGCTGATCGCGCTCTACAACACGTTCTACAACTGGGGTTGCATCATCGTGCCGCCGGGCTATGCCGACCCGGTGCAGTTCAAGGCGGGGACGCCCTTCGGCGCCACCCACGTGAGCGCGGGCGGCGCCGTCCCCGGAGAAACCGAGCTGGCATCGGCGCGGTTCCAGGGCAAACGGGTGGCGGAGATCGCCACGGTAATCAAGGCGGGCAAAGCCGCCGTCTCCGCGGGCGGCGCGGAGAAGTAGTCAGACACAAGGAGAAGAACAATGTCTGCAACCATTACGCGCTTGAATCACGCGGTGCTGTACGTACGGGACCTCGACCGGGCGGTGGAGTTCTACCAGGAAGCGTTCGGGTTCGAGGAAATCGGCCGCGAGGGGGGGCGCATGGCGTTCCTGCGCGCACAGGGCGGGACGAACCATCACGACCTCGGCCTGATGGAGGTCGGCGAGAACGCACCTTCGCCGCCGCCGGGCGCGACGGGGCTCTACCACCTCGCCTGGCAGGTTGGCCGGATCGAGGACCTCGCAGAGATGGAAGTGCGCCTTGCGAACATGGGCGCGCTCGGCGGCCGGAGCGACCACGGCGCGACCAAGTCCCTCTATGCGCATGACCCGGACGGGAACGAGTTCGAAGTGATGTGGATGGTCCCCCGCGAGGAGTGGGGAGAGTACGAGAACCGGGGTGTGGTGATGCCTCTCAACATGGAGCAGGAGGTCGCGCGCTTCGGCGGCCGGTAGGGGCAGGCAGGGCCGTTTCCCGCACCCCAACCGGAGCTTAACCGTCGGCTTTGCATGAGGCTGCTCTCCGCTCTACCTTCCCGGTGGGGTAGGCGGAGAGGAAGCCGCTTGGGGACGTTGTGGCGGGCGGGCGTATGGCTCGCGATCATTCTCGGAACCGGCATCGCCTTGCAGTCGAGCGGGGCGCCCGCGCGCGCGGACCACGCCGGCGGGACGCAGGTGCCGGGCTACGATATCTCGTGGCCGCAGTGCGGCAAGGCGTACCCCGTGGACCCGATCGCCTACGCCATCATCGGGATCAACAACGGGAAGCCGTTCACCTCGAATCCCTGCTTCATGCATCAGTACCGCTGGGCACAGGCGTACGAGCGGAACCCCGCCGTGTACGTGAACACGGACTTCCCGCGGCCCGGCCGGACCGAGGCCAACGGCGGTCCGTTCGGGATCTGCGCGCCGACGGACGACTGGTGCCGGGGATACAACTGGGGGTACCACCTCGCGCGGGAGGCGCACGAGCGCGCGACGAGCCTGGGCGTGTCCCCCAAGATGTGGTGGCTGGACGTGGAGACCGGGAACTACTGGCTCACGGGATATCAGCACTACAACGCGCAGGTGCTCATGGGCGCCGTGTTTTACTACAGTCAGCACGGGCTTACCGCGGGGATTTACGGCACGCCGTACCAGTGGGGCCTGATCGCAGGCGCGTACGCACCGGGGCTGCCCGTGTGGACGGCCGGTGCGCAGGGAATGCAGAGCGCCGCCGCCAGGTGCACGAACCCCGCCTTCGCCTTCGCGGGCGGCGAGGTGATGATGGTGCAGTACTACGACTACGGGTTCGACACGAACTACGAGTGCCCCCATGGCCACAACCAGGCGGGGAAAGTGCTGCCGCACACGCGCTTCGCGCCAATGCTGGCGAACTAACAAGCGCACAGTCCGCGGCTGCTCGGCCCGGACGCTGAGAAGGGCACGATGAACGTGCCCTCGCGCGATGAGCGTGCCCTTCCCAGCATTGAGTGCGGGTGCGGGTTCAGGACCCAGCAGTGTCCGTGGCCGGCATCCTGGCAGCGGCCGCGCGCGCAAGCTCGACGAGCGGTTCGCCCTCGATCTTGCCGGGCAGGTAACCCTTCATCACGAGTGCGGTGATCTCGATCGTGACTTCGCCCTTCTGGACGTAGACGGATCCGCCAGCACGGAATGCCTCGTCACCCACGCCCGGGACGTCGACGCCCTGGTACGTGCCGCGGACGAAGGCGAGGTAGCTCTCGTCGTCGACGGAGCCGTCCGGAAGCTCGGGGCCGGAGTTCGGGCGGGCCCACACGGTGAGCGTCGGAAGCATGCCATTGCCGGTGTCAAACTGGCAGACGCGGGCGCCAGAGGCGCTGCTCGTGCCCTTGTCATGGCCCGTCATGTTGGGGATGCCAATGGCGGCCTCGACATCCTCCGTGGTGAGGAACGAGCAGACGTCGACGTCGAAGTCGTTGTTGTTCTTGACCGACGAGCCGCCGGGAGAACTGGCGCTGCCGCCGCTGCCATCGAGCAAGAGGACGGCGGCGACGAAGACGGCTGTGCCACCGACGATGGCGGCGAGCTTCTTATGGTTCGGGGTGAGGGACGCGAAGTTCATGTGAGGGTCTCCTGGACCTGTGCTGGTGGACACGGGGCATCAGGGGACTGCTTACATGGGGCGCACCCATCGTTGCCGATCCGGCCGGATGGCGGCGTGAACTGCGTAACACAGGCCGCCCGCCGGACGGAACTGCCGTCATTTGGCCGCGGCTACCACCGCCCGCCGCCGCTGGCCGACCTCGATCTCGAGGAGCGCAAGCGCGTAGACCACCAGGCCAAGGAGCAGGCCAACGCCCATGATGGGAGCGAAGATACGCTTCAAGGCGGTCACGTCGAAGAGCAGCCCGGCGGCGAAACCCAGCAGGCCGATGTTGACGGCGGCGAACACCACGTAGTGGAGTCGCTTGCCGCGGCCGCCAGCGACGGTGGCGGCGAGAAGCATGGCGAAGACAGCATTCGTCATCGCGCCGATGAACTGGACGTGGTCGAGGGCGAGCAGCTGGTGGCTGGGGACGTTATCGAAGTCACCGTCGTAGCGGATGATGAAATACTGGGCGAGGCCGAGAACAAAGATGACCGCGGCGGCGCTCACCACGCCATGGAGTGGCGGGCTCATAACATCCCAGTTCAACGCCCGCATCGAGGGCCACATCCGGTAGACGAAGATGCCAAGGCCGATGAGCTCGAGGATGATGGCAATGGGAGCGAGGGGCGTGACATCGAGCAGGAGCGAGAGCATGAGCACGACGCCGCCCGCGAACGGGAAGACCATCTGGATGATGCCTGCGCGCGTGGCCTTTGGCGGGCTGGGGAAGAAGAGTGCCCACTCCGCCATGGCGAGGGCGACGGGGACGAGGAAGCCCACCACCATGGTGGCGGGATGAGCGTCTTCGCCGCCATCGGGCAGGTAGTTGTCCCCGGTGGCCAGTTCGAGCCCGAGGAGGACGCCGAGCACGCCACCGACGATCGACGTACCGAGCGCGGCCAGGAATCCCCAGTGCGGGACAGAGAGAGTGATGAGTCGGGCGCGGTACAGCACCCAGAGGAAGAAGCCCGCGATGACAATCGTCGAAGCGGTCCCGAGCACGGGCCGGAGGTTGCCGTAGGTGGTCGAGAAGGCATAGACGTAGGCGGCGAAGCTGATGATGGCGGCGCCACTGAGCACGCGAAGGAGCGTGCGCTCGCCCGGTGAGACAGCGCGGCCCTCACCAAAGAGCCAGAGCGCGGCGGCGAACACCGCGAGCGTCAGCCAGCCAAGCGTGCCGCCATGCACGTGGCCGAGGATGCGGCGCTGGTCGAAGTCGACGAGGTCAGTGCCGTTCAGGATGCCGATGATGATGGTGTAGGTGAAGATGGCCATCGCCGCGAGCACCAAGATGCGGATCTCAGGCCAGAGTTGCGGGCGCGTTGGAGCTGCCGCCATGTGAGTGATTCCCCCTCTGGCGCGGAATCCTACGGTCGGCCGTTCGATGGCTCAACTGTGGTTAAGGGGGGGCGGTATACTGTGGGGATGGACACGGCGACCGAGCTCATACGCGTCGACCCCGAAGTGATGTCGGGGACGCCCGTTTTCGCCGGCACACGCGTGCCGGTCCAGACGCTCGTCGACTACCTCGCGGCAGGAGATCCGTTGGAGGAGTTCCTGGAGGACTTCCCAACGGTGTCCCGCGAGCAGGCGGTCAGGTTCATCGAAGAAGCCAGCCAGGAGTAACGCACGCGGGGCTGGCTGCTGCCAGCCCCTACTCTCGCTCCGCCGGGCCGCTGTTCTGGTGTGCTACGCTGGATGCTCCGCAATCACCTCGGGAGAGACTCCGTTCGCATACGAACCGCTTCGCCATCCCTTCCTCGACCGCCTGCGTGAGCAGGTGCTGTATACGGCCGGGCCGATCGGCTCGACACTGCTCAGCTTTGGCCTGACGCGCGACGACTACACCGCCTTTAAGGGAACTCCACAAGAAGAGGAGCACGATAGCTGCCCCGAGTGGCTGAACGTCTCCGCGCCGCACCACCTGGAGCGCATCTTCCGGATGTTCTACGAGGCGGGCTGTGACGCGGTCGACGCCTGCACGTTCGGCGCCAACGAGATTGTGCTGGACGAGTTCGGGCTGAAGGAACGCACACGCGAGCTCAACCGCATCGCCGCGCAGGTCATCGGGCGCATCCGTGACGAGTACAGCACGCCCGACCACCCGCGGTACTCATTCGGCACGATGGGCCCGGGGACGAAGCTTCCGTCGTTGGGGCACACCACCTGGGACGAGCTCGTTCACTCCGCCAGGGAGCAGGCGACCGGCCTGATCGAGGGCGGTATCGACGTGCTGAAGGTCGAGACCTGCCAGGACCTGCTGCAGACGAAGGCATCGCTCGCCGGGATCATGGATGCGTTCGAGGAGACCGGTCAGCGCCTGCCCGTGATCGCCAGCGTGACGATCGAGACCAACGGGACGATGCTCCTCGGCGCCGACATCGCCGCCGCGCTGGCCACGCTCGAGGCTGTCGACGTCATCGACGTGATCGGCGTCAACTGCTCGCTAGGGCCGGAGCAGATGGTCGAACACGTGCGTTACCTGGCGGAGACGTCGAGGCGGCCCGTGTTTGTCGGCCCGAACGCGGGGCTGCCGTCGCTGGTGAACGGCGAGGCAGTTTATCCGCTCACGCCCGACGAGTTCGCGCGTTACCAGAAGATCTTCGTGGACGAGTTCGGGACGAGCATCGCAGCGGGGTGTTGCGGCACGACGCCGGAGATGTTCGAGAGGGCCATCGACGTCATCGGGCGGCGCCCCCCGAAGCCCCGCGAGGCGGAGCCATTCGAGGCCCAACTAACATCGCTCTACACCGCGCAGCCCATCGAGCAGGACACGTCGTTCCTCGTCATCGGGGAGCGGATGAACGCCACCGGTTCGCGCGCCTTCCGAGACCTGCTGCTCGAAGGCGACCTGGACGGGATGACCGCGCTGGCGCGGGAGCAGACCGCCGAAGGGGCGCACGTGCTCGACGTCATGGTCGACTACGTGGGGCGCAACGGCGTGCCCGACATGGAGCGCTTTGTGGGCGCGCTGCGCACGCAGTCCACGCTCCCACTCGTGTTCGACAGCACGGAGCCGCCCGTCATCGAGACCGCACTGAAACTGTATGGCGGCAAGGCGATGGTGAACTCCATCAACCTCGAGGACGGAGAGCGCAAGATCACGCGCCTCCTCCCACTCATCCGGCGTCACGGGGCCGCCGCCATCGCGCTCGTGATCGACGAGGAGGGGCAGGCGCGGACGACGGAATGGAAGCTGCGCGTCGCCCACCGCATCTACGACATCGCCGTGAACCGCTACGGCCTCGAGCCTGGCGACCTGCT
Source organism: Dehalococcoidia bacterium (assembly GCA_040877955.1). Lineage (GTDB taxonomy): Bacteria > Chloroflexota > Dehalococcoidia > Tepidiformales > Tepidiformaceae > JBBDMZ01. Next base: position 13,069 of record JBBDMZ010000028.1, on the reverse strand, counting down.
GTTCGACATGCTCACGTTCCCGCTGAGCTCCGGCCAGGAGGACTTACGCAGGGACGCGATGGAGACGCTGAACGCGATCAAGCGCGTGAAGGAAGAGCTGCCGGGCGTTCACACCGTGCTCGGGGTCTCGAACTGCTCGTTCGGGCTCAAGCCGGCGGCGAGACGCGTCCTGAACTCAGTATTCCTGTACGAGGCCATCGAGCATGGGCTTGATGCCGCGATCGTGAACGCCCGCCAGATCCTCCCGCTGAACCGCATCCCGGAGGAACAGCTCAAGACGGCGCGCGACCTGATCTACGACCGGCGCGAGGGCGACTACGACCCCCTCCACCACTTCATCTCCCTGTTCGAGGGCGTCGAGACGGAGAAGGTGGAGAAGGCGGACCGTTCCCTGCTCCCGGTCGAGGAGCGCCTGAAGCAGCGCATCATCGACGGCGACCGCCGCGGCATCGATGTCGACCTCGACGAGGCCCTCGACCGCATGGACCCGCTCACCATCATCAACGAGCACCTCCTCGATGGGATGAAGGTGGTGGGAGAGCTGTTCGGGTCGGGGAAGATGCAGCTTCCCTTCGTGCTGCAGTCAGCCGAGACCATGAAGACGGCCGTCGCGCACCTCGAGCCGCACATGGAGAAGGCGGAAGGCCAGAGCCGGGGCACGATCGTGCTCGCGACGGTACGCGGCGACGTGCACGACATCGGCAAGAACCTGGTCGACATCATTCTCTCGAACAATGGCTACACGGTGCACAATCTCGGCATCAAGCAGCCCATCGGGAACGTCCTCGACAAGGCCGCCGAGGTGAACGCGGACGTCATCGGCCTCTCCGGGCTACTGGTGAAGAGCACGGTCGTGATGCGCGAGGATCTCGAGGAATTGAACGCGCGCGAGCTGTTCCATTACCCGGTGCTCCTCGGTGGCGCGGCGCTCACGCGGAAGTACGTGGAGCAGGACCTGCGCGACATCTACAAGGGCAGCGTCTACTACTGCCAGGACGCGTTCGAAGGCCTGAGCACGATGGACGTCCTCATGACTATGCTTCGTGCGGGCCAGGCCCTACCCAACCTCACTCGCGGGGGCGCGGTCGTCGACAGCCGGGGCGAGGACACGGGTTACGACCCGGTGCGCGTGATCACGCCGCCGATCCCCGGGCAGGGCGGCGATGATGGCCCGAGCGACCAGGACTACGCGGTCTCGGAAGTTCGCAAGGCCGAGCCCCCACCCGTGCCGGCCCCGCCCTTCTGGGGCAGCCGCGTGGTCAAAGGCATCCCCCTGCGGGACGTGTTCCCGTTCGTGAACGAGGTCGCCCTCTTCCGGGGCCAGTGGCAGTACCAGAAGGGCCAGCGTGGCGACCGCGAATACGAGGCCTTCCTCGACGAAGAGGTGCGGCCCGTGTTCCGGCGCTTGCAGGACCGGGCGATCGCCGAGCACTTGCTTGTGCCGCAGGTGGTGTACGGCTACTTCCCCTGCCAGGCGGACAAGAACGACCTGCTCGTCTGGCACGACTTCCGGGACGGCAAGCCCGTTGGCGAACCCGTGCGTTTCCACTTCCCCCGCCAGCCCACGGGCAAGCGGCTCTGCATCGCAGACTTCTTCCGGCCGGTGGGGAGCCGCGAGTACGACGTGATTGCGCTCTCGCTGGTGACCATGGGTCCTCGCGCGACGGAGTACGCGCAGGAGCTGTTCAAGTCGAACGAGTACCGCGACTACCTGCACTTCCACGGGTTCGGGGTGGAGACTGCTGAAGCATTGGCCGAACTAACACATAAGCGCATCCGCGAGGAGCTGGGCATCGCGGGCAAGGACTCGCCGGACATGCGCAAGATCTTCCAGCAGGGGTACCAGGGGTCGCGCTTCAGCTTCGGCTACCCCGCCTGTCCGGACCTGGAGGAGCAGGCGCCCCTGTTCGAGCTGCTCCAGCCCGGCCGCATCGGGGTTGAGCTGAGCGAGACGTTCCAGCTCCACCCAGAGCAATCGACGAGCGCTGTGGTCGCCCACCACCCGGACGCGCGGTATTTGGTCATCAAGTAGCCGCATCGCTGACGAGGTGGCCGGCCAATCGCTCGCGAGCACGCGCGACGCGCGCGACGTCCACCGAGCCGATAAGCTCGAGTATCTGGGCTTCGGCGACTGCGAAGAGAAAGCTCAGGCGCGCAGCGCTGCGCGCCTGCAAGCCACTGTCTTTGAAGTCAGCATTACCCGGCTCGAAGATTTCGTCCCAGTCGGCAGTAATGTCGTCGAGCTCAGACGTGCTTATGCCGCAGAGGAGGACCGACTGAAACGAGCCCGGCAGAGTTCCCAGGACAAGCGCTGGACGAAATCGCTCCGCCGTCCCCGGTGCTCCAGGGGCGCGAACCAGGACGACCGAGCCGGCCGCGGGTTTCACCGCTGCTTGACGTCTGAGAGTGTGTACTCGGGCTCGTCGTCTCCCCACCGCTCTGCCATCAGGGACAGGATTGTCGCAGGCCAGCCGCTGCGGTCATCCTCGCGGCTCGCCAAGAACTCAGCGAAAGTCGAGAACCTGCTGCGCAGTCTGCTCTGGGAGTCCTTCGACCACTTCACGTAAGCGCTCAACCGCTGTCATGCGCGCATTGTAGCATCGGAACAGCGCTGTATGGACCGGACCCAGTCCGAGATCAAGGTCTCGACCCTCAACGTGCACGGGCGCGGGCCGGGATGGCGCGCGAGGCGAGTGGAGCTGGTGCGGCAGCTCGTGGCGCTGGACGTGGATGCGATCTCGCTGCAAGAACTGCGGACGTGGCCGTCGCAAGGTGCGTGGCTGGCCCGGGCCTCCTCACCCCCCGGCCCCCTCTCCACGCGCCCGTGGAGAGGGGGAGCCCGTGCGTACACGTTCGTGGGGGCGAGGAAACGAGGACTGCGGGGATACGAGGGCATTGGGGTGGTGACGCGCCTACCGGTGTTGGAGCGGGAGATTGTGCCGCTCGGGGCTGGTGGGAGGGTGGCTCTGCGGTGCCGGTTGGACGTGGGCGGGACGGCCTTCGACCTGTATTCCGTGCACTTCCAGCATGGCTCCATGACAGGCGACATCAGGCTGCGCGGGGCGGAGCGGCTGCTAACCACGATCGAGGCACGTGGCGGACCGGCGGTCGTGGCGGGTGACCTTAACGGGCCACCCGAGTCCCGCGCACTGCAGTTGCTCACCGGGACGCTGCGGTCGACGCAGGTGGTGGTCCATGGGATGGAGCCGGCGTCGACGGTGGCGCCGGTCGAGCGCGGGACTGTGCTGGACTACATCCTGGTGAGCGATGGGATCGAGGTGCTGGGCGCGGGCCTGGCGTTCGACGAGCCGGGACCGGGCGGAGAGATGGTCTCGGACCACCTGGGGCTCGTCTCACGCATTCGCTTGCTGCCCGGCAGCTGATCGGTCGCTCACGCGTCCCGCTCCATTCGGTAGCATGGCGGAATGAAGTTGCCACGACTGCGGCTGCCTGTTTTGGCCGCCGCGCTGCTGGGCGCGCTTGTGCTCCTGGTGCTGGTCTTCGTGCTGAGCACGACGGCGCTCCTCTGGGCGGGGCTGGCGGTAGGGATTGCTGTAGGGGTGGTGATAGCAGCGACATCGGACTCGGACGAAGCGGACGAGCACGAGCGTTGACGCCGCGTTAATCGTGGTGGGGCAGAGTGCGCCTGCCCCGGCGTCGGATCACCTCATTGGGGCAACTACGGTCAGGCCCGTGCGATGCGGGCCCTTGGGGCTGGGGCCGCTTGCCGGGGTGGCGCCCCTTCTTCTTGCCTCGGACCTCCATCGATGCTTCGCTAGGTTTCGTGACCGAACGGGCCGCTACCGAGAAGTCCCCTGACGTCGAGGGAGTCGCCGGCTACCTGTCACCGTACCCTTACCTCGATGTGCTGCAGGAAAAGATGGAGGAGCGGCTGGCGCGGCGGGTGCCGGCGGCGGGGCGGTTCTGCGGGTTTTGCTACGGCCGGCTGCGCCAGGAGGATGCCGTCTGCCCATTCTGCACGACCTCGACGGAGGAGCGGGCAACGGTCAGCGAGATCCCCCAGGAGGCGCTGAAGGCGTACCACGTGAAGTCGAAAACGGAGGCGCGATGGGTACACACGGGGGCGTTCGTGGGGCTGCTGGTGGCGTCGGCACTGTTCCTGTGGCTGGTGCTGTGGGCGCCCGGGTTCCTCGGGCACCCGGCGCTGGCGCTGGCCGTGCTCGTGCTGGGGAGCTACCCACTGGCGCAACTCTTTGGGCCGCTCATCTTCGGCCAGATCGGCTACCGCAAGGGCGCCCGCAAGCGGGACCGATTGTGGGCCGAACATTTGAAGGCCCGTGGGGACTGATCCAGCGTGCGGGCTGCGGAGCGCTGACGCACGAGCGGACCACCGTGGCATGGCCTCCGCGGCCGCAGGGGGCCGCGACTACCGGTTGATCGCCGTGGGCAGTCCGTGGACGCGCAGGATGAGCGAGATTTCGCTGCCGTGGTGGACCTCGTGCGCCATCAGCCGTTGGACGACCCACGCCGGCGTGATGGTTATGGTCCGGCCCCAGGCATCCGTGTTCGTGACCTCGACGGTCAGGTCGTCGAGTGTCCAGCGGTCCAGGCACGACTGGACCACGCCCCAGGTCCTCTCGAAGGCAACGACGAGCTCGTCGGCAGTGCGCGGCCGGTCCTCGTTGTCCTCCCATCCCGCCCACTCGATCGGGAGGTCGGGCACGGTGACGTGGTCGACTTTGAACATTGACCGCAGCCCGCCATCATCCTCGCCGAGCATGCGACAGAGCCAGTAGAGCCGCGTGCCGGCCATGTTGCTGGCGAGCATCCAGATGGCCCACTCGCCGGGGGCGGCACGCAGTTGCATCTGCTCCGGCGTCAGCGGGCGGATGGAGGCGAGCAGCTTCGCCTGCTGGTCGGCCCAGCCGTCATAGAACGCCTCGAGGGAGGGAGGACGAGGCATGTGGGGGAGGATAGCTGATCAAGGAACGGGTCCGCCCGTGGCGGGGTCGCGGGGGCTATGAAAGCCAACTACGTTCCCATCGGGGTCGACGACTTCGCAGTAGCGCGTCCCCCAGAACGCGTCGAACGCTGCCATGTGGCTGGGGTGGCCGGCGGCCGTGAGGCGAGCGTGCATCTCGTCCACCGCCTCCCGGGATTTGAGGTCGAACTGCAGGGCCACGTGGCTGCGGCCCTGCGCGGGAGGTTTGAACGCGGGGTCATACCGCTGCGTGAAACTGTAGGTCCCGAAGGCGAGGCTCTTGCCTTCGGAGAGCTTAAGGTTGAGGAACTGGCCCTCCCACGGCTCCTCGGAGATGGGCAGCCCGATGAGTCTATAGAAGGCGAGGGTGGCCGCCATGTCCGCAACCCAGAAGTGCAGGCCGCCGAAGGTAGGTGTGTCAGCCATAAGGTTCCCCACGGGCTCGTGTCTGAGCCGCCACGGATGCCGCTTCAGCCGCGGTTCCTGCTCTCGCGTAGAGTAGCCCCCAGGCAAACTCCAGGGGAACCATCGAATGCCGCGTTACCAGTCCACGTTCGCCATCCAGGCCACTCAGGAGAAGGTCTGGGAGGTTCTGACCGACTTCGATCGATATTCCGAGTGGAATCCCCAGATCCCTCGCATCTCCGGCGCCGTGGAGCCGGGCGCGGTCGTGAAGCTCAGGCTGACGGCGCCGGGACGCCCGGGCATGAATCTCACGGCTCGCCTCGAAACCGTCGATCCCCCAGACGCCTCACGTGGAACGGAAAGGTGGGCGCAGCCTTCCTTTCCGAGGGGAGCGAGATGTAGTCATCGAGCCCGTCGGCGAGGGCGCCGTTTCCGTGACCCACATCGAGGACGTCAGGGGCTGGCTCGCGCCTATCTTCGCGGTGGTCATGGGCGGGCCTGTCCAGGCCAGTCACGACGCCATGAACGCGGCGCTGCGCAGTCGCTGCTAAGTCTCGACTAGCACATCTAGCGGTTGATCGCCGTCGGCAGCCCATGAACCCGAAGGATCAGCGAGATCTCGCTGCCGTGGTGCACCTCGTGCGCAAACAGTCGCTCGATGACCCAGGCCGCGGTGATGGTGATTGGCTGCCCGCGCCAGTCGGTGGTGTGCACCGGTTTGACGAGGTCGTCTAGCGTCCAGCGATCCAGGCAGCCCTGGATCACTCCCCAGGTCCTCTCGAAGGCGTCGACCAGCTCGCCGGCTGCGCGCGGGCGGTCTTCGTTGTCCTCCCAGCCAGCCCACTCGATAGGGAGGTCGGGCACCGTGACGTGATCGACCTTGAACATCTCCGAGACACCGCGATCATCCTCGCCGAGCGTGCGGCAGAGCCAGTACATCCGGCCGCCGGCCATGTTGCTCGCGAGCATCCAGATCGCCCACTCGCCTGGCGCCGCCCGTAGCTGCATCTGCTCCGGCGTCAGCGGGCGGATGGACGCAAGCAGCTTCGCCTGCTGGTCGAGCCATCCGTCGTAGAACGCGTTGAGCGCGGGGGGACGACGTGCCATTTCGGTGAGGAGGATAGGTGCGAGCAGGTGCGACGTCGAGTGCTGCGCCGGCCGCTGCGTCGCTTCGCTTGCCGCTTGACCGGCCGCTTCGCAGCAACGGATCCACGGTCACGCCCGCGGCCAGAGGCGGCCGCGACTACCCTGATGCTCGGCACGGGCTACTCGTCCTCGTAGTACTCCAGGCCGAGGTGGGTGATCTGCTCTTCGCCCATGAGGTAGCGGAGGGTGTTCTTGAGCTTGGTTTGCTGGATGAAGAGATCGTGTTCGGGGTAGAGGCCGGGGGCGTGCTGGGGGCTCTTGAAGTAGAAGCTCAGCCATTCCTGGATGCCCTTCAGGCCGGCGCGCTGGGCGAGGTCGAGGAACAGCGCGAGGTCGAGCACAAGCGGCGCGGCGAGGATGGAGTCGCGGCAGAGGAAGTCGACCTTGATCTGCATCGGGTAGCCGAGCCACCCGAAGATGTCGATGTTGTCCCAGCCCTCTTTGTTGTCGCCGCGCGGCGGGTAGTAGTTGATGCTGACCTTGTGGAAGACGTTGCCGTAGAGGTCGGGGTTCTTCGCCGGCTCGAGGATGTCCTCGAGCACGCCGAGCTTCGACTCCTCCTTGGTCTTGAAGTTCTCCGGTGCGTCGAGCACCTCGCCGTCGCGGTTGCCCAGGATGTTCGTGCTGTACCAGCCCGACAGGCCTAGCTGGCGGGCCTTCAGCATGGGGGCGAGCACCGTCTTCATCAGCGTCTGACCGGTCTTGAAGTCCTTGCCGCTGATGGGGACGCCGCGCTCGGTGGCGAGCTGGCGCAGCACCGGCGTGTCGACGGCGAGGTTCGGTGAGCCATTGGCGAACGGGACACCTTCGAGGATCGCGGCGTATGCGTAGAGCATCGCCGGCGAGATCATCTCGTCGTCGGCATCGATGGCAGCCTCGAACGAGGCGATGTCGGCGTGCTGCGGCCCGGGCTCGATGTAGATCTCGGTGCTGGCGCACCAGATCATGACCAGACGGTCGCACTGCTTCTCTTCGCGGAAGGTGTTGATGTCGGTGCGGATGGCGTCGAGCATCTGACGCTTGTTGCCGTCCTTGATGTGCTCGCCATCGAGGTTGCGGGCGTACTTGCGCTCGAACGCCGCCTTCATCGGCCGCACGTCGCGCAGCGCCTCGGCGATGCCTTCGAGGTGCTTGCCGCTCTCGAGCACGCCGGCTCGCGATGCGGCGACGTAGGCGTCGTCGGGGAACACGTCCCAGGCGCCCCACACGATGTCGTCGAGCGAGGCGAGCGGCACGAAGTCCTTCACCAGCGGGGTGCGGTTCTCGGTGCGCTTGCCGAGTCGGATGGTGCCCATCTGGGTCAGCGACCCGATGGGGAGGCCCTGGCCCCGCTTGACGAGCTCGACGCCGGCGATGAGGGTGGAGGCGACGGCGCCGAGGCCGACCGTGAGCACGCCGAGGCGGCCGGTGGCTGGGGCGATGGTATGTGTCATGGAATGGTGCTCCGAGGCGAGATGGGGCAGCCAGGACGCTGCGGGGGGACAGGCTAGCCCTGATCGGCGGATCGCCGGGGGTACGACCAGGTTGCGAGCCGCCCGGCACCGTGGTTTACTGCAGGTCGTGCGCGTCCGGACGACCTTTCTGCTCGTAGGCCTTCTTCCGTAGACGTACGCGCCCATATCCGCGTGCGTCAGCCTCCCGCTTCGGGAGGCTCTTTCGTTTTTCGGCCACGTTCCGCACGGTCGACCTCAGCCAGCCCAGTCGCAGTACACACGTCGCAGCATCAAGGAGCACCACCCATGAAGATCACCGGGGCGCAGGCCCTCATCAAGAGCCTCGAGATGGAAGGCGTCGAAGTGGTGTTCGGGCTGCCCGGCGGCTGCATCCTGCCGGCGTACGACCCGTTGCTCGACAGCAGCATCCGCCACATCCTCGTGCGTCACGAGCAGGGCGCCGGGCACATGGCCGAGGGCTACGCCCATGTCAGCGGCCGCCCCGGCGTCGCACTGGTCACCAGTGGCCCGGCGGCCACCAACATGGTCACGCCGCTCATGGACGCCTACATGGACTCGATCCCCATGGTCTGCATCACCGGCCAGGTGCCCACCACGGCCATCGGCACCGATGCGTTCCAGGAATGTGACACCGTCGGCATCACCCGCAGCTGCACCAAGCACAACGAGCTCGTGATGACCGCTGACGACGTGCCGATGGCGGTCCGTCAGGCGTTCCACATCGCCACCACCGGTCGCCCCGGCCCCACCTTGATCGACGTCCCGAAGGACGTGCTCACGAACATGATGGAGTGGTACTGGCCGACCGACGAGGAAGTCGTCGCGAGCCTGCCCGGCTACCGCCCGAACACCAAGGGTCACCCGCGGATGATCAAGGAGGCGGCCAAGCTCATCCTCGAGTCCGAGCGGCCCGTCCTCTACGCCGGCGGCGGCATCCTGAAGGCCCGTGCCGCCGAGGCGCTGCGCGAGCTTGCCGAGCTCACCGACATCCACGTCGTCACCACGCTCATGGCCCGCGGTGCGTTCCCCGACAGCCACCCGCTGTGCCTCGGCATGCCGGGCATGCACGGCAACGCCACCGCCATCACGGCGATGCAGAAGGCCGACCTGCTCATCAACCTCGGCGCCCGCTTCGACGACCGCATCACCGGCAAGATCTCGGGCTTCGCGCCCGAGGCGAAGGTGATCCACGTCGACATCGACCCGGCCGAGCAGGGCAAGGTCCGCAAGCCCGATGTCCCGATCGTCGGCGACGCCAAGTACTGCATCGAGGAGATCATCAAGGCGATCAAGGACCTCCTCGCCGCCGGCACCGTCCAGGCCGACATCAGCCCGTGGAAGAGCCGCATCAGCGGCTGGCGCGAGCAGTTCCCGCTGAGCTACGAGCCGAGCGAGCCGGGCGAGGCGCTGAAGCCGCAGTTCTGCCTCGAGCAGCTCCGCGACAATGCGCCCGCCGGCACCATCCTGGTCAGCGGCGTCGGCCAGCACCAGATGTGGAGCAGCCAGTACTGGCACTTCGAAGAGCCGTACACCTGGGTGAACTCCGGTGGTCTCGGCACGATGGGCTTCAGCGTCCCCGCCGCCATCGGTGCCAAGGTGGCCTGCCCCGACAAGACGGTGTGGGCGATCGACGGCGACGGCTGTTTCCAGATGACGGCGCAGGAACTGGTCACCGCGGCGGTCGAGCGCATCCCGGTCAAGATCGCGATCTTGAACAACAGCTACCTCGGCATGGTCCGGCAGTGGCAGGAGATGTTCTACGACGAGCGTTACAGCGAGGTCTACCTCTCGCCCGACGTCCCGAACTTCGTCATGTGGGCCGAGTCGATGGGCTGCGTCGGCATCCGCGTCGACAGCCCCGAAGAGGTCCAGCCCGCGATCGACAAGGCGAACAGCATCAACGACCGCCCCGTCGTCATCGACTTCCGCGTCGATGCCCGCGAGAAGGTCTTCCCCATGGTCCCCGCCGGGTTCAGCAACGACGACGTCCTGCTGCCCGCCTCACAGGAAGAGCGCCGGAGCGCACTGCGATGAGCGACATCACCAATCACCACATCCTCTCGGTCCTCGTCCAGAACCGGCCCGGCGTGCTCGCCCGCGTGGCGAGCCTGTTCGCCCGCCGCGACTTCAACATCTACAGCCTCGCCGTCGCCCCGGCCGAGGACGAGGGCTTCAGCCGCATCACCATCGTGGTCGACGTCGATTCCACCCCGCTCGAGCAGATCACCAAGCAACTGTTCAAGCTCATCGAGGTCGTCAAGATCAGTGAGCTCGACCCGCGCCGCTCGGTCGAGCGCGAGTTGCTGCTCGCCACCGTGCGGACCCACGCCGATCAGCGAGGCCAGGTGGTCGAGCTGGTCAACATCTTCGAGGGGAAGATCCTCGCCGTGGGGGTCGAGGCCATTACGGTGTCGCTCGACGGCCATCCCGACAAGCTCGACGACTTCGAGTCGCTGCTCGCCGGATATGGCATCGTTGAGCTCCAGCGCACCGGGCGCGTGGCGCTCCCCAAACTCGATCGTGATGCTCGCCTTCGCGCGGTGTCGAACAAAGGAAAGGTTGGCTGACATGGCCGCGCAGATGTACTACGAGGCGGACTGCGATCCGTCGATCATCCGGGGCCGCAAGGTCGCCATCATCGGCTACGGCTCACAGGGCCATGCCCATGCGCTGAACCTGAAGGAGTCCGGCGTCGACGTCGTCGTCGGCCTGCGCGCCGGCTCGAAGTCGGCCGCCAAGGCCGAGGCCGCCGGCCTCAAGGTGATGGACATCGGCGCCGCTGCGAAGTGGGCCAACGTCATCATGATGACGATGCCCGACACCGAGCAGAAGGCCACCTACGAGGAGTTCATCAAGCCGCACATGCGCAAGGGCAAGGCCCTTGCGTTCGCCCACGGCTTCAACATCCGCTTCAAGCGCATCCGTCCGCCGAAGACCGTCGACGTGATCATGGTCGCCCCCAAGGGTCCGGGTCACCTCGTGCGCCGCACCTACACCGAGGGCGGCGGTGTGCCGGCGCTCATCGCCATCCACCAGGACGCCACCGGTGGCGCCAAGGAACTCGCGCTCAGCTACGCCGACGCGATCGGCGGCTCGCGTGCGGGCGTCATCGAGACCACGTTCGCCGAAGAGACCGAGACCGACCTGTTCGGTGAGCAGGCCGTGCTGTGCGGTGGCGTCACGTCGCTGGTGCAGGCCGGGTTCGAGACCCTGGTCGAGGCCGGCTACCAGCCCGAGATGGCGTACTTCGAGTGCCTCCACGAGGTGAAGCTCATCGTCGACCTGATGTACGAGGAGGGCATCGCCGGGATGCGCTACAGCATCAGCGACACCGCCGAGTACGGCGACCTCACCCGCGGCCCGCGCGTGGTGAACGCCAAGACGAAGCTCGAGATGAAGAAGATCCTGAAGGAGATCCAGAGCGGCAAGTTCGCGAAGGAGTGGGTCGCCGAGAGCGAGTCCGGCCGGGCGAAGTTCACCGAGCTCCAGCAGGCCGGTGCGGCACATCCGATCGAGGTCGTCGGCGCACAACTGCGCGCGATGATGCCGTTCCTCGGCGCCGGCAAGCAGAAGGTGTCCGACGTCAGCGGTGGCTGACCCCCACCCCACCCGAGTCATCCAGCCCCAACCGAGGGTTTCGAGCACAACCGAGGGTTTCGGCGCACCCGTGGTGCACCGAAACCCTCGGTTGTTGCCGTTCAGGGACACTGCGCCGGGGAAATCCGACTTGTTCGGTCGGGATTCATCGCTGTATGGTTCGGCCCCATGAGCAGCACCTGGGGTTTCGAGACGCGTCAGATCCATGTGGGCGGCGAGCCCGACCCGACCACCGGGGCGCGGGCGGTGCCGATCTACCAGACCACCAGCTTCGAGTTCCGCGACTCTGCGCATGCCCAGAACCTGTTCGCGCTGGCCGAGATCGGCAACATCTACACCCGGATCATGAACCCCACCCAGGGTGCGCTCGAGGCTCGTATCTCGAGCCTCGAGGGAGGCGTCACCACCGCCGTCGGCCTGCCCGGGGCGCTGGTCGTGGCGTCGGGCCAGGCAGCCGAGACGCTCGCAATCCTGACCCTTGCCGAGAACGGCGATCACATCGTCGCCAGCCCGTCGCTGTACGGCGGCACCTACAACCTGTTCCACTACACGCTGCCGAAGATGGGCATCGAGGTCACGTTCGTCGACGACCCGCACGACCTCGAGCAGTGGCGTGCCGCAATCCGCCCGAACACCAAGGCGTTCTACGGCGAGGTGCTCGCGAACCCGCGCAACGACGTGTTCGACATCCGCGGCGTCAGCACGGTGGCGCACGAGAACGGCATCCCGCTCATCGTCGACAACACCGTGCCCACGCCCTACCTCATCCGGCCGTTCGAGTGGGGCGCCGACATCATCGTGCACAGCCTGACCAAGTTCGCTGGTGGCCATGGCACCTCGATCGCCGGTGCGATCATCGACGGAGGCACCTTCGACTTCGGTGCCAGCGGCCGGTTCCCGAACATGACCGAGCCCGACCCGAGCTACCACGGCCTGCCGTTCTGGCCCGCTCTCGGCCACGGCTCGTACATCATCAAGGCGCGCGTCCAGATGTTGCGCGACCTCGGCGCTGCGGTGTCGCCGTTCAATGCGTTCCTCATCCTGCAGGGCCTCGAGACGCTGAGCCTGCGCATGGAGCGCCACTGGTCGAACGCCCACAAGGTCGCCGAGTTCCTGGCCGGTCGTGACGAGGTCGAGAGCATCGCCTACGCGGGCCTGCCGAGCAGCCCGTGGCACGAGCGGGCCAAGGAGTACTTCGGCGGCAAGGGATACGGCAGCGTGCTCGCGTTCAACATCAAGGGTGGCAAGGAGGCCGGGCAGAAGTTCGTCGAGGCGCTCGAACTGCACAGCCACGTCGCCAACATCGGTGACGTCCGCAGCCTCGTCATCCATCCGGCCAGCACCACGCACAGCCAACTCACCGAGGCCGAGCAGGCAGCCGCCGGCGTGTACCCCGGCCTCGTTCGGCTCAGCGTCGGCCTCGAGTCGATCGACGACATCCTTGCCGACCTCGAGACCGGCTTCGCCGCCGTCGCCGGCTGACGCACCGGTCATCCTCCGCAACGGGAGTCCCAGCGCGTCACCC
>JBBDMZ010000027.1:0-22555 GCA_040877955.1 Dehalococcoidia bacterium | reverse complement strand
GTCCGCGGACAGGCTCCCCTTGAACTCCTGCGGCGCAATCAGCACGCGCACGGCAGCCCTCCCCCAAAAATCGTCTCCCTCTCCCTCGGGGAGAGGGGCCGGGGGTGAGGGTTCGCCCGCATCACGCCCACCGCTCGTAGGCGGCAATGGCGCCGAAGATCACGATCGCCGCCACCCACAGCCAGCCCGCGCGCAGCAGGAAGCGCAGCATCTCCCGGGCCGTGGGCAGACGCAGCACGACCGCGAGGTAGATGAGCGCCGCCAGCGCGACGATCGCGAGCAGGACGAGCGTTCGCACCGCGGCCTATCTTCGCGCCTGGCGTCAGGCGTCCGTGACGACGTTGCGGCTCGCGAACTTCCACGCGCCGGAGTCGCGCACGATCTCGTCGCGATAGATGCCTGTCGCCATGACGCTCGCCGGCGCGCCCTCGGCAAGGCGCAGGAGCATGAGGTAACAGGTGCCCCTCGCGCCGTCCCCGTCCGCGTCGATGATGAGGTTGTTGGTCCAGTGCCGCGCCTTCAGGCGCGATGCGAACCCCTGCGCGAACCCGGTGAGCTGCTCCGTGCCGGCGAAGCTGCCGCTCGCGCCGGACGTGAACGTGCCGGCGGGCGTGAAGCAGGCCGCCCAACCCGTGGCGTCCCCGGAGTCGATGGCGTGGTTGTAGCGGGCGTAGAGCTGTTGGATGGCGAGCAGGTCCTCGGTAGCGAGGGTGCTGGCGGCGAGTGTCATGTCTGTCCTCCGATGTGTGTCGTGCGATTCTGGAAGGCAGCCTTTCCCGCTGCAAGCGCGGGGGTGCTGTACCATTACCGGAGGCCAGCCTGGCCCAGGACACATTCGTGAACGATTGGTACGAGGTCCTTGGGGTCCCGCCCTCCGCCAGCGCGGAGGAGATCTCGGCCGCTTTCACCCGGCTGGTCCCCCTTGAACGTGACCCAAACGAATCCGAGGATGCGGCCGAAGAACGCCGCCTGCGAGAGTACGCCTACGGCGTCCTGCATGACCCGGACTCCCGCGCCCGTTACGACGCCGAGCGGACGGCCGCGAGCGCCCCTGAGCGACAGCCGGTGGGCGCCGCCGCCCAGTCGCCCGCGCCCACCCCGAAAGGCAGCGGTGGAATCCCGTTGGGACCGCTTGTAGGCGCGTTTGGCATCCTTGCCGCCATCTGCGCGGTCGTGGCGGTGGCCTTCGTGTTCGTCTCGAACGATGATGACGACGGCGCCCGGTACCCCAACCGCGAGGACGAGGATTATGACCTCGAAGCAATGCGCCTGCGCGACGCGGACATGCCCGCCGGGTTCCTGTGGACCAACTCCGTGGAGTTCACGAACGAGGAGTGGGTGCCTCTCTTCTTCTCCCAGGAAGAATTGGACGACCCCGAGAGCGTCGAACCGGAGATGCTGTCCAAGCAGCGCCAGCTCGAGGCCGAGGGCCGGGTGCGCAATCTCCTCTCGGTCTACCAGAGCGAAGACCTGGGCCGCACGCTGGGGATCTTTGCCATTTCGACCCTCTACGCCGACGACGAGCACGCCGCCGAGTCACTGACGCTGTACTGCGGGCTTCCAGTAGACGAACGCCGGACCCTGGAGCCCCCTCCACGTCAGATCGTGCTCCCGAACGTGGGCGACGAGAGCGCGGGATTCATCGCCCCCGGCGTGATGAGCAGCCCGCTTTACCGCGAGACAACCTTCTGCTTCCGCACGGGCCGCATCGTCCACGCCATCTCACTGGCGTCGCTGCCCGGGGTCGAAGACATCGGCCTCGCCGTCCGCCTCGCGGAAGACATGGAGAACCGCGTGCAGGCGTTCTACAACGGCGAAGAACCGCCCGAAGACGCCAACGAGCAGGAGCAAGAAGAAGACGACGGCGGCGGCTAAGGAGTCGCGGCCCTCCGTGGCCGCTGCGCGCTACCACTCATCTGGCGCCTACTCCACGACCGACATCGACCCCGCCACCGCTAGCAACCTCCTCGATCGGGATCGCCTGCGCCTCCAGCACGACCGTCACGCCCTCCTCCTCCCACGCCACCCGCTTCCATCCCGCATCGGTCGTGGTCGCGTACATCGTCAGCCCGCGCAATTCGTGTTTGTCGCCCACCTTCAGCGCGTCCGGCAACGACCGCTTGCGCTGGCTCACCGTGAACTTCACGTCCCCCGGACTGCGAAACTCTTCGTCCACGCTCACGATGCCGCTTTCGCCGCCCTCTTGGCCCTGGCTGACGGAGGAGTAGCCACGCGGCACCATTCCCATTCTCAGGAAGCCCGCCGGTGGATCGATCCCCGGGCCCATCGTCCCCGAGGAGGAGCCCGAACCATCCTCTTCGCTCTGCACTGCTCCCGGCGGCGGCTCGAATTCAAAGCGCGAGTCCTCGAATTCGGTGTCGTAATCTAGCCGCGTGACGCTTGCTTCGAAGGACTGCGAACCACGCCCGTCATCGTCCCCAACGTGGCGGAGGACGAGCAGACGCTCCGTGTCGATCCAGAGACGCGAGAACCCGTAGCACTCCTCCTCATACACCCGGCTGCCGTCGACGCTCTCACTGCCTCCGCTACCGCACCTCAGGGGGCCCCGCTCGATGACTGCGACCGGCCGTCCCAGGTACGTCTCATCAGGGAGGCGGCGTGACCACCCCTTGTCGTCGTCCGTTCGCCACGCATCCATGGCGGCGAGGAGCTCATCGACAGAATCCACATCTCCAAGCACTGGCAGAGCGCCTAGAAACAGGCTGAACGACACTGGTCGCACGCGATATCCATCGGGCACCGGCATGAGTGGATCCTGGCGGTAGGTGCCTTCATGCTCGCGATAGATCCACTGGCTGGTGCCGTCGGCCACGATGAGAAAGGTCCCGCTATCGATAGCGGGCTCCACCCCCTCGATCTCCTAACGGAAATGGTCCGTGTCCTGCCAGGCCCAGCGGAGGATGCTGCGCGACTCTTCTGGGTCGGCGCTGGGCGAGTTGCTTCCCGCGATGTTCGTGCCGATCGTGCGCGCATTCGTCGAGATGCGGATGTCCGCCTCCAGGTAGAACGGACGGCCGGGTTCGTTCACGACCGGCGGCTCATCCTCCGAGGAGAGCGCGGCGACCACGCCCACGCCCAGCACGACGGCCGCGCCCGCGCCCGCGATACGCAGCAACGGCGCTCCGACCAGCCCTCGCAGCCGCCACCACACGCCGCCGTGCCGCCAGCGCCAGTAGTCGGCCGCCTCCTCCCGGGAGGCGAGCGCGAGCTTCGTGAGGATCTCGCTCACGTTCCACTTCGCCCCGTCGAGGGTCATGCCCAGCCGCTCGCCGATCTCGGCGTTGGTGAGGCCGCTGGAGACGAGGGCGAGCACCTCGCGCTGACGCTCGTTCAGCTCGTGCTCATGCCGCGCCGCCTCACGGAAGTCTGCCCCCGTTGTCGTGCCGCCGCTTCTCACTGAACCAACTCCATCGACTCGGCCAGCGCGACCAGCTCGTCGAACGACAACGCCTCGGCTTCCAGCACCACCGCCAACCCATCCCGTTCAAACGCGAGTCGCCGCAAACCATCGTCCAGGGTGGAGGCATACGCCGTAACGCCCGCGACCGTCTGCTCATCACCGCTGCGGAGCTCGCCGGTAAGCCCGCCCTTCTCCTGCTTAAACACGAGCGGCGAGTCCTTGGCGTCGAGGAAGTATTGCTCCTCTCTCGTCCTGCCCTCCGCCCCGCCGCTCCCGCTCTGGCCGTTCGAACGATAACCCTGCGGGACGTACCCCAGCCGCAGGAACCCCGGTGGTGGGCTCGGTCCAGGCTCGTCTGCAGTCCACGAGAGGTCCTCGACCGTAGTCCCCGCGGGCGGCTCGAAGACGAGTTCGTCGTCCCGCACCGCAACGTCGTACTCCAGCCGCGTCACCGCTGCCTCAAACGACTCAATCGACCGCCCGTCTTCGCCTCTCACCATCGCCTTCAGCACAAGCATCGTCTTAGGGTCCACCCAGGTGCGTGTCGAACCCCAACAGTCGTCCAGTGGCGCGTCCGGGCTGAAGGCCGCGTGCTCTCCGCAGCCCATCGGGCCGCTCTCGATGACGGCAACGTCTCGCCCCAGATACGTCTCGTCGGGCAGCCGGTTCATCCATCCGCTGACTCCGCGGCTCTCGCGCATCCAGTCGGCCAGTTCGTCAACAGTGGACGCGTCCAGCCTCGAACCCAGCGCACCAACGGCGGGCAGGATCCGTTGGGTCTGTGGGATCGAAGCGTGGTCGATCTTGATGTAGCTGGCCTCGCCTGCGCGATGAGACCACTGGTGCTTGCCGTCGGCCACTGCCAGATCGGTGCCGGCTTCGTCCGCGGGAGCCTGGCGCTCGTATTCCCAGCGGAAGTGTTCCTCATCCCGCCACCACAATCGCAGGATGCCACGCGACTCCGCGGGCTCAGGCCCCAGCCTCAGGTCCGGAGTGAGCGGGATGAACGGGCCGCGAACCCCGGGGTTGCCGTTCAATCGCACGTCCGCCTCCAGGTAGAACGGCCGGCCGGGCTCGTTCACCGCGGGTGGCTCATCCTCCGAGGAGAGCGCGGCGACCACGCCCACGCCCAGCACGACCGCCGCGCCCGCGCCGGCGATGCGCAGCAACGGCGCTTCGACCAGCCCTCGCAGCCGCGACCAAACGCCGCCGTGCCGCCACCGCCAGTACTCCGCCGCCTCCTCTCGGGAGGCGAGGCCGAGCTTGGTGAGGATCTCGCTCACGTTCCACTTGGCGCCGTCGAGCGTCATGCCCAGCCCCTCGCCGATCTCGGCGTTCGTGAGGCCGCTGGAGACGAGGGCGAGCACCTCGCGCTGGCGCTCGTTCAGCTCGTGCTCATGCCGCGCCGCCTCACGGAAGTCTGCCCCCGTTGTCGTGCCGCCCCGCATGCTCCCGAGGCTACTCCGAGCCACCTTCGGAAGTCACTACCCGATACGCGATATGCCACAGTCGAATGTGGACTCGGCGACCTACACCGCGACGCGGCTCTCGCTGGCGCGCTTGAGGCCTGCGGCCTCGATCGGGAGGTTCCGCTTCGAGACCCGCGCGATCAGCGGCTTCAGGAGGGTGGCCACGAAGCCCGTTTGCTCCAGGGTGAGCGTCACGCGCGAGCCGCCCTCGCGGGGGTCCACTACGTGTCCCCCCACGGTATGGACTCCGAGCATGTCGAGCATCCACGTGAAGGAGCGCCCCTCGTCGAGGTCCGTGACCGTCCAGACGCCCTTGGGAGCGCCATCGACTTCGAGGCGGACCCTGGCGCCGACGGCGAGTGTGTCGCCCTCGACCCACTCGAACGACTTCATTGTCGGCGTCCACTCCGCCCATCGAGCGACGTCGGCGAGGATGTTCCAGACCTGGGCCGGGCTGGCGTCGATGTCGATGGTGTGGTCGAAGTGCACGGTTCTCCTCGGGCGAGCGGGGGATGGTCTCATTGTCGCGGATCGTGCTCGGAGAGATTGTGACGGATTGCACACATGGCTCGCCGCGGGCGATGGCGGGCGCGCAGCGGCTACGGAGGCCGCCGAGTCGATTCATGGCACGCGCAGCGGCCACGGAGGGCCGCGACTCCTAATTTACGCGGCGCTCGGCGCCCTTCCAGTACTGCTCGCGGATGACGAACTTCTGGAGCTTGCCCGTGACCGTGCGGGGGAGGGTCTCCACGAAGTCCACCGATGTCGGGCACTTGAAGTGGGCGAGATGCTGGCGCGTGAAGGCGATGATCTCCTCCTCCGTGGGCGACTGGCCCTCGCGCAGGATGATGAGCGCCTTCGGGGTTTCGCCCCACTTCTCGCTGGGCACGCCGATGACCGCCGCTTCGAGCACGGCCGGGTGCTTGTAGAGCGCGTCTTCGATCTCGGGGGAGCTGATGTTCTCGCCGCCGGAGATGATGACATCCTTCTTGCGGTCGACGATGTGGATGTTCGAGAACTCGTCCCAGACGGCGAGGTCACCGGAGTGGAAGTACCCGCCATAGATCGCCCTGGCGGTCTCCTCCGGCTGCTCCCAGTAACCCTTGAGCACGACATTGCTGCGCGCGCAGACCTCCCCGATCGAGCTGCCATCCTTCGGCACGGGCTTCCCGTTGTCGTCGAGCACCTGGATGTCGACGCCAATCGCCTCGACCCCGGCGCGCGAGCGGCGCGCATAGTCGGCGCCGTCCGGGTTCTGGTAGTCGGGCGCGGAGACCGTGAGGATAGGCGCCGTCTCCGTAAGGCCGTAGATCTCGATGAACTCCCAGCCGATCTCCTTCTCGAGGCGTTCGATGAACGCCGCCGGCGGAGGCGCGCCCGCGACCGTGAAGCGCGGGCGTGTGGTGATGTTGTACTTCGCCTTGTCGGGGTAGTTGAGGACCGTGCTCAGGACGGCGGGCGCCATGCAGGCGAACGTCACCTTCTCGTCCTGGATTAGGCGGTAGATGTCCTCGGCGACGACGGCGCGCAGCACCACGTGAGTTGCCCCCATGGCGGTGAGGGCGAAGGGCCCGCCCCAGCCATTCGCGTGGAACATCGGCAGCGTCCACAACTCCACGTCCTCATGGCGGATGCGGAGGTGGGCGATGAAGTTGTAGGCGTTGATGTAGCAGTTGCGGTGCGTGAGCATCACGCCTTTGGGCCGCGCGGTGGTGCCGGAGGTGTAGTTGATCGACGTCGTGTCATTCTCGTCCTGCTCGACGAAGGGGGTGGCACTGGTGGGCTGATTCGAGACGAGGCGGTCCCAGTCCGTCCAGCCCTCCGGGGTCTGCGAGTCGGAGCGGGGGTCGGCGACGATCCAGTGCTCCACCCTGGGCATGTTGGGCCGGATCTGGTCGACCACCTGGGTGTACTCGTGGTCGACGAGGACGGCCTTCACGCCGGCGTGGTTGATGATGTACTCGTGGTCGGCGGCCACCAGGCGGTAGTTGAGGGGCACGAGGATGGCGCCGATCTGCGTCACGCCGTAGTAGCTCTCCATGAAGTAGTGCGAGTTCGGGCTGAGAATGCAGACCCGGTCGCCCGACTGGATACCGAGGGAGAGGAGAGCGTGTCCGAGCTGGTTCACGCGCTCCTGGAACTGGCCGTAGGTGAGTTGGTCCGGGCCATCGACGATGGCGGTCTTGTTCGGGTAGAGCTTGGCGGCGCGGCGCAGGAAATCGTTGATGAGCAGCGGTACTTCCACGATGGCCTCCACGGCTGGGAGATTGCCGGGGCATTCTAACGCAGCCCGCTCCCGCGGTCAGTTGTCCTTCAGCTCCCACGGGTTGAGTACCGGCACGCCCAGGTTTTCGAAATGGCCAACGTTCCGCGTCACGACCGTGAGGCCGTGAACGTAGGCGGTGGCCGCGATGAGAGAGTCCACGAAGGCCGGCATGGCCCCAACCGCGCTGCGGCGGGCATGGATTTCGCCCCAGACCTCTGCAGCCGCCGCATTGACCGGCAAGAGGTTCCCGGCGAGCTGAGCGCGCATGTCGGCGAGCCACGCGTCGAGTGCCCCTTTGCGGTCAGGATCTTCCTCAACCGACGCCCCGGCGCGGATCTCGCCGACAGTCATCACGCTCATGAAGAGGACATCAGCGTCCTGGGAGTCGAACCACGCAGCGACTACCCTGTGGGGCCGGGATCTTCGCATCTCAGACCAGACCATGGTGTCGACGAGGTAAGTCACCAGTCGATCTCGCGCATGGGCTCGGCCGTCCGTTCGGGGATGCGGTCGAAGATCTCAGGCACTGGGCACCGCTGCATGAGGCGCCGCAGATCCCTGCCAGTCCTTCGCGGCTTCGACCGGCGGTGGTCCTCATACGAGATCAGGACCGCGACCGGTTTCCCGCGAACGGTGATCACCTGTTCCGCTCCCGACTCCGCTTTCCGAACAAGCTCGCTCAAACGGTTCTTCGCATCCTGCAGTTGCCAGGTCGCCTCACGAGTCATGGGAGTCCTCCTCGTCAAGGCGGGCTAGGGCGGCGGCGTACAGATCGATTGGCAGCAGATACGCTGCGGTCTTGCCACGGACCGTGATTCTCTGGGGGCCTTCAGTTTTCGCGGTGCGGATCACCTCACCTAACTGATGCTTCGCGTCCGTGATCATCCAAGTTCGGATATCATCGTCTGGCATTCGCATCTCCTAGACAGTCTAGCCAGATGATACCACCTCGGC
Source organism: Dehalococcoidia bacterium (assembly GCA_040877955.1). Taxonomy (GTDB): domain Bacteria; phylum Chloroflexota; class Dehalococcoidia; order Tepidiformales; family Tepidiformaceae; genus JBBDMZ01. The sequence goes on along the minus strand of JBBDMZ010000027.1, from coordinate 14,445 downwards.
GCGCTCCCAGGAGAAGCGGTCGCGGAAGCGGAGGAGCGCGCGCAGGAGCGGGCCGCCGAGGATCGCGAGGACGACGGCGTTGCACACGCTACGCATCAGGTCCCAGCCGAAGCTCGTGAGGAGGTAGAAGTTCCAATAGCGCCGGAGCGCCTCCAGGGCGCCGATCCCGGGCTGGTAGGTGATGTCCGGGCCGCCGACCCAGAACGGCCAGAACCAGAGGTTCGTGATGGCCCCAAAGAGGATGCCCGAGACCGCGCCGAAGGCTACGACCAGAGCGACCTCCGTCCGGCCCTGGATGCCGGCAGCCCGCGCGCCCCGCCCCATGAATCCGGCCCCCAGCCCGATCCATGCGCTCGCGAACATCTGGAAGGGCAGCCACGGGCCGATGCCGCCGGTGACCACCGCACTCAGGAAGAACGACATCGCGCCGAGCATGAAGCCCAGCCGTGGTCCGAACGCGTACGACCCAAGGATGACGAGGAAGAAGTACAGGTTTGCCCCGGCCGGGAGAGTAAACGTCCGCAGGACCGCCGCCATCGCGCAGAGCACCCCCAGCACGGCCAGCGACTTGCTGTTCAGTCCGCCGCCCGTCAACTCGGCGACGATCAGCATCAGGCATAGCGCCGCCACTCCGGCGAACACGAGGGGAGCATCCGTGTTGTGCGCAAACCAGCGGGAGTCGGATTGAGTCGCGCTGGCGGAGATGAAGGGGTGCATGTACGCGAGCACGCCGAGCGCGTTCAACGCGATGAAGGTGAGGGTCGAGGCCGCGGGGAGCCTGAGGGCGAACGAGCGCGTCGCCGGAGTACTAAGCGCCATGGCCGCGCCTCCAGTAAGCCGCCGCGCCAATCGCACCCAGCAGGCCCACGGCGACTACTCCGAACGCGACCAGCGCCAGTGGGCTCCCACCGTCATCCTCTTCGTCGAGAGCCGTCGCCGGGGGCTGCGGCGGGGTGCCGTTCGGCCGGGGGATGAAGGTGACCGACACGCCTGGGCTCGCGGAGGTGGGCGCTAGAGCCGTGCTGAAGGGCGTGTCCGTGCCGGTTGGCGGTGCAGTCGCGTTCCCGGTGCCCGTGCCGGGAGGCTGCGTGAATGTGGGCACCAGTGTCGGCTGTGTGCTCGCAGTGGCGGACAGCGGGGCGCCGGCCCGGGGCGCATGCCCGCACACCGACTCGAACGTGATCGCCTCCGACGGGCGCGGAGCGGAGCTCGGGCCACCCTGGCCCCACTTCCACGCGTGCAGGTCTCCGTCGTTCGCGTCGATGCGGTCGAAGGCGCGGGCCGAATACACCCAGCCGGCTCCGTGGTCCCGCGTGAAGAAGGCCCAATAGACACAGTCGCTCCCGCCGGTTCCCTGGCACTCGCACCAGCAGGTGTTGAAGCTGCTGGCGTCGAAGCAGCCGACCTCCTCGATCGCGCAGAGGACCGCACCCGCGCCCGTGCCCAGGTCTTCGTAGTTGAGGCCGGCGGCGCCCAGGAGGTCGTCCCCGGCAATGGAGTCGCCCGTGAAGGGCACGCAGTACGTGCGCACCTGGCCATCCTCTTCGATGACCACGCCGACCTCGCCGTCGGCGCTGACCGATTGAGCCGTGGCGAGTTGAATCGCAGACACGCAGAGAAGCGAGAGGGTAAGGGCGGTGACCCGGACGATGGTTCGCGCCGGACGCTTCGTGCCCTCACCCCCCGCCCCTCTCCCGCTGCGGCGGGAGAGGGGAGAAGGCGCCTTCGCCTCCGGCCTTGTGATTGCGGAGAGACGGGGGTTCGATCGACTGGTCATGGCGACACCTCCTCCGGGAGGAGCGCGCCGGGGACGAGTTGCGCCACCTGCGTGGGGAACGGACCGTGCGCAGCGAAGGCCTCGCGGGCTGGCAGGTCGTAGCGCACTTCGCCGCGATCGAGCGCGATCACTCGAGTCGCGAAGCGGGCCGCGGACTCGATGTCGTGCGTGGCGACGATGGCGGCGCCGCCCGCCGCCGCGTGGGCGCGAAGGCGCTCCGCCAGCCAGCGTTTCGCGGCTCCGTCCGCGCCTCGGGTGGGCTCGTCGAGCAACCACACGCGCGGCCCGTGCGACAGCATGGCTGCGACCGCGACGCGCTGTTGCTCGCCAACGCTGAGATCGCGGGGATTGCGATCGGCGAGGTGTTCGAGCCCCCAGTCATCGAGCGTTGGCGCCGCCACTCGGCGGTTGCGGGCGCTCTCTGCCACCTCCTCTCGCACCGTCTCGTGGTAGAGGGCGATCGCGGGGTCCTGAGGAACCAGGCCCGCGAATGTGGTGCGGTCCTGGGCCCGCGATGGCGCGGGGCTCCCCGCGAGGGTCACCTCGCCCGCCACGGGCGCCGTCAGCCCGGCCAGCGCGCGGAACAGCGTCGTCTTGCCGCTGCCGTTGGGGCCGATGAGAGCGAGGATCTCCCCTTCGCGAAGGGTGAGGTCCACGTCCCGCAGGGCGACGTGTTCGCCGTAGGCGACGGTGACCGAGCGCATCGCCAGAAGCTCGTCTCCGGGCGACATCTCGCCCTCACCCCCGGCCCCTCTCCCACGGGGAGAGGGGGGTCGCGCCGTGGTGAGGTGAGAATCTGCGAGGGCAGCCCGAGCTTCTGCGAGGGTGAGGGGGATTGGTTCGAGTCCGAGGCGGCGCCCAAGGGCGCAGACGGCCGGCACGGCCACAAGCCTCGCCGCGGCCTCCCGTGGCGACATCCCCGACACGCGGCCACCCGACACCTCCAGCACACCATCGACCTGCGGCAGCAGCCGCTCGAGACGGTGTTCAGCCACCAGCACGGTGAGGTTCCCGGCGTCGCGCAGCCGGTCTATCGCTTCCAGGACAGCGGCCGCGCCCGCCGGGTCGAGCTGCGAAGTGGGCTCATCGAGCAGGAGAAGGCGGGGCTCGAGAGCGAGCACGGCCGCGATGGCCACCCGCTGCCGCTCGCCACCGGAGAGTGTCGCCAGCGCGCGGTGGCGAAGGTGGTCTATGGCAAGTGCTCCAAGCAGCGAGTCGAGCCGCCGCTGCATGACCTGGCGCTCAACGCCGTGCTGCTCCATTCCGAAGGCGACCTCGTCCTCCACGATGTCGGCGATGGCCTGCGCCTCGGGCTCCTGGAAGACCATGCCCGCGACCGTCGCCATGCGGCGAGCCGCCGTCCGCACCGGATCGAGCCCGCCGACATTCACCTCACCCCGGAACACACCGCCGTGGAACTGGGGCACGAGCCCGTTGAACATGCGCAGAAGCGTCGACTTGCCTCCCGCTGACGGGCCTGCGAGCAAGGTGAACGACCCTTCGGGGATGTCCACGTTCACGTCATCGAGCGTCCAGCCCTCGGACGCGGGATACCGGTACGCGACGTCCCTGAGCTGCGCGATCATGGCTGCACCGTCCCCGGGGCCAGCACGATGTCGTCCGCGCGCGCCCGTCGTGACTCAGCGGGGATCAGGGCAAGCCGCAGCGCGGGCCAGGCGCACGACATCGCCAGCGCCGCGCCGATAGGCGAGAACTCCGGCCATGGCAGGTCCGCGAACGGGTTGTACTTGAGTGGGAGCCATCCACCTGCCGAACCAGCGATCGTGACCGCGATCGCCGCCACCGAGAACGCAATGAACACCCGATCCAGCGCGTGAACCGGCTCATCCCGGAGGCGCGTGGCGCGGCTTGCCCGCGACATCGACACGAACCAGAGCACGAGGGCGGTGACGCCGGCCGCCGCCACCACGATGGCGATGGGCTGCGCCCAGGCGTAGTAGTACCAGCCCCAGGCCGCCGCGATCAGCAGCGGCACGGACACGGCGCCCAGCAGCTGGCGGCCACGCTGCGCGGGCTCCGAGGCGGCGTACCCTCGGGCCTCCATCGCTTCCGCCAGCCGCATCGAGCGCTCGAGCCCGTTGATGACCGAGGGCACCACAAGCGCGGGCAGCTCCCGGAGACCCGTGCGTGCGCCACGCAACGCCCGCATCTCGCGGATGCGTCGCGTGTCCTCGATCGTCGACGGCAGCAGCGTCAGTCCCACGGTGACCACGAGGCCCGCGTGGAACAGTGCCGCCGGGGCAGTCTTCAGCACGCGGTGCGGGCTGACCGCCCCGCTGAACACCCCGAAGGCAAGCAACACGGTAAGGATCGCGAGCCCCCGAATCGCGGCGGCCACGAGCCCCTCGGCGGAGACGGGGCCACCGAGCCGCAGGCCGCCCAGCCACTCCGGAAGCTCCGGGCCGGGGAGGGTGAACAGGATGTGGTCGCCGAAGTTGCCATTGATGACCGCGATGCCCATCGATACCGCGAACAGGCCGAGGCCGAGGACCAGCAGCGCGCGGAATCCCGCCACGCCTGTGCCCGTCTTCGGCGCCAACACCGCAACGAGAATGACGGAGAGGAACACGATCGCGAGGTAGTAAGGGTTGTTGGTGATGAGCGCGACCGTCATCACCAACATGACCCAGGCCACCCACGCAATCGTGTGCACCTCACCCCCCGGCCCCCTCTCCACTGGCGTGGAGAGGGGGAGTGACGGTGCCGCCGGGGGCGGGATTCGGAGGTGGAGGAGTTCGCAGCATCAGCGCCTCCGGAGGGCGAGAGACATGCCCCCGGCGGTCAGCAGGATGGCGCCGGCGACCATGGCCAGGGGGAGGCCGCGCGAGGTCCCGGCCGCGGTACCGGTGCCCGTCGGCGGCGGCGCGGGAACGACCGTCGTCGGGACCACTGTCTGCGTCACAGTCGGGGGAACGGGGACGGTGGTGATCGGCGTGGGCGTGACCTGCTCGCGCACGCGCGTGATCGGCGTCTCTGACATGTTGCAGAAGGTTCGCCCGGCAAGAGCGGGCACGACCTGGTTGGCGGCGAAGAGCGGGTCGAACCCTTCGAACGAGCCGTCGGGGAGTTGCTGGGAGAGGAGGTAGGAGATGGGATTGGCTGCGCCCTTCGTGTAGGCGGGAGTCTCGGGGTCTTCGCCGAGGGCGAGGAGAGCCTGGACGACGAGCGCAGTGGAGTTCGCGTTGCCGACACCGTCGTAGCCCCAGCTGCCGTCGTCGAGCTGCGCGTCCTTCAGGTAGTCGAGCGCTTCGACGAGGTCCGGATCGTCCGCTTCGATGCCAGCCGCGACGAGGGCCTGGAGCGCGAGCGCCGTGGTGTCCGGATCGGCCGCGCCGCCGAAGCCCCATCCGCCATCGTCAATTTGCGTGTCGAGCAGGGCATCGAGGGGTTCCGGCCCCACCTCAGTCCCGGTGCAAGCAAGACCGATGATGCCGAGCGCGTGGCTGAAGTCATCGGCGCCGTAACGGTTGGTATCGAGGTCGTATCCGCCCGTGATCTTCGCGATGAGATCGGTGCCGCCGACGTTGGCGGGGTCGATGCCGAGGGCTTCGGCGGCGAGGGCGGCTTTGCCGGCGGCGGCCGCGTTGGGCACGGCCGCGGCGTTCGCCTCGAGGTAGTCGGCGGGCGTGACGCCGCCGGGCAGCTTGTCGAGTGACGGGTCGTAGCCCGCCGCGCGGATGGCGAGGATGGCGTCCATGTTCTGGCCCGGGCTCGTCGAGCCGTAGGAGCCGTCCACCGCGAGCGTGGAGTAGATGTAAGCCGAGCCCTTCACGACCGCGTCGTTCTCGGGCAGGGCCGCACCGGCGATGAGGATGGGCAGCGCGGCAACGGCCGCACTGAAGCTGAACAAAATCCTGCGCATGTGTCCCCCGGGAGTCCTTCCGTGGAAGGATGGCGCGGCGCGGTGACAATCGCCGCTGTTGCTGCATCAGGTTCCGGGCGGGTACCAAAAAACCCGCCTTCCCGGCGGGCTAAGTCGAATTGCTCATTGGTCCGACCCCTTTCGCGCGAAGGTGTGCTCGGTTTCACCGGAAAGGGTGGGTTTTCTGGCTCCGGGTTCTTCCGCGGAAGGACCCGTTACAGTTGCGGCACAGCGCCGGGTTCACACCGGCTTGCCCCATTTTTCCTTCCCCGAGGGGAAGGACCCTGACCTGTTATTCAGTTGTCCCAGCGCAACTGTGGCGCCGGAGGAGGTCCCTCGTCAAGGCTTCCCGCGGTGACGGCTCCAGACGGCACAAACATTCGGCCTCCCGGCGCCGCGTGCCCGCCTCTAAGCGGCACCCGGCGCCATAGCACTCAGGAAACGCGAACGGGGACCCGGTCCGGTATCCGCAACTCGATGTTAGGAGCGTATTCGGGCGCTCCCAACAATTCGATGCACTTGAACCGCGCCAGGAGCGCGCCCAGGGCCGCCTGCACGATCGCCAGCGCCAACGGAGCGCCCAGGCAGATGTGCTCGCCCTGCCCGAAGCCGAGTTGGCGCCGGGCATCGCGCGAGAGGTCTATCTCGTCTGGCTGCGGGAAGGCGATGGGGTCCCGGTTCGCGGCGCCGGCCATCGCCAGTACCGCGTCGCCGCGGTGCACACGCCTCCCACCTAACGTCGTGTTCATCGCCGCGAATCGCGGGGCCATGTGAGTTGGGCTGTCGTATCGCAGCAGCTCGTGGGTGGCCATAGGCATCCACTGCGGCGACCGGCGCAGCTCGTCCATGGTTGCGGGGTGTGTCGCCAGCGCTATGGCCGCGTTGGCGATGCCGCCAGAGGTCGGCCCCGTCCCCACTGCTCCGATGTGGACGGCGAGCGACGTGATTTCCTCAAGCCCCAGGCCGGCGTTCGTGCCCGCCGTCAGAAGTGCGCTGAGGACCGTGTCCGCCGGAAGGCCGCCATCGAGGTATCGTTCGAGGGAGGCCGTCGCAGCGGCTTGCGAAGCCCGTGCTTCGGCGATCTCCGCTGGCCCTGCCCGGGGATTCGCCCGCACGGCCTCGATCGTCGCGAACAGACGCTGCACGCCGTCCGCCTCCTCCTGCGGGAACCCCATCACGGCGAGCATCACCTGCTTCGGGAGCGGGTTTGCGAACGCCCCCATCAGGTCGAACGGCTGGCCCGCTGGGATCGCGTCAACCAGGTTCCGCGCGAACGTGTCGATCATGGGGCGCGCGCGTCGTACCGCCGCCGGCGCGAAGACCGGATTCACGATGTTGCGAAGTTCGCGGTGCGCCGCACCCGAGGTCGTCCCCAGTGTGGGCGCATTCCCAAGGGGCACGGAGGCGCGATGGAACGTGATCGCCTCGGCTCGCGGTCCCGCGGTACGAGCCGGATCGGTCGTGAAGCGCTGGCTGTCGTGCAGCACCTCCGCACATTCGGCGTAGCGCGTCGGCACCCAGGCATTGATCCCCGTGCTCCAATGCACGGGGTCCTCCGTTCGCAATCGCGCCAGCGAAGGGTACGGGTCAGCCCGGTACGCCGCGCGCGTTGGATCGAAGAACGCCATAGTCGGCGCATATTGGCACTATAGATGGGACTATGGCTAGCGAAGCGCGACAGGGGTCCGCGGTAGAAGGTCGCTGCGCGTCTGTTCGTACGCGGTGATCTTGTCCTCTTCCCGCAGAGTGAGTCCGATCTCGTCGAGGCCCTCCAGCAGCGAGTTCTTAATGAACGGGTCGATCTCGAAGTTGCGCGAGAAGCTGCCGTCGGCTGTCGCCACCGTTTGCGACTTCAGGTCGACCACGATCTCGGAGCCGGGGAGTTCCTCGAAGCGCGCCAGCAGGTGGTCGATGTCCTTCTGGGGAAGCGTGACCGTCAGCAGGCCAATCTTGGCGCAATTGTTGCGGAAGATGTCGGCGAACGAGGGCGCGATGATCGCCCGCAGGCCGAGCCCTTCCAGCGCCCACGGCGCGTGCTCGCGGGAGGACCCGCAGCCGAAGTTAGGTCCCGTGACGAGCGCGGGCGCTCCCGCGTAGGCAGGGTTGTTGACCACGAAGGTCGGGTCCTTGCGCCACTGCTCGAACGCGAACTCGCCGAACCCCGTGCGCTCTATGCGCTTCAGGTACTGCGCCGGGATGATCTGGTCCGTATCCACGTCCGCCCGGTTGAGCGGGATGGCCGGCCCCTTCACTGTCTCGAACTTCTGCATTCGTTTCCCCTGTTTGATCGTGACTCCCCTCTCCCTCTGGGAGAGGGGCCGGGGGTGAGGGCGCGCGTCTCTGTGTCTAACTCCACTCGCGGATGTCGACGAAGTGGCCCGCGATCGCTGCTGCTGCCGCCATTTGCGGGCTCACGAGGTGGGTGCGGCCGCCACGGCCCTGGCGCCCTTCGAAGTTGCGGTTGCTCGTGCTCGCGCAGCGCTCACCCGGGAGGAGGATGTCGGGGTTCATGCCGAGGCACATCGAGCAGCCCGCGTCCCGCCACTCGAACCCGGCGTCCGTGAAGACCTTGTCCAGCCCCTCCTGCTCCGCCTGGACCTTCACGAGGCCTGAGCCGGGCACCACCATCGCGCGCAGAGTGCTGGCCACCTTGCGCCCGCGCACCACCTCCGCTGCGACCCGCAGGTCCTCGATGCGCGAGTTCGTGCAGCTGCCGAGGAAGACTCGGTCGAGGGCGATGTCCTGGATCGCCGTTCCGGGCGTGAGGCCCATGTAGGTGAGCGACCGTGCGGCGAGCTCCTGGGCCTGGGGGTTCGCGGCTTCGGATGGGTCGGGGATGCGGCCGGTGACGGGCACGCTTTGCGCCGGGGTCGTCCCCCACGTCACGCAGGGCTCGATCTCCTCGCCTCGCAGCTCGACGTAGGTGTCGAAGGCCGCGCCCTCGTCCGTCGGCAGAGCGCGCCAGGCGTCGAGAGCGCGCTCCCAGTCGGCGCCCTTGGGCGCGAAGTTGCGTCCCTCCACATAGGCGAAGGTGGTGTCATCCGGGGCCACCAGCCCCGCCCGCGCGCCGCCTTCGATCGACATGTTGCAGATGGTCATGCGGCCCTCCATCGAGAGCCCGCGTATCACGTCACCCCGGTACTCGATGACGTGGCCGACACCGCCTGACACGCCAATCTGCCGGATGACCGCGAGAATGACGTCCTTGGCCGTCACGCCGTGGGGCAGCTCACCACTCACCTCCACGGACATCGTCCTGGGCCTGGCCTGGGGCAGCGTCTGCGTGGCCAGCACGTGCTCGACCTCGCTCGTGCCGATGCCGAACGCCAGCGCCCCGAACGCGCCGTGTGTGGCCGTGTGGCTGTCGCCGCAGACGATCGTGAGGCCGGGTTGCGTCAGCCCTTGTTCGGGGCCGATGACGTGGACGATGCCCTGGCGGATGTCGTTCACGCCGAAGAGTGGCACGCCGAACTCCGCGCAGTTCTTCTCCAGGGTTTCGACCTGCTGCACGGAAAGGGGATCGGTCCAGGGCTTGTCGCGGTCCGCCGTCGGCACATTGTGGTCGACGGTGGCGAGCGTGAGCTCCGGCCGGCGAACCTTGCGGCCGCTCAGTCGCAACGATTCAAACGCCTGCGGGGACGTGACTTCGTGGACGAGGTGCAGGTCGATGTAGAGGAGGTCAGGCTTGCCCGCTTCGCTGCGGACGACGTGGTTGTCCCAAATCTTCCTGGTGATCGTGCGCGGTTCAGACATCGGCGGGTGGGCTCCGGCTTGGCTCGCGGGGGCGAAAGCAGCCCGCGGTGAGCGTTATGGTATCGCGCCGCCCGGGCTGGCGCATGCGTGGAGGAGCCGGGTGGCTATGGGTGCCAGTCCCTAGCGGCGGCTGATCTTGCGCAACTCGCTCACGCGGGATGCTTTCGCGGATTTCTCTCCTTGCGGTTCCAGTCCCGAGCGGATCGCCGAGAGAAACGACCCGAGCCCGTTGTAGCCCTGGCTGATGACCGTCTTGCCCGCCCTCCTGGCCTCCTGCTCGGCTCGACCACTCTGGGAGTGGCCGATGTAGGCCGTGTTGATGACCACCAGCTCGCAGGCTCCCTTCACGAGGTCAATGAGCTGACCTCCGGCCTTGCCCTCTGTCGAGTCGAGCCAGTCGACCTTGAGTCCCGCAGCCTCGAGCACCGGGGTCGCCCGTGCCTTCATCCGCTGGTGCCCGCCCACAACCAGGATCCGCCGGCCCTCCAACATGCGCGGCTCGCTCACCTCCGCAGTCTCGGTGGAAGTCGCGAAGCGGGAGGCGATGGCGTCGCGCAGCGGCTCGTAGGCGAGTTGGAGGCCCTGGATCTGCGGGTCCAGGAATGCGTCCTTGCCTTTCGCGGGCATCAACTCCAGCACCTGCGCCAGTGTCTCTTCGAACGGCAGCCCCTCCCCGAGGATCACCTCGAGCAATGTGAGTGCCGCGGGGAGCCGTACCGCCTTGATCGACCGTGACGCCTCGTTGCAGAGGTCGATGAGTGGCTCCGGCTCAGGTTCGACTTCGAGGGCGCGGGCGAGACGGAAGAACGCGTCTCGTGAGTCGCGATCATGGCCGAGCTCGATGCACTTCGCGTATGCCGCCCGATACACGCGGATCCGGTCTTCCCGGCTTAACATGCCGCCTCCGGGGACGGCTTCCTCCTCGATCAGTCGTGCCAGCTCGTTGAGGAGGTGGTCCGGCTTCGTGCCGGCAGCCAGCAAGTCCAGCAGCGGGAAGAGTTGCTCGCCCGGATCGGTGAGCCCACCAGCCTCCAGAGCGGGCAGATACACGCCATCGGCGACGGCACGAACCGCGCTTCCGGACTGGTTCTCGCCGTTAAGGTAGACCTCCGTGAGGTAGGAAGCCGATCGAAGTAGCGGCACGGTTGCCAGGAAGCTCGCGTACCCGGGGAATGAGTCGAGCGGCAGGCGGCTCCCCGCCGCCGCGAGACGGTACATCGCGAGGAACTCCGCGTAGCGCCGGCCGTGATGTCCTGGCGGAATGAATGCCACGAGGTTCCGGCGCCTGGCGAGTGATGCCTGGTCGGCCGGCCCGGCCGCGATGCACGCGAGTACGGCGAGCGCGGCTTCTCCGGCGATCACCCCGGTGGCAGCGCCGAGCCGCCGTTCCGCGAGATCAGCGAGCCAGCCGCCATCGCTGATGGGGGCTTCCTCCTCCAGCCCGGGCCAGCGCATCATCCACTCATCGACGCATGGCGCCTCCTGGAGCACGCACGCAAGTAGCACACAGCCAAGCGCGAACGCGTCTGCGCCCAAGCTCTGGTCCTGGAGCAAGTCGGCGACCCGCTCACTCGCCATACGAGTGCCCCCGCGAGCGGTCGACAAGAGGTGCAGGATGCGGCAGTAGTCGCCCAGGATCGGAGAGATCGACCGCAGCGCACGATCGTTGACCAGCAGGTCAAGGGTCTCACGCGCGGTCGCGCCGCCGACCGCCTCATCGTCGAAGCCACCATCGTTGCTCAGTTCGCGGAGCAGGAGCTCCCGCAACTTGTCCACGCTGCTCACGGACTCGGCCGGCGCACAGTCCGCGCTGATGAGGAGGAGGACGACTTCGACGTAGGCGTTCCGCGCGAGTGTTGTCAGATCCCCGTCCTCGAGGGACGCACCGCCCTCCAGCGCCTTCTTCAGGGTCTTGAAGGCGTCGTTTGTCTCCCCTGCGCGCCATGCCGCGATCCCGGCCACTGCTCGCAGCTCCGGCGATGGGTCGATAGCCGTCTGCATGCGCCGGCGAGCCGACTCGAGGGCATCAGTTGGATCGTGATTGCTGCGAGCAAGGATTTCGCGCCAGTCGCTCTCGTCCCCTTCGGGATCGGGGTCAACCGCGGGCGTCGTCGGGGTTGCGGGAGCGGCACTCGTCGCGGTAAGCACCGGACTGAGCGCATCGAGCCGGCTGGTCAGCCCTTCGACCGCTTCGATCAGCCGCTCCAGCACCGGCCCGAGACCGTCGCTCAAGGGAAGTTGACGCAGATCCCGGAAACTCTCGGGCGCTGCGGCCACTGTATTGACTGGCGGCATCGCTGCCTCCACGGGCGCCGGCGCCGGGGACCGTGGGGGCGTCGCCTCGGGAACACGCGAGGCGCGGTCGGCCTCACGCGCCTCATCAACGCGCCGCAGCGCGATGAGGTCCTCGACTTCGCGGTCCACGCTCAGCCGGTCGCCGAAGGCGTCCCGCAACACGTCCAGCGCCAGGGGCATGGCCGCGAGGTACCAGCGCCGCTGGGCGGGCGACCAACGATAGCCCGGCACCTGCTTCACGAGCTCCTTGTCCGCGATCGTGCACTCCACCGCCAGGCTCCCGGCCTCGAGATGGATGCGGGCTTCGTCCTCCGCGGGTGCATAGCGGCGCGTGCGGGCCTCCGCGACCTCGTGCGCGAGGTCCGGGTCGACGGTCCAGGTACCAGGGCCGAACACGCGATCAAGGGCGAGGATCACGGCTGCCTGGCGGGGGAGCTGCACGCTCCGCCCGCCGGGCAAGGGCCGTGCTCCGGGGATGCGCGCCAGGTTTGCGCGCTCATGGGGGAGAGCGAGGAGGAGGTAGCGGTTCTCATCCGCCCGCAGCGTTGCCATTGTGGTCCTCCTTACCCTCTCGCCCGCCGCGGCCGTGCGTCCATGGGCGAACTCCCGATGTTCTAACCCGGCTCATATGGTTCCGCCGCTGGGAGCGCGCTATTGTTACTGCACGTCCACCGGAGTTGCCAAATAGTGGACGATGTGGAACGGGAGGGTGGCCGCAACACCGTCGAAAAAGGCACGACGCGGGCAACCGCGCTCACGCAAAGCCAGCGGGTCCTTCCCCCGGAAGGATGGCCGGGCCGCCGAACGAGCAGCATCGCTGCAACGGCACAGACGACGATGATGAAACGACTCGCCCTGGCCCTCATCGCGGCACTCTCACTCTTTTCCACCATCTCACTCGCCTCCGCGTCACCTGATGGCGCGCAGGTGAAACTCCAACCGTCTGCGGCCACCTTCGCCGCCGGCGCCGACGCGCTGTTCCACGTCGTCCTCTCGGGCGGCACCGACGCCTACTCGCTCGACTACTCGGCGGAGGGCGGCACGGTCACGGGCGCCCTCGCTCTGAATGAAGCGGGCGACGGCACGCTCACTGGCGCTGTCTTCCTCCGCCGCGAGACCACCGGCATCGCCACCCTCATCGCCAGCCACGACGGCGCCGAGGTCGCCCGCTCCACCGCCACGTTCGTCGATGGCGCGCCTCTCACTGTCGAGGTCTCACTCCTCGCCGGCCCGGAGGCCGCCGCCCGCACCTGGTTCTTCGACATCCTCGATGCCACCGGCGCTGAGCGTGCATTCATCCAGGTGGGCACCAGTGGCGACCGCCCGACCTTCGCCGTCGCCTCTCAACCGTTGCCCTACGGCGAGTACACCGTCCGGCCGTTGCTCGGCCCCGACATCGCCGCTGATTGCACCGGCTCGGCGTTCTTCGCCATGAGCCCGGCCACTGCCGCCGCTACCGTCTCGACGACAGGCGCATCGGTGGCGTTCACGGTCCGCACCTGCGCTTCGGACTCGGCCCCGCAGGCAGGCGGCGCCCCTGCCGGCGCCGTCGCCGGGGCCACGCCGGAAGCCCCCCGCCCGCCCGCCACAGGCTCCGGGCAGGAGGACTTCCAGCTCCGGGACCACCAGGTGTCTCAATTGAGCCGCCTCGCGCTGGGCATCGCCGGTGCAATCGTCCTCGGCGTGGTTCTCGCCCGGTTCCTGGCGCGGGTGGCGCCGCTGAAGGCGCCCGAGAAGAAGAAGAAGTAATCGCACCTCTTCCTGGTTGTGTTGCGCTGATGGGGCACGCTTTGGCCGGCGGGCCCCATCGGCGCGTTAAGCGCGGGTTAGAGATCCGGGGCTCGACTGAGTGCCTATAGCCGCTCGTGGGGTACTCTCCAAGTCAGGCCGTACATCCCGCGACTGGAAGGTTCCATGCTTCAAATGCACATGCGCCGCCTCGCCTGGGGTGCGGTCGCGCTTGCCGGTGCGGCGGCGCTCGCTGCTTCGCAGGCCTCCGCCCAGATCCCCCAACCGCCCGCCACCGTCTTCGGTTCCGTGACCGACGACGCCGGCCCCATCGCAGAGGGCCTGCGCGTGGAGGCGTACATCGGCGACAAGCTCTGTGGCGAGGGCGAGACCGGCTTCACCGGAGACGGTGACGCCCAGGTGACCGTCTATTACGCAGACGTCTTCTCGGAGCAACAGACCGAAGGGTGTGGCGCCGAAGGCGAGGAAGTGACGCTCAAGATCGGGGAGCGGTTCGCCACCCAGACGTTCCTCTGGGAGGCGGGCCCCATCCACCTGGACGTGACCTTCGGGAGCGCCACGCCCGCTCCCATCCCCACACGCACGCCCACGCCGCCACGGCCCACCGAGGCCCCGGCGAGCGCGGAGGAACCCGGCGAGGGCGCCGGCGCTGTCGAGACGATCCCGCCGGGCTCGCCGGGAGCGGGCTCGCCCGTGGCCACCTCTCGCGGTGGCGTGACCAGCTCCGACGTCGGGCCCGGTAGCGGCGGCGGCGGTGATGGCGGCGGGGGCTTCCCCATCTGGGCCGTGGCCATATTCCTGCTCGGCGGCCTCGCAGTCGTCGGCGGTGGAGTCGGCTTCGCCATGTCACGCAACCACGCCGATGAGGACGACGATCTCTTCCCTCGCGCCCCCGTCGAGTAACCATCCCTCGGGAGTCGCACATACAACGAGGCCGGTCCCTCCGCGAGAGGGCCGCGAGCTGGTGGCCGGGCGCGGGCGATACGTC
>JBBDMZ010000026.1:0-4279 GCA_040877955.1 Dehalococcoidia bacterium | reverse complement strand
GCCGGGTGCCGGTGGCGCCGAGCGGGTGGCCAATGGCGATCGAGCCGCCGTTCACGTTCACCCGGTCCAGCGGGATACCGAGCTCGCCGCACGACGGGATGACCTGCGCCGCGAACGCCTCGTTGAACTCCACACGGTCGAGCTGGCCGGCTTCGATGCCCGCGTGCCGCAGCGCCTTCCTCGTGGAAGGGATTGGCCCCAGGCCCATGACCTGCGGCTTCACGCCCGCCACGCCGTAGCCCACGATCCGCGCCAGCGGCGTCAGTCCGAGCTCGGCCGCCCGCTTCTCGCTCATCAGGATCGCCGCCGTGATGCCGTCATTGGTCGGGCAGCTATTGCCGGCCGTGATCCGCAGCTCCGCGTTCGTCGGGCTCACAATCCCCTTCACTGTCGGGAGCTGGCCAAGGGCCTCGATATTCGTGCCCGGCCGCACGCACTCGTCGCGGTCGAACATGATGCGCTTGCCGATCTCGTCCACCACCCAGGCGCCTTCGTCGTTGAAGATCGGCTCCTCAACCTCGAGCGGGATGATCTCGTCCTTATAGATGCCCTTCTCGTAGGCCTCCACCGTCCTGCGGTGCGAATCCACGGAGAACTGGTCCAGGTCCTCGCGGCTGAGGTCGTAGACCTCCGCCACGTTCTGGGCCGTCTGCACCATCGAGAGCACCGGCGAGTAGTCCAGGATCTCCGGCTGGAACTCGACGCTGAAGTCCTCGAAATGGTTCTCTGCCATGTTGCGCTGCACGTCGTTCTGCTCGAGGCGGCGCTTGTTGAACTCCGTCAGCCGGTTCGTCGCGGGGGCCGCGCCACCGCCGCCGAGCTGGCGGCCCATGCGCTCCACGCCCATCGCCACGCCGCACTCCGTCGCGCCCACCATGATCGACTGTGCCACGCGGTGCAGCGTCTCCATGCTCGAGCCGCACTGGCGGTTCGTGTCGAACGCCGAAACCTCCGCCGGGAGCCCCGTGAGCCGCGCGATCGTGTCGCCATAGATATTGCCGCGGAACTCCGCGATCGCGCCGACGTTGCCGACGCCGATGTCCTCGATCATCCTTGGGTCGACCTTAGGGTTTCGGTCGAGCAGGCCCTTGAGCACCTGCGCGGCGGCGTCATCAAGGCGCGTCGCCACCAGCTTCCCGCGGCCACCGCGGCCAAAAGCCGAGCGCGCTCCGTCGACGATTACGACATTCTGAAGTTCCAAAGTGTTCCTCTTGGGTGGTTTGAGTCGTCCGCAACTTCGCGCGCGAGAAGCCCTGCGAAGGGGCGAGGCGGATTCGTAGACCATACGTACGGCCATTCCAGTCCGTCAAGGATCGAGCGTTCGACAGGCAGGCCTTCCCAGCGCTCCGCTCAGACTGGGAGGGGCAGGGCCAGGACTTGCTCCGACTGCATCACCCACGGGCCGTGCTCGTGCAGTTGACACGCCGCGAGCCGCTACTTCCTCGGCAGTAATGCTTGCCCACGTCACGTCAGCCGTGTGCGGCAGGGCGCAGACGCCCGCGTTGACTGGCGAACCACGATTACCTTAGAGTCCTGCCCTCGTGAAGGAGTCCAACGCATGGCCGGTGTCCGCTCCGCGTTACCTGATCCCCGGAGGGCGCAATTCCTGTCGTCGCCCTGGAACAGCTTCGGACAGACGTTCGATAGCCTGACCATCAACGGGCAACCGGTTTCATTCCCGGTGGTGAATGAACGCGCGGTCAGATCGACCGCCGGGATCGTCATGCTCCTGGCTGCGATCGCCATCGCGTTCGCTTACTTCGATGACAATTACACTCCGGTACGGGTCATTGCCGTGCTAGTCGCTGCCGACTACGCAGTGCGGCAGATAGCCGGCCTCACGCCGCTTAGTCCAATCGGCAGCGTAGGCAATTTTCTCGTAAGCAATCAGACGCCGGAGTGGGTCGGCGGCACCCAGAAGCGATTCGCCTGGGCGCTGGCATTCGCCATGGCGCTCTACATCGCCATCCTCACAAATGTGGGAGTGGAGGGCCCCGCGGTCACCGTCGTCGGCGTCATGCTCATCGGCCTGTTGTGGCTCGAATCGGTCGTGGGCTTCTGCGTCGGGTGTTTTATCTACAGTCGCCTCATCAAAGCCGGGCTCGTCAATCCGCCGGATGCTCCGGCCTGCGGCGGAAACGTCTGCGCAATCGGTGCCCCCGCAGCAAGCGTCCCTTCGGGGCCGGGCAGCTAATTCCGAGCGCAACGACCTCTGGCCCGTCCTCACCTCTGGTTCGCCACGGCTCCGTGGCAGCTTGTGCTACCGACGACATGGTGGAACGCGTCCTCCGCCTGCGCTTCAAGCACATCGGCGACTTCGGCGCCTACTACTTCCTCTACGTCATCGGCGAGCCCGTCCCCGACCACCACGAGTACCGCGAGAAGCTCCTGGAGGGCGCGAAGGCGTAGTCGACGAGTATACGTGCGCGTATACTCGTCCTATGCCTCAGCTTGCCCTCTACCTCGACCCCGACATCGCAGCCCGGTTGGACGCCGCAGCAAGGCGGGCTGGCAAGAGCCGGTCGGCCTTTGCGCGCGAAGTCCTGAAAGAAAAGCTCTACGAGATGGACTGTGGTTGGACCCCCGAAATGCTTGCCACAATCGGAAGCTGGACCGGAGAAGAGTCTCTTGAGGAGTTGGTCCGTGGGACGCCGGACGTACCCGACTCTCCCCGCGAAGAGATCTCCTAGCGCCGATGTACGCGCTGGATACGAATGCCTGCATCTCCCTGCTCGAAAGACGCTCTGAGCCTCTCGTAACTCGGGCGATCGGGACGCCGCCAGCCCAGATACGGATCCCGTCAGTGGTCGCTGCGGAACTCCGTTTCGGAATGGAGAAGTCCGCGCGTCCGGAAGCAAATCATGCAAGGTTAGACGCATTTCTCAAAGACTTTGCCGCCCTGCCCGTGGATCACGCAGCCGCGCTGCACTTCGGGCGCATCAAGTGGCATCTGTGGCAGGCGGGCAAGCTGATCGGTCCCCTCGACATGCTCATCGCTGCCACAGCCCTGGCGAACGACGCCATCCTCGTCACCAACAACCTCGATGAGTTCAGCCGCGTTCCCGGGCTCCGCTACGAGGACTGGACCATCCCAATCTAAGAACGTTTGTTCTATACTACCCCGATGGCAGGGCCACAGTCCTCAGTCTCTTCGCACACTCCGCACGAGGAGAGTAGCGGCTGGCAGCAGCCAGCCCGCCCCTACGTGGAGCTCCACGCCCACTCCTGCTGGTCCCTCCGTGAAGGCGCCTCCGCCACCGACGAGCTCGTCGACCGCGCCCTCCGCCTGCGCTACCCCGCCCTCGCCCTCACCGACCACGACAACCTTTACGGCGCCATGGAGTTCGCCCGGGCCGCCCACGAACGCGGCCTAAAGCCCATCACCGGCTGCGAAATCACCCTCGCCCCCGACGCTCGCATTTCTCCCCCTCTCCACGGGCGCGTGGAGAGGGGGCCGGGGGGTGAGGTACCAACACACCTGACCCTCCTCGCCGCCACCGTCGACGGCTACCGCAACATCTGCCGCCTCCTCACCCGCGCCTACAAGACCTACGGCAAAGACACCCCCATGGTCGAAAAGGCCTGGCTCTTCGAACACCACGAAGGCCTCATCGTCCTCTCCGGCTGCCCCAACTCCGAGCTATCCCTCCTCCTCGAACCCGGTAGCGATTCACGATTCACGATTCACGATTCACGATTCGGACAAGCCGACCTGGGACAGAGCCGCGCGCGTCAGCAAGCGGTCAGCCACGACATCGAACCAACGCCCAAGGGCACCACGAACGCCACTCCCCTCTCCCGCGAAGTCGAGAGAGGCGCCGGGGGTGAGGGCGCGCTGCCACTCAACACCACCAGCCAGACTCCCCCTCTCCCGCAAAGCCATCAGAGCCCGGAGCGTCAGCGACGGGTTGGGGCGGAGAGGAGGGGGCCGGGGGGTGAGGGAAACTCAGTCCTCAGTCCTCAGTCCTCACTCCTCGCCGAGCTCTCCCTCCTCCTCGCAGAACAGCAACTCCCCTCTCCCCCTGGGAGAGGGGCCGGGGGTGAGGGCGCGCTGCCACTCAACACCACCAGCCAGACTCCCCCTCTCCCGCAAAGCCATCAGAGCCCGGAGCGTCAGCGACGGGTTGGGGCGGAGAGGAGGGGGCCGGGGGGTGAGGGAAACTCAGTCCTCAGTCCTCAGTCCTCACTCCTCGCCGAGCTCTCCCTCCTCCTCGCAGAACAGCAACTCCCCTCTCCCCCTGGGAGAGGGGCCGGGGGTGAGGGCGCGCTGCCACTCAAC
>JBBDMZ010000025.1:0-23538 GCA_040877955.1 Dehalococcoidia bacterium | reverse complement strand
CCTCTGTCTCTTCTTCCTCAATGTGGTGCCGGACGCTCTCAGCGAGGACCGTGACTTTGGCTCTCCACACGGGGTCGGGCTTCATCGCCTCGATCTCCGCGATCCGCGATCAAGACCTTGGCGACGTGGTGCTCCTCCTGTGCCTCGTAGAAGATGTCCTCATCCTCGGCCTTCAACGCAGGGTAGATCAGCTTCTCCTCCATCTCGGCATGGCGGGTGAGTTCCATGCAGATCTCGTTTGCCGTCGCCTTGCCGGCGGCCGGGTTCTGTGCGGTTTCTTGCTCAAAGCGGTCGAAGAGCTTCTTCACGAGGTCATGCTCTTCCTTGAGCGTCGCGAGCACCCCCGGGAACCGGCTCTTGGCTCCCCCGCTCCCCGAGCGGGAGGTGGCCGTGCGCGGGCGCGGGCACTCGCCTGGCGTTCCTTGGTCTTTGGGCTGGGCATAAAACACACTCCTCGATGTATGGTGTTGGTCCTCTGAGAGCAGGCGCGGTCCGTAGCCCTGCAACAGCGAGGCCAGCGCGATTTGCGTGTGCGTTCTGGCTCCCTTGCGGGCCAGCTCCGCTCGTCATGGGCGACAGCGACCCCTGGCTAGGCCCTTGTGCATCGTCCCATGGGGGACCTGAAATCAGCTCCGACGCGGGTCGGCGCTGCTGTTCGGGAACGGCGCGGTGTACCCCCGCCGGTGAACCTCGATCGGCGTGCCGTCCTCGGCCTCCACTTCCACGCGTTCCCGGCGTACCTCGTCCCGGATGAGCACGGGTTCAGACACGATATGCCGGCGCACGAGCAGCCGCTCTCGCACCACGGTACGGCGCGTGACTACGATCTCCTCCTCCAGAACAGGGATGGAAAGGGTGCCGTCCGCGAGCTCGAGCACCTGCCCGTCATCCTCCTCCGCAGGCGGAACGTGCTCAGCATCAAGGTATACGCTGCTGCGGGTGAGCTCTTCCTCCACTGGACAGTCTCCACCGACTGGCGATAAGGAGCCGCTCCCCGTCCACCCACCGGGAAGCGACCTTCAGTATCTCCTCATGGCGGGTGAGGCCCCCACCCTCACCCGCCGATTCTCTGAGATTTCGCCCAGCGTCCTGGTTCACCGGGATTCCTCGATATCGCCTTCGCCCTCGACCTCGATGCGCTCCCGCGCCAGTTCGTCCTTCACCGTCGCGGTCGTTTCTTCCGTACCCTTGCGGACCGACACCTGCTCCTTCGCGACCGTTTCCTTCTGAACCACCGGCTCTTCCTTTCGGAGGGTGACGTCGATCTCCTGTTCTCCGAGCTCAGCGCCGGGAGCCGGTTGGTTCACAGGCTGCCGCTCGACGTAGGCCTTCTCCTGGCGAAGGTTGACCTGTTCCGACACCGGCTCGGTTTCCACCCACTTCCTAAGGCGGACCGTGCCAGCCTCAACCTCGCGCTTGCCCACGCGCATCTGCTCCTCGGAGCGGGTCATCGATTCACTCGGTGTGCCGCTCGCCTCCCGCGCCTTGCTCGGATCATACGTCTGGGTCGGCTGTCGCAGCCCGGCCCGGCGGAGACCGTAGTACTCGTAAATTTCAGCCTCGAAGTCTTCGCCGATCTCCTCGTCGTCGACCTTGGGTGCATTCTTGACGACATCCTTGGTGAACGCGACGGAGATGCCATCTTCGCGTGGCGAAAAGCCCTCCAGTGGGACGAGTACCTGCTTGCTGCCAAGCACGCCCCCAGCGCCCACCGCGATCCATTCGGGATCGCCGGTTTCTCTATCCGCGTAGATGCTCTCGAACTTGCCGATCTTCTCGCCCGCCTGGTCGTAAACCGTCTTGCCCTCGTAGGCAATGAGTTCCTCGGGTCGCGGCTGTGCCATGACTCCCCCTCGGTTGCGTAGTGTGCCCGCTCACGGGGGAATGATGGGGTGCCTGCCATCAAGGGCCATAGGTAGTTTACCGACCGGTAATAAACGTTCCGTTACAGGATGTGTGTCGCCTCGTCTCTCGCTCGAACGTTGTGCCGCACGTAGTCACCAGGGTCGTCCAGGATCCTGCCCGTAGGAGTAATCAGTGACTAAGCCCAACGGGAGTCTCCTCCGAGGAACTTAAAGTGCGGCGCCGCCGGCCTGCGGAATCCTACCAGGCAGCTGCGAGCGCCGAGAGTGGGTGGTGTGCACGCTTCCTCGGCGCGGAGCATTGACCGTAATCGAACACCAAGGTTGTCCAGGAGATGCTCGGGCACTCCACCATCGCGATTACGCTCGATGTCTACAGTCACGTGCTCCCGAACATGCAGGCCGAAGCGGCCGCTGCGCTCGACCGGCTGCTTTCAGCCAAGACTAACAACAACACCTAAAGTCGAACGGTCCTCGCCCGGGAACCAGTGAGCTGCATGACGATATTGTCGTCAGAATTTGTCGTCAGGCGGACCGGTCGGACATAACGCGAGATTCTTATTGTCGCGTCCAGATTCAGAAACGTGGTGCTGAGGGGCAGACTCGAACTGCCGACACCCGCATTTTCAGTGCGGTGCTCTACCGGCTGAGCTACCTCAGCGCCGGACTGTGATCGTACGGGCGCAGGCGATCCCGGGCAAGGCGCATCACACCGGTGCCACGCGTGGGCTGGCGCTGACGGGTGCGGCGCCGACGGGTAGCATTCTCGGCACAACCGTTGGGGGAGGACTTTCGATGAAGCTGGAGAATGTGCGCACCGTGGGGCAGCTCGGTGGCGGGATTATGGGAGGAGGCATCGCGCAGGTGCTCGCCCTCGCGGGATACACCGTTGTCGTCCGCGACATCAACGAGGAGGTCATCGAGGCGACCCGCGACTCCATGTTCGATGGCAAGTGGGGCATCAAGCGTGGGGTCGAGCGCGGCAAGATCGCTTTCGACGACGCCCGAGCAGCGATGGACCGCATCAGCTTCACGACCGATGTGGCCGGGCTGCGGGACGTGGACTTCCTCATCGAGGCGATCCCGGAGAAGCTCGAGCTGAAGCAGCAGGTGATGGCGGACCTCGACGCGCTCATCAAGCCGGAGGCGATCTTCGCGACAAACACCTCCGGGTTCTGCATAGCGGATGTGGCGCGCGACGTGTCCGACGCGCGCAAGCCGCTGTTCGTGGGCATGCACTTTTCGAACCCGGTGACGACGATGCGCATGTGCGAGGTCATCTACACGCCCGAGACCAGCCAGGACACGCTTGATGCGACGAAGGGCCTGGCGGAGGCGGGCGGCAAGGTGGTGTCCATGGTGAAGGACACGCCCGGGACGTACGGGTTCATCCTTAACCGCGTGTTCGGCGCCGCCTACCGGGAGGCGAAGGCCATTGTCGACGCGGGCATCGCGACCCCCGAGGACGTCGACAAGGCGATGATTACGGGCCGCAACTGGCCCGCCGGCTTCTTCGGCTCTCGCGGTGGCATCGGCCGCGAGTGGTAGACTGGGGTGGTGACTGCTGAACCCTCCTCCTCGAAGCCTCGCGGCCGTACTGCCGATGGAAGCGTGCCCGATCAGCGAGAGGGAGCGAGGCTCGTGCGTGAGTGGGCCCAGGATGAGAACTCTGCCGAGGAACAGCGCGAGACGCTGGCTCTCTTGATGAAGGCGTTCGAAGAGGCACGACGAATCGCGCCGCCAGCCAAGTGACCGCCATTCTCGTATTGGACACGACGGCAGTCGGCCTCGCGGCAAACCCGCGAGGTTCGCCCCAGTTCGACGACTGGTTCGCCGCTGCCGCCGCGGTGGCGGTGATCGCCGTACCCGCAGTTTCGGACTTCGAAGTTCGCCGTGAGCTTATCCGCGTCGACAGCCGGATCTCGCTCGCGAGGCTCGACAGGTTCGTCCGAACGTTCCGATATGAGGAGGTGAACACCGCGCGCTGGCACATCGCCGCTCGCCTCTGGGCGGACGCGCGGAATCGAGGTCGCCCTACCGCCGACTCCAAGTCTTTGGACATCGATGTCCTGGTCGCCGCGACGGCGATTTCTCTGCAGTCGGAAGGCGAGGTGGTTGTGGTCACGGCCAACGTTCGCCACCTCTCGCAGTTCGTGGACGCGCGGCTGTGGAGCGAGATCAGCTTTCCGTAGGCGCATCTCCCTCCTCCACCTGGCGCTTGAGGTTCGCGAGGGACCGCTCCCAGAGCGGCTCGAAGCGGCTGAGCCACTGCTCGTAGAGGTCCCCCAGCGGGCGCGGGTCAAGGGTGTAGTGGACCTCTCGGCCCCGTGGCCGGGCGCGGAGGAGCCTGGCGCCGCGCAGGATCCCAAGGTGCTTCGACACGGCAGCCCGGCTCACCTCCGGGAAATGCGAGGCGATCTCGCCAGCGGGGAGGCCGGGGTGCTCACGCAGCAGGTCGAGGATGGCCCGGCGTGTCGGGTGCGCGACGGCCTCGAACGGGTCCCTACGCTTCGACAATTTGCCTCAGCACTTCGAGCTGGCGCAACGTCCAGCCACCTTCGAAGCCGTTCAGGGTCTCCGACGGGGAGCGACCCGTGCTCTCGAAGGCATGGTGGAAGAGCTCGACGACCGTACCGCCCTCGGCGGGAGTGAGGCGAAAGGTCATGAGCGACGGCGCCACCCAGCCGTGGCCGAACCAGTCGTTCTCCCAGGTGACCTGGTGGGGAGGATCCCAGACGACGATCTTGCCCCCGAAACGAAGGGTTTCGCCGTGCTCGCGGCTGTGCCCGGAGTCGGTCTCCCGTAGCCGCCGAGTCGGGGCTCGTAGGCGGTCAGGCTGTGCCCCGTGCCGAACCAGGCCTGCATGCGTTCGAAAGACTCAAACTCGTGCCAGACCCGCTCGGGCGTGGCGGCGATCCAGATGCTGCGCCGCACTGCCAGCGGCCCGATGTTCGTGCCCATGCTCATCCTCCGGGGCATAGAATCATGCAACGGAATGGTTACATGTAACTGAATGGTAGCAGGTCGTGTCAAGGGACAAGAGCGCCGCCGCCGTCCGTCGCGACTATTGGCAACGTCCGAGGTGGCAGGGATGTCGTTTCCGCGACGACTATTCGCCCGTGAAGACGGGGGCGCGCTTTTCCATGAAGGCCTGGCGCGCTTCCTTGCCGTCTTCGCTGCTGAAGGCGCGGCCGATGCTCGCAATCTCCAGGCGCAGGACTGACTCCAGGTCGATGGCGGTGGTCGCCTTGCGGACCGTGCGCTTGGTCATGCGCGCGGTGATGGGCGAGATGCTCGCGAGCTGCTGGCAGTACTCCGACAGGCGCGAGTCGAAACGCTCGTCCTCCACCACCTCGCCGACGATGCCGAGCTCGAGCGCTTCGTCCGCGGTGACGGTCTTGTTCTCGAGCAGGAAGCGCATCGTCTTCTCGTAGCCGATGGACTGCGAGAGGGTCCAGGTCATGCCGCCGTCGGGCGATCCGCCGATGCGCGGGTAGCCGGCGAGGATGCGCGCGCTGCGGGCCATGATGCGGATGTCCGCCGCGAGCGCGAGCGACAGCCCCCCACCGACGGCGACGCCATTGATGCCGGCGACGATGGGCTTCTCGACCTGCTGGCGGAAGAGCAGTGGGAACTGGGAGATCCAGCTCAGGTCGTCGAGCTGCTGGGTGAGGCGGGTATTGGGGTTGTGGCTCTCGCCGCGGCCACGGAGGTCGAGGCCGGAGCAGAAGGAGTCGCCCTCGCCGGTGATTGCGATGACCCAGATGTCGTCGTCGGCGTTGGCCTCCTTCACGGCGCTGATGATGCCCCAGGAGAGCTCGTCGTTGAGGGCGTTCTTCATCTCCGGGCGGTTCAGGCGGATGGTGCGGACGTGGCCGTCGGTAGCGGTGAGCAGGGCGGGCATGGGCTTCTCCGAGGTCTTGGGTATTAGGCCATGGGCCTTAGGGGTCGGTTGCGAGGTGCAACGGTCGTGCCCGCGATTGTACAGGGGGTGGCGTTCGAATGAACCACGGAGTCATGGAGACAGGTCCTTGCTGAGCGCCACGACTAAGTTGGCGGAGCGACGCTCCGGACGAACTAGGGCGCCCCAAGTGACTTCAGCCACCCGGGCATCCCCTCGACGAGCCACGCGACCGTCGCCTCCGGAACCCGCGCTCGGCCCGTTGCCTGCGCCGCGAGCATCGCGACTGCCGTTCCGCACTTGGCCACGCACATCTGGTCCACCAACTGGCTCTCCGACCACGGGATCCCCGTGGCCTCGGGGCGTGCGAGGTAGGCTCGCGCCGCCAGCCCGAACATCTCGCGGCTGGGAAATCCGGGCACGGTGATTGCGAGGTCCGTTGCTGGCACGCCCTGGCGGAACAGCTCCCAGTCGAAGAGGGAGAGCGCGCCGTTCGCCCGCCGGCCCCAGTTGGGAGGGCTGGGGTCGCCCGAGATCCAGCACCACGGCTCAGCGAGGACGGCCGCCTGCTCCTCGTGTACCCGCAATGGGGCTCCGATCTGCAGCGCGGCGTCGCTCGGGAACAGCGACAGCGCAGACGCCGTCATGGTGGGCGTCCACTTGCTCGCCCGGGATTGCGGCACCTCGAAGGTCCGTCCGCGCGCGGCCGCGTGAAGCCGGGCGAGCGCGGCGGTGATGTCCTGATCGGGCTCCCACGCCGTGAGCGGCGGTGACACGAACGGTGTGGGCAGGTTCTCGATCACGAGCCAGTTCCGGCCGCCCTCGACCAGGTCGAGCTCGATCTCGGGGATCGGCACCCCGGCTGCCCGCAGCTCGGGGGCCACGCGGCGGTAGAAGGCTGGCTCCACGGCGCTCGCCGTCGCTTTCACCACCACCGCGCCATCCGAGAAGCGCGCCCGCCACACCTCCGCCACGCTCCATCCACCGAGGCGGTCGACTCCCACCAGTTCGCCATGCGTACCACGCAGATACCTCAGGAGTTCGGCGGGCCACTGATCCGTGTCTGTACCCATCGGCCTCAGACTACCCCGCCGCCCTGCCATCGGCCCTGCCCCGGAGGAGGGTGGGGGCTTCGAGTCGGCACGCCCCTAGCCCCTAGCCTCTGGCCCCTAGACCCTATTGTCATGCCCTCACGCCGCGCGGACGTTCGGAACGTCGCAATCATCGCCCACGTCGACCACGGAAAGACCACCCTGGTGGATGCGCTCCTGAAGCAGGCCCACGTGTTCCGCGAGAACGAGCACGTGGGCACGCTCATCCTCGATTCGAATCCCCTGGAGCGGGAAAAGGGCATCACCATCATGGCGAAGAACGCCGCCGTGGAGTTCAACGGCGTGCGGATCAACATCATCGACACCCCCGGCCATGCGGACTTCGGCGGCGAAGTCGAGCGCGTCCTGAACATGGCCGACGGCTGTCTGCTGCTGGTAGACGCCGTTGAAGGACCGATGCCACAGACCAAGTTCGTGCTGCGGAAAGCCCTGGAGCTTGGCCTGCACGCCATCGTCGTCGTCAACAAGATCGACCGGCCCCAGGCGCGCCTCAGCGCCGTCGTGAGCGAGACCCAGGACCTCTTCCTCGACCTCGCGACCGAGGACCACCAGCTCGACTTCCCGGTCGTGTACGCCAACGCACGGGACGGCTACGCGTCTCTCGAGACCGGGGCTACGTCCGGCACGATGCAGCCGCTCTTCGAGACCATCCTCACCCACGTCCCGGGCCCTGAAGTCGACGAGAACGCGCCCTTCCGCATGCTCGCCACCACGCTCCAGTACGACAACTTCCGCGGCCGTACGGCTGTCGGCCGCATCCGCGACGGTTCGGTAACGTCTGGCTCGACCGTGGTCCGCTACGACCTCGAAGGTCAGCCCACGACCCACCGCGTCAATCAGCTCTTCGGCTTCCGCGGCCTGGACCGGGTGGAACTGCAGGAGGCCACGGCCGGCGACATCGTGGCGCTCACAGGCATCTCCGACATCGCCATCGGCGAGACCATCGCTTCCGCGGAGGCCGTGCCGCTGCCGCCGATCGCGATCGAGATGCCCACGGTGAAGATGACCTTCCGTGTGAACGACTCTCCCTTCGCCGGCCGTGACGGCCAGTTCGTCACGAGCCGCCAGATTCGTGAGCGGCTCATGCGAGAAGTCGAGACCAACGTGGCGCTGCGCGTCGAGGACGGGGAGACGGCGGAGTCGTTCGTGGTCAGCGGACGGGGCGAGCTGCACCTCGCCATCCTCGTGGAGACGATGCGTCGCGAGGGTTACGAGTTCGCCGTCACGCGGCCGGAGGTGATCGTGCGGAAGGGAGCCCACGGCACCGAGGAGCCATTCGAGAAGCTCTACATCGAGGCGCCCGAGTCCGCCACGGGGTTCCTCATCGAGACGCTCTCCGGCCGCAAGGCGCTCATGACCGGCATGCACAGCGACCACGACGGCGATGTCCGCCTCGAGTTCGAGATCCCGACGCGCGGCCTCATCGGCTTCCGCGACACGTTCATCAGCGGGACGGCGGGCGAAGGCATCATGAACACCGAGTACCTGGGATATCGGGCCTGGGCCGGGGAGATTGCCCGCTACCGGAACGGCGCGCTCGTGGCTTCGGACATGGGCTCCGCGCTTGCCTTCGGGATCGCGAACGCGCAAGAGCGCGGCCAGCTCTTCATCGAGCCGGGCGTGGACGTGTATGCGGGCATGATCGTCGGCCTGCACGCCCGCGAGAACGACCTCGACGTGAATGTCTGCAAGGCGAAACAGCTCACGAACATCCGCAGCTCCACGAGCGACATCGCCGTGAAGCTGACGCCGCCGTCGCCACCGAGCCTGGAGCGCAGCCTGTCGCTCATCGGCTCGGATGAGATGGTGGAGGTTACGCCCAAGACGCTGCGTCTCCGCAAGATCGAGCTGAACGCGACAATCCGGGCGCGCGCGACGAAACGGGCGAAGTTCGCAGCGATGGGCCAGTAACTTCCTCGCTAACGCGTCGGGCTCCACTTAGACTCCTGCCCATGCGCATCGACGACCTCGATACCCCCTGCCTCCTCCTGAACCTCGACGCCGTGGAGCACAACATCGCGACGATGATGTCCAGCCTCGCGGGGACCGGTGTGGCGCTACGGCCGCACTTCAAGACGCCAAAGTGCCCCCAGGTCGCGAAGATGCAGCTCGATGCCGGCGCCATCGGCATCACAGTCGCGAAGTTGGGCGAGGCCGAGGTGCTTGCCGACGTCGGCGTCGGGCCGCTGCTGATGGCGAACCAGGTCGTGGGCCGCATCAAGATCGACCGGCTCATGGCGCTCCTCTCGCGCGGTGTGGACATAACCGTTGCCGTGGAGTCGGAATTCAACGTAGGCGAGCTGGCCGAGGGCGCGCGCCGTTCGGGCCAGCGCCCCGCCGCAATCATCGAGGTCGATGCGGGCATGCACCGCTGCGGCACATCCACGCCCGCGGAGACGGTGGCGCTTGCCCGAATGCTCGTGGACGAGGGCATCGACTATCGCGGCATCATGGGCTACGAGGGCCATATGTACGGCCAGCCGGAGACGGGGCCGCGCGAGGAGCTCATCCAGGGCGCCCTCGCAACCGTAAACGAGCACGTCGAGGCCCTCGCCGAGGCCGGGCTCGCACCGGCGATCGTGTCGACGAGTGGCTCCGCCAGCACGGCCATCGCCTCCCGCACGCCCGGCGTCACCGACCTCCAGGCCGGCACCTACGTCTTCCACGACAGTCATCACGAGGCGTTCACCCCGGGGATCTACCGGTACGCCCTTACGCTGCTCACGACCGTGCTCACGGTGCGCGAGCGGTACGCCGTATGCGATGCGGGGATGAAGTCGCTCTCGCAGGACCACGGCCCCTCGTTCTCGCGTGACGGGAGCTACCGGGCGGCGGGGCTGTCCGAGGAGCATGCGCACCTGCGCGGCGAGGGCATCGCCAACCTGCACGTGGGCGACCGCGTCGAGCTCGTGCCGAGCCATTCCGACACCACCCTCAATATGCACGAGGTCTACCACGTGGTCCGCAATGGTGAGGTCGTGGATCAGTGGCCCATCCTCGGGGCGCGGAAGTGCCAATGAGCAGCGAACCTGGCCTCCCGGGCGTCGACGCTCTCCGCGAGAGGATCGATGAGTGTGACGCCACGGTGCTGCGCGCGATCTCATCCAGGTTTGAGGCGGTGGAGGCCATCGGCCGGCTCAAGCGCGAGGCTGGCGTGGCGGTGCTCCAGCCCCGGCGGCGCCAGGAAGTTATCGACCGTTACCGGGCCGTCGGCGTGGCCGCGGGGCTCTCGGATGCCTTTGCGGAGGCGCTCGCCCTCCTCGTGCTCGAAGAAGCGCACCGCATTGAGGAGGAAGTCGCGGCCGGAGGTGCATCGGGCTGACAGGGCCATGCTGGACATAAGGTGTACCGTTCGAGTCGAGGCGCATTGTCGCGCCTACTCTCTGGAGGTGCACCGTGGCTGAGAGCGTCTACAAGATCATCGAGCTGGTGGGCACCAGCACAGAATCGTGGGAGAAGGCGGCGTCGGTGGCGGTGGAACGGGCGGGGACGACCCTCCGCGATCTTCGCATCGCGGAGGTCGAGAAGCTCGACCTGCAGGTCGAGGACGGCAAGGTCACGCACTATCGCGCGAAGATCAAGCTCTCGTTCAAGTACGAGGACAACGTCTAAGTTCCCCGGCTGTTGAGCGCGCGTCTGCCGCCTCGCACAATAGTTAGGAGGGGGTAGCGACGATGCGCGAGTGTCCGTGGTGTGGGCGCCAGAACCTGAACGTGTACGGGTACTGCCAGACCTGCGGGCGCGGCTTCGATGGCCCGGAGAACCCCGACGCGCGGCTTGCGGACCGCGACACGACTGAGCGCCGGCGGTTGTGGCCGTTCTCCCGTTCTCGAACTGAAGCGAAGTAGCTCAGGCCCCGCCCATCGACGCGGGGAGGTGGGTCTCCGAGCCTTCCGGTACGGGGATACGCAGGGTTATGGCCGTCCCGTGGCCGATCGCGCTCGTGAAGTCCAGGGTGCCTCTGACGCGGATGGCGCGCTCCCGCATCGACCTCAGGCCGAGGTGACCGGGGTATTCGCCGTCAGGGTCGAAGCCGACACCGTCATCCTGCACCTTGAGCCAGAGGACGTCGTCCTCGAACCGTAGCGTGATCCAGACATGCGCGGCCTTGGCGTGCTTCACGATGTTGTGGAGGGCTTCCTGACCGATACGGTACGCCGCCTCCTTGGCGTCGAGTGGCACGGCTGGCTCGGTGCCCAGGTCCGCCTCGACGCTGAGCCCGTAACGCACGTTGGTGGCGGCCACTTGCTTTTCCATTGCCGCCACGATGCCTTCCTGCGCCAGCGACTCGGGGCGTAGCTCGAAGATCAGCGCGCGCATCTCCGCGAGGCCCGCCTGGGCAAGCTGCAGGACGTACTCCACAGGTTCCTTCGCCTGGGTAGCGTCCCGTTCCAGGAGCGTGCGCGCCGTCTGAGCGCCGAGGGCGATGCCGTAGAGGGCCTGTGAGACAGAGTCGTGCAGCTCGCGGGCGAGGCGCTGGCGTTCGCCGACCGCGGCGCTCTCCTGGGCCTGCTCGATCAGCGCGGCGTTCTTGATGGCGATGGCCGCCTGGTCGGCGATGGCGGAGAGGTAGGCCATCTCCTCGTTGGTCGGCTCCTGGCGGACCGGGTAGTAGGCCACCAGCAATCCGAGGGCCTCGTCCCGGAAGATGATGGGGATGACGCCCACGCAGTCCCACGGTTCGTCCGCCACAAGCCGTGCGGCCGCGTCGTAGCGCGGGTCGGACATGGTCACGCCCCGCGAGTTGTGGATGATCATCGCCTCGCGGTCCCGGTAGGCGGTCATGGCGACCGACGGAGCGCCCGCGTCGTAGGCGCCCTGGAGGGCCTCCCGGTAGCCGTCGGGCAGGCCGACGATGGCCATGATGCGCATGGGCAGTGCGAGCCGCTCGTCCACTCGCGTCACGGAACAGGCGATGGCGGTCGTTGACTGGAGCACGTTGTCGGCGAGGCTGCGCATCATCTCGTCGAGCGGCTGGTCGAACGTGAGGTTCGAGGCGATCGCTGCGACCGCTTCAAGCTGCCTGAGGCGCCGCTCGGTCTCGACGAAGAGCCGACGGTTCTCGACGGCCACGGCTGCCTGCCCGGCGACCGCCGAGAGGAGCGAGAGGTCGTCTTCGCTCGGAGTGTCATCGGGGAGGTAGAACGCTGCGAGCATGCCGACGGTGCGGTTCCGGTAGACCATGGGGATGAGCGCGATCGCCTCCCAGGGCTCGTCCCGAACGATCTCCAAGGCCTCGGCGTAATCCGGGTCTTCGAGCATGCGCTGCTTCCCTCGCCGGGTGAGCCGTACCTCGCTCCCGGCGAGGGTCTGGCTGATGAGCGTGGTGCGCCCTTCGCGCCAGGCGTTGTGCACTGCTGTCGTGAACCCTGGTGGTAACCCGTAGGTGCCCGCGAGCGTGAAGTTGCCGCGTTCGTCGTCGCTCAGCGTGACCGACGACGCGACCGCCGAGGTCGTTTCGACGACCACCTGCGACAACGACTCCAACGTGTCCTCGATCGAACGGCCGCCCGTGAGCGCGGAGGCGACCATCGCCAGCGTTTCGGCCCGGCGGCGGCGCTGCTGGCTCTCCGTGAAGAGCTGGAGGTTCGCAGCCGTGACCGCGGCCTGGTCTGCAAGCGTTCGCAAGACGGCCATGTCGTCGTCGTCCGGCAGCCGTTCGCGGGAGAAGCACACATTCAACGAGCCAACCGACTCGCCGCGGTAGGTGAGCGGGAGAGCTACAAGGGTCGCCCACTCGCGGTCGGTGAACTCGCGGTAGGGCTCGAGAAGGTCGACTCCATTGGTCAGGGCGGGGAGGTCATGAGCGACGATCGCCTGGCCGGTCCGGATGGCGTCGAACCCGGCGATGCGCGTGCCGCGCAGCCAGAGCGCCTGGATCGTCTCCATGTATCCGTCCGGCAGATTCGCTGAGCCGACCACCGTGATTCGGGAGCCCCCCCTGTCCGTGACGATGATGCCGGCGGAAGCCGCCCCGGTAACCGCCAACACGTTGTCAGCGAGCACGTCGAGCACGGCCTTCGGCGCCTCGTGGAATGTCATGGCAGAGGCCACACGCGCCAGCGCCTCCGCCAAGCGCCGCCGGCGCTCACCATCAGCGAACAGCCGGAGGTTCGCGCCGGCGACGGCGGCCTGGTCGCCCAGCGCCTTCAGATACGCCATCTCCGCGTCCGCGGGGGTGCGTTCGCCCGCGAAGTACACGTTCATCGTGCCCAAAGACTCCGACCGATAGACCAGGGGCACAGAGACCATCGTGTTCCACGGTGTATCCCGGACGAAGTCGTGGATGGGAGCGAAGGTGTCGTCCGCCAGCGTCAGACCGGTGACGTTGGGGACGACCTGCACTTCCTGTGTGCGGTACGCGAGGAGCGTCGGCGAGAACACGCCTGAATTCCAGATGGACTCGATTGCGTCGACGTAGCCCTCCGCCAGATTGTGCGTGCCCGCGAGGGCCACGTGCTGCCCCTGGGGCTCCATGATGATGATGGCGCACGAGCTTCCACCGGTGATCCCCACAACGTTCTCGGCGAGGACGTCGAGCACACCTTGAGGAGGCTGGTCGAACGTCATGGCAGACGCCACGCGCGCCAGCGCCGCCGTCTCAGCGGTCGCGCGCTCGGCCTCGTTGAAGAGGCGAGCCCGTTCGATGCCGTACGCGGCGTGGTTGGCCAGGCCCCCCAGGAGTTGCTCGTGCTCGTCCGTGAAGTAGTTCGGGACGTCGCGGCTGACCGTGAGGGCGCCAAGGAGGCGCCCGTGCGCCCGCAAGGGGATGGCCATCCAGGACCGCACGTGGGCGAAGCTCTGCTGCCGCCGTTCGCCAATGGCGGCCCGCAGTTCGCGGGCGTACTGGGTCTCCCCGAGGGAGTCGGCGATGCGAACGGGCTCGCCCTTGATGAAGGAGTGCCAGAGGCCAGAGTCCCTCTCCACAGCGAACCGGGGCTGGCCTTCGTACCCGGACGTGTCAGCGCCGAATCGCGCCTTCACGATCACGAGCTCGTCGCCGTCGAGGAGCATGAGCGAGGCGGCGGAGTAGTCCACGATCGACGACACGTGGTCGAGCACGGTGTCGAGCACGCCCTCCATCTCCAGGCTGGAGGCGACCGCCGCGGACGTGTTCACGAGCGCGGAGAGCTGCGCGGACCGTTCATTCGCGTCTTCGAGCAGCCGGGAGTTCTCGACGGCGACCGCAGCCTGGTCGGCGATTGCACCGAGCAGGCGTGTTTCCCTCCCAGAAGGGTGAACCTCAGGGGGGTAGCAGACGGTCATAGCTCCCAGGCCGCGTCCCCGATAAACAAGCGGCACCACGAGCATGTGTTCCCAGGGGCTCTCGCGCAGGATGTTGACGGCAACGGCGTAGCCTGGTTCTTGCATCAGCAGGGTGCGCGCATTCTCGATGAGATGCGGGGACGAGATCCGGGCGAACGGGCGCGTGAAGGCAGGCGGACCGGCCTCCCAGGCTACGGCCATGGCCTCCTGGTACCCCGGCAGGTGCCCCGCGGAGCCGACCGTGGTGAGGGGCCCGTGCTTCAACGGCAGCATGGCGGAGCAGGCGACCGCCGCTCCGGCCCCCACGACGATCTGGCAGAGCTCGTCCAGAGCTTCGGTGACAGGACGGTCCAGGGTGAACGCCGCCGCCACCTGGGCGGCGGCCCTGGTCTCACGGGTCCGCCAGCGCTCGTCGGTCAGGTCCCGGATGATCGCCGCGATAACCGGCTGGCCGTCCATCTGGAACTCGAGATTCGAGAACTGGACATCCCGCTCCTCGCCGTCAGGCCGTGTGATAGTGACTTCCCAGAGGCCGGGAGCGCCCTCCACCGTCCTGCCGAAGTAGGTGAGCATGTTGTCGTGCATCCGCTTGGGGAACGTGCGGAGGAAGTCCTCTCCCCGGAGATCCTCATCCGTCTCGCCGAAGATCGTCTCGGCGGCGGGATTGACGTAGATGTAGCGCCGGTCCCGGTCGACGACGACGATGCCGTCGAGGGAGGCCTCGAAGAAGGGCACCACCGCCGCGAGGCTGACCGCGCCCGGGCGCTGCTGCCGCCGGGCGGTCTTCTGCTCGTTCATGTCTCCGCGAGGGCATCAGCAGGCACGAGGCCCGTTCGCACGGCATGGAGCGCTGCCTGTGTGCGGCTCTGGACGCCTAGCTTGCCGAGAATGTTGCTGACGTGGGTCTTCACGGTCTTCTCGCCGATGTCGAGCTCCCTGGCGATCTCCTTGTTTGCGCGGCCCATCGCGAGGAGGCGCAAGACGTCGTTCTCGCGCTCTGTGAGCGTCTCGGGATTCTCTGGAGTGCGGACTTCACGCAGGAGGCGCGCTGCCGCCTGCGGAGCCAACTGCACCTGGCCCTCGGCCGCGGCCTTGATGGCCCGTCGCAGCTCGTCCGCCTGCGTGTCCTTGAGGAGGTATCCGATGGCCCCGGCCTTCACGGCTCCCACGACGGACGCATCTTCGAGGACGCTCGTGAGCGCGATGACCTCCACTTCGGGCACTTCACGCCGGATCGCGCCGATGGCGGTGATGCCGTCCATGACCGGCATGAGAAGGTCCATGAGCACAACGTCCGGCTTGAGCTTGTGCGCCAGCTCCAGCGCTTCAGCCCCGTTTTGCGCCTCGCCGACCACATCCAACTCTTCATCCAGGGCGAGGAACATCCGCAGTCCCTGACGGACCACACTGTGGTCGTCGGCGATTACGATGCGGATAGTCATCCCCGTCCTCCGTCTTTCGACCGAGCGCGCTCCTCCGCCGAAAGCTTGGCGGCCCCGGCAGCCGTCTGCTGGATACTGCCCGAACTGCCGTAAAGTACAACTGTAACAGAGGTTGGAATGATCAGATTGCTGCTCGTGGACGACGAACCCGCCGTTCGCCGGGGATTGCGTATGCGCCTGGCGCTGGAGCCCGACATCGAAGTCGTTGGCGAGGCGGACGACGGAGCAGCGGCATTGGAGCAGGTCGAGCGGCACAAGCCCACAGTCGTGGTGATGGACATCATGATGCCCGGGCTCGACGGCATCGAGGCAACGACCCGTTTGCAGGAGTGTTGCCCGGAGACAGCGGTGGTCATCCTTACGCTGCACGACCGGCCCGAAACCCGCGAGTTGGCTCGCGTTGCCGGCGCCTGCTGCCTGGTGGGCAAGCAAGAGGAGCCAAGCGCGCTGGTGAATGCCATCCGCGCGGCCGCAGCGCGCCTCTCCGTCTGACCTCTACTTCGCACCCGCTCCCGCTGGCGCTGTGACCTTGATCCTGGTGCCTTCGCCGGGGGCGCTCCAGATCTCGAACGTCCCACCGAGGGCTACCATCCGTTCGCGCATCGATCGCAGCCCCAGGTGTCCGGGGAACTCGCCCGCGGGGTCGAAGCCCAGGCCGTCATCGGCGACGTGCATGTGGAGGTGTCCGTTGTGACGCTCCAACGAGAGGTCGATGTTCGTGGCGCGCGCATGTTTCACGGTGTTGTGCATGGCTTCCTGGGCGATGCGGTAGAGCGCTTCCTTCGTCCCCACGGGTACGTCTGGCTCATCGGCGAGAGCGGCGTTGACGGCGACACCGTAGCGGGCGCGTGTGGCCGCTACCTGCCGGCCGAGCGCCGCCACCAGCCCTTCTGTCTCGATCGAGTCCGGTCGCAGCTCGAAGATCAGCGCGCGCATCTCGGTGAGGCCCGCCTCTGCGAGGCTGAGCACGTAGTCGAGCGGCTCCGCCAGGTTGGTCGGGTCGCTGTCGAGGCGCTTGCGCGCCGTCCGAGCGCCGAGCGCGATGCCATAGAGCGCCTGGGAGACGGAGTCGTGCAACTCGCGCGCGAGCCGCTGGCGTTCCTCGAGCGCCGCGGAATGCTGGGACTGCTCGAGCAGATAGGCGTTCTCCAGCGCGATGCCGGCCTGGGCCGCGATCGCGATGGCGAGGCGCGCGTGATGATCGGTGAACATGCCGGGCGCGTCCTGCGACATCGCCAGCATGCCCGTCACCCGGTCGTTGGACATCAGAGGCACGGCGAGGAACGATCGGACACCGGCGAAGCTGGTGTCATAGAGCGGGCCCGTGGCCTCCCGGAAGGACTGCGCCGCAGGCGTTTCCCCGTGCGCATCGTCGATGATGATGGGCTTGGCGGCGGACATCGCGTCCCAGATGGGCCCGAGGGCCGTGATGCTGAAGCGCTGGTCCACCAGGGCTTCGCGTGGCGCCGGGCCTCCCTGCGCGCGTGACTCCCGCGTGATGAGTTGCTCTCCCTCCACGACGAGCACGGATGCCCCGGTGTAGTCGACCGCCACCTTGAGCTGCTCGAGGATGACGCCCAGGAGGCGGTCCAGGTCTAGCGTGGACGACATAACGTTGCTGACATCAAGGAGAGCACGCAGCTCGCGTGTCCGTTCCTGCACGCGCGCCTCCATGTCCTGGTGGGCGAGGTCGAGTTGAGCCGTCATCGCGTTGAAGGAGCGGGCGAGGTCTCCCAGCTCGTCCTCTGAGTGCACCCGGATGCGGGCCTGGAGGTTCCCCGCGCCGACCTCGTTCGTGCCGGCGACAATCGCCTCGATTGGCTTGAGCAGGAGCTTGCGGCTGAAATAGGCCACGCTCGCAAGCGCCGCCAGGAAAAAGATTCCCATCACGCCGAGGGTCGCCGCGACGGTGCGGTTGCCTTCACCGTCGATCTCATCGGCGACCGCCGCCGCCTGCGTGGTGAGCTCATCCACGGGAGCGACGACCGCCAGCCGCCCACCCACGTTCTCCATGGTGGCATAAGAGATGAACACCTCACGGCCCTCGATCGTGGTGCGTTCCGTGCCGTGGGTCGTCCAGGTCATGGTCTGGAGAATGCGCTGGAGGTCGGCGTTCTGCCGCTCGACTTCCGCGGCGACCCTGGGAGTGCTCCCGGACTGCACCAGGCTCCCATTGGAGTCGATGTAGAACGCGAATCCAGAGTCAGTTGGCTGCACGGCGTCGAGCTGGTCGATGAGCTGCGCCATGGAAAGGTCTACGCCGAGGGTTCCACGGTACTGGTCGTTCGTGTCGTACACCGGCGTCACTGCCGTCATCACCAGGCCACGCCCGGCTATGTCCTCGTAGGGCGCGCTCCAGAAGGTCTTGCGCTCGGGGTTCCCCTCGGGACCGAACATCGCGGGGTCAGCGTGGACGGGGGTGTCGGGCTCGATGCGTTCGGGAAAGCCGTCCGGCGGGTAGTACCTGACGGCGCCACTGACGCTCGTGAAGTAGGCGGCGATCGCATCGAAGTTGTCGGCACGGGCCTTCCCGGGAAGCGGCTTGAGCAGGGCTGGGAACAGACCATCGAGGACGGCGCTGTCGCGCAGATCCTGTTCGATCGCTGGCGAGAGCTCCTGGAAGTTGGGGATGAAGACGTCAGTGACGCGCGCGGTATTGGCGTCATAAAGCTGCCCGCCGGAACCAGCGGTCAAATGGGAGGGGTCCCAGTGCGTGTTGGGCGCGGCCGTGTCCTGAATGGGGAACATCACCTGCGCCACTTGTTGCGCGGCGGAGGCGATGGAGGCGAACTGGAGGTAGCCCACCTGCGCCTGTGCGCCGGCGAAAAACTCGAGTTGTTGGCGCCCCTGGTCTTCAAGGCCCTCGCTGCTGCGCGCCGAGGCGTTGTCCTGGCTCCGCTCAAATCCGAGCAGCACCACCCCGGCCGTTGCGCCTCCCAGTAGCAACAGGAAGGCGACGAACCAGAGGTGCAGCTTGGGGCCGAGGCGGCGTGGCATTCGCATCGGCTACCCCGTCTCGTGAATGGCCACGAGGCCGATTTGCGCGGCGTAGAGCGCGGCCTGTGTGCGGCTTTGCACGCCCAGCTTCTCAAGGACGTTGCTCACGTGCGTCTTCACAGTGTTCTCACCAATGGAGAGGGAGAGAGCAATCTCCTTGTTCGCCTTGCCCTGGGCCAGCAGGCGCAAGACGTCTGTCTCGCGTTCCGTGAGCGTCTCAGGGCTCTCCGGCGCGCGCACTTCGCGTACGAGGCGAGCGGCGGCCTGCGGTGAGAGCTGGACCTGCCCCGCCGCTGCTGCCTTGATAGCGTTGCAGAGCTCGTCGCCCTGGGTGTCTTTGAGTAAGTAGCCGATTGCCCCGGCTTTCACCGCGCCAACCACCTTGGCGTCCTCGAGCACGCTCGTGAGGGCGATCACCTCAGTCTCCGGGAGCGCCTTGCGTACCTCGGTGATGGCCGTGATCCCGTCCATTACCGGCATCAGAATGTCCATGAGGATGACATCCGGCTTGAACTGCTTGGCGAGCTCGACGGCTTCCGCTCCGTTGCGCGCTTCCGCAACGATCTCGAGCTCGGGATCGTCCGAGAGGAACATCTGGAGACCCTGGCGAACAACATCGTGGTCGTCTGCGATGAGGATGCGGATTGTCATGCTCTGTGGTCGCTTCCCGGGCGCATTGCCCCCATCGTGTGATCCATCTCAACGCAATCGAGTGATCGGCTCATCCGCCATTGGACGGAGAGACGGGTCATTCAAACGAGCAGCGGCGAAGCGCTCATTCGCGTGAGGGTGAAGGTCGCATATGCAACTACCATGGAGATCGTGGAATCACCAATCAGGCTCGTGCTCGTGGACGACGAGCTACATGTGCGGAGAGGCCTCTCGATGGCATTCTCCGCCGAAGACGACCTTCAGGTCATCGGCGAAGCGGACGACGGGAACGCGGCCCTCGCGCTTGTGCAGGAATTGCACCCCGACATCGTCATCATGGATGTGCGCATGCGCAGCGTCGATGGCTTGACCGCGACGAAGCAACTGAAGGAAGCGGAGCCGGACGTGCGCATCATCGTCCTCAGCTTGCTCGACGACATATGCACTCGACGCGCGGCCGAGGCAGCAGGGGCACGCGCGTTCGTCGGCAAACAAGAGGGCTCGGAGCGACTCGTCACGACTATCCGTGAGGTCGCGGCCGCGATCTGATGTCACCGCTTGGAGCCAGGAGGAAGCCCGGAACTCCGGGGCTTCCTTGTTCCCCACTTCCGCGAGTGGGCCGTCAGGGCGACGTGCGGAACGTGTAGTCGTTGTACTGCCAGCCTGAGGCGGTCCGTGTCCAGAGACGCAGATAGATGGTGGAGCCGCCCCGCGGCAAGCTGCTCAGGGTCACCCCGCGACTTGTCCCCATCGATTTTCCGAAAAGGTTGTTGCTGCCCTGCGTTGTGCCCAGGTAGACGAAGTACTCCAGGGCCCCACTGGCGGCGGTCCACTGGAAGGTCGCGCTCGTCCCGAGGGTGGAGCCGTTCGAGGGGCTCGTGAGGGCGGCCTTAGGCGAGGTCGTGGGCGGCGGCGTGGCCGCTGTGACGGTCGCCGCCTTGTAGGACGTGTCGCGGTACTGCCAGCCGGTCGAGAACCGGGTCCAGAGCCGGACGTGAACGGTGCTTCCATTGGTGGGCAGGTTGGTCACGCTCGTGCTGCGGGAGAGCCCCGTGGAGCGGCCGGTGATGTTGTTGCTCCCTTGCGCGGTGCCCGCATAGAAGAAGTACTCGAGCGCACCGCTCGCGGCGCTCCAGGAGAAGCTCGCGCTGGAGCCGGGGAGAGTGCTGCCGTTGGAGGGCGCGGTCATGTTCGCGGGCGATGCAGCCGAGGCTGCAGGCGTGGGAGTCCTCGTGGGCGTCGGTGTTGCTACCGCGCCGCCGCCGCCCGTGCTCCCGCCGGAGGTGCCGTCGTTCACGAGCCCAAAGTTCGTGACCCAGTACCAGCCATACTGGCTGCCCGAGCGATAGTGCCGGGCGATGCCGATCATGCGGTAGCTGCTGTTGAGCATGTTCGCGTTGTGGCCCGACGACGCTTTCCAGGCATCGAAGGCCTCCTGTGCAGTATCGCGCACCGTCCCTGCGGCGATGTTCTCGCCCGCGCCACCGGGATAATCACAGTTCTGCGCCCGCGTGGATGGTGACCGCCCGGACGAGTCGGTGTGGGAGAAGTAGTTCCTGGTCGCGAGGTCGACGGCCATCCAGGTGGAGGCGCGGTTCAAGTTCGTCGACATCTGGAGGGCGGAGCGCCCGTTCTGGGCGCGGTAGTTATTGATAAGCGTCAGGAACTGCGCCTCCTGGCTGTCGACGGTCATGTCGGCGACGCTGCAATTTGTGAGCGCCCGGGCCGGCGCCACGTTAGCCACGGCACTGACGCTGAAGAAAACGAGCGAGCCCACGGCGAGCCAGAGGGCCGCCGGGCGAATCCGTACCACCTGCAACATCCACAATCCCCAGAGAGCCGGAATCGGTCGGAGCCCTCACCAGTGATTTCAGGTGTCCGGGTCGCTAGGAACAGGCAATCTGTGTAAAGCGAGCGCAAAAGACTGGTTACGTATGCGGACGGCGCGCGCGGCGTTCTCATGCTCGGATTAGGCAGCGGCGGACCAGCTCGCGAGACCGAGGGTTGATGCCGCTTAACCGTGATCGGCTGGCCGGTGGGGAACATTATGGTAACGTGGGAGTCGCTTACCCCGGTTGTTGTCGGGTGAGTCTCGCGTGATATACTCCCGCGCGACCCTCGGAGGGGGCCGCTAGCTCAATTGGCAGAGCAAGTGACTCTTAATCACTAGGTTGAAGGTTCGAGTCCTTCGCGGCTCACCAGCATCGCAACCTCCAGGGTTACCGCTCGTGCGGGCTCCTGGCACTCGTGGGGAAGTGTCGGAATTGGCAGACGAGCATGATTTAGGATCATGTGCCGCAAGGCGTAGGAGTTCGAGTCTCCTCTTCCCCACGTAACTCGAAAGGCAGTCCTAACCGGACGCTGCGAGTTCCGGGGCGAAGGAAGGAGATGGGATGGCGCTACTCGAGGTCAAAGACCTGCGTACATATTTCTATACGCAGGAAGGCACGGTTAAAGCCGTGGACGGCACCACATACTCGGTTGAGGAAGGCGAGACCCTCGGTCTTGTGGGGGAGTCGGGCTGCGGAAAGAGCGTGTCCGCCCTCTCGATCCTCCGCCTCATCCCCCAGCCGCCGGGCAAGATTGTCAGCGGGGAGATTATCTTCCAGGGACGCGACATTCTGAAGCTCGACGAAGACGAGATCAGGAAGATCCGCGGCAATGAGATTGCCATGGTCTTTCAGGAGCCGATGACGTCGTTGAACCCGGTCCTCACGATCGGGCGCCAGATGACGGAAGCTCTCGAGCTGCACATGGATCTCCACGGCAAGGCCGCCCGCGACCGGGCCGCCGAGCTGCTGGAGATGGTGGGCATCCCCGAGGCGAAGGGCCGGCTCGATGACTACCCGCACCAGTTCTCGGGGGGAATGCGCCAGCGCGTGATGATTGCGATGGCCATGAGCTGCAACCCGAAGCTGCTGCTCGCGGATGAGCCGACGACCGCCCTCGACGTCACGATCCAGGCTCAGATCCTCGAGGTCATGAGCCGCTTGAGCCGCGAGTTCGGTACGGCCGTCATCATCATCACGCACAACCTCGGGGTGGTTGCACGCTACGCCGACCGCGTGAACGTGATGTACGCCGGCAAGGTCATCGAGACCGCCAATGCGCCGGAGCTCTACGGGAACCCCAAGCACCCCTATACGGTCGGCCTGCTAAATTCCGTGCCACGCTTGGACGAGACGCGCAAGGACAAGTTGATCCCGATCGAGGGCC
Organism: Dehalococcoidia bacterium; assembly: GCA_040877955.1. GTDB lineage: Bacteria > Chloroflexota > Dehalococcoidia > Tepidiformales > Tepidiformaceae > JBBDMZ01. The sequence goes on along the minus strand of JBBDMZ010000025.1, from coordinate 1,091 downwards.
TTCCTCCGGACCTGGCGCACCTGCCCCCGGGCTGCCCGTTCTACCCCCGGTGCGCATGGCGCGTGGATCAGTGCAGGGAAGAGTACCCACCGTTCAAGCTCGTGGCAGAAAATCACTATGCCGCGTGTTGGGAGACAGACCGCGTCCACAGGGAGGTGGCAGTTGGTGCAGCAAGCTAGTTCGGGGGCACGCCAGCGCGTCGGCACGATCGGCGAAACGCTGGTCGACGTGCAAGATCTGCAAGTGTATTTCCCGGTGACGTCGGGCATCATCTTCCAGCGCAAAGTCGCGGACGTGAAGGCCGTGGACGGCTTGAGCTTCCAGGTGAAGCGCGGTGAGACACTGGGCCTCGTGGGCGAATCCGGCTGCGGCAAGAGCACGACCGGCAAGGCCATCCTCCAGCTGACCCGGCCGACCGCCGGAACTGTGCAGTTCGAGGGCCAGGACCTGACGAAGATCAAGGGCGGCGAGCTTCGTCGATTCCGCCGCAAGATGCAGATGATCTTCCAGGACCCGTATGCGAGCCTGAACCCGCGTATGTCCGTGGGGAGCATCATCAGCGAGCCCATCACCATCCATAAGCTCGCATCCGGCGGAAAAGAGAAGAAGGAAAAGGTCCAGAACCTGCTCCAGACGGTTGGCCTGAACCCGTACTTCGCCAACCGCTTCCCGCACGAGTTCTCGGGTGGCCAGCGGCAGCGCATCGGCATCGCCCGTGCACTCGCCGTCGAGCCGGACTTCATCGTTTGCGACGAGCCGGTTTCCGCTCTGGACGTGTCCATCCAGGCGCAGATCATCAACCTGCTCCAGGACCTGCAGGATCAGTTCAACCTCACGTACCTGTTCATCGCCCACGACCTCTCGGTCGTCCGCCACATCTCGGACCGGGTGTGCGTCATGTACCTCGGACACGCGATGGAGCTGACGGACCGGGACTCGATCTTCGAGAACCCGCTGCACCCGTACACCAAGGCGCTCATGTCCGCGGTCCCCATCCCGGACCCGAAGATCGAGCGCCAGCCGGAACGCATCATCCTCCTCGGCGACGAGCCCAGCCAGCTGCGGCCGCCGCAGGGATGCGTGATCCACAC
>JBBDMZ010000024.1:58324-104576 GCA_040877955.1 Dehalococcoidia bacterium | reverse complement strand
CCCCGGCCCGCGCGCGGATCGGTGCCGCGCGCGCGAGCAAGCGGTTGGTGCCACCACTGCGAACCTCCCCCGCCGCCACGAAATCGACTCCCCCTCTCCACGCGCCCGTGGAGAGGGGCCGGGGGGTGAGGGACCACTACGGCGCCACGATCTCCACCACGGGCCATGCCCCTAGGCCCTCGATGTACCAGGACACCACCGGCTGCCGAAGACCTTTCGCCAGAGTTCCCGCCGTCTCCCCATCGCGCGACAGCACCCACAACTCCTGCTCGTCCTCGCCGTAGTACGACAGCAGCATCCACTCGCCGTCTGGCGACCAGGTGAGGAATTGCGGCCCGCGGTACTCCGCCACGTCGAAGTCCTGGATCACGCGTTTCTCCGTCCCAGCCAACACGGTCACCTCGCCGTCCTGGCCCACGGAAACACGCTCACCGTGCACCGATTCCTGGTTCGGCATACCGAAAGGGAAGCCCTGGTCCGTGATCGAGACGCGACCGGTCGTTTCCTCGCCCGTCTCGAGATTAAGCACCGTGACATCGAACCCCCCGCCGCCTGGGCCGAACCGGCTCTGGGCGAGCGCGATGCTCTGGGCATCGATCCTGGTCAGGAAGCTCGCCGGGCTCGTCGCGATGTCGCATGTGAGGATGCGCGGTTCCGCGCCGGACGCCGCCACCTCCACCACGCAGCCGTCCTCGTCAAAGAACAGCACCTCGCCCGGGATCGATGCGATGGGTTCGTCCTGCAGTGACGGGGGCGACGGGTCGTGGCGGCCGAATTGGAAGATGACCAGTGGTATCGCAACGATGGCGACCAGACCGCAGAGCGCCGCCGCGATGATTGCACGCTGTCTCATGCCGTCGCCCTCCGCGTCCGCACCATGCCGCGCAGTTGCACCAGGAGAATCACCCCCGCGACCACTACGCCGCCGCTCACCATGAGGGCCACGGGCGCCCCGATGTCATCCTCGAAATGTTCGAACACGTAGGTCACGAGCGCGATGAAGATGCCCGCGACTCCGACCACCGTCAGCGAGAAGTGCCCGCGCAGGACGCTCAGTCCGACCAGCGCCGCACCGACCGCGAAGGTCAACAGCTCGGCCCACTGGACGTTCCCGTCGAGCCCCGCTTCGAACGGCCCGGCAACTGCGAGCGCGCCGAAGAGCGCGCGGGAGGTGCCGCCAGGCTCCATCCACCCCATGACCGCGGGGATCAACCCGGCAACTCCAACGGCCAGCAGGGTCATCCCCGCCAGCTTTTCGTTGAAGTCGTCAGGCCACGCCCCGATCGCCTGTGCCAGGAAGAACAGGCTCCCGGCGACCGCGATGATCTGCAGGTCCGCCGCCGACCACACCCACAAGGCAAGCGAGAGCGCCACGCTCAGCATCGCTGCCACGAGCACGAGGTTCCGGCTGCTTTCGTCGCTGATGTCGTCGCCCGCGAGCTCGCGACCAACGACGAGCACGGTCCCCGCGATCAGTACGACCGCCACGAGCCAGACCGCCTGGCCGGCACGCTGCAGGGGCGCCTCGTCCGATGCAACGAGCAGGAAGCCCGCCAGCAATGCCAGTGCCCCCGGCACCGCAATCGCCGCGATCCGCGCCCACGACTCGAGCTCGTCCCAGTTCTGTCCGACGAGGAACACGGCGCCAACCCCGGCCACGATGACGCCGAGGTACACCAGCACCTCCAGCACCCCTGGCCGCGATTGCCGGTCAGGCGTCCGCTCCTGGGCCGCCTCGAAAGCCCGGATGCGCTCCGCGCTGGAAGAATCCAGGACGCCCGCGGACAGCCAGCGGCGAACATGTTCCTCGAAATCACTCATGGATCGGACGCTACGGCCACCGGGCCCGCCACTCAAGGGACGAGTGACCCATCAGCGATGGGACTTCGATCCTACCGGCGTGCGGGAGATCAGCTGCGACACACGGGCGAGCAGCGCCTCCGCTTCCGCCACTGTCTCGCTGACGATCTCCGCGGCCGGCCGCACGCGGTCCACGAGCGCGGACGATTCGCCGGCCCAGTTGATGCCCTGTCCCTTCTCCGCCAGCTCGATCACGAATCCCCACATCGGATACGTTGCCACCTTCTCGCGCAACTCCATGCGTCGCCCTTCCCACTCGTCGGTGAAGGGGCTGCGCAGCGCGCGTCCGGAGATTCCGTTCGCCCACTGAATGCCCAGCGCCTCGTCCAGGATGAAGTCGTAGATCGTGTTCGAGCCGTCGCTTTCCACGATCTGCTGCTTCTCTCCCGCGCTGCCCTTGTACTCGGGAGTGGCCTTGAAGCGCGTGCCCATCACGACGCCTGCGCAGCCCATCGCCAGGGCGGCGGCGAGGCCGCGCCCGTTGCCCACACCGCCCGCCGCCACCACGGGGATGTCGCCCGCCAGGTCCAAAGCCTGGGCGACGAAGTTTAGCGTGCCCCTGCGGCCCGTGTGCCCGCCGGCCTCATATCCCTGAACGATGATGACGTCCGCCCCGCCAGCGATGGCCGTCCTGAGCCCCTCGTTGTCCTGCACCTGCACGAGTGTGGGGATGCCCGCCGACTTACACTTCGCCAGCCCGGGGCCGGGATCGCCAAACGAGAGCGTGATCGACGGCGGCCGCGCTTCCATCGTCTCGTCCAGGATGTCCCCCGCCCACGGCGCCCAGTCGAAGCAGAGGATGTTCACCGAGAACGGGCGGTCCGTCATCCCGCGCGTCGCCGCGATCTCTTCCTGCGTCTGTTCCACGTCGCGCCCAATCGTGCCAATCGTCCCGAGCCCGCCGGCATTCGATACCGCGGCGGCCAGGTCGCGCCCCGCGGCGTCACCCATCCCCGCCTGCACGATCGGGTGGTCGATACCCATTCTTCGCGTCAGCTCCGTTGACAACATCGCGTGCCCTCCTCGCCCACGACTGCGGACTCTCCCCTCTCCCTCCGGGAGAGGGCCGGGGGTGAGGGCGGGATGCCGCCCCCACGAGTCATCCGCCTGGAATGGCCCATGGTACGCCCCGGCACAAGACCTATGGCGTCAGCGGGTGAAACACCAGGCCCGTGCCAAGCTTAGGGTGAAAGAAGGTCGACTTCTGCGGCATGCGCTCCCCCTGGTCCGCCAGCCGCATGACTTCGTCGATTCCGACGGGCGAGAGCAGGAAGCCCGTCGTCTCCGGCTCTGCCATCACCCTGGCGACCACCTCGGCCGTGTCGTGGGTGTACTCCACCACGCCCGCGCGCAGGTCGTCGTCGGTGATGCCCCAGAGCGGCTCGAGCATACCGTAGCGCAGCACATTGGGCGCGATCGCGGCCCACTCGCGGCTGTGGCCGGCGGGCGTGGTCGCGGGCGTGACGTCCTCGCGCGGCGTGAGTATGTGCGCCGACCCAGTCTCCATTCCCAGCGCAACGATCGACCGCGGCCGCAGCTTCAGCTCCGACTCCATCTCTTCCGCGAACATGTGCTCGCCGCCCACCCGCTTCAGCGTCGTGACGTCGAACTCGTCCTCCAGCATCTGCTCCCAGCCCGCCGGCGCGCGTCTCGGCACGATGCGGTGAATCGGCCGGATGACGAGCCCGGGATCGCTGGCGGCCACGATCGCCGTGAGCGCGAATCGCGCCGGGTGGTCGCGTTCGAGCTTCTCTCCGCGCTCGGCGAGGCGCTGCTTGTAGTTCACCGCTGTCTCGTAGCGGTGGTGGCCGTCCGCGATGTAGAAGCTCTCGCTCAACAGCGGCGCGAGGAACCGCATCTCGTAGCGGCCGGCCTCGATCGCCCAGAACCGGTGAACATCGCCTTCGGGCGTCGTGCCCTCCGCGTCTGGCCCGCGTGAGGCGATCATCTGCTCGAGGAACTGTGCGAGCTGCCCCGCCCGGTCGCGCGCGATCATGAACACCGGGCTGAACTGCACCTTCGTCGCCTCGAGCAGCTTCAGCCGGTCCTCCTTGGGGCCGGACATGGTGAACTCGTGGGGCTTCACCGCGCCCTCCTCCCAGGGCTGCGCTTCGACCCCCACAATGACCGCGCGCCGCGTGTACTCCCGCCCCGCCTCCGCGAACCGCTGCTCGTAGACGTACAGCATCGGCGCCTCGTCCCGCGCGAGTATGCCGGTCGACTCCCACTGCTCCACCAGTGCCGCGACGCCCGCGTAGCGGTCCTCCCCGCCCTCCGCCAGCTCGAGATGGACCGCATTGTGCGGACTCCTGGCTGCCAGCGATTGCCGTTGCGCCGGCGTGATCACGTCGTAGGGCGGCGCGAGCAGTTCCGAGAGGCTGCCCGCTCCGGCTGTGTACCGCAGGCCTCGTAGCGGAAGGATCTGGGGCATCAGGCAGCCTCCTGTTGGCGGGATGGTTCGAAGCGCCGGGGGTAACCTAAGATGGCCCTACCCGCATGCGTTCCTACTGTGTGTTTTGCAACATCGTCGCCGGCAACGAGCCGGCGAATGTCATTTATCAGGACGACGATGTGATCGTCATTCAGAACGTCCTCCGTTGGGCCCCAATCATGCTCCTCGCAATGACGAAAGAGCATAAGACGCAGACCGAGCTCTGGGCCTCCGACATCGGCAAGGTCGGCGCCATCGCCGCTCAGATCGGCGCCCAGGTGTGCCCGCAGGGCTTTCGCCTGCTCTCCAACTTCGGCTACCACGCCATGCAGAGCCAGGATCACGGTCATCTGCACATCGTCGGCGGTCAGCACCTCGGCCCCTACGCCTGAGCGGCCGCCAGCGCCTCGCGCTGGAGCTCGAACAGTTGCAGGATGCCGTCCCGGGCGAGGTCCACAAGCTGGTCCATCGCCTCCCGCGAGAACGGCCGGTGCTCCGCCGTCCCCTGGACCTCCACGAACTCGTTGGCGCCCGTCATGACCACGTTGAAGTCCACCTCCGCCGTGGAGTCCTCCTCGTACGGCAGGTCGAGCACGGGCACGCCCTTCACGATTCCGACCGAGATCGCCGCCACCTGCGACGTGATCGTGCTCTCGGAAACTACGCCCGCCGTCACGAGCTTCTGCACGGCCAGCGAGAGCGCCACCCACGCGCCGGTGATCGAGGCCGTCCGCGTGCCCCCGTCCGCCTGGAGCGCGTCACAGTCGAGCGTGATCGTCCGTGGCCCCAGCAACTCCATGTTCACGACGCCGCGCAACGACCGCCCGATCAGCCGCTGGATCTCCTGCGTGCGCCCGCCGGGCCGCCCCCGCTCCACCTCCCGCTGGCTGCGCGTCGGGGTAGCCCGTGGCAGCATCGAGTACTCCGCGGTCACCCAGCCACTGGCGGTCCCGCGCAGGAAGCCGGGCTGGCGGTCTTCGATGCTCGCCGCGCAGAGCACGCGCGTCTTCCCGAACTCCACCAGGCAGCTCCCCTCCGCGAAGTCGAGGATGCCGGGGACAATGTTCACCGGCCGCAGCTCATTCGGCTGCCGCCCATCAAAACGTGAGGTCACACTGGTTCTCCGCGGGCGTTTCGCCCACGCCTACCGTACTAGGGACCGGCGGCTCCGGGAAATGAAGCGGGAAGCGTCAGCGACCGATCAACCTCGGCATCCCACCCATCCGGCAACAGCACCGGCCTCCACGCCGGGTCCGGCCGCCAGGTATCCCACGGCTGGTCGAACGGCGGCCGCCGCGCCGCCACGTCACCGAGAACGGCCTCTCCGTACGCCTTCAGGTCGGCCAGCAACGCGGGCGTGTACCAGCCGCCCTCGATGCCATACGCGAACTCGTCCTCGTCCTTCCACGTCCATCGTTCGAGGCCCGGCTCGATGACGACGTCCAGAGTCAGGTCCATGCTTTCGAAGCCCAACGAGAACCGCCCTAACGGCTCCTGGAAATTGATGTACCAGCAGCGCAGCTCCCACTCGCGCTCCGTCCAATACAACTGGACCGCGTGCCGGTCGCCCTCACGGATGAGCATGAGCTGATGATGGTCTGCCCAGGCGCCCGGGACTCGCGTCGTCGCCTCCACGTACGCGCGAGTGGGCTGCCCATCCGCGTCGCCCATGCGGCTCATGCCGTTACCCGGCTGCACGTAGAGCGCGACGAACCCGCCGGAGTCTTCGACGACGGTCGCTGCCACCGCCCACACCCACTCCCCGCGCACATGCCGCATTACAACCGATTCGCCCGGTTCCCGGTGCCGCGCCATTCGAGCATCGTACGAGCCGACGATGTCTCGGTCTGCCGTATACTGGCGCCATGACGTTCGCAGTTGAAGAACTTCTCCGCAAGGCCGAGCAGCTCTCCCCCGACGAGCGCGAGGAGCTGGCCATATGCCTGCTGGGAAGCCTCCCCGTGGATCCCGACCACGAGGCAAAGTGGGCCGCTGAGATTGAGCGGCGTGTCCGCCAAGTCGAGTCGGGCACCGTCGAATGGATCCCGGGCTCGAAGGTTCGGGCCATGCTTGACGCGGTAATACGTGACGGACGACTTCCCACCAACCCTTCCTGACGCTTACGCCGAAGTGTCCCGGGTCGAGCGAAGGGCAGAGCCGGGAGCGTTAGCGACCGGTCCTCCCAGAAGAATGGGCGTACTTACAGAGCCCCGAGCGTTAGCGAGTGGGTCACCGCTCCGTCCACACCCGCAAGTCCCGGCCGTTCGACCGGACGATCACGCGCCCATCGACATCGGTCCGGTACACGCGCGTCGACGCCAACGCGGCCAGCGACTCCTCGTGCGGGTGGCCGAACTGGTTCCCTTCGCCCGCCGAGATGACCGCCATGCCCGCGTCCACCGCGCGCAGGAACTCTGGGTCGCTCGTCTTGGAGCCATGGTGCGGCACCTTCAGCACGTCCGCCTGTACGTCCCGCTCCGCCAACAACGCCCGCTGAGCCGGCACCTCGATGTCGCCCGTGAGCAGGACCGACACGTCGCGGTAGCTCACCAGCAGGACCACCGATGTGTCGTTCAGCCCGTTGCCCTCGAACCCCGCCGGTGGCCAGAGCACCTCAAACCGAACGCCATCAACTTCGAACCCGTCCCCCCTCTCTACCGAGATCGCCCGAGCCTGGCGTTCGAACGCTCTCACCGACTCCGTGGCGTTCTTCGCACGGGTGGCATAGGTGACCTCCACGTCGAATCGCTCGAGCGTCGAAGCCAGCCCGCCCACGTGGTCTTCCTGCGGGTGCGTGAGAACGACGGCGTCGAGCGAGCGGTCCCAGTGCGGCATCACCCCGCCGAGCTCCCGCGCGACCTCGACCCCGCTCGGCCCGCCATCGACCAACACCTGCCTGCCGCCGGGCGTCGTCACGAGGATGGCGTCGCCCTGCCCAACGTCGAGGAAGGCCACTTCCAGCTCGCCCGGCCCGCCCGCTGGCAGCAGCGTGACCGGGAGGATGGCGACCGCCAACCCTCCCGCCGCGCTCGCGACCATGACCTTGCGCACCGACCGCGCGCGGGGCTCGCGCCTGCGGTCGGGGGTCGCTGGCGCGAGCCTCCTGTAGGCGAGCCAGCCGGGGATGAGCGCGAAACCGTACGCGGCCAGCGCCAGTTCCGTGCTCGCAGAGGGCACGTCAACGGCCGCGAAGGGCACCCGCGCGAACGTCTCCGCCACCCCCGCCGTGAAGGCCAGCGGGTAGTACGCCACCAGCCCCACCGCCCATCCCGCTGGCTCCCAGGCCAGCCCCGCGACGGCCGCGACCATGCTCAGCACCATCGCCACGGCGAACACTGGCTCCACAAGGATGTTCGCCACCACACCCACCAGCGAGACGCGCTCGAATACCACCCACGAAATCGGCAGCGCCGCCACGGTGGCCGCCACCGACATCGCCGCAACCTGCACGACGGCGCCTGGGACGACGCCGGCCAGCCTGAGCCGTCCGAGCCCCTGGTCCGTCCACAGCCGCAGCCACGGCGCGAACACGATGATCCCAGCGGTCGACGCGAAGCTGAGCTGGAACCCGACGTCCGCAGCCGCCGACGGCTCCACGGCCGTCAGCACGACGGCGGACAGCCCGAGTGCGGCCAGTGACGCCTGCGGCCGTCCGGCTGCGATGCCTCCCAGGAACACGCCCGCCATCACGCCCGCGCGCAGCACGCTCCAATCGAGGCCCGCGGCAACCACGTACAAACCCAGCGCTGCGGCCGCGAGCGGAATTGCTCTCCGCCGCCCCAATAGCGGCGTCGCCAGGTAGAACACCAGTCCGGCCACGATCGTCACATTCGAACCGGAGACGGCCGTCAGGTGTGCGAGTCCCGTGTCGCGAAAGTCCTGCGCAAGCTCGTCCGGCAGGTTCGCGTCCCGCCCGAAAGCGAGCCCCGCGGCCAGCGACGCCTCCGGCTCCGGAAGCGCCCGCTGCAGGCTCCGCTCCAGCTCGAGCCGCACGTCCGCCGACACCCGCCGGAACGACCACGCCGGCGCCTCTTCGAGCACCTCCACGTCCGGGAACAGCATCGTCCCAACGATTCCCTGGCTCGCCAGGTATGCCCGGTAGTCGAACCCTTCGAATACGGGCGGGGCTTGCACCTCGCCCCTCACGCGTACCCGCTCGCCCGGCAGGTGCTCCGCGTACTGGTTGAGCGACATGAGCACGGCGCCGTCCGTGCGCTCGCCATCCGCGCGCTCGACGTCGACCGTGTAACGCACCACCGTCTGCCCCGGGTCGGGCTCGGAGGCGATCCTCCCCTCGATCATGACCTCATCCCCGACGTGTCGTGCGAGTTCTGGCTCAGCACGCCCATGCCAGTCGGCGAACAATGCTCCGCCTACGAGCGCCGCGACCACGCATGCGCCCGCCGTGGCCCATCCCGCCTCTCGCCAACGCGCGAGCACCGGCGCCAGTGCCACGGCCCACGCCCCACCCATCCACCAGGGCGCGTCCCACACGCCGACCGCGGCCATCGCCGCCAGCCACGCGAGGGAAATCAAGATGAGCGCCACGCGCGGGACGCTACATGGCTCGCTCGCATCCGAACAAGTCCCACGCAAAGGATTCGATGGTACGCGTCAGGTGCGCCGATCCCCTCCCTCGCCGCTTGCCCAAACCCTCACGTTCACGGTAGATCTGTTCCGCAACCTTGAGCCGGTAACCTGATGGGCCGGACTCCACAACCGAAGGCAGGACCAACCTCTTGGCGGAACCCCGCAGGACTTTCCCCAAACCACTCCCTCAGCCAACCCCTGAAACCCAGGAATTCTGGGCCGGCACCCGAGCGGGCGAGCTGCGCCTCCAGCGCTGCAACGACTGCAACAGCGTCTACTTCCCGCCGCGGCCCTTCTGCCCGAAGTGCGCGTCGCGCTCCGTGAGCTGGTTCAAGGCGAGCGGCAAGGGCACGCTCCACAGCTACGTCATCAACCACCGTCCCGCACCCGGCTTCCAGGACGAGGTGCCCTACGCGATCGCCGTCGTCGAGCTCGACGAGGGCCCGAGGATGATGACGAACATGGTGGGCGTGGAGCAGACGCCCGAGGCGCTCGTCCTCGACATGCCCGTCGAGGTGTCGTTCGAAGCGGTCAACGACAATATCACCTTGCCCAAGTTCCGGCCAGTGGGAGGTGGAAAGTGAAGCCCGGCAGCGTGGCAATCGTCGGCGCGGCGGAGACCACCGAGATGGGGCTCATCCCCGACATGTCGGTCATCGGCCTCCATGCCGACGCGGCCCTCAATGCGATGGCCGACGCCGGCCTGAAGCCGGGCGACATCGACGGCGTCGCGACAGCCGGGGAATCGCCCACATCCATCGCCCACTACCTCGGCATTACGCCCACCTACGTGGACGGCACATCCGTGGGCGGGTGCTCGTTCATGCTGCATGTGCGCCATGCGGCGGCGGCAATCAACGAAGGGCTCGCCACCACGGTGCTCGTCACGCACGGCGAGAGCGGGAAGTCGCGCGTGGGTGCCGGTGGCTGGGGCCCGGGCGGAGGCGGCAGCCTCCAGGGGCAGTTCGAGTCGCCTTACGGGCCTGCCGGCCCACCGAGCATCTTCACGATCCCCTACCTGCGCTACGCCAAGAACTACGGCGTCACCCCGGAGCAGCTCGCGATGGTCGCGGTGGTGCAGCGGGAGTGGGCGGGCAAGAACCCCCGCGCCTCGTTCCGCGACCCGATCACCGTCGAGGACGTGCTCAATTCACGGGTGATCGCCTACCCGTTCCATCTGCTCGAGTGCTGCCTGGTCACCGACGGCGGCGGCGCCCTCATCCTCACGAGTGCCGACCGCGCGAAGGACTTCCCCACGAAGCCCGTGTACATCCTCGGCACCGGGGAGAGCGTTGAGACACCCCTCATCAGCCAGATGGAGGACTTCACTTCGTCGAAGGCGTTCGTCGTCTCCGGGAAGAAGGCGTTTGCGGAGGCAGGCATCAGCCACGGCGACGTGGACCACCTGATGATCTACGACGCCTTCGCGCACCTCCCGTTCTACGGGCTCGAGGACCTCGGCTTCGTGGGCCGCGGCGAGGCGCCCGCGTTCATCTGGGAGGGCAACACGCGCGCCGGCGGGAAGCTGCCACTCAACACCAACGGTGGCGGTCTCAGCTACATGCACTCAGGCATGTACGGCATGTACGCCCTCCAGGAGAGCGTCCGTCAGCTGCGCGGCGCCGCACCCGCACAGGTCCCAGGCGCGAAGGTGAGCATTACCCACGGCGTGGGCGGAATGTTCGCGGCGAGCGGGACGATCATTATGTCGAACGAGCGACCGTAGGATCCGAGGTGCTCAGTGCTTAGTGCTCAGTCCTGGGGGAGCCATTGAACCGGTTCGAGGACTCAATTGCGTGGCAAAAGGCGCGGGCATTAAACAGGTCCGTCTATCTCGCGACGCGCGAGAGCCCGTGTGCGACTGATCGGGATTTCTGTCGCCAGATTCGCAGAGCGTCGATCTCGGTCATGAACAATATTGCTGAAGGGTTCGAGCGTTTTCGGCAGCGTGAGCAACACCAGTTCCTGTCGATAGCGAAGGGCTCGGCCGGCGAGGTACGTTCGATGCTGTACGCAGGGCTCGACCTCGGCTATTGCAGCGAAGATCTGTTCACAGCGCTGCAGAGCCAGACGCGCGAGGTAACGCGCCTCCTGGCTCGGTGGATCGTCTCGATCGAGGAGCGCGGAATCAGCCCTACCCAGCTACGCGAGGACGGCTTCGACTGGGACCCGCAATCCCCACCAGCACCGAGCACTGAGCACTGAGCACCCTGATGGCCGTCTCGCTATCCCTCACGTTCGACTTCGACGCCATCTCCGTCTGGATCGGGTCGATGGGTTCGAAATCGCCGTCGAACATCTCGCGGGGCGAGTTTGGGGTGATTGGGGCTGCGAGGTTGCTGGAGGTGCTGCGCAGGGCGGACATCCCGAGCACGTGGTTCATTCCCGGGCACACGATCGAGACGTTCCCGGATGCCTGCCGGGCGGTGGTGGATGGCGGGCACGAGGTTGGCCACCACAACTACCTGCACGAGAACCCGCGGACACTCGACGAAAACGCGGAGCGGAGCGTGTTGGAGCGCGGAATCGCCTGCATCGAGCGGCTGACCGGTGCGAGGCCGCGCGGGTTTCGGTCGCCCGCGTGGGACCACAGCGCGAACACCGTGCGGCTGCTCGCGGACTTGGGGTTCGCGTACGACTCGAGCTTGATGGCGAGCGACTTCGAGCCCTACTACGCCAGGCTCGGTGACACGATTCACGCCGACGCGCCATTCGAGTTTGGCGAGGCGGTCGACCTGGTGGAAATGCCCATCGACTGGAGCCTCGACGACTGGCCGTACTTTGGGCTGAACTGGAATTCGCACCACGTTGGCCTGCGCACGCCGGACGAGGTTTTCGCGGTCTGGACCGCGGAGTTCGACTACCTGTACGAGCGCGTCGGCTCAGGCGTCTTCAACCTGACGATGCATCCGCAGATCATGGGCCGCGGCCATAGGCTGCTGATGCTGGAGCGATTCATCGGCCATGTGCGGCGACCGGGCGTCACATTTCGCCGCCTCGGAGACGTCGCCGGCGAGTGGCGGGCGGCGCACCCATTCGAATCGAGGGGGACAACATGACAGAGAAGGGCGAGAGCGCCAGCCGGACGTGCCTGGTGATCGGGCTGGCAGGCACCATCGCGGCGGGAAAGTCGACCGTAGGGCAGATGCTCGTGGAGCGCGGCGCCCACCACTGCGACGCCGACAAGCTCGTGCACCGCCTCTACGACCCCGGTACGCCCGGGTTCGACCGCGTCGTGGAGGCGTTCGGGTCTGATATCGTGGGCGAGGACGGGTTCGTCGACCGCAAGGTGCTGGGCGCGAAGGTGTTCGGGAAACCGCTCGAAATGGGACGCCTGACGAAGGCCATCGGTTCGATCACGGACGCCGTACAGGGCGAGATAGAGCGATGGCGGCGCGAGCTGGGGCCTCACGACATCGCCGTGATGGAAGCGGTGAACCTGATGGAGGCCGGCTACGCCCGCTGGTGCGACCAGATGTGGCTCGTGGGCGTGGACGACGAAGTGGCGCGGGCTCGCCTCTACGAAACACGCGCCATGAGCGAAGAGGAAGCGACGTCCCGGCTTGCTTCGATGCGCCCCTTCGAGCAACGCGCGCCCGGCGCGGACTGGACCTTCAAGAACAACGGCTCACTCGACGAGCTGAGCTTTGCCGTGAACGCCGAACTGGATCGCATCGTCGCGCTGCATGCGCGTGGTGAGCTGCCGACCTCGGCATTCCACGCATGGTGGGAGCCCTTCCTCGAGCAGGCACGGGAGGCGCTCAAGGCTTCGGGAGTGAAAGTGCCGGAGAAGACTGACCGCTAGGTCGCGCTGGCCAGGTAGCGCTCCACGAACTCCCGCGGCGAGAGGACCTCGCGGCCAGTCGGCGGATTGCTCCGTAGGAGCTTATCGCCCGTGACAAGCACGGCGTCGGGTACCGCATGCAGGAGATCCCAGACGTGTTGGTCGTCCGCGTCTGGCGCCGAAGTTGGCGCTCGCGGCGGCGAGGAAGTCTCTCCCAGGGACACGATGTCGGCTAGCGCGTCGAGCACTGTGGCCTCGGACATCTGGTGGAATTTTGCCGCACGCCCGAGCAGGACCGACTCGTACTCCGATGCCAGCTCGGGAGAAAACACCGGCATGAATTCGCCCGAAAACACGGCATTCAGCACTCGCCGCGGAAGGCCGCTCGGAGTCCTCAAGGCACCCACGATGACATTGGTATCAAGGATTACTGTTGGCAGGGCCGTTCTCCCGCTCTCGCTTCTCCCGCCGGTAGGCGCGGACTTCCTGAACGGCGAACTCTAGCGCCTCGTCGTCTGTCATCTCCGCCGCAGACTTTTGCCAATTTGCCGAGGCAGCGTCGAAGAATCGCGTCAGCCGCTCCTCCCGGGAGCCTGCCAAAGCGATGAGGCGCTCGTCCACGACGGCATCGATGGGTACACCTCGCTGTTCGGCCTCCGCCTCGAGCGCGCGCTGATTCTCATCCGAGATGGTCACAGTGATCTGACCCATGGCGTCAGTTTAGCATCAGCGCGCGGCGCTCAGTTCAGGTGTTGCGGGAGGTCGGCGAGGCGGAGGGAGAGCACCTTGGAGACGCCGTCGCGGCCCATGCTCACGCCGTAAATCGCGTCGGCGACCTCGATGGTGCGCCGGTTGTGGGTGACCACGATGAACTGAGTGCGCTCCGCGAGCTTGCTCAGCGCCACCGTGAAGCGGCCGACGTTCGCCTCGTCGAGAGCCGCGTCCACCTCGTCGAGCACGCAGAACGGCGCGGGATTCGCCGTGAGCAGCGCGAACAATAGCGCCACCGCCGTCAGCGAGCGTTCGCCACCGGAGAGGAGGCTCAGCGTGCGTACGCGCTTCCCCGGGGGCTGCGCTTCGATCTCGACGCCCGCCTCCGCGAGGTTCGAGGGATCGGTGAGGGAGAGCGACGCACTGCCGCCGCCAAAGAACGACGTGAAGTATTCGCCGAAGGACTTGTTCACTGTCTCGAAGGTCGTCGTGAAGCGGGTGCGGATCTCCTCGTTCAGCTCAGCGATCGCCTCGCGGAGCTGCACTTCGGCCTCGGCCAGGTCCTGGAGCTGCGTGGTGAGGAACTCGAAGCGGTCCTTGCTCTCCTCAAAGTCCTCCGGAGCCTCTTCGTTGATTGGCCCCAGGCGCCGGATTTCGCGGCGGACATCCTCAATGCGCAGGCGGGTTGCCTCGACGTCGATGGCTGCGCCGCCCTGCACCGTGGGCGCCGACGCATCCTGGGGCTCGAGGCTCTGCTGCTCCATCGCCTCATCGAGTGCGACAATCTTACCGGCCCGGTCGGGCGCGAGGCCCTCACGCTCCATCTCGACACGGAGGCTCTCAACGTGCTCGATCGCCCGGGAGACCTCCGCCTCGATGTCGAGGCGGCGCCGGTCGACGTTTAGGAGCTCGGTTTGGGCCGCCGCGTATTCGTCCTGCACCTGGCGCTCGTGGTTCTCGAAGCGGTGGAGCTCGTCGCGGTCCGGGGCGGCGTCGTCGGCGTAGCGCGCCTGCTCGGCGCGCACAGCCTCAAGGTCACGGGCGAGCTTGCCGAGCCGCTCATCGATGACGCTGGCTTCCAGTTCGAGGTTGCGCGCCTGGAGCTTCTTCGCCGCGATCTGGTTGGCGAGGCGCTCGATGGTCTTGTCGTGCTGTTCACGGAGGGCAGCGACGGCCTTGCGTTCGCCTTCGATAGACGCCTGCCGCCCGCTCGCCTCGCCCACGGCGGAGAGCGCGCCCTCCCGGCGCTCCGTCGCCTTGCGCAGGTCATCTTCGAGGCCGGCCATGGCAGCCCGCCGTTCATCGCGGCGGGTGCTGAGGTGGGCGACGACATCCGCCGCCTGGCCGATGACCCGCTCCGCCGCCTCCCGGTCGCGGTCGATGCCTGCGTTGCGGGCGTGCACTGACTCCAGCTCCCGCCGCAATCGATGGAGCCGATCGCGCTCCCGCTCGAACTCGAAGCGGGAAGCCTCCAGCTCGCGGCGGATGGCGTCGTACTCCGCCTCTGCGTCCCCCGAGTTGCGGGCGAGCTGCTCGATCGCGGAGCGCGCGTTCTCGAGCTGATGGTCCGCGACGGCGGTACGGCTGCGGAGCTCCTTGATCCGCTCGGGCAGCTCCTCCAGCTCGCGCTGGCGCGCGAACGGGCCTTCGTCCGCCCCGGTGGCCCCGCCGGTAAGGACGCCCGTCTGCTCGATGTACGTGCCGTCCAGCGTGACGACAGACCCGAGGCCACGACGGATCATGCGCAGTCCCGTCTGGGCGTCCTCCACGATAATCACGCGCCCGAGGAGGGTGTCGACCAGCGGCTTCACGCGGTTATCGCATCGCACGAGCTTGGCGGCGACGCCCACGACGCCCTTCTCCTTCTGGAGGTTGAGCGGGTAGACGTGGCGGACGCCGTCGAGGGGAAGGAACTGGGCGCGGCCGTGCCGGCGCTGCGTCAGCGCTTCGATCGCCTTCAGCGCGGCGGCCTCCGACTCAACCAGGACAGCGTGCAGGCGGCTCTCGAGGGCCGCGTTGACCGCAATCTCCAGCCCGGTGGGCACGCGCATCTGGCGCGCGAGCAAGCCGATGACACCCGGCACCTCCGGGGCCTCGCCCAGGCTTCCCGGCTCGAACCCGTCGATCAGCTTCTGTCCCATGATGAGCACGTTGCGCGTGCCCGAGGCGATGCCATCGTGCTCGGCCTGGATGCGCCGCAGCGCCTCCAACCGGCCTTCCAGGTGGTCGAGCTCGCGCAGGTCGCGGTTGCCGCCCGTCTCGTACCTGCGGATCTCGTCCTGCACGCGGAGAAGGCGGGCGCGGGCATCCTCCGCTGCGAGCCGGGCCGATTCCATGTCCTCCTCCGCGCCCACGAGTCGGGCGCGGAGCTCGGCGTAGCGACGCCCGTAGCCGATGAGCTCTACGAGCAACTGCTTCCGGCGCGCGGCCAGCGACTGCGCTTCCTTTTCGAGCTCGGCGATGCGCGCGCGCGCGTTCTCGGCATCCGAGCCCTGCGCGCCGAGCCGTCGTTCGTCGGCATCGGCGCCGTCGCGCAGCTCCTGCACGCGGCTGCGGAGGGCGGCATAGTCGCGCTCGGCAGACTCGAGGCCTTCACGGCACTGCACCAGGAAGGCTTTTGCCGCTTCGACTTCGTCCGCCATCTCGAGTCCGCGGCGCCCATCGTCCACGTCCGTCGTGGAGAGGCCCATGCGCTCAGCTTCGAGGCCATCGACTTCGATGCGCACTTCCTCGCGGCGGCTGGCGATCATGGCGTGGCGCTCGCGGTCGAGGGCGATCGCCTGCTCCGTCGCCAGCAGGCGCTGCTCTATGTCGGTGGAGCGCGCGTCACGCCGAGCGATGGCCTCCCGCCGCTTCCGGATCTCGTCACCGAGCGCGCGAATCTGCTCGCGCAGTTGCACCACGCGCGTGGCGGCGCTTGCATCCTCCGCGGTCCGCTGGTCGAGGGCGGCACGGGCGCGGACGACAGTGTTCTGGGCCTCGCTCCAGCGGTGGCCGTAATACGCACGAAGGAGCTCGATGAGCTCTGCTGAGAGGCGGCGATGCTCCGCGGCCCGCTCGGCCTGGCGGTTGAGCTGCGCCAGCCGCGGCTCAATCTCGTTCACAATCAGGCCGACACGGTCGATATTGTCGCGCGTGGCCGCGAGCCGGTCCTGCGCTTCCTTGATCTTCACGCGGAAGCGCTTCACGTCCGCCGCCTCGTCGAGGAAGGTGCGCCGCTCGTCCGGGGTCATGCTCAGCACTTCATCGACCAGGCCCTGCCCCATGATCGAATAGCTATTCTGGCCGACGTCACCCTTCATCAGAAGGTCGATGATGTCGCGCAGGCGGACGCGGGAGCCGTTCAGCAGATACTCGGAGTCGCCATTCCGGTAGACGCGCCGGCCGACCTCCACTTCCGCGAAGTCCACGGGGAGCCAGCGGTCTTCGTTGTCCAGCGTGAGGATGACCTCGGCCATGCCCACGGCGGCGCGCTCTTTCGTGCCGGCGAAGATGACGTCTTCCTGCTTTTTGGCGCGGAGCAAGCGCGAGCTCTGCTCTCCGAGCACCCACCGCAGCGCGTCTGCGACGTTGCTCTTGCCGGAGCCGTTGGGGCCGACGATGGACGTGATCCCACGCCCGTACTCAAACGAGGTGCGGTTCGCGAAACTCTTGAAGCCCTGGATTGACAGCTTCTTGAGGTACACGGTTAGTCCTCCGCCCCCGCCTGCAGACGGGCGACAGCCTGGCGCGCAGCCTCTTGCTGAGCGGCACGCTTGCTGCTGCCCTGGCCCCTGCCCAGCGTGTCTCCCGCGACGCGTACCTCGACCGTAAAGCGCCGCTCCTGCCCGCCGGAGCCTTCGCCCACCGTCACATACTCCGGCGGTTCGTGCCAGCGCGCCTGTACCAGGTGCTGGAGGCTCGATTTGGCGTCGATTTGGGCACCCTCCCGGCTCAGCTGGCGCAACTCCGGCTTGAGCAGGCGCAGGATGAGCGCGCGCGCGGAGCGGTAGCCCTGCGCCCGGTAAACCGCGCCGATCATCGCTTCGAGGGCGCCCGCGAGGTTGCGTTCCCGGGTGCGGCCGCCAGCCGCCTCTTCGCCCCGCCCGAGGATAAGTTCGTTCCCCAGGCCCATGCGCGCGGCCGCCGCCGCAAGCGTGCTCCCTCGCACGATGTCCGCGCGCATGCGCGTGAGGTCGCCTTCACCGGAGTCGGGATAGAGCCGGAAGAGCTCGTGGGCGATCACCAGCCCCAGCACCGCGTCCCCGAGGAATTCGAGGCGCTCGTTGGAGGCTGCGCTGGCATCGCTCTCGTTGAGGTATGAGGCATGCGTGAGGGCCTGATCGAGTAGCTCATCCGGCAGAGGCCGGACTCCGAGTCGCTGAACGAGGTCGTCATAGGCGGGTGGAGGAGCCAGCGCCACACTACCCCCAGCGCACTGCTCTGTCGGGCGGACGGAGAAATGCTAAAGTTGCATGATCATATGGACGACGTTCTACCCGCGTCAAGGATAGGCTATGATCCGAGGGCCCCGCGTAGTGAATATGACAAGTGCGAAATCTTCCTGTTCGGTGTGCGCTGAGGAGATGGCGGCGCACAACGAAGCCACGTGCGACAACTGTGGCCGGGCCTACCACCTGAATCAGCGCATGGACCTGCCCGGCAAGGACTGCGGCCAGGTGTGGATCAACGAAGACCACCTGGCACTGGAGTTCGCGTGCAACACCTGCCTCAACTCGGCCCCGGCACCCGGCAACCTGGACGACGTGCTCGATGCGGGAGAGGCGTCCCACCTCACGGGAATGACCGAGGACGCGCTTCGCCAGGCGGCCGAGGGAGGCGCGCTGCGCCACCGGCGCACGGGCAGCGGCGTCTATCTTTTCGAACGGCGGGACCTCGACCCGCTGATCCAGGGACGGCGATGAGTGGCGGACTTTGCGTGGAGTGCCACCAGCCGCCCGCAGGCCATAGCGTCCTCGTCTGCTCCGACTGTGGCGGCATCTTCCATTGCCCGGATGCGCGCGTGGAGGAGGTAGGCCCGGTGTGCGGTACGCATGAGGTCGGCTTCCGCGACCTGCTCGGGCGGGACGTCGTCCCGATGTGTCTGCGGTGCGATGTCGCATTCAGGCTGCGATTCGGGATACCCGCGTGAGCACCACGAAGCGGCGCCAGCGCCGCGCTCAGCAACACGTGGTACCCCAGGCCGCCCCAGGCTCTGCCCCAGGGCCCGCCGCCGGTACGCGGCCCGCGCTGCCAGAGTGGAAGTGGAAAACCTTCCCTGTCTACTTCGCCTTCTGGTTGGGCGCACTGATTTTCTTTCAGCTCGGCCTCATCGCAGCAGAAGTTGGCGGCGGGTTCTACACGCTCGTGGGAGCGGGAGTCGCCCTCTTTCTCGGCTTTGGCGTCGCCCGCTTCGTCGTGAACTGGATGATGCGCCACGACTGGGTGAAGCCCCGCGCGAAGCGACGCTAGGCCGTTGACGAGCGGAAGCCATCTTCCTATAACTATGGAATGAGGCGGAAGCCCGGCACCCTGCTCCCGATCGAGGTGTCGATCCTGCGCGCTGGGCTCGACCTGCGCGAGGGCGGCGAGGGTGAGTTCCACGGCTACCTGATCGCGAGCCGCATCCGCGAGCACGAGGAGGCGCGCCTCCTCACGGCGCACGGGACGCTGTACAAGGCCCTCGACCGCATGCAGAAGGCGGGCCTGCTCGTCAGCCGCTGGGAGGACCCTATGGCGGCGGCCGCCGAAGAGCGCCCCAGGCGCCGGCTCTATCACGTGAGCGCGGTCGGCGAACGCGCCCTCCACATTGCCGAGGCAGACGCGGCGAGGGACGCCGCCACGCTCAAACGAGGGCTCCAGCCGTCATGAACGCTGCCAGCTTCGCCCTCTGGTTCACGCACGCATGGGTCCGCCTCTACACGCGCGGCCTTGATGCCCGACTGCGCTCGGAGCGCCGGGCGGAGCTGGAGTCGGACATCTGGGAGCAGTCGCACGGGCGAAGGGACGGGGCCGCGTGGGCTGTGCTCCTCCGCTGCCTGCTCGGGATGCCGGCGGACCTCTCGTGGCGGCTGGAGCAGGCGTCACCGGGACCGGCGCTGACGCGACTATGACGGCAGGACCTCGAGGGCCACGACCCCGTACAGCACGGCGCTCGCCGCGGCGACGAGCAGGTGGAAAACCTCGTGGTGGCCGATGAGCCGCGGAATGGGGTTCGGCCAGCGCGTGGCGTAGGCCAGCGCCCCGAGCGAGTACAGCAGGCCGGCCCCCACCATCGCGGCGAGCGCGACCGCCGATATCGCAGTGCTGAGTGGGTGGATGGTGACGAGGGCCACCCATCCGACGACCAGGTACGAGCCCACGCTGAGCCAGAGTGGCGCGCCCGGCCACGTCAGCTTCAGCCCGATGCCCAGCGCGCAGAGCGTCCAGACCGCCACGAGGATGGGGATACCCCAGGGCAACGGCAGCGCGAGGAGGCAGAAGGGCGTGTACGACGCGCCAATCGCGAGAAAGATAGTCGACTGATCGACGCGCCTTGCGATGGCATGCGCCTTCGCCGGCCAGGGGACGAGGTGGTAGGCTGCGCTCACGGAGAACAGCAGGATGAGGCCCGCACCGAAGATGGCGGCGCTCACGTAGGCCGCGGGTGACTGCGCGACTACGAGCAGGACCACGAGGGCGAAGGGCGCCACGATCGCGCAGGCGAAGTGGATGTGGCCTCGCAGGAGCGGCCGTTCGATCACCTCGCGAAGCGTCATGGTGTGTAGCGTAACCGGGAACGCGTTGCAATGCCGATCGGGTAATCCCCCATTGATGGTCGCGTTCCCTACTCGTCCCCGTCGAACTCCATCGCGCGGTGGTGGAAGACCTCCACCACGCGCCCGGCCCCGTCCAGGTCGATGCTCACGACATCCAGGCGGGCACACGCGGGGTCTATCTCCCAGGCTTCACAGTAGGCCATGGCGCTGCGCCACATGCGCCGCAGCTTGGCCGCCCCCAGCGATTCATTGGCCGCGCCATCGGCCGCCTTGCGCGTGCGGACCTCGACGAAGACGAGGTCGTCGCCTTCCTCCGCCAGCAGGTCGATCTCTCCGCCTGGTACGCGCACGTTGCGGCCGACGATGCGGAGGCCGTTCGCCTCCAGGCGGTTGGCCGCAATGCGTTCGCCGAAGTCGCCGAGCTGCCGGCGGGGAGTCACCACGGGAGGGCGTACTGGGCGATCGGCGCCCACGTCTTGCGGTGGATCTCGCAGGGGCCGAGCTCGCGGATGGCCTGCTTGTGGTCGGGCGTGGCGTAGCCCTTGTTGTGGCAGAACCCGTACCCGGGATGGACGTCACACATGTGGTCCATGAGCGCGTCGCGAGCCACTTTGGCCACGATCGAGGCGGCCGCCACCGACACGCTGAGCGCGTCCCCGTGGATCACCGCCTTCACGTTCGGCAGTGGCAGATCGAGGGCGTCGGAAACGATCCCGTCGGGCTTCACGCCGAGTTGCTCGAAGGCGCGGAGCATGCACAGGCGCCGGGCGGGCAGAATGCCGATGCGGTCGATCTCGTCGTGGCTGGCCCACCCGATCGCCCACGGCACCGACGCCTGGATCTTCGGCGCCAGGAAGGCGCGGACCTCGTGCGTCAGGACCTTCGAGTCGCGGACGTGGGAGTACCAGCGGAACCGCTTGTCAGGCGGGAGCGCCACAACCGCGGCGGCGACTGGCCCGGCGAGGGGCCCCACACCCACCTCATCCACGCCTGCGACCCAGCGAGCGCCCACGGCCCAGAACTCGCGCTCGAACTTAAGCGTCGGGGTCGGCTGCCGTGCGGCCATGCGAGCATCGTAGACCCGCCGGGCGGGCAGGCGCACGGTCGGGCCGGAGGATTCACGGGTCGTCGGGGATTATGAAGGGGTCTGGCACCCGTCGCTGACGCTCCGGGCTCTCTCGGCCGGTTTTGGGTCAAGGAAGCACCCGCTCGCTCACGCTCGGGACTCTGATTTGGGCGCGGGGGTGATCGCTCCGCGAATCGCGAGTAGGTAGACTCCGGGCCATGCTGACCGCCGCCGACGACTTCCTCATCCACCAGACGCCGCACACCTTCGACACGGTCGCCACGAGCGACCGCAACTTCTACGACCGCTACTTCTTCAACGGCTACCGCCGAGACGGGGATGTGTACTTCGCCGTCGCCATGGGACTCTACCCGAACCTCGGAGTCATGGACGCCGCCTTCAGTGTCATCGCCGACGGCAAGACGCAGCGCTCGGTGCGCGCCTCGCGCGCGCTCGGCAACGACCGCATGGACACGCGCGTGGGCCCGATCTCCGTACAGATCGTGGAGCCGCTGAAGAAGCTGCGCGTGAAGGTAGGCAAGAACAAGTGGGGCATCACCGCGGACCTCGTGTTCGAAGCCCGGTCGTTGCCCGCGGAGGAGCCGCACTTCCTCCGGCAGTCGCGCAACGTCACCGTCATGGACTACACGCGCATGACCCAGCACGGGAGCTGGTCAGGCAAGCTGAGCGTCGACGGCAAGAGCTACGACCTCTCCCAGGACACCTGGTGGGGGTCCCGCGATCACTCGTGGGGCATCCGCAACGTCGGTGGGCGAGACCCGCGCGGCGCGCCGCCCGAAGGCCAGCCGCAGTTCTTCTGGAACTGGGCACCGCTGAACTTCGAGGACCTCTGCACGCTATACACCGTCTCGGAGAACTCGGACGGCTCGCGCTGGCACGAGTCCGGCGTCATCCTCACCCCGTATCCCGACGCGACCGCGACCGAGTGCGAAGTCGGCCACCAGCTCTCGTTCCAGAAGGGGACGCGTCACCTCAGCGGGGCAACGGTCACGCTCTCACCGCCGACGGGGAAGCCGCTCGCGATCGAGTTCAAGCCGCTCTACCACTTCCTGATGAAGGGCATCGGCTACGGCGAGCCGAAGTGGGGCCATGGCGTCTGGGTCGGCCCGGACGAAGTGGATGGCGTCACCTACGACCTCTCGAAGGAAGACCCGATGGCCAACCTCCACGTGCAGACCGTCTCGCAGGTGACGGCGGGGCGCCGCAAGGGCATCGGCGTGTTCGAGCACATCGTCATCGGCCCGCATGAGCCCTACGGGTTCAGGGGGCTCATGGACCCGGCCTAGCCCCACCCCCGGCGCCCGGTCCAAGTCCAAAGGCGAAAGTCCAAAGTTCACGCGCCGCGGGAGGCCTTGGGACTTTGGGCCTTGGACTTCGATTCGCGCTCGATATACACGGTTTGCCCACATTTGGTAGATTCTCGCGCATGAGTGCGCCCGGCAAAGAAACGTGGATCACTCTCGGCGCGGCGAGCGCGCTCATGGGCGTGAGCGAGTCCACCGTCCGGCGCTGGGCCGACTCCGGTGAGGTGCGCTCCTACCGCACGAGCGGAGGGCACCGGCGCGTGCGCGAAGAGGACCTGCGCCAGCTCGTTGCCGCCCAGGCGCAGGGCGTCGCACCTAGCCGAGACACGGACCGCATCAGCGACATAGCCCTGCTGCGCGTGAAGCGCCAACTCAACCGCCGCGGCCAGGGGCACGCCCT
This sequence comes from Dehalococcoidia bacterium, assembly GCA_040877955.1. Classification (GTDB taxonomy): domain Bacteria; phylum Chloroflexota; class Dehalococcoidia; order Tepidiformales; family Tepidiformaceae; genus JBBDMZ01. The sequence continues at coordinate 81,672 of JBBDMZ010000024.1, read as the reverse complement.
CCACCTCGAGGGCTTCTCCGACGACGCTCGCGATCGGCTGCGGCTGATGGGACGCCAACTCGTCGACCTCTTCGCCCGGTTCATCGCCTCGAACGCGAAGGGCGAGCGGTTCACGGAGGACGCGCGCACCATCGGTCACGAGTACGGGCGCATGCTGGGCGAGCAGGGCGTGCGGCTCAGCGTCGCCGTCGCCACCTTCAACCGTCTCCGCCACTCTCTGGAGGAGACGGCCTCGCAGATCGCGAGCGAATCGAGCCTCTCCGCGGAGGATGCGGTCGAAGCCATCGAGCAGACCCTCGGGCTGGCGGATACGGTGCTCGAGGGGATGGCCGAGATCTACGAGTCCCGGGCCACCGCTCGCTGATGGCGCCATCGCTGTTAACAATTCTTGAATGTGGAACGCCGCGGCCCCATAGTGCGCGCAGCGTCGGCTGACGCCGCGCGGAGGGGAATCGCACGTGGACCTCAACGTTAACTGGTACCTCGACCCAATCCGGAACAAGTACGCGGACTTTACGGGCCGCGCGGGCCGGCAGGAGTTCTGGATGTTCTTCCTGTTCAACCTGGTCATCGGCTTCGTGCTCTACCTCATCGACATGATGATCACGGGTGGCATCATCGCGGCCCTCTACGGACTGGCCGTTCTGATTCCCGGCCTGGCGATCGGTGCTCGCCGGCTGCACGACACCAACAAGAGCGGCTGGTATCAGTTGCTCGGTCTCATCCCGTTCGTCGGCCTGATCATCATGATCTACCTGTTCGCGCAGCCCGGTGACCCGGAGACGAACCAGTATGGCTCGCCGCCGGTGGTAGCCACGCAGCCCGGCCTCGCCTGACCGCCCCGCCGGCAGGGGCTTCGGGGACAAGCGGCCGGCCGCCGCGTCACGCAGCCAGCCACCGCCGTAGCTCCTCATCGCTCGCCGTGGCGGGTCTCGAACGGCCGCGCCGCCTCGTCACGCATCGGCGCTCCCATCTCCGAAGCGCGCTTCACCGCGGACTCGCCGAACCGGCCGCGCAGGTCCGCGACGGCCTCCGCGAGCTGGTCGCGTTCCAACGTCTCGCCGAGGCGCATCTGGTGCGCGCGCTCCTGCAGGTTCGTCACGCCCACGCCGATGAGGCGGACCGGCCGCTTGCCGTTCTCCGCCCACGCTCGCTCGAACAGCGCCGCGCCCGCCTCGAAGACCTCGTCCGCCAGCTCGAGCGTGCCCACGCCCGTCCAGGCCCGCGTGAGCGTCTCGAACGGCGGGAAGCGGAGCTTGAGCGTGACGGTGCGTGCGCTCCGGGCCTGCCGGGCGAGGTCGGCCGCCACGCGTTCGGCCTCGCCGCGGAGGACCGCCCGTACCTTCTCGCCAGAGGGCTCGTCCTCGCCGAATGTGATCTCGCGGCTGATGGACTTCGCCGGACCGCTGTCCGAGAGGACGGGCGCATCGAAGATGCCGCGCGCGCGGTCGTGCAACTCCACGCCGTGACGCCCGAACTTCCCTTCGAGCGCGCTGAGGGGGATGGCGGCGAGGTCACCGATCGTCTTCACGCCCATGGTCGCAAGCGAGGCGGCCATCTTGGGGCCGATCATCGGCAGCTCGCGGATTGGGCGCGGCGCGAAGAACGCCGCCTCCTCACCCGCCGGGACCACAACCAGCCCGTCCGGCTTCCCGGCGTCGCTGGCCACCTTCGAGACAAGCTTGTTCACCGAGACGCCGATGGACGCGGTGATGCCGATCTCCTCGCGCACGCGGCGGCGGATGTCGGCGGCGATTGCAGGGGCCTCTCCGAAGAGCCGCTCGCTGCCGCGGACGTCCATGTACGCCTCGTCGGCGCCTGCCGGCTCCACCGTGGGCGTGTAGTCGCGAAGGATGGCGTGGAACTGCTTCGAGGCGGGGGCGTAGTAGTGAAAATCAGGCTCCAGGTACGCGGCCTGGGGGCAGAGCTGGCGGGCGCGGCCGATGGGCATCGCCGAACGCACCCCGTACTTCCGGGCCTCATAGCTGCAGGTGGCGACAACGCCCCTGTTGCCCGTCCCACCAACGACGACCGGCTTGCCCCGAAGGTCCGGATGGCGCAGCAGCTCCATCGACACATAGAACGCGTCGAGGTCGACGTGGAGGACCGTGGCCTGGCGGCGGCTCATACGAACACCCGTTCGCATCATAGCCCAAGGGGTAGCATCTATCCGCTATCCCCACGTCCTTCGTGGGAACGGAGGATCTCATTTGCGGCCTGGCGGCCCGAATCGATGGCTCCATCGACGGTAGAGGGATGCGTGGAGCTGGCCGCTTCGCCAGCGAAGTGCAAGGGGCCGAGGGGCGCGGCCAGCCTGGCTCGCAAGCCGTTGCCGTCGGGAGGGAGAGACGAGTAGCCCATCCACGTGTGCTCTTCCGCCCCCCACGCGACGTAGCGGGAGTCGACGACATGACCCGCGAGGTGCCTGCCCAGCATGTCCGAAAGTTGCGTCGTCGCCTCCTCGGTGGCTTCCGCGGTGCTTGCACTCTCGAGTGCTTCCGCTGAGCTGCCACCGAAGAACGCCGTGATGATCGGCGCTTCGTCGACCTGTCCTTGCCCTGGCCGCCACCACAGCTGCGTGCTGCGGGCTGTCCAGAGGAATGTCATGTCTGGGGGCCAATAGACGCGGTCGAACTTCAAGACGATCTTGCTGATATGCCCGGCGTTGATGCGCTGGATGGCCTCGAGCTTCTCTGCCGAGAGGGGCGGGTCGAATTCGAGCCCGCCGCGCTGGAGCACGCCGAGCGGCACTGCTACCACAGCCGCATCGAACCGCTCCGCCACGCCGTGCGCGGTGACCTCGACCGAACGGTCGTCCCAGCGGATGCGCTGTACTGGCGTCTCGTAGCGGATTGCGAGCGTCGAGGCCGCTCGTTGCAAGAGTCGCGTGTAGCCATCGAGCAGCCTGAAGTTCTGGAGGCCGCGGTCAGGTGTTTCGTCTTCATCCCGGTGTGTGCCGAGCCTGGTGATGTCGCTCGCGGTCATCATGGCGATGTAGTTCTCGAGGAGCTGCCTTCTCTCCTTCGTCAACGGCTCGGCCGAAAGTTCCGGCCACAGCTCCAGCACATGGTCAAGTGTCGTTTCTGGCCGTCCACTGCCCTGCCAGCGGCTTCGCAGCTGTTCAAGCGCGAACAGGAAGTCCGTCCCGAAGAGCTGTCGTGCCGTCCGCATATCGACGAGGCTCCCGTCCAGGTGGAACCACATCTCATAGCGGTGCGCTTCGCCCGTGGTCGGCGCGCCGAACTCGCCTATCCAGTCCCAGGTTGAGACGCGTTCGCCATGGATGAACTCGGCACCCAGCTCCACACCGTGGGGCGCCAGGGAGTAATCGGTGAACGCCCGTCCGCCGGGGCGGTCACGCGCTTCGAACACCACGACCTCGCGACCAGCGGCCTGCAGCGTCCGCGCCGCGCTCAGCCCCGCTGCCCCCGCACCGATCACCGCGCAACGCGCCATCGTCTTCCTCGTCGTTCTGGCGGTATCGTAGAGCGGAGACACCGGTTTAGGACACACGGAAACAACGCCAACACCGAGTCGACGCGCTCCAATACCCGCGCGATGCGCTCAGACGCGCTCCCGGCGCTGTTTTCGTCGCATCATCGCCCGGCGAACATGGCGAAGGCCGCCCTGGCCGTGGTGCCGACGTGGACGTTGTCGCCGCGAAGATGGCAATTTTCCATGTTCGACATGCGTTTCTCAAAAGAGCGAGACCGAGCATGCCCTGGGCCTGGCGCCGATGGCCCTCGGCCTACATCCCCAACTCGTCCATGGCGGCGCGGACCACGATGCGGTGGAGCTCGATGCGGCGCTCCAGGGCCTGGTCCTGCTGGCCCATCTCGATGAGGATGGGCGTGCAGCCGGGCACGTGGCCGCCGAGGGAGAGTGAGCTTCGGCCGCGGTTGCCCGGGGCATCGCCGTTGATGGACGAGCCATCGGAGCGGCGGAATCGCGAGCCATCCCGTTCGATCAGCAGGTCCCGCTCGCCGGCGATCTGGGCATTGGCGCGGGCCAGCGTGGCGCGGCCAAAGTCAGGGTTCCGAGGGCCGATGCCCATCGTCATCGTCTGGCCGAGCGAGGCGGTGCCGGTGTTCGGAGCATCCACGAAGAACTGCCACGACTCATGCAGGTCGAGCACGACCTCCGCGCCAAGCTCCTTCCCGAGGGCTACGATCTCGGCGGCCATGCGCTCCATCGGGAACTCGCTCTCCGTCTTGCCAGGATACAGCCGGTTGAGATCGCCGAGTCGCTCGGTGGTGCGAGCGAAGAGGCTGATGGCCTCGACGTTCGCGTGAGGAATCGTCAGGAGGCGGCCGCGCACTGGTTCCCACGTGGCGATCCCCTCCGCCGCGCCCCAGCCACCGGGCTCGTTGCCGTGCACGCCGCCGAGCACGAGGAGCACGGGCCCGCTCACCCCGCTGTTCGCGATATGAAGCGGGGTCTCCCACGCGGTGCCGGCCATGAGCGTACGGTCCTCGCGGCCCTGAGGTGCGGGTGTTGGCGTGGGGGTGGGAGAGGGCGCCGGCGTGTTCGTTGCTCCAGCTTCCGCGGGGGCCTTCTCATCGGGAGCGTCGTCCCCGGGTGGGAGCGCGTCTGGGATGGCACCGTCCCCGCTGCCGCAGCCCGCCGCAAGGCCCGCGCCCAGACCGCCAGCCAGCCACAATGCCTCGCGCCTGTTCCATAACCGTCGGTCCATTCCGTTCAGTGTACGAGGGCATGGGGCAAGAGGATGTCAGACCGTCGCCGACTACTCGTCCACGAACTGGACGATGGCGCCGATGGCGAGCGCGGTGAGCGCCCCGGCCGCGACGAGCCCGAAGAGCGTGGCGGCCACGGGTTCGCCGCGACGGTGGTTCCACGCTGCCACGGCGACGGCTGCGATCACGCCGCACAGCACGACCGCGACACCCACCGGCCGGTGGGCGAGGTTCGCGCCGCCGAAGATCAGCATCCCGGCCCCCAGCGCCGCCACGAATGCCCTCCCCGGGTAGCGGCCGGGAATGCACGAGAGCAGCGCGAGCACGCTCGTGAAGACCACGATCGTCCAGGTGCGCGGGAAGTGCTCGCCGGGGAAGAGCGTGTCCTGGTCGTAGGCGTACCACAGCGCCAGGGCCACGCCCGCGAGCTTCGCCGCGACCGACACGGCGAAGGCCGCTTGCTCGGGAATGCTCTCCGCCCAGCGCTCCACCGGATTGGCAGACATCGGGTGCGACTGCACGGCCATCACGACCCTCCCAACGTCGCGTACGCGAACACGGTGGGGAACGACTTGCAGTAGATGATCACGCTCTTGAAGCGGATGAGGTCCGTCCCGGCGGGGATCTCGTAGTTCTGGTTGCCGTTGTTCGCCTTCAGGGCATCGAGGGTTAGCCCGCCCGAGACCGAGCCGCGGGAGCCAGCGGGGTCCTCCGAGAGAACGACCACAAGGTCGGGGCCGTTGGTCACGGAGAAATTCGAGAGGAACAGGTTCAGCCCACCGCCGGCGAGCCGCTGTAGCTCGGCTATGCCGCTGCCCTCGTGTCCCGGCTCGCCGTCGACGAAAGAGCCTGACGCGAGCACGCCGGGGCCCGCGGGTGCGGTGTTCGTCGGCGGGACGGGCGTGGTCTGAGGGGCGGCTGTGGGTGCTGCTGTCGGCGATCCGGCAGGCTGCTCGGTCGCGGGAGGCGTGGCGGTCGCTGGCCCGGCAACGGTGGCTCCCCCCAACTCAGCGATCGCGAAGTCGACATCGAAGCGACGGCACCAGATGACCACGCGGTCGTAGCGGGAGAGGTCGGTGCCGGCGGGTAACTCGTAGTTCTGGTTGCCGTTGTTTGCCTGCAGCCGGCCAAGGCTGAGGCCCCCAGCCGTCTGTTCACCCTCCGCTGCGAGGTAGACGTAGAGGTCTGGTCCGTTGGTCACGGTGAAGTCGCGCAAGAAGAGATTGAGCGCGCCGTTCGGCAGGCGCTGGACCTCCGCTACGCCGGAGCCCTGGTGAGCAGAGTCAGCGTCACGGAACTCGCCGGACGCCACCACCTCGCCGTCTCTCCCATCGTTCGGCGCGTCGCTGCCGTCATCTACCTGCCGCTGCGCGATCTTCGCGCCCTCGCCGCAGTTCGAGGCCTCGAATTCGCCCGTCAGGAGGTTGCGCTCGTTTTCGCAGGTCTCGTAGAAGAGCGGCCCCGCGAAGTATCGCGTCGCCCCTGCCCCCACGACTACACCCGCCGCCACCACCATAGCGGTGACGTACCAGGGGATACGCAAGAGGAGGGCATTGAGCCAGGTCACGAGTACGTAGTATCCGGAAACGTGGAGCCGTTACGCCGCTCCCCGAAACCGGTAAACCCCGCGTTCAGATCACCGGGATCGCCCGGCGGATGACGGCTTCCGTGTACTCGCGTGTGTTCAGCGTGCCGCTCAGGTCGCCCGTCTTCTCGCCTGCGGCGATGCAGTCGTGCACGGCGTCCACGAGGCGCTTGCCCATATTGAACTGGCCGCAGTATTCCAGCAGGTATCCGTACGCCTCGATCGCCCCCGAGGGGTTCGCGATGCCCTTGCCCGCGATGTCGGGCGCGGTCCCGCCCGCGGGGTCGAAGATGCCGATGCATGGCTGGTGGCTCAGCGTGAAGGCGTACGACGCGCTCGCACCGAGCCCGATCGAGCCGATCAGCCCGTAGACGGCGTCGCTGAGGAAGTCGCCGTACTCGTTCGGCGTGATGATCACGTCGTAGCGCTCCGGGTACATGATCAGCTTCGCCAGCAACGCGTCGAACAGTTCGCGCGTGTGCCGCGTGTTGCGGTACTCCTGCTCCACCTCATCCACGATGTCCTCGAAGAGCCCGTCGGCGGCACGCTGGATCGTGTACTTGCTCGTGCTCACGACATCGTGGCGGTGGCGCTCGGCCAGGCGGAAGGCGAAATGGGCGGCGTGCTCGACGGGAGTCCGCTCCATGATGCGGATGCTCACCGCGGAGGTGGAACCGATGCGCCGTCCCGCGTCCTCGTACGTGCCCCCCGTCGCGACACGCACGACGTGGAGGTCGATGGCGCCCGTGTAGTTGGTGCTCACGCCCGGGTACGTGCGGCAGGGGCGATGGATGACCGCGAGGTCGAGCTCGTCTCGCAGGAGCTGGTTCGGGCTGATCGTCTTCGTGACCGTGGGGTACTTCATGGCCGCCCCGAGCTCGCGTGTCAGCTCAACGCCCTCCTGGACGGCTGCGTCGCCTCCCTCGCGCCGCTCCACCGTCCAGTCCACCGGCCGGAACGACACCGGCGACCCGAGCGCCTCGTTGATCATGTGGATCGACTCGCGCAGCTCCCCCGCAATCCCGTCCCCGTTCAGCTCCGCAACTTCGCGCACTGTGGGATTGTCGATTGTCGGTTGTCGATTGTCGATTTGGTAACCTGCCGGCTCCCCGGCAGCGGTACATCCGCGCGGCCTTCCCCCGGATTGCGTTTCGCTTCACAGTGCCGCTCGAGGCCAAGGACGTACGATCGCCGGGCGGCCAGGAGGCGACGGACAAATGAAGGTGCTGACGATCGCGGGGAGCCTGCGGCGAGACTCATCGAACACAGCCCTGCTACGAGCTGCGGCAAGCGTGGCGCCGCCGGGCATGGAGTTCCGGTTTTACGAGGGGCTCGCCAGGCTGCCGCACTTCAACCCCGACATGGACGGCGAGGGCGACGTCCCGCCCGAGCCCGTGCGTGAATGGCGAACAGCAGCAGCCGCCGCAGATGGCGTTGTCATCTCCAGTCCGGAATACGCCCATGGGGTCCCCGGCTCGCTCAAGAACGCGCTCGACTGGCTTGTCTCGTCTGGCGAACTGATCGACACGCCCGTCATCCTGTTGAATGCCTCCCCTTCTGGCGGCAGTCACGCACAGGCGTCGCTCGCAGAAACGCTCACCATGATGTCCGCGCGCGTGCTCGTGGAGGCCTCTCAGACGGAGCCCTTCCTGCGCCGAAAGCTCGTGCCAGGCGACGCCCTGGATCCCGCGACTGCGGCCACCGTGCGGGCGAGCCTGGCCGCCCTGGCCAGCGCGCTCAATGCCGTCACGACTGACCGAGAAGGTTAGTTCCCCGTAAAAGCACTGCCTGCTAGATTTCGGTCGCTACGGCGCGTCTTCGGGGCGGCCGCTGGTTCGGTGTGCCCGAAAGGGACAGCGGGCAAACACCAAATTCAGCCCATTTCGAAGGGGAGGCCACCATGCTCCTGGCCCAGATCATGATCCCCGCGGCGTCTGTCGCGGCGGTCCTGTTCGCGATCTGGCTGGCGTACGACGTCCTGAAAAGGGACAAGGGTACGCCGGCCATGCAAGAGGTCGCGGGGACCATCCTGGAGGGGGCAAACGCCTTCCTCAGCCGCCAGTATCGAACGATCGGCATTCTCGCCCTGGTGACGTCGATCATCGTCGGCGTCGTCGTGGGCATCTTCAAGGAAGACACGGAGGCAGGAGTACTCACCGCGGTCGCGTTCATCGTGGGCGCACTCGCCTCGGGCGTGGCCGGCTTCATTGGCATGTCAATCGCGGTGCGAGCGAACGGGCGCACTGCGAGCGCCGCGCAGAACAGCCTCGCGGACGCGATCAACACGGCCCTGCGCGGCGGCGCGGTCTCCGGCTTCCTCGTCGTGGCCCTCAGCCTGATCGGTGTCGCGAGCATCTTCGCCGTCTACAGCAACCTCCTCGGCCACACGGTGCAAGAGACGCCCTTCCTGATCGTCGGCTTCGGCTTCGGCGCCAGCTTCGTGGCCCTCTTCGCTCAGCTCGGTGGCGGCATCTACACCAAGGCCGCCGACGTCGGCGCCGACCTCGTCGGCAAGGTGGAAGCCGGCATCCCCGAGGACGACCCCCGCAACGCCGCCGTGGTGGCGGACCTCGTGGGCGACAACGTCGGCGACTGCGCGGGCCGCGGCGCGGACCTCTTCGAGTCGATGTCCGCGGAGAACATCGGCGCGATGATCCTCGGTGCCTCTATCTACGTCGCGACGGGCGACATCGAGTGGGTGCTCTTCCCGCTCGTCCTCCGTTCGGTCGGCGTGTTCGCCACGATCGTCGGCATGATCACGGTCCCGTTCTGGGCGAACCGCATCAAGGACCCGATGGGCGCCCTCAACGGCGGCTACTGGACGATCACGGTGCTCAGCATCGGTGGGCTTGCCCTCACGACCTGGGCCATGCTCGACGACGCGTGGTACTGGTTCTTCTTCTGCGGGCTCGTCGGCATAGCCGTGGGCATCGCGTTCGTCTACATCACGCAGTACTACACGGCCGGCGCCTGGCGCCCCGTGCAAGAGATCGCCCAGGCCAGCAAGACGGGCTCGGCCACGAACATCATTATCGGCACGGCGGTGGGCTTCGAGACGACCGCGGTCACCGCCATCACCGTGGGCCTCGGCCTTGTCGTCGCCTTCGTGCTCGGCGAGCAGGCGGACCTGGAGAACGTGAACAGCGTCTCCACCGGTGTGTTCGGCACGGCCGTGGCCACCATGGGCATGCTCATGTCCGCGGCGTACGTGCTCGCCATGGACACCTTCGGTCCGATCACCGACAACGCTGGTGGCATCACCCAGATGGCGGAGGGGACCGATCCCCAGGCCCGTGAGATCACCGACCAGCTCGACACCGTGGGCAACACCACGAAGGCGCTCACCAAGGGCTACGCCGTCGGCTCAGCAGCGCTCGCCGCTTTCCTGCTCTTCACCGCGTACCTCGACGAGGTGCGGGTCGAGATGGGCAAGATCGCCGGCGACGATGCCGAGCGGTACGTCACCCTGCAGCAGGGCAACAACCTCGTCCCAGAAGGGGCCGACGTCCGTGCGGACTTCACGGCCAGGGTGTCTGACTACGACCTCGCGCTGACTGCGCTGCGAGAGGAAGTGGATGACGACGACGCCTTCTCCGAGGCGGACGAAGACAGCCTCCGGACGGCCGATCGCGAGGAGACGGCCGCCATCCTCGGCCGCAAGGTCGACGACGGTGACATCACTGAAGCACAGGCTCGGCCCTTCCTCGACACGGGCAGCCCGCTGCCACTGCCACGCATCATGCCCGTCAACATCGCCCAGGTGGAGGTCTTCGTAGGGGCGCTGCTGGGCGTGATGCTCGTGTTCCTCTTCAGCTCCCTCGCCATCCGGGCGGTCGGCAAGGCAGCCGGCGGCATCATCGAAGAAGTGCGCCGCCAGTTCCGGGAGAACCCGGGCATCATGACCGGCGAGGTGCGCCCCGACTACGCCCGCGCCGTGGACATCACCACGCGTTCGGCGCTGCGCGAGATGATCGCGCCGGGCCTCCTCGCGATCGGCATGCCGGTCGCCGTCGGCCTCATCTTCCGCTACGCGTTTGGCGGCGACGGCAACGAGGGATGGTCGTCGGTCGCCGGCCTGCTGATGGTGGGCACCATCGGCGGCGTGCTCGTCGCGACCTACCTCAACAATGCCGGTGGCGCCTGGGACAACGCCAAGAAGTTCATTGAGTCGGGCGGGCTCAAAAACGACGACGGCACGGTCGTTGGCAAGGGCACGGAAGTCCATTCGGCGGCGGTCGTCGGCGACACCGTGGGCGACCCGTTCAAGGACACGGCCGGCCCGGCGCTCCACGTCCTCGTGAAGCTGTTGAGCACAATCACGCTCGTGCTGGCGCCGCTGTTCATCTCGTAGCGGTTAGCGGATAGGCGAGAGGCCCCGCCGTGAGGTGGGGCCTCGTCGCGTTACCGGTTGTGCCGCAGGCGACTGTCGGCGCGGGTGCGGCACTAGCCACCTTTCCAGTTACTCCGGCCTCTTCCCCGGTGGTTGAATGAACCACGCCGCAAAACGCGCACTCCGAGGAGGGACCATGGCACAGTCCGACTTCAACCTGCAGCTCATCGAGGAGTTCCGCGCGAACGGGGGCGAAATCGTGTCGGGCCGGTTCAAAGGCCTCCCTCTTCTCTTGCTGACAACCACCGGCCGGAAGACGGGCGAGCCCCGGACGACGCCCGTCGGCTATACCATGGATGGCGACCAGATGTACATCCACACCGTGAACGCCGGCCGCCCGCAGGTGCCGCAGTGGTACTGGAACATGGCCGCGAACCCGGACATCACCCTGGAAATCGGCGCCGAGACACACCGCGCAACGGCCGTCCTCATGAGCGAACAGGAGAGTGAGCGGCTACTCGCACGGTTCGCCGACCGGGAGCCGCGGCTCCAGCCAGTACTGGACAGGATGACGGCCGAGGCAGCGCCCAACCCCCCGCGGCAGATTCCGATCGTCCGCGTGGAGCGCTTGTAGGGGATCGCGGGGTCTACCCGCTCGCGAGCTCCGGGTGGCGTTTGCGCACCGCCGGCTTGGCCACGTGCAGCCAGGCGCCGTGCAAGAGCTCCTCGAGCCGTTCGGGCTCGACCTCGGCCAGTCTCACCAGCACTCCCGCCCACTTCTGATAGTGCTCGGTGACGTGAAAGATGTTCGGCTCCTGCTCGATCCAGAAATCCCGCTCGTCGATGGGCATCGGCAGGACGACGTTTTCCCCGTCTTCGCGGAGGCGGCTAAGGAAGGTCTTGCCGACTTTGAACGACGGCGAGCCGTAGTGGTTCTCCTCGATCACCTCAGGCAGCGAGAGGGCGATGCGGCGGTACTCGTCTTCTGTGGCCATGGGCGGATTGTCGATTGTCGATTTCCAGTTGTCGATTTCCGATTTGTCGTTCGGCCCGGATCCGTTGTGCGGCAACGCTTCGTTCTGGTACTGTTCCGGGCAACATGGCACACACGCTCGTGCACGTCAGCATTACCGCCAATGCGACCGCCACCGGTCCGCGGGCCTCTGCTGGTGCAAGTACGGCGTAGCCGCCGAACCCTAGACGCACCAGGCAGAGGCCCACTGGAAACGGTGGGCTTTTTGTTTGGGCGAAGGAGTCGCGGCCCTCTGTGGCCGCTGGACGAGGATTGAACGTTGGAGGTCGGCATGAAGTCCCCATTCGAAGGCCAGCTCGTCCGCCTGCGGGCGCGCGAGGTCGATGACCTCGACCGCTACCACCGCTGGCTGAACGACCCCGAGGTCACGCAGCACGTGATGATGCGGTACCCAATCTCGGTGGCGTTCGAGCGGAACTACCTGGAGAGCGTGGCGCCGACGAGCTTCGAGCTCGCCCTGTTCTCAATGGACACGCTGGCGGGCGAGCACATCGGCTGGTGCGGGCTGCACGGGAGCTCGCCGGAGGACCGGAGCGCGTCGCTGGGAATCGCGATCGGTGAGAAGAGCTATTGGAACGGCGGCTACGGTACGGACGCCATGCGCGTGCTCTGCCGCTTCGGGTTCGAGCACATGAACCTGCACCGCATCGAGCTGAACGTCTTCGACGACAATCCTCGTGCGCAGCGCGTGTACGAGAAGATCGGGTTCAAGGTGGAGGGCTGCCGGCGCGAAGCGGACTACCGCTACGGCCGCCATCGCGACATTGTCGTCATGGGCCTCCTCCGCGGCGAATTGGTCGAGGAGTCGCGGCCCTCCGGGGCCGCTTCGTAACAAGGAGTCGCGGCCCTCCGTGGCCGCTTCGTAACAAGGAGTCGCGGCCCTCTGTGGCCGCTGGATAACGCACTCATCCTGGAGGTCACCATGGAATCACCCTTTGAAGGCCGCCTCATCCGCCTGCGGGCACGCGAGCCCGAAGACGAACCCCTGAGCTACCAGTGGTTCAACGACCCGGAGGTCACTGAGTTTCTCACGCTGCGTTACCCGCTCTCGCATAAGAGCCAGCGCGAGTTCATCGACTCGCACAGCCTGCCGTCGTACGCGAACGCGAGCTTCGCCATCCTGAGGAAGGCGGACGGGGCATATATCGGAGGCTGCGATCTGGGCGATAACCGCCCTGAGAATCGACAGGCCTCGCTCGGCATAGCCATCGGCGACAAGGCCAGTTGGGACGGAGGGTACGGAACCGACGCCATGCGAGTACTGTGCCGCTTCGGCTTCGAGCACATGAACCTGCACCGCATCGAGCTGGAGGTCTACGCGGGGAACGAGCGCGCACGCCACGTCTACGAGAAGGTCGGGTTCCAGGTGGAAGCCCGCCGCCGCCAGGCACACTTCAAGTACGGCAAGTACATGGACGTGTACCTCATGGGCTTGCTCGAAGGCGAGCTCCTTTCGGACTGATCAGAGCCCCGAGCGTTAGCGACGGGTCCCTCCCCTCACCCCAACGCCTCCATCAGAGCCCCGAGCGTCAGCGACGGGTCCTAAAACCCCAGCCCTGGCAGCCCCCACAGCGTCCGTGCCAGCGATGTACGACCGAGGTGGCCGTTGCCGTGGCCGATGAGGCCATGTCCGATCGCCTCCATGCGCGGTATCTCCCCCCAGGGGCGAATGAACAGCACATGGGAGAGGTAGTCGTCGCTCATGGCCGCGATGCGTGGGACCACCGCCTTCTGCACCTCCACGGTGTAGCGGTCGAACTCCTTCGGCTCGGGGAAGCGGAGCGAGTAGGCATCGTTCGGGTCCTGGCCGGTGCCCTGGTCGACGCGCGGCAGGCCCCACTGCGTGTCGAAGCCCTGTTGCAGCCAGACCGGCTGCTCACGTTCGAAGACGAAGTGGATGATGTTGTCGATCGTGCGCACAACGTGCCAGACGTCCCAGCCGACCGAGTTCGTGACGCCGCCCTTCGTGTCGCAAAGCTGCTCGACAGTGAGGCCATCGACCGCGCGGCTGGAGTACAACAGCACGCGGTCCACGAGTGCCGCGTACTGGGCCGCCATCGTCGGGGGATTGCCCATGCCGGGCAGGTTGGCCATGCGTCCACCTCCTCGGCCGAGTCTACGGGCAGAGGCGAATGGCCGCCACGGGACAACGAGCCGGGCCAGTGCAAGCCCCCAAAACAGGCGACCGATCGCTGGCCGCTCTGGTAGGATCGCCTCGCACCATTCAGGAGGGGGTGGGCATGCACCGGGACGACGCGTGGAAGATCCTCCTCGAATACTCAGAGGAAGAGCGCACTCGCAAGCATGGCATCGCCGTGGAGGCCGCCATGCGCGGGTACGCGCGCCTCTATCACGAAGACGAGGAAAAGTGGGGGATCGTCGGCCTCCTGCATGACTTCGACTGGGAGATCCACCCCACGCCGGACCTTCACCCCGAGGAAGGCTCGAAGATCCTGGAGAAGCGCGGCGTGCCCCAGGACATCCGCTACGCCATCCTCTGTCATGCGCCGTTCCTCGGCCTCGAGTACACACAGCAGATGGACCGCGCGATCTTCGCCTGCGACGAGCTGAGCGGCTTCATCATCGCGTGCACCCTGGTCAAACCGGACAAGTCCCTCTCCTCCATCGAGCCCGCGTCTGTGCGTAAGAAGATGAAGGACAAGGGCTTCGCCCGGTCCGTCATCCGCGACGACCTGGTCAAGGGCGCCGCCGATCTCGGTGTCGACTTCGATGAGCACATCCTCTTCCTCGCCGAGTCTCTGAAGCCGGCCGCGGCCGAGCTCGGCATCAACCCCTGAGGCTGCGGGCGAATGCAGGGCCATACGGCCCGTTCGCAGTCGAACACACGGCTGGAGCAGAACGATGAGGAACGAACAGGTCCCGGACCGCAACATCGCCATGGAACTGGTCCGAACCACCGAGGCGGCGGCCCTGGCCGCGTCCCGCTGGGTCGGCCGCGGCGACAAGAACGGCGCGGACGCCGCCGCCGTGAGCGCCATGCGCATGATGATGGACACGGTGGACATGGACGGCCTCATCGTTATCGGCGAGGGCGTGAAGGACGAAGCGCCCATGCTCTACAACGGCGAACGCGTGGGCAACGGCCGCGGCCCCCAGGTCGACGTGGCCGTCGACCCTCTCGAGGGCACGCGCCTCACAGCCCAGGGGCGGTCCGGCGCCGTGAGCGTCATCGCGGCCGCGCCCCGCGGCGCGCTCTTCAACCCGCTCGACGTGTTCTACATGGAGAAGATCGCGGTCGGCCACGCCGCCAAGGGCATGATCGACATCTCCGCACCGGTGGAGTGGAACATCCGCCAGGTCGCTCGCGCCAAGGAACTTGCCGTCGAGGAAGTGACCGTCGTCATCCTCGACCGGGACCGCAACACCGACATCGCGGACCAGGTGCGGGCCGCGGGCGCGCGCATCCGCTTCATCACCGACGGCGACCAGCCCGCCGCCGTCTCCGCCGGGCTCGAAGGCACGGGCGTGGACATGATGCTCGGCATCGGCGGCTCGACCGAGGGCGTCATCGCCGCATGTGCGCTGAAGTGTCTCGAGGGCGACTTCCAGGGCCGCCTCTGGGCGCGCGACGAGGAGCAGATCACTTTCGCCCGCGACCACGGTCTCAGCCTCGAAAAGATCCTCACCATCAACGACCTGGTGAAGAGCGACGACGTCTTTTTCGCCGCCAGCGGCGTGACCACGGGCGACCTGCTGAAAGGTGTCGAGTACGTGGCGGGAGGCGCCACGAGCGAGTCGCTCGTCATGCGCTCGCGCTCAGGCACCATCCGGCGCATCCAGACCGAGCACCACTGGCGCAAGCTCGAGCAGATCAGCGGCGACCGCTACCGCAACGGCCCCGGGCAGTAATTCGTGGCCATCGAGCTGCTGTTCGACGGGCCCGAGGGTGGGCCGGTGCTCGTGCTCGCGCATGGCGCCGGCGCGGCCATGGACAGCCCCTTCATGGAGGTCTTCGCGAAAGGCCTTGGCGAACGCGGACTGAGAGCCGCGCGGTTCGAGTTCCCCTACATGGTCCGGCGCCGTACCGAGGGGCGCCGCGGCGCGCCTGACCGTGAGGCCGTGCTCCTGGACACCTGGCGGGCGGTGGTGCGGGAGTTGGGCGGCGGCGAACGCTGTTTCGTCGGCGGGAAATCCATGGGCGGCCGCATGGCGAGCATGGTCGCGGACGAGCTGAGCGTGCGTGGGCTCGTCTGCCTCGGCTATCCCTTCCACGCGCCCGGGCGTCCGGAGAAGCCCCGGGTCGCCCACCTCGAGGCTCTTCGCACCCCGGCGCTCATCGTCCAGGGCACGCGCGACCAGTTCGGCACCCGGGACGATGTCGCTGGATACACCCTCTCACCGTCAATCACCTTCCACTGGCTCGAGGACGGCGACCACTCCCTTGAGCCCCGCAAGGGCGTCAGCGGCCGCGGCAAAACCGAAGCCTGGGCCGAAGCCATGGACGTGGTCGCCGAGTTCGTGCGGGAGCGGGCGTAACCTCAGGCCGCCTCCGCGGACGCCGAGGGCCACTCCCAGGACTGGACGGCGAACCACGCGCGCGTCGCGTCCGGGTCGAGTTGCCGCCCCGCCACGCGTGCCATCTCCGCGCGAGCGAAGTCTTCCGTGAGGCCCTCCCGGTAGACGCGCGTGGACGTGATGGCGTCGTAGGTGTCGGCCACGGCGATGACGCGAGCGCCGAGAGGAATGTCCTTGCCACGCAAGCCCATCGGGTAGCCGCTCCCATCCCACTTCTCATGGTGGTGGCGAATGTAGCGGGTGCCCTTCGCGAACTCGGGGAAGCGGGCGGTCAGCCGAGCGCCGATCTCCGGATGCTCCTTGATGTGAGCAAATTCCTCGTCCGTGAGCCGATCGGGTTTAAGCAACACCGCATCGCGGATACCGATCTTGCCGACATCGTGCACGCGCGCGGCCAGCACGATCTCGTCGGTCTGATCGCGCGGGAGGCCAAGTTGCAGACAGATCTTCTCGGTGAGCTCGGCCACGCGTTTGCAGTGGCCGAACGTGTAGGGGTCGCGGTCATCCACCGTGTCTGCGAGCGCGATCACCGCCTCGCGCGTCTGCTCGCGGAGGGCCACGCGCGCCTGCATCGCGCGATAGAGGACCGGGAGAGGTACTCCGAGCAGCGCCACAAGCCACGGGTTCACCGTCCCGATGAGCGCCGCCACCAGCCCGGCGCCATACAGCGCAAGGTCATACGGGAGGTCGCTGCGGCCGCGAAGGAAGTCGGCCGCCATGCGGCCCAAGCGGAGCCCCACCTGTGCCCATACAACGGCGAACACCAGCAAGTCGTTGACGACGAGCATCGTGAGCGCCGCGGCCGTTACCGCCAACAGCGCCCGGCCGTCCTGCCCGCCGAGCCCCTCAGGCGCCCGGACCTGGAAAACGCCCGAGCTGGCAAGCACGCCCAGGACCGCCTGGGATGAGTTGAACGCCACCTGGCGCCAATCCAGTTGGCCCTGGCGCTTCCCACTCAGGAACTCGGCCACACCAATCGTCGGGAGTATCGTGACGGCCGCTATCCACGGCGGGAGCACGAGCGCCACCGCGAACAGGGGAGCTGTGTCCGTAACCATCCGCCGCCGGTGGGCCAGCGGGACGGGGAAGACCCTCCCGGCAACCAGCAATGGAGCGAGGAAGGCGGCAGCGACGGCCTCGCCGCCCGTCGCCCTCAGTTCCGACCCGAACAACACCACCGCCACGCACGCGAAAGCCGTCGCTGAAACTACAGCGACGACAAGCGCGACGAGTCGGTCGGAACGGTTGTGCACGGACGGCCCATCTCGATCTTCGACGGCCGAACCTCCGCTCAAAAGAGCCGGAGATTGAGCAAGCCGGTAGTACGAACGGTGAGCGGCGTGGACGACGTACCTTCCGTCCAGAGTTTCGTGCCCTTCCCTACGACGATCGTGGTGACTGCCACCGGGAACGCGTCGCCCTCGTGCTGCACCGTCATGTCAACCACCACGGGTGTTCCGAAAAGGCCCCGCGCCGCCGGCAGATCCTTCTTGACAATGATCTTCGCCTTGAACAGCACGCTGTCGTTGATCACCGCCGTCACCTTCGCGTTGGACGGGACGTGAAACACGAACTCGACGTGGTCGATGTCGCGCAGGCGGTCGAGCGGCATGTGGGCCGTGATGGACACGACCGAGCCGTTCACAATGATGGCCGGGTCGCCGGAGCACCATACGCTCTTGGCTTCAGACTTCCCGGGGCTAGCGAGCCCGGCGGCAATCGCCGCCAGGATGGCGAGGAGAGCGATGGCGAGCGGGAGGAACGGACGGGGCAAAGACGTGGCGAGCAAAGGATGCCTCCAGTTGGATAGGGACTGGAGCCTTACGGTTCGGCGGCCCGGCTGCCCTTCTCTGTCCGTCGAGGGAGGACCCGTGGCTTCGCGTCGCCGGCTTTCGCCGGGTTTGCCCTTTCGGCAACGCGAGGCGTTCCCACCTGTAACTTCGCCACAACCCCGCCAGTCCCCAATCAGAAACTCATTAGAACGAATGGTGGACTTCCGGTGAGCGGGTGGTGGCGAGCGAGATAGCGCGAGGGACGGCCGAGCGGTTCAATGCCCGTATGAGCAGACCTCTCGAGGACATCAAGATCCTGGACCTGACATGGGTGCTGGCCGGGCCGTACGCATCCATGGTGCTGTGCGACCTGGGGGCGGACGTGATCAAGGTCGAGCGGCCGCCCTTCGGGGACGTCGCGCGCACCACCGGGCCCTACCAGAACGGCTGGAGCGGGTACTTCTTCAGCATCAACCGTGGCAAGCGCAGCGTGGGCATCAACCTGGCCACGGACGAGGGCCGCGAGCTCTTCCTGCGCATGGCCGAGCAGGTCGACGTGGTCATGGAGAACTTCACGCCGGGGACGATGGACCGGCTCGGCATCGGTTACGAGGCGCTGGCCGCCCGTAACCCGCGCATCATCCTCTCCAGCACCTCGGGATTCGGCCAGACCGGCCCCTACCGCGAGCGGCCGGCCCTCGACATCATCGTCCAGGCGATGGGCGGCGTGATGTCCATCACGGGCGAGCCGGGAGGGCCGCCCGTGCGGCCCGGGGTCTCGTACGGCGACATCGTGGCCGGCCTGTACACTGCCATCGGCATCCTCGCGGCCATCCATGAACGCAGCCTCAGCGGCCGCGGCCAGGCCGTCGACATCAGCATGCTCGACTGCCAGGTGAGCGTCCTCGAGAACGCAATCGCCCGCTACCACATCACAGGAGAGGCGCCGGAGCCGCTCGGCACGCGCCACCCCAGCGCCACCCCGTTCCAGGCGTTCCCGACGTCCGACGGCTACCTCGTGCTGGCGCTCGCCTTCGGCGGCAGCGACCAGTGGGGCCTGCTCTGCGGCATCCTCGACCTGCCGGAGCTCATCGACAACCCTCGCTTCAACACAGGCCCGAAGCGCACCGCGCGTCACTCTGAGCTCGAGCCGATGCTCGTGGCCGCCTTCCGGACACGGACCACGGCCGAGTGGCTGGAGCAGCTCATGGCCGCCGACATCCCCTGCGGCCCGCTCAACACCGTGCCCCAGGCCATCGCGGACCCGCAGGTGCAGGCGCGGGGGATGGTCCGCGAGGTCACTCACCGGACGGCCGGGACGATCCCCATCGCCAATACGCCTGTGCGCCTGAGCCGCAGCGAGACCGGCATTAAAGGCCCGCCCCCCGACCTCGGCGAAGACACGCGCGACGTGCTCGCCGAGCTCCTGGGCATGGATGACGCCGAGGTGACCGCGCTCGTGGAACGCGGCGTCCTCGCGACCGAAGGCGGCCCGGACATCGCATCGCTGACTGGGTGAACCGGGGAGAGACAACGACTCCCCTCTCCCTCTGGGAGAGGGGCCGGGGGTGAGGGAGGGATCGTGGCCCTCCGAACCACCGTCCGCATCCATCCCGCGTCGCAGCTACTGGTAAAGCCCATGGGCACGAATGTAACGGGCGACCGGGGGAGGGACTTGCGGCAGTTCCGCGCCACTCGCGGCATGGTTACGCGATGCGGTGGAGGAGTACGAAGCGGGCCTCTCGTCCAGGGCGCGCACAAGGACGCGGTCGCCGTGCTCCGCCGCGAGCGGGTGGTCGCGGACGAAGCGCTCGACCTCCTCCACGGAGTGCTGCGCGCGGTTTGTCGCGATCAGCCGGTGCCGGGCGAAGAAAGGGGCAAGCTCCGAGGCCATGTCGGTGTAGTATCGCTCGTCGAACAGGCGCACGAGCGTGTCGTAGCCAACCACGAAGTCGAAGCCGCACCCGGGGAAGGAGCCCTCGAGCGCGCGCGACTGGTCGGCCAGGCGCGCCTGGTTCGTGGCGAGCACGGCGAGTGGTTGTGACCGCGCCATCGCCAGCAGCATCTCGATCCGCTGCGCCAGCGTTGCCCCGTCGACACCTTTGTCCACATTTCGGGTGCTGAGGAGCGCGGCGGTGGCGTCCAGGCCGGGCTCAGCCAGGGCCAGGTCGAGAAGGTGGGCGTGCGCGATCGTTGGGGGATTGAAGGCAGCGGGGAGGACGGCCACACGGCCTGCGAGCGCGCCGCCCCCATCGAATCGGGCGGCACGGGGCTCGGGAGAACGGTCAAGGTCAGCGAGGAGTTCCGCGATTGCGTCGGCGGCCACGCGGGGATTGTAGGTCAGGCGCTGCGCTGCTGATGATCCGCTGTCGAGAAGTCGATCGTGCGAAGGTCCTCGGGTGAGACCCACTCACGAAGGATGCGCCGGCACTGGTGCTCCCCGGCTTCGAGGTTGTGGGTGACGAGGGTCCACGAAGGGTCAGCCTGGCCCCGCACTTTGCGAAGGCGGCGAGACTGTGAGTCGTAGAAGATTCCACTCATGGGGCGGGGCTCCTTGAGGGCTGTTGACCTGTTTGCTGATCTCATTATCGGCTATAGATCGATAGTTACCAGAGATGGGTTAAGGCGTGATTGAGATGATTCTTACATATCTTTAACAGGCTTCCGTGCCTTTCTGGTGCGAGTGATCAGGCTCCGGACGAGACGGTAGGATGCAGAGGTGTCGCTCCGTAAGCACTGGCAACTCGACCCCAACGTGGCTTTCCTCAACCACGGGTCGTACGGCGCCTGCCCGCACGCCGTGCTCGCCCGACAGTCCGCCTTGCGCGAGCGGATGGAACGCCAGCCAGTGCAATTCCTCGGTCGCGACCTGGAAGCGCTGCTGGATGAGGCAAGGCAGGCGCTGGCCGCGTTCGTCGGCGCAGACCCGGCGGGCCTCGCCTTCGTGCCGAACGCAACCACGGGCGTGAACGCATTCCTGTCATCGTTCCCGCTGGCCCCCGGCGACCAGGTGCTCCTGACCGACCACGCCTACAACGCCTGCCGCAACGCCCTCGAGGCGGTCGCCGCCCGGGCTGGCGCGGAGGTCGTGGTCGCGCCCGTGCCGTTCCCGTTGCCGGGCGACGAAGAGGTCGTGGGCGCCATCCTCGCGGCGGCCACGCCTCGCACGCGGCTCGCGCTGATCGACCACGTGACCAGCCCGACGGCGCTCGTCTTCCCCATCGCGCGTATCGTGCGCGAGCTCGCCACGCACGATGTCGAGACGATCGTCGACGGCGCACACGCACCAGGCATGCTCGACGTCGATGTCGCCGCCATCGGCGCGGCGGGCTACGCGGGGAACTGCCACAAGTGGTTGTGCTCGCCGAAGGGCGCCGGCTTCCTCTACGTCCGTGAGGACTTCCGCGACCGGGTGCGCCCCACAGTCATCAGCCACGGCGCCAATCGCAGGGGCGATGACCGCTCCCGCTTCCACGCGGAGTTCGATTGGACCGGCACCGGCGACCCGACCGCGTACCTGAGCGTCCCCGAGGCCATCCGCTACGTCGGCAGCCTTCTCCCCGGCGGCTGGGACGAAATCCGCGCCTCGAACCACGACAAGGTGGTGGCCGCCCGGCGCATGCTGCTCGGGCGGCTAGGGGTAGAGGCGCCCTGTCCGGAAGAGATGCTCGGCAGCATGGCGGCGATCCCGTTGAGTGCGGACGGGGTTGGCCGGCTGTGGACGGGGTTCGAGCGCGACGATCTGCAGGCGGCGCTCCTGGACGAGCACGGAATTGAAGTGCCCGTGCTCTGGTTCGCGCGAAGGCGCCGCATCCTGCGCATTTCGGCGCAGGTCTACAACGAGCCCGAGGAATACGAGCGGCTGGCGGGTGCGGTGGTAAAGCTGCTCGGAGGCTCGCCCTAGGAACTTTGTCGCTCGCGCGGTCGTTGGTACGGTCATGTGGATGAGGTTGGGGTGGATCGCGGTCTGTCTCGGGCTGGGCGTCGCCGCTTGCCGCGGTGGGAGCCCTTCGGAGGAGACGGCCGCAGTCGTTCCCTCCCCAACGGCGACGCCGACCATGGCGCCATCGCCCAATCCCACCCCTGAGCCAGAGTGCCGTCCAGTGAGCGAGGACGTGGGGTATCCCGTGATGCTCGGGCGCATCGGCGACCAGGCGTGCCTCCTGTGGGAGAGCGCCGACCCAGCTGCGGAGTACAGGCTGCTCGTCGAGCACGGCAAGGTCGGGCTGTTCCATCCCGCCACGGAAGTCGTCTCGCTGGACCTGGTCGGCGGGAGCCCGCTCACTCTGCCAGGCGGCGCGGTGCCCCCGTTCAGTGGAACGGACGCGTGCTTCCAGGGCGAATTCATGGCAACGGTGGTTTCGACCTCCGGCGAGAGGCTCGGCGGCGAGCTGTGGCGAACGTGCGAGCATCATCCCGTCCTCGCCGATGGTTGCGTAGGCCCGGAACGCCAGCTAGGCGTCCACCTCGGGCGTCTCCCGAATCCGGATGGCACCGACTACTCCGACACACGCTGCATCACCTGGGAAGACCGCTTCGACGACGAAACGGGATTCCGCAGCGAACTAAGGTACGCGCAGAGTGGAGAACGCTTCGTATACGAGGCGCCAGCAGACACGGTCGAGTTCTTGCCCCCGCCCGCCGATGTCGACGGCCTCGGGGAATTCCGGGCGCCGGATCTCCGTCGCAAGGACTACGCAGTCATGGTGTGGGCTCTGCGGCCGAGCGGCGAAACGCTGGTCGGATCGATCGATGTCCAGGTCATGTAGTTAGAGTCGGGCCGCCAGCCGGGCGTGCGCCCAGTGCGTGAGCGCCACGGCGAGCGCATCGGCGGCGTCGGCGGGGGTGGGCACGGCGCTGAGCGCGAGCTGGAGTTGCACCATCGTCGCGACCTGCGACTTCTCGCCGCGGCCGTATCCCACGACGGTTTGCTTCACGAGCGCGGGCGCATACTCATGCACCGCCAGTCCCGCGTCGGCGAGTCCGAGGATGGCGGCGGCGCGTGCGTGGCCCAGTGCCAGTGCGCTGCGGGCATTGTTCCCCACAAACGAAGACTCGATCGCCCCGATGTCCGCGCCCCATTCGCCTGTGACCGCGCGAACCCCGTCACGGATGGCGACGAGCCGGTCCGCGAGCCCGGCAGCCGGCCGCGTCCGCACCACGCCATGGTGGACGTGGACGCAGTGGTCATCCTCCACGTCGATGATGCCGTAGCCGGTGGCGTTCAACCCGGGGTCGATGCCGACGATGCGCATGACCGCACTCTAGCCCGGCCCGGTGATACCGCCTACGAGGCGGCGTCTCTCTCAACGCCAGTGTGGGCCTGGCTAACGCCAGTGTGGCCCTGGCTAACGCCAGTGTGGCCCTGGCTAACGCCAGTGTGGCCCTGGCTAACGCC